>NZ_WJBG01000233.1:56982-132772 GCF_009709555.1 Streptomyces blattellae | reverse complement strand
TGAACCGCCCCGAGTTCGATAGAGATCTCAGATGGTTGTTGTGACCTGGTGTTTCGTGGTTCCCAGGTAGTAGTTGGTCTCGTATTCGACGGGCGGGATGTGGCCTATTTCACCGTGGAGTCGGCGGTGGCAGTACCAGTCAACCCATTCGGCGGTAGCCAGCTCGACCTCGCTCAGGGTCTTCCAGGGGCGGCGGGGCTTGATGATCTCGGTCTTGTACAGGCCGATCGTCGACTCCATCAGCGCGTTGTCGTAGGCGTCGCCGACCGAGCCGATCGAGGCCGCGATGCCGGCGGCGTCGAGGTGTTCGGCGAGCTTGAACGACGTGTACTGGCTGCCCGCATCTGAGTGATGAATCAGCTCGCCAGGGATGTGGGGGCGGCCTTCACGGTCGCGCTGCCAAAGCCCCATCTCCAATGCATCCAGGACGAGTTGGGTCTCTTTGGAGGTGGAGGCGGACCAGCCGACGATGCGGCGGGAGAAGGTGTCCACGACGAAGGCGACGTAGACGACCCCCGCCCACGTGGCCACATGCGTGAAGTCGGCGACCCAGCAGCGGTTCGGTGCGTCGGCGACGAACTTGCGGTCCACCCGGTCCGGTGCCCGGTCGGCCGTTTCGTCGGGGATCGTGGTGATCACTCTCTTGCCCCGCACGGCGCCGGCGATGCCCATCTCGCGCATCAGCCGCTCGACGGTGCAGCGGGCCACCCGGTGGCCCTGGCGGTTCAGCTCGCGCCAGATCTTCCTTGCCCCGTAGACACGGAAGTTGGACGTGTAGACCTCCTGGATCAGCTCCTTGAGTTCCTCGTCCCGCACGGTTCGCGCGGACGGGTTCTGGAGTCGTTTCTTGTGGGCGTAGTAGGTGGATGGGGCGATCTTGCAATCGTGCTCGGACAGCACGCGGCAGATCGGCTCGACACCGCCGAAGCGGTCCCGGTGCTCGTCGATGAACGCTACGAGCGCAGGTGTGGCCGGTCGAGCTCGGCCGCGAAGAAACTCGCCGCAGCCTTCAGGATCTCGTTCGCCCGCTTGAGTTCAGCGTTCTCCCTCTTCAACGCCTTGATCTGCGCGGACTCCTCCGTCGTCGTCCCCGGCCGCTGCCCGGAGTCGACCTGGTCCTGCCGCACCCACTTGCGCAGCGTCTCATTCGAGCCGATGCCCAGTTTCTCGGCCACGGCCTTGATCGCGGCGGACTCGGTCGGGTAGTCGCCGCGAACTTCGGCGACCATGCGCACCGCGCGACGGCGCAGCTCAAGCGGATAGGAGGAAGGTCGTGCCATGACTCGATCCTTTCACGAAATCGAGTCTCCATTCGAGCCGGGGCGGTTCACTGCGGACTGATGCAGGACCCCGCCGACCGCGTGATAGAGGGCGGTTGAGGCGTTGAACCGGTTGCTGGCGGCATCGCTGAGCCAGGCCCACAGACGGTTTAGGCTGGATCGGATGCCGTCGGCCGGGTTCCATTCTCGCGCCGGGTCCAGGTGCAGGCACAGCCGGTGGCCCTGCAGGACGTGGGGGTATCCGATGAACCGGGTGTGCGTGACGTCGACCTGAGGGGGGAGCAGCGGGGAGGACGGGACGCGGAGAATGAACCGCTCGCGCGGCTGAAGCCGAATCCCTCCGTCCGCCGAGACGGTCCCACGAGTGTCGATCTCGATCGTGATTGCCAGGGCGCCGTCGTCCGTACGGTCAGGCACTCCCACCACGCGCAGAGTGTCCGGCTGCTCGGCGCCGATCGCGCGGAGATCCGCGAGCGCCTGTCTCTGCCACGGTGTGGGAGCGCCGAGCTGCCCGGGCTTTCGCTTGCTCATCCAGCGCGCCCCGACCGACCCGTCGTCGTCACGGGGGCCACGGACGCGGCCGCGGCGGGGAACTTCGCGCTGCTCTGCTGGTCGTCGGGCTCCTTGAAGCCGGTGCCGAACAGGCCCTGCCACAGTTCGATGCTGGTTTCCTTGTCCGCATGGTGGTAGGCAGCCTCGATCTCGTCCGTGTGCACGCGGATCCGCTCGCGGAAGTAGGCGTAGGTGTCCTGGGTCCAGCGGTGGTCAAACGTGACGCCCGACCCGGAGGGGTCGGCGATCGACGGCTTGGTGGGGTTGGCCTGTAGGTAGGTGTTGAGGTCCTGGACCAGGTGGAGCAGGGTCGTGGGGACGTTGGCGTAGTAGCCCGGATCGATCAGCGTCTTGGTCTCGCTGACCTGGTTTCCGAGCAGAGTCGTGAGGATGATCGACCGCGTTCCGGTGAAGGAGTTCTTGTGGTCGCGCAGGTACTTCAGCAGCCGGATGACCTTGCGCAGGTTCCCGCCGGTGATGCCGTCCTGGTTGCGCATCCAGACCGTGAAGCCCTCGGGGTCCGTCGCCTCCCAGCAGTTGTCGTCCCGGTTGACAATGACGTCGCGGCCGTCGCTGAGCTGGACGTACGGGACGATGTCCACGTGCATCAGGTTCTTGTATTCCAGGCGCACGCAACGGCACTTGCGCGAGTGCGGCATCTCGCGGTAGCGGCTGTGGCGGTCCAGTGCCGCGTAGACCTTGTCGATGTAGGTCTTGGGGCTGCCCTGCCAGTCCGGGTTCTCCTCCATCAGAAGGAGGAAGTCGGCATCGAACTCCTTGTCGCCGACCGGGTTGATGATGGTCCTCTGCGCCCACGAACCCTGAGGAATCTTGTCGAGGACGAGGTGTCCGATCTCCTCGTCCGCCTTGAGGGCCCGGTAGACGCTGTCCACTCGATCGTCAAGCATGCCGAGCTTGAAGCGGCTCAGGTTGACCGTGTCCGTGAGGAGCGTGTTGAAACAGGTGGTGAGCTGCACTGGCGCCATCCCGTAAATCGCCTTCATTGAAGATTATGAAACCGTAGCACGGTGGTACGACAGCGACGGCCACACGCCCGAATGGATGAGATGGGCGGTTGCCCGCCTGGCATGCTGGTGTCGTGTTACTTGAGTTGGCCGGCCGTCACCCTCTGCTGCGCGGCAACCTGCGCCTGCAGGACCGCTCTCGACCCGAATTGATGATCGACGCCCGCCACCTGGAGTTCGCCAGCCCACTCGACCTCGCCGCCGTGGCCGCGCTCACTCACACTCACGCGGTGAGCGGCGCGGAGGTCACTCTGCTCCTCCCCGAAAGCCGCAGTGTGACCTCGTACTTGCAGCGCATGGACCTGCTGAAGCATCTGCCGGAAGAAGCTCGCGTCGTTGGTACCCTCCCGCACGAAGTACGGAACGATCACTCGGCCAATCTGCTGGAGGTCACTCGCCTGAAAGAATCGGCGGTCGGCGAGGTGAACCAGCGGATCGGCTTCGTCGCAACCACCCACCTCGGTAAGCGCTTCGGCAGACAGGCGTTCACGGGCCTGGGTGAGCTCATCGACAATGCGGTGAGTCACGGAGCCAGCAGCCTGGGCGCCTTCATCACCGCACAGGCGTACAGCGGCAAGACCACCGGCCGCAGGCGGCTGGAGGTCTCTGTGTGCGACACCGGGATGGGAGTGCTCGATCACCTGCGGCGCAATCCACAGCACTCCGACGTAGCCGACAGCGTCCAAGCGCTGGAACGCGCGCTGAGCCCTCGCGTCAGCGGAACCGGCGAGGACCGCGGTAACGGACTGCCCGATGTACTGAGCGGTGCCAAAGAGACAGCGATCACGAGTCTGATCCTGCGCAGCGGCAACGGCGCAGTGACGGCCAGCCACTATCGGGAGCACATTTTCACCGCCTATCAGCACACCACCGATCGGGTGACGGGCACCTGGGCCTGGCTGAGAGTCTCGTTCCCTGCGTAACCCGGCTATGCTTCAATGCGTTCAATGAAGGCGAAGAAGTACGTGCTTACCTTCCCTGTCAGCGAGCCGGGTACGTTCCTGTCCACCCGAGGGACGGGGGCACACAAGCGCAGCGAGCTGGAGGCGGTGTTGAGATCCGCCAGCCCGGCCCCCGTACTGGAAATCGACTTCACTGGCACCGAAGCCATGACCCACAGCTTCGTCGACGAGTTCCTCGGCAAGTTCTACGTGTCCCTCGCGGCTGGCGACGTGCAAGCAGTTGGCGTAAGGCTGGTCGGGTTGAACGAGGAGACCCGTGAGTCCGTCGCCGTGTGCCTGGAACGGCGCAAGCAGTTCGCCGTGCAGGGGGAAGACCACACGTTGTTGGGCGACACCAACGTCATGGCGGATACCTACGCTCAGGCGCGTAAGCTTGGCGCTTTCCGGGCCCAGGAACTGGCTGATGCACTCGGTATCTCCGTCACCAACGCGAACAACCGGCTTAAACGCCTCGTCCAAGCGGGAGCCTTGAGCCGCGACCGCGCACCCGGTCCAGAGCGGGGCGGCAAGGAGTTTATGTACACCCTGCCGTAAGAGTTGTCCCACCGGGCAGTCACCACGGCCATGCGCTGACTGACTCGGACTATGTATCGTCGTTGCGGTGTCCCTGGAGGCGGTAGCCCATCTCGTCCGGATGGCGCATGACCCGGGCAAGGCGCCAGGCAGCGTCATAGGACAGACGGCCACGCTCGCGTAAACGCAGCCGCAGAGCCAACGTGCTGGTGACAGGGTCAAGCACCCAGCGCAGTAAAGCGCTCCTCATCGCGCCTCGCCCGATAGGAGGGCGAAGCTGTGGGCGGTGTGCTCGTCACCGAACGCGCGGACAGTATCAGCGAGGAGGGTGAGCAGCTCTTTGCGCCCTTCCTCCGTCAGGCCAGCCACGAAGTCGTGGAGCAGCTGTGCGACTGTCACCCACTGCTGTCCTGGCTGCCATTGCTGGATCTCGCGCACCAGGTCGTTGAGGTTGGTGCCCGTCGGCGGGCCTCCGAGCCGGGACCAGTGCTTCGATGTGCCCTCCAGCAGTCCGTAGAGGCGGGCGGCGGCCGGGTTGGCGAGGATCTCCTCCCGGAGGAATGCTTCGCGGGCCCGGACCTGCCGCCGTGCCAGCTCGTCCAGCTCGTGGTCGCGGAGGATGCGTTCCTCCTGCCGCTGGTACTCCTGCCGCAGGCGTTCCGAGTGGAGAGCGGCCGTCCGCGTGGTGTCGTCCACGCTGACGCGTACTTGCACATCGGTGACCACCACACCGTCGGCGACGAGGGGCAGCTGTTCCTGGACGGTGACTGTGATGTCCTGCTCGGCGGCGCTTGGGCGGAGGACGTCGCAGAGCTCGGCTGCCTTCTCGATCTCCCTTCTCGCCAGGCACGGTGCTGCGTGCCGACTCGCTGGCGCGTTGGTGTTGGCGCGGCGCCAGGTCACCCGAATCTCAGTGGTGAAGAACAGCAACGGGTCCACGCTCTTGAGGCGGTCCGTGAAGACGGACGTCCAGCTGGCGTTGTCCTCTGCCGTAGGGACAGGGGCATTGGCGGTTCGGCGTCTCATGCGGCGTCGACCTCCGCATCGCCGTGAGGCTCATCAGTTGGAGCGCCTGGTGACGTGGGCTGAGGCGCAAGCGGCTGACTGCGTCTGGCGATGAGGTCCTGGTCGAGCAAGGCGGACAGTTCGCGTTTGAGGTCTTCCTTCTCCTCGGCGTACGGGCGGTCCTGCCCCTGCACCCACCACTGGGCGGAGGTGCGCAGAGTTTCGCGGAGGATCGGCCCTTCGGCCCCTGGAACGTTTACGGCCTGACGCAGGGAGTCGAAGACGAGGGACTTGAGTTCGTGCTGTTCCAGCGCTGCGTCGAGCCACGTGAAGATGGCTTTGTCGAGGTCTCGTTCCCCTGTCGGCCCCGCGGCCTGGCGCAGCAGGGTGCGCCATCCCGTCACGAGCCCTTGCACGGTGGGGCGGAAGGTATCCTCCTCGTCGGGGGTCCCCTCGACCATGGCTTGGAGGAGCGGTGGAAGGCCCGCTGCCTCGGGCGGGGAATTCAGGGCCAGTGCGGTGAACGTGCGGTGCCCGACGGTCTGGCTTGTCGTATCCGACTTGCACCAATCGACGACGTACCCGAACAACATCTGCCGTACGGTGGCGTCCTCCCATAGGACGCGTACTGCCTCTCGCAGTGTGTCGATCACATCAGGATGACCTTGCGCGGCCACATTCCTGAGCCGACGCAGCGCCTTGGCGGTATGCCGGCGGCCGAACGCGCCCGTACACACCTCTACAACGGCTCTTTGCAGGTGGGGCTGGCTCCGGCTCGACCAGGCGAGCAGCATGGAATGGATGTAGGGCGCGCTGACGGCGTGGATGGCTGCGGAGTCCAGGAGTTCAACGGCCAGGGGCCACAGTTCCTTGGCGGTTCCGTGCTTGTACCACTCCTCGACTATCCGCTCCAGCGGCGTCTGGCGCCGATGGCGAACGGCCCATTGCAAAGCGAACTGCCCGACGCGCTCCGCCACGGCAAGTCGACCGTCCCTGCTGACGATCTCCAGGGCTTCCCTGCTCGTGGAGGTGTCGACGACAGGTGCTTGTGCGAGCCACTTCAGAAATGTGGTGCGAGCCAGAGGGCGGTCGTTCCAGAAGTACTCGATGACGGCGTCGTCCCAGTGTGGGCGGGTGAAGGTGAGGGTGCCGTCCTCTTCGCGCTGTGCTCCGATGGCCCTCGTCATGGCGATGACCCCGGGTTCCCGCTGTCCGTCCACCTCGACCTTTAGGGTGTCGAGTTGTTCGGTCAGCTTCGCCGCCCTGGCGTAGACATGCCCGACCGGATCGCCGCGCAGAACAGCTGCAGCCAGCAGGAAGTTGCGCTCGAAGCTTGTACGGGACCGCCCTTCGGGTTCGTGCCATGTGTAGAGCTCGTCTTCCCAGTTGCTGTGGGCAGCCGCAACGTTGGCCACTTGCTCCTCGAACGTCCGGCGAGGAGAACCGTCCCGCTGATGCTTGAGCGCCTGGTCTGGGGCGGACGCGACTGTCGCTGCGGACTGGGCTGCCCGGTGCTCTTCCAGCATGAGGTACACGAGGTTGAGCACGTCGGTGGGGGCCTGTCCAGTGAGGAGGGGCTTGATGTCCGGGTGAGCAAGCCACTGGTCTGTTGGAAAGTCGGGCTCCTGCCCGAGCAGCCACCGTTCGGCGATGTCGCGCGGGCTCACCGTGCCCAATTCCGGGGCGACGCCGTCCGGCGCCCCATGGCTGATTCGCCTCCACTGCTCGGGGCGAGTGAGGACGATCAGCCGGCAGTCACGTCGCTGGAGGCGCTCGACGAGTTTGGTGAGGTTGCCTCCGAAGGAGTCGTCGACGGCGAAGTCATCTTCATCGGGCGGAAGTTCGAGAAGATAGCCGCAATGCCGATCGTGCGGCAGGCGTCTGGTCGGGAAGTGCTTGGAGCCGCCGAAGGACAGCGGTCGAACTTCGCTGATGACGCCGCCGTTCAGGAGATGAGCGAGCAATGCGTAGGCGGTGAAGGTGCGGCTGCTGTTCGGCGGGCGACTGATGACCAGTACGGAGCCCGCTGCGCGCAGGGCTTCAAGAGCCTGCTTGAAAGGGCTGGGCGCCATTCGATCCCCACCGTGGGGCTCGGCGTACACCTCGCGGACCACGGCCAGGTACTCGGGCGAGATCGGGGCGTGCGAGTCGAGGGTCTGCTCGTACACGTACTTCGTGCCGACTTGTTCGCCGTTGTTGATGAAGGCTCGCTGCAGCACAGCGGCCTGGCCGACCGCCTCCACTGCGTCGCGCGTGGTCTCTGTCGGCGTTGTGAGTGCCAGTGCGGTCGACGCAGCGTTGCTGGGCGGGTCGGGAGGAAGTGGCGGCAGCTCAGGCAGGCTACTCGGTTCGGTAGCTCGGGTCGGCAGTGCCGGCGCGGGTTGCGCCCAGGGCATCTGCTTCTCGTCTGCCCGCCGATCGCTTCCCGTGGACGAAGGCAGGGACTGCGACAGGCGTTCGCCGATAGGGCTGTCATCGAAGCTCATGCTGTTGCCGCCCGCCTCAGCCGATCGTGCCTTCTACCTCGATGCCGACCTGTTCACCCGTCGCCGTGATGGTCCCGGCCTCCTGATCGACGCGTGCCCTTCCGCGTTCCGTGATGTCGCCGCCGACGCGCATGCCGACCTGCCTGCCATGAAGGGAGTCGGTCCGCTGCGAGACCTCCACCCCGGGCCGGTCTGCCTCCGTCTCGTCGCCGAAGGGCAGGCGGCGCCCGTATACCTCCTCCAAGTCCCGGCGAAGGCGTCCCAAGAGTTCCCGTAATTCGGCGTCATCGCCCTGGAGGAACTCTGGCCGCGACAGGTAGACGCGGAGCGCGCCGTGGGCCCCCGTGATGCGCGCGACGCGCTCGTCGGTGAGTGCCGGGGCCCTGACCAGCAGAGGCTGTGTCTGCCCCGGCACGTCATCCGGCTCCGCCACCGGTACTCGGCCTGCTCGCCGGTCCAGCACCGCGCTCGCTCGGTCGAAGAGAAACCTCACCGCCTCGGTCAGCAGCGTTCCAGCAAGGACGGGAAATGCCAACGGATCCATGTGTGTGTTTCCTCCCCCTGAGCCCGCACGACAGCCGCATTTCCCACCGGTAGGTGCGACCGGCAAGTACACGGGCAAAAACGGGATTCACCGTACGAGGGTGATCAATGGCGAGGACAGACGGTAAATCGGTCGCTCAGGGAAGTGGCCGAAGAACAGGCATTGACAGTGCGTAGCAGTGTGATCTGACCTGAGTGACGAGCTGGTGGCTTCAAGTGCCTGCTTCGACAGCTATCGCCTCGGCTGGAACCGCACGATGTTCGATCTGCGTTCGTGTTGGGGCGGTGTCTGATTTCGGGTGGTGTCGTGTGCCCGTGCTGCTGAGTCAGTTCGCAATCAGGGTCGAGGAGCTCAGAGGTCGGCTGAGACCCTGATGAGGTAGGCCGCGCGGTGAGCCAGGCACTCCGCCCAGTCGTTCGGCCCCGACGGGGGGCGGACAGCTGACCGGGGTGACCGATCCGCCCGATCACAGGCTCCACGCGGGGGCGGAATCTTTCGTCCATGCTGTGCGGGTGGACAACATCGACAGTCGTCTTGAAGACACGGGGCGGGCGTTATGCGCCCGCACTGGCCGCCGCCGACGTCGGCCTCGCCATCGGGACCGGCACCGACGTGGCCATCGAGGCCGCCGACATCACCCTGATCTCCGGCTCGCTGAGCGGCGTCGTCACCGCCATCCGGCTGTCGCGCGCCACGATGCGCAACATCCGGCAGAACCTGTTCTTCGCCCTGATCTACAACGCCGTCGGCGTCCCCCTCGCCGCAGGCGCCTTGTACCCGGTGTGGGGGCTGCGCCTGAGCCCGATCATCGCCGCTGCCGCCATGGCGCTCAGCTCTCTGTCGGTGGTCACCAACGCCTCCCGGCTGCGCCGCTGGCATACCCAGCCGCTGCCGGGCGCCCAGCCCGCGCGCGTACAGCCCCGCGTCCAATTCGCCACCGACCGTTCCCAGGCCGGCGCAAGCGCCGCCACCGAACACCGGCCCGCCCCGTACGACCACGCCCACGAGCATCACCCCCACGGCAGCGCGGTCACGGACCCCGTCTGCGGCATGAGCATCGACAAGGCGTTCGCAGCACAGTCCCGGAACACCGGCACAGGCACCTACTACTTCTGCTCCGCCCACTGCGCCGCCGCCTTCGACGCCGACCCGGAGCGCTACACCGGCCCCGTGTCCGGCGGGATGCCTGAAGGAGGCGAACACCGGTGACCACGACCATCCATTCCCACCGCCATGCCCGACGCGCCAGCGGCGCAGCAGGCCCGGCAGCCGTTTCCGCCCACCCGGCACAGGCGACACCTCCGACGCGGCGAGACCAGCGGAGGTCACTGCGTCGCCACCTCGTCAACTGCCCCCGCACCCCTCATGGCACGCCTGAGCAAGGCCATCGGCGTATTCGTTGATGCGTTGAAAGAGAAGGAGTCTGGCTCCTCTGCGGTTGCTGGGGGTCTGCAACTGGCCGATGGCGGCGACCACGGGCTTGGTACTTTGCTGCGCTTCGCGGAGTGCTTGGACCGGTGGACTGTGCAAATGGTCACCCTGGGTGACACGAGCCCACACAAGCGCGGATACCGCAGCCCGGGTCACGGGGGACTCCACATTGGCATGGCGGACCAGGCCTGCCGCGAGGCCAGCAAGGTCCTCGACAGGGACTTGCCAGGTACTCAGCCTTCGACGACGCGCGGCGAAATCCACGCGCGAGGCGTCGGCGTCCAATCCTTGCGCGACGCTCTCGACCGCCGTCTCGAACAGCGGCCACAGGCCGCCGGGCAAGAGGCTTTGCTTGAGTACGGTCAGGCTGCGTTGGGCGGTGGCCCACGGCATTCCCAGGATCGCAGCGCAGTGTGGCCAAGTCCCGCCGCCGGCCATTTCGACGAGCTTGAGGGAAGCTACTCGGCGTAGATGGCGTGGCTTCCATACATCTCCGGGATTCCACAGGGACGTCAGATCGCCGAAGTGTGCAGCGAGCCAGGCCTCTGGCAAAAGAGCAGGGACATGCTCGATTCCGAAATGGCACTGACGTGAAGGAACGTGCTTTCTGGCGTGGTGATGGCCGCCAGCGCGGTTGAAGCCAAGGGACCGCTGGGCCAGGGCCCTTGACAGCCCTGGGGAGACGTTCATTCGCCGGAATCCGGCACTGGTGTTCGCCTCATTGCGTGTGAAAGCGGCGGTGGCGAGCGGCTGGATCCGCTCACGAAGGCCCGGGCCGTCCTGGTCCCGGTCGCCGAGCAGGGTGTCCGCGGCCAGCAGCAGTGCTGCGCACTGGGCCGGGTCTTGGGGAGCGGCCCATGCATCACGGACGCGCCTACCAGGACTGCGGTTCTCGCGAAGGGCTGTCCAAGCGGCAACGTGGCGGGCAATCAGTTCGGCTACGGCGCTGGAGGGGGCGAAGCGTGCACTGTCGGGCCAGCTGAGCCGGATGAGTTGGGCGGCGGCGATCAGGTCGGAAAAGAAATGTTGGTCTTGGCTTGAGTCCGTGCCGCTGGTTCCGGGTGAGTGTTGGGCGCGTGTCAGATTCCGATCGATGCGTCGTTGGAGGGCAAGCATCATGACAAGGTCGCTGTCCGGTTCCCCGGCTACGCAGCCCGTCTTGTCGAGTCGCGCTGCACACAGCGGTGTCCGGACGCCGGCACCGACAGTTCCGGGCGCGAGGTGGTGGCGGCATTGTGCCGGGTGAAGTCCGCCGATCGTGCGCTGTGTGATGAGCCCTTGCCGCTCGGTGTTCGACGGCCGGTTCGGATGACCTCCACACTGTGGACAGCCACACTCCAGGAGGCGGCTGTGGGTGGTACACGCGAAGGAGACCGGGATATGCCAGCGCAGTCTCCACGGGCCCCCATACGCGTTCTGGATCGCACTTCCGTCTCCGGCCAGGCAGTTGGGGCAGTAGCGGCTGGACAGGCTGAAGGCCCAGGTGCGTCGGGCGGAGGCCATGTTGCGACTGCCCCCCACGCGCATGGTGGCCAGCGGCGGATAGGAGGCGGCCATGGCTGACAGGGTGAGCGCGTCGGGTTCGCCCACGCGTAGAGATGCAGCTGCCATGAGAGCCTTCATGGACTCCGCGGGCAGGGCGATCAAGTACTCGGCGGGCAGTCGGTGTTGATGGCGGCTCAGTCCGCACAGGGCGGCGATCCTGGCCGGCGAGCGATCCAGTCGGTAGGCCAGACGCAAGAGCAGGCCTGGCAGGGACTCTTCCGGCAGTGGGGCGAGGCTCCGCGCCAGTGGACGTGTGGTCAATGGACCTGGTCCTGTTGTCGCACGGAATCAGGGGTGGTCCAGTTCGGCACTTCGATTCGCAGGTCAGATCCTTCGTCGCAGGCTCGGGCGAGTCGGGCAGCGTAGGCCGCGAGCCGACGACTCAGAGTCGCATAGGACCGCCTGCGCTGATTCCTGTTCGCGAATAGCCCTGCCTCTTCGGTCAGTCGGTGGGGAGAGTGGGAAGCGGAGCGGCGATGCGTCACCGTCGGGCTGTGAAGGTAGCTCGCCTCGTTGACCATGCACCAGATTACGGCCTCACCGACTCGGGGGTCCCCCGTAGCCTGGCGCTGCTCAAGACCGGGGACCCCGTCGCACAACGTCTTCCAATCTGCGAGTGAAAGACGCCAGTCGGCTGTTGTACGGCGACGGTGGGCGTAGTCGATGCGACGGTTCTGCCCATCCAAACGACGTGCGACCAGGTCGACCGCGTCCTCGAACACAGGCCAAAGGCCGGGAGTTGTCAGATGCTTGCCCAGTACGTTCATCGTTCGGCGTGCACTGCTCTGAGGGATCCCTAGGGTCTCCGCGCATGCATGCCATGGCTGACCGCAGACCAATTCGGCAAGCCTCAATGAGCCAGCCCAACGAAGGTGGCGCTCCAAGATCGTGGTCATCTGGGGCATGCGGTGCAGCAGAGGCTGGAAATGCTCGTTAAACCAATCACTTGGGAGGAGGGGAGGGATTTCGTCGGTGCGAAAACGATACGAATTTCGGACGGCACGCAGTGTGGAGCGATTCTGGAACCCGTACACCCGCTGCGCGGTGGCGCGCAGCAAGGTAGCCGAAACGTCATTGTTCTTAAAGAGCTTGTCGCCGACGGACTTCGATCGACGGTGCATTTCGCGTGCGAGTGGCTCGATACGCTCACGCAGTGAGACAAGGTCCCGATCGCCGAGTGCAGTTGCGGATGCGAGCAACAGGGCCGAGGCATGCGCCGTACCGCGGGGCGCGTTACGCCGGATCTGAACTCCGCGTTGTGATGGGTCGTGCATATAGGGCGTGGCGTACTCGTCCACAAGGTCCGCCAGCGCGGTAGACGGCAGGAGCGAGGCGCCTTTGGGCCAGCTCAGGGTGATCAGTCGTGCGGTCGTGATCAGGTCGGGGAAGTAGGTATGCGGTGTCTGCTCGTCGGCCGTACAGTGCAATTGTCCTGGGTCTAGCCGCAGGTTCAGGTTGTGTTGGAGATCGAGGATGCGCTGCATGTCCAGTGGCGACAGCGCGGCAGCTTCCCTCAGGGCGTCCAGTCGTGCGCCGCACGGCGCGGCGCGGGCCCGCGGCTTGAGCGGTGGGCTGGGAGCGCGGTTGCGGCACTGGCCCGGGTGCAGGCCGGAGACGTGGGGCATCTGGACAAGGCTGTATCGCCTGATGACGCGTCCGCTGAGCGGCTGGGTGCATGTGGGGCAGGTGTTCTCGAGGAGGCATGAGTGCTGCATGCAGGCGAACGTGACGGGTAGGTGCCAGCGCAGCTGCCAGGCACCGCCGAAAGCCTGCTGCACGGGCGTGCTGTCACCTCGTAGACAGCCGGGGCAGTAACGGCTGTCAGGATTCGTGGCCCAGTTGATGTGTGACTTCGAGCCGATGTCGACCTCGTCGGCACGAAGCTTGGCAAGCGGTGGGTAGGTAGCGGTGAGGCCCTGCAAGGTCAGGGCGCGGACCTCGCGCAGGGTCAGGTGTGCGGCCCGGGCCAGTCGTTCGGCGGCGTCCGGGTTCAGTCCGCGAAGCTGTTCCTGGGGAATGCTGTCGCTGCGGCAGGTCAGACCGCACAAGTTTGCCAGACGGTGCGGAGTCGATCCCATTCGGTAGGACAGGCGCAGGAGGAATCCGGCCAAGGATTCGCCAGGCAACGGATCGAGGCTCCGCGCGAGCGGACGGAGAGTCGATTGGATCACCCGGCGAACTCCGCTGCCGGTCCCGCGTCGTCGTAGACGGTGTTCCTGCTCTTTGACTTCTTCTTCGGCCGAGACTCCACCGGCGGGATCAATGGCTGTTCACCGGAATCGGCGTCCAGGTCGGGAAGATCCGTCGGGCTGACGGCACAGCTGTTCAGCAGCTCCTTGGTCAGCCGCTCACTGCCGTCCTCGATCGCGACTCGGCAGCCTCGCTGGACCAGCTTCTCCAGGAGCCCGACCACCCCGTTGGTACGCTGAAACAGGTATTCCGGCATGGATCCGGAAGTCAGCATGCCCTCGGTGTCGTGCAGGAGCCGCAGGCTCTTCTCCAGCGCCGCCAAGTGATCGACCCAGGCCTTGATCTGCCCGGGAGTGTCGTAACCGAACGCCTGTAGATCGATCATCTCGAAGCGCCGCTCGTGCTGGGTCGCAGCGTCCGGATTGGGGCTGCGCCCGCGGTCCTTGACCGGAGGAATGACCCACCGCTTGATTACCGGATCGAACCGACCGCGGCGCAATAGCCCAGAAGTGGGGATGCCGACACCAACCAGAATCAGAGTGACGGACATGCTCATCACCTCCAGAAGAAGGTCCAAGACGTCCTGGTCGCTCTCGCGATGCAGCTTGAGTCGCGTGATGTCGTCGATCACCAGAGCTTTGGTGGCGTGCGCGGCGATGGCTGCGTTCACCGTCCGCACGAGGTCTTCCTGGCGCATGTTCTTGTAGTCCTCGCCGTAGAAGTCGAGGATGCGTTGGCAGGTGGAAACAGGGGTCGCCTTGACCGGGCAGCGCACATACGCGACGGGAGCCAGCAGATCTCTTGTGCCGGCCATGGCATCCGGATTCATGTACTCGTTCACCTCCAGCCATTCTTCCTCGAACGCCGCGATCGCCGCACAGACCGTCTCCGTCTTTCCCTGGGCGCCACCACCGTTGACCATGACCCCGGTCCGGATTCCGGCCTTGTGGCTGTAGGCGCCGTCCTCGATCCGTGCTTTCACCAGCCATGCCACAGCCTCGCTCATCGGGGTGGACTGCACTGGCAGGCTGCTGTGAGTGGCCAGACGATGAAGGTCGTGAATTCGGCGTCGGCGGGGCGTCAACTGCAGATACTGCTCCATGCTCAGTACGGGTGCCGGCATGAATAGCTCACGGGTACGCACCCACCGCTGCCAGCCCTCCACCCGGGTCCGGTCGATAGGCGGCCCAGGCAAGAACGAAGCGACTGCGTTGGTGGACGACTTGCTGCGCTCACTCACGGCCGACCGCCAGGCTCAGCGGCAGAATCCTTCTCCTCGTCGAGCAAGTCCATCAGGCTGCGCCCCCGCAACCGCTGGCTAAGGGGCGACGTCGCGGCCGGCTTCTCGGGGACCGACTCTCGTCGGCGTCGACGCTCGCTATCGATCGCAGCCTGGCCCTGCTCGGCCCGCTCGCGCCAACGCAACGCGACGACATTGTGGACCTCATCGCCCTGGTGGGACACAAAAGGTGCCACCTCGTCGGCGCAGGCAGCGACAGGGGCTGGCTTCGGTCGGTCGGCAGCCGCTGCCGCAGCTTGGGCCACTTCGCGGGCATGCTCGGTCCGCTGAGCCTTCGTCAGGCGCGTGGGCCACTGCTCGACGGGAACGTTGTCTCCGATCAAGTCCAGCAACAGGGGCAGCAGATCCTTGTCGGACTTCGGTTTCAGCCCCTGAGCGCGTAGCTCGCGCATCACTTGCCGCACACGGGCGTCACTGAACGTGGGCACCCGGCCCTCGTCCGGAAGGCCCACCCAACGCAACTGATGCCATTCATGGGTGAGCGGATCCTGAAAGAAGACGAAACATGGATCACGTGGATCCCGGTGGAACACGTACTTGTTCTTCGCCGCCCCGCCCCGGCCCGAGGGACGGAAGCGCCATTCGTCCAGTGCCTCCCCGTCGTACCAGAGGTTTCGGATCTTCACGCCACGGCGGCCGTGAATCATCACCCGATGGGTAGGAAGCAGTTGGTAGTACAACTCCGCGGGTGGGATCTGCAGTGCGAAGCCGCCCTGGGCCATGGACGCGGCGAACAGGGTGTTCGGACTGTGATCTCCGGCAGGATCCCAACTGGGCGCGTAGGAACCGAATCTGCGGTTCTGCCAGATCTTGACGACCCAGGTGGCAATCAAGTGCTCCATCTCCGCCACGGTGATGCATGCGTCGCCTTCCGGATCGATGCCGCGATCCGAGCTGTCGACGCCCTGATAGCCCGGAAGGATCCGGAACAGCAGGGACTGGATCGCGCCGAAGGCCCGCTCCACCGCCTGTTTGTCGGTCGGTCGCAGGACCCGACTCGGCCGGATCGTCGCACCGATTACCCGCTGCACCTCGATCAGGTGGTGATTCTTGTAAACCGAGCCGTGGTCGGTGGTCACGGTCTCCGGGGCGAAGAACGGTAGCCCGGCGACCTTGCCACCAGCGAATTCCGCGACCACGGTGCCAGGGACCCCGGGGTAGGCCCACTCCATCTCCTTGCCCCAGTCTGGTCGCATGGGCAGGGGCATCATGACGTCCCGCAAGATCATGGCGACGTCTACGGAGGTGTCTGAGACCAACGTGAGTCGGAAAGCCACGATCGAGTGCGTGTATACGTCCAGAGCCAGCGTCAGATGCACCGACACCGGGTCGCCAAAGACCTGCTCGCGGACTTTGACCGGGAGGATCGTCGTGTCGAGTGCCACCACCTGGCCGGGCCGGCTCACCACTACATGTCGACCTGTAGCCACCGCCTGTGCCCGGGCAGCTGAAACGGCATAGCGCTGACGGGCTCCGGATGATCCGAACCACTCCTTCCACACGACCCTGAGCGTTTCGTAGCTGGGTACCGGTTCGTCCTCTCCGAACACCTCGCGGACGTACTGATGGATCAACCGTTCACGGTCCTTCGCCGTCAGCTTGGAGCGGTGCAGGGTTTCGTGCCGCACCGCAAAGATGGCCTCACGTACCGCGGCTGAGATCTGGCGGCCGGTCGCCTCCCGTAGCCAACGGTCGTCTGCACATCCGATCGGACCGAAGCGTCGGCGGTCCAGATCCCAGCGGATCAGGGTGCGGTAGCTGACCTTGTCCAGGCAGTTGGCTGCGGCCAGGTCCGGGTTGCGTACCGTCTCCTGCCTCAGTTCCCGCACCTTGGCATGGCGTCGCTCGGTCAGCGTTGTGGAGTCCGGGTCGTATTGCGGCTTCGGCTCTCCGGGGAGCGCCATCAGCGGGTCGCCGCTGCGAAATCCGGTCTCCACTTCCCGCAGATGCTCCACGCGCAGCATCACCAGGGGCCGCTTGTCCGGTGGCAGATCGAGAACGCCTTTTGGCTGCCTCCCGCGGTTGGCGGCCGGAAGGTCCTTCCTCGTCCGTGTCGATGGCCGGATGTTCGGATGGTGCAACAACTGCCGAACCGACGTCTTCCACGGCTCATGCTCAGGTCGGACCAGCACCACCTTTCCGACTTGGGGCTCAAACGCCTCCACGGTCCATGGCAAGCCGTTCACGATGAACTCGTTCCCCGGCGAGAGATCCCAGGCAAGCGCCGTCGTCACTGCCACCAGCTCCCGCTCGTCGAGCGCCGGGAGGGAGACCGTCGGATTGTGCTCGCGTCAGTTAGAGGGCCGGTGATTTGCAGGCCCAATCGGCGGTGCCACAGCAGATGCATTGCATGAGCCCGGGCAACGGCCTCCAGGCTGCAACGCGCGACCAGGGTCCCGAATGGCTGTGGACCGTCTTCTGCCGCCAGAAGCAACTGCTCCTGGAGTTGCAGTGGGTCGGTCAAGCGCCTTCTACCGGCCGAGAACGTATCGATCAGGCCAACTACATGGTCGCGCCAACCAGCAACGACCGCATAATTCCACCCGGCAACCAGTGCGACCTCGGCAGCAGCGGCGAACTTGATGTCGTCTTCAGGCTCGATCCGCTCCGAAGGCCGCACGTCGATGAGCCACGGCGTGCCATCGGTCAGCAGAAGATAGTCCGGGATGTGTTCGACACTGCCGTTGACGCTTCGGAAGCGCAGACGGAACGGCTGAGCAAGAGCCTCCACCAGAGAACACGAGAAGTCCGCTGCCAGAAGGAGGAGTTCCTCCTCGAAACTCTCGAAGCCATGGTGCCGCTCGGTACTGACCAGATATCCGAGGCCGGGGCGATGCCACTGATCGGTACGCCAACTGAAGCGGCGGACAGGAACACTCGAGAGCAAGTCGACCTCGCCCAGGTCCCTTACGGCACAGCCGACCAACGTCCGCCCGAAGCGCCAGGCCGTAGTCCATCGGGCACTCCAGTCGGGCGGCATGACCAGTTGACCGACCGCATCAGCCGAAATGGCATGCATACGGGCGAGATCGTGCAGTGTTGATGTGTCCGACCAGGGGACATCAGCGCTCGATGGGCCAACTGGCGCGTGATCGAGCAGCGCGGGCTGGGGAGCCACGTCTCCGCCTTACATGCCGAGAGTGCGATGGGAGGGCGAAGATCATCGTAGAGGTCATTGGATCTCCGTCGCGCCAGCGCGCCCGGCGTTGCCAGCAAGGATTCGCGGCATCGGTGTCGAAGGGTCCAGGCAGACGTACCGACGCGCTGAGTTTTCACCGGTCACGCCAGTGAAAGGTGACAGTGTAGGCGCAGGCGCCCAGGCCGGGGATGAGGTGCTGCAAGGCAGCGACTCCGAGCAGAGGAGGGCGGCCGGTCTGGTGGTGCGCTCACAGCAGCAGCGTCGTTGGCCATGAGGAGACCGTGGAGCGCTCTCGGGTGAATGATCCGGCGGCGCCCTGGGGAGAATCCGAGGTGACGTCGTGGTGGGGGATGTGCCGATGCAGACGAGTGAAGGAGCGGGAGGGGGCCTTCTCCGGCGCAGGGCAGGAAAATCAATGAGCCTGTACGGATGTGCCAAGAATCCTCGGCAGACCGCGCACCGTGCTGCTGAAGCTGGTTGGCAAAAGCGCAGGTCAACCTGATGCTCAGGAGACACCTAGCGGCTGTGGTCACATCTGCGGGCATGACGGGTGATCCGGGTCTGTTCGGTCCAGGTTCCGTGACCTGGCAGATGCACGGTGACCCGATGATGTGGGTCGCCGGAGTCCGCGCGCTCTACCTCCAGGCACTGCATCCGCGCGCGGTGCGCGGCGTCATGCAGAATTCCGACTTCCGCAACGACGCGTGGGGCCGGCTGATGCGGACCGCCGACTTCGTCGGCACCATCACCTACGGCACCACCGAGGCGGCCGAGCGGGCGGGTGCCCGGGTGCGGAAGATCCACAGCATGCTCGGGGCGACCGACCCGGACACCGGCGAGCGCTACGGCGTCGACGAACCCGAGCTGCTGCTGTGGGTGCACTGCGCCGAAATAGACTCCTACCTGCACGTCGGGCGCCGCTCCGGATTCCGCCTCACCGACGAGCAGGCCGACCGCTACATCCGCGAACAGCGGGCCGGCGCCCGCCTGGTGGGCCTCGCTCCGGACGCCGTACCCGCGAACCAGGCGGAGATGGCCGCCTACTTCGAGAAGGTGCGCCCCGAACTCGCCGCCGGACCCGAAGCGCGCGCGGTGGACGACTTCCTCCTCCGCCCGCCGACGCATCCCCTGCTCATACCGGCGCGGGAGGTGGTGTGGCGGCGTGTGGCACGACTGGCGTACGCCGCCCTGCCGCCGTACGCCCATGAGCTGTACGGCAGACCGGCCCCGCAACCCGCCGTGGTCACCCGGCAGTTGCGTGCCACGGGCAACCTGCTGCGCTGTGTTCCCGCCCAGGTGCGCTGGCAACTGCCGCCCAAACACATCCTCCGGGCGATGGCCCGCCTCGGCCCCGGCTCCCGCCCGGCACCGTACAAACTCGGACGATAGGTCGCCATACTGGACGGGCAACGAGGGCAGTGTCACGGAGGGGGCCGACCGACCGTCGGCGGGGATCCGTGACACAGCGGGCGGGGCGACCATCGACGGGGGCGACAGCACGAGATGGCGGAGACCAGGCTGATCCAGGGCCGGTACCGGCTGCTCGATCTGATCGGGCGCGGGGGCATGGGCGAGGTGTGGCGGGCGCGCGACGAATCGCTCGGCCGCCTGGTGGCCGTGAAGTGCCTCAAGCCCCTCGGCCAGTCCCACGACCAGTCCTTCACCCGCGTCCTGCGCGAGCGGTTCCGCCGCGAGGCCCGGGTGGCCGCCGCACTCCAGCACCGCGGCGTCACCGTCGTCCACGACTTCGGCGAGCACGACGGCATCCTCTACCTCGTCATGGAACTCCTGGAGGGCCGCAACCTCAGCCAGCTCCTGGAGGACAACAAGCACCACCCGCTGCCCGTCCCGGACGTCGTCGAGATCGCCGACCAGGTCGCCGCGGCCCTGGCCTACACCCACCAGCAGGGCATCGTGCACCGCGACCTGAAACCCGCGAACATCATGCGGCTCACCGACGGCACGGTGAAGATCTGCGACTTCGGCATAGCGCGCCTCGGCCACGACATCGGCTTCACCGCACGGCTGACCGGCACCGGCATCGCGATGGGCACCCCGCACTACATGTCGCCGGAGCAGATCAGCGGAACGGAGGTCGACCGGCGCAGCGACCTGTACTCGCTGGGCTGCGTGCTGTACGAGATCGCCACCGGGGCACCGCCCTTCGACCTGGACGACGCCTGGGCGATCCTCATCGGCCACCGCGACACCCCACCGCGGCCGCCCCGCGGCCACCGCGCCGAGCTGCCCGAGTACTTCGAGAAGGTCATCCTGGACCTGCTGGCCAAACGGCCCGAACAACGCCCGCACGACGCCCGCGAGCTGTGCCGCAGGATCGACGCGGGCCGCACCGCACGGGCGTATGTGCCGACGGTCGTGACGCCCCGGCCGGACCTCCGCCCGCCCGAGCCCGCACCGCGTGAGACCCGGCTGCCGTCCTGGACCCGCTCCATGACCACCGGGCCCAAGGCGACCGGCGCCGGCATCGTCACCGCATCACCGGACGCCGCAGCGGGCCTCACCGGGGAATGGATCGCGCGCCCGGCCACCGGCCGGGCCGAGGAGCCGGTGCCGGACGAGCCGCCCGCCCCTTCCGCGGCGACCCTCCTCGCGCTGGCCGGCCGGCACAACGCGGGCCTGAGCCTCGGGCGGCTGGGGCGCTGGGCCGAGGCGGGCGAGGTGCACCGCGCGGTCGCCGCCGAGCGCGAGCACCTGCTCGGCCCCGACCACCCCGACACCCTCGCCAGCCGCTACGAGGTCGCCTTCACCCTCAGCCGCACCGGCCGCGCCGCCGACGCCCTGCGCGAGTACAAGCACGTCGCCGCGGCCCGCACCCGGGTGCTCGGCGCCGACCACCCCGACTCGCTCGCCGTCCGGCAGGAGATGGCGTACGTCCTGGGCCAGTTGGGGCGGCACTTCGACGCCCACCAGGTCTATACGTCGGTGCTCGCGGCCCGGGAGCGCACGATGGGCGCCGACCATCCCGACACCCTGCGCTGCCGCCACAACCTCGCCTTCAGCCTCAGCCGCCTCGGGCGCCTGGAGGACTCGTACCGCATGGCCTGCGACGTGGCCGCCGCGCGCGCCCGCGTACTCGGCCCGAACCACCCCGACACCCTGGTCACCCGCTACGAAGTGGCTTACGCGCTGGGCCAGTTGGGCCGCTGGCCGGAAGCCCTGCAGACCTACGTCGAAGTCGCCGAAGCCCGCGCGCAGGCACTCGGCCCCGACCACACCGACACCCTCGCCGCCCGCTATGAGGTCGGCATCAGCCTCGGCCGCCTCGGGCGCAGCGCCGACGCCCTCAAGCTGTACCGCGAGCTGATCGACGACCGTGCCCGCGTCCACGGCCCCGCCCACCCCGAGACCCTGCGCGCCCGCCACGGCCTCGGCGTCAACCTCGGCCGCCTCGGCCGCTGGGAGGAGGCCCTCGCCGAGTCCCGCGACGTGTGCGCGATCCGTGAGCGGGTGCTGGGCCCCGACCACCCGGACACCCTCGTCAGCCGCCGTGAGGTCGCCGTCGGCCTCGGCTGGCTGGGCCGCTGGGCCGACGCCCTCACCGAATACCGGCGCGTGGCCGAGGCCCGCGAGCGCGTCCTCGGCGCCGACCATCCCGACACCCTCGCCAGCCGCAACGACGAGGCCCACTGCCTGGAACAGCTGGGCCGGGGCGCGGAGGCGGTCGAGCTGTACCGCAGAGTCGCCGCCCTGCGCCAGCAGCGCGTGTCCGGCGCTCAGTGACCACGGGTGACAAATTCCGCCACATACGGACCGTGAATTCACGACCAGTGTGATCAGGCCAGGCCGCGCTGAGCAAAACCCCTCCACCGATTCGGCGGCTCGGGCACAATGAGGCCACTCTCAGCGTCAAGGGGGATGGCCGATGAGTGTGAGGCTGGACGCGCGCGACTTCGAACGAACGGTGAGAATTCTCGGGGGAATGCCGGACTTCCGTACCGTACGCAGTCGTGTGGACTTCGTAACAGATGTGTTCGCGGGAACTCCCCGCCGGGATGATGTGATCGCGTCCCTCGACATCGACGGAGCCCCGCGAGGGGTGGCCGTCCGGGTCGTGGACCGGCTCCAGGCCTTCGGACAGGACGAACCCGGCAGGGAAACGCTGGGAGTGCTCGTCAACAAGATGATCGCCTATCTCGGCGGTGGGGACGATGCCGAGTATCTGCGCGAATTGCTGGCCCGCTATCCGTTCACCGTCAAGCCGAGTGCCGACCGCGGCCCCTCCGGCGACTGGCGCGGCCGGGAAAACGACGACCAGGTCGCGGAGAAGATCATCGGCGAGAACACCCTCAGGGACATCGCCCTGCTCGAACTCGCCCTGGAGGCGGCGCGGGCCGTCGTCCGCGTCGTCACCCCGAGGTGGGTCGGCACGGGATTCCTGACCACCGGGGGCCTGCTCGTCACCAACCACCATGTGATCGGCGACAGCGGGACGGCCGAGGCCAGTACCTACGACTTCGACTACCAGCTCGACGGACAGGGCCTCGAACGGCCGGTGCAGACTCGGCGGTGCAAGCCCGGAGGGCTCTTCCACACCAGTGCCCGACTCGACGTCACGATGATCGAGCTGCCCGACATACCGGACGGAGTCCGTGCTGTGCCACTCGTGGCCGAAAGGGTCTTTGCCGATCAGCGCGTGAACATCATTCAGCATCCCGGCGGCCACTACAAGAAGATCTCCATGCAGAACAACTTCGTGGTCTATGCCGACCGCAGCGTCATCCAGTACACGACGTCGACGCAACCGGGTTCTTCCGGATCACCCGTGTTCAACAATGAGTTTGAGGTGGTCGGAATCCATCACAGCGGGGGAATGCTGAGGGAACCGAACAGCGAGAAGCGGTACCTGAGAAACGCGGGAACCACCGCCATCGCCGTTCTGGAAGACATACGAATGCATTCCCCAGAGCTGGCCGAGAGGCTGCTGGGGTAGCAGTCATGGTGCATCCGGGGTCGAATCCCTTCAGCGACGCGGTCGATTTTCTGAGCAGACACTTCAGGACGCGCGAGAGCCGTGATTCCCTCATCCCTCTGCTCTACGGCTGGGAGGGGCTGAGCACCATCCAGTTCGAGGGGGCCGCGAAGGACTTCTCCGCCCGGCTGGTGGGACAACTGCCGCTGGACCTGCTGCAACAGGTCCTGCGCGAGGTTCCTGTCGGAGTCGAACAGCAGGGGTGGGTCGAGACGCTGTGCCGACGGCTGGAGTCCCGGGGCGACGACCCGCCTGTCTCCGACCCGTTGGCCGAACTGCTCACGGCGCACCCGCCCGCTGCCGGCACCGACGACGGGCCGCCGATGGTGTTCCACGCCACGCCCATGCCCACCCCCGCGCTCAGAGTGCCGCCGCCGGCGCTCACGCCCGCCGGGCCCGCGCGGAGCTTCCGGGAGATGCTCGCCGTGGAACACCCGCTCCTGCTGGTGACGCATTTCGCGGCCGATGTACGTCCGTCCCTGCGGGAGTTGGCGGGCCAGGACGGTCTGTGGCTCGACGGCGCTGCCTGGCTCATGCCGGACGACCTCCGGCGCGGCGACTCGGGCAGCCGTACCGCGGCGGAGCCGAACGCGGCAGCCGAGCCTTCCCCAGGGAAGGAACGCGCACCGACGCTCATGGCGGTCGACTTCTCGGCGGCCCCTCCAGAACACGTGCTGGCCGACCGGGCGGAAACCCCGCCCGAGGACCCCACGGCCCGGATCCTCGATTTCCTCGCCTGGGCACGGACGAGAGGTCATCAAGTCGTCCTGGGCATGCCGCGGTTCGCCCTGGCGGCGCTGGACACGGACCGGCTCAGGCCGGCCTCCGTCCAGATGCTCGCCGCCGCGGACCTGTTCGCCGAGGAGTACCGGCACCGCGCGGAAAGCTGTGAGGAGCGGCTGGGCAGGAAGCTGCCCTTCAGAGAGGTACTGCATCCGCTGCTCAGCGCGAACAGCGTCACGCTGCCCGCAGTCGCCGCGAACCTCCTGAGGGCTCTCCCGGCAAGCCGGTCCTGGGCGGGGTCTCCCATCGACGACCCGGCGAAGACAGCACTCGTCCTGGAGTTGGCGCGCGGACTGTGTGAGGCCGGCTTCCACGAGATCGCCTACCGTTTGGAGGGACACTGCCGGACCCGGCCGCAGGCACGCGGAGTGATCTCGCTGACGGCTGATCTGTGGCCCGCACCGGAGGCGGAACCGGACGAACAGGTCGTCGCCTTCGTCGAGTCGGTCACGCAGGCTCCGGCCCTCACCCGCCACGGGACCCTCATCGGCGGCACCGGAGCGGGCAAGACGACCTCGCTGCTCGGCATCGAACACGCCTGGTTCCTGCCCCGGTTCGAGGAACACGGCCTGCGCGTCCGTCACCACCTACCGCTGTACATCCCGCTGGAAACCGGTCCGGAATCCGACCTCGCGGGACGCGTCGAGGCGCATGTGGCGCGCAACGCGTTCGCGAGCTTCACGTACCGGAACCAGCGCTACCTCCTCCCGTGCCACGACCTGGTCCGGACCCGGGGGAAGCTCCACCACCTGCACTGGCTGTTCAGCTCACCTCTGTACCTCCTGCTGGACGACGTCGACCGGCTGTCCGCATCCGCCCGGGACCGGCTGCGCGCGGACCTGGACACGCTGCGCGCGGGTGGCTCGGACACAGGAACGCTGGTGGCCTGCCGGACCGAGCGCACCGCGCTGGTCCTGGGGTCCAGGAACATGACGGTCCGGGAGCTGAGCGAACAGCAGGTCACCGAAATCCTCGCGCAACGGCACGGCGATCCCTCACTCGTCGATCTGCTCGCAGCCGGGGGCGGTTCGGTCTCGCGTCATCTGCGCAATCCGCAACTCCTGAGCCTGCTGTGCGAACTTCGCGCGACGGACCGGACGTTGCGGAACGCCAACCTCAGGACCATCCTCGATCTGTATGTCGCCCGCCGGCACGAACGGCTCGCCGACACCCGGCAGGCGCCGGCGGTGGAAGACTGGCTGGCCCGGGTGGCGCTTGCGCTGAAGAAGGCCGGGCAGCACCGTGTGACCGTTCGGACGGAGGACGGGGAGGCGATCGCCACCGGGCGGCTGCTCGGACTGCTGCGGGACACGGGCGCCCCGGACGTCGCGGAATTCCGGTTCGATCTGCTGCGGGACTACTTCGCCGCCCGCCAACTGGCCCAGGGGTTCCACAAGGCGGGCTTGGCCGCCGCGGTCGACGCCCCGGAGGCCTGGGAGGACGTCCTGCGCATCCTGGTCGCCCTGCTGCCCGGGAAGGACGCCGAACGGCTGGTCGAACTGCTCGTGCGGGGCGGCGCCCCGCGACTGGCGCACGAGTGCGTTCTGGAACTCGCCGCACCGGGGCAACGGGCCGTCGGCGCCACGGTGCCGGCCCTGCTGCGCAAGACGGCACGGGACGAGAAGGACCCGTTCCCAGGGAAGGACCACTTCCTCCGGATCGACGAAGTACGCGCACTGGGCCGCCTCGATCCCCGTGTCTCGGTGGGGTCGCCGCTGCGCAACCTCGTCGACGTGCCGCGCACCGGACCGGTCGAGCCCTTCCGGATCGGCCGCTACCCCGTGACGAACATGGAGTTCGCGGCGTTCGTGGGCGACGGCGGGTACGAGCAGCGAGCCTGGTGGGACGAGCGCGGCTGGGCCTGGGTCCGCAAGCAGAAGATCCGCTTTCCCCGCTACTGGCTCAACAGCCGGCTCAACGCCCCCAACCAGCCCGTGACCGGGGTCAACTTCTTCGAGGCCACCGCGTATTGCGCCTGGCTGACACAGCGCAACGGCGGCCAGCTCTTCCGGCTGCCGTCCGCTGCGGAATGGGACAGCGCCGCACATGGCAGGCTCCGGATCTCCCGCGGGGTGCTCGGCGCCCTGGTCCCGGCCGAGCAGCCCGCCCGACCCCGCGGACTCCGTCTCTTCCCACGAGCCGAGCGGCAGGGCGTGTCCGGCACACGCGCCCCGGTGGACCGGACGGAGGCGGTTGAGGGGCTGGTCAAGGCGGTCAAGGAGCACATGGATCAGATGGACCTGACCGCCGTCGCCCCGGAGTACGGACCGGGGTTACCGGTGGGCCTCCTCCCGCCGAACGCAAGAGGGGTGCACGACCTGTTCGGAAGTGTGTGGCAGTGGTGCAACACCTCACTGAGGCTGATGTCGGCGACCGAACAGGAACTGCGGGACCTGGCCGAGGGCCCCGAAATCGGTCCCGCCGCGTCGATCGTCGTGAAGGGCGGAGTGACCCCGCCCTCACACAGTCCCGTCTGGTCCTTGATCGGCGGATGGTTCGATCCACATGTCCGATTCCATCAACTCGGGTTCAGGGTGACGTGCCGTACTCCGCAAGGCGGTACGGGGGCGAGGGGATAGCAGAACATGGATGGTTACGGTCAGGTCGGCGACGTCGCCTTCGCGCTGGCGGATCCGGTCGAGATCCCGGCGAACACCTTCATCGGACGCACCGCGGAACTGGAGCTGTGCCGGGTCGCCTGGGGCATCCGGAAGGACGGCAGGGAACTCATCGACAGCAGTGTGCCGCCGCTGCACTTCCGGCTGGAGGGCGCCCCCGGACTCGGCAAGAACGAGATCGTCTACGAGATCGCCCGGCAACTGGAGATGCCGCTCTACATCGTCCAGGGCCATGAGGAACTCACCCCTGAGGACCTGGCCCTCCTCCTGACGCCCAGTCCGGAGGACTCCTACGGCCAGTCGATGGCCCTGACCCTGCGGGCGAGCCCTCTGGCGACCGCCCTGTACGAGGGCGGGCTCTGCTTCTTCGACGAGATCAACCGCGTACCCGAGCGCACACTGAGCCCGCTCGCCTCGGTGCTCGACGGACGGCAGTACGTCTCCTCGGCGATGGCGGGCATCAACATCGGCCCGAAGGACCCGGAGGCGAAGAAGCACTTCCGGTTCTGCTGTGCGCTCAACCCCTCACTGAGCAACTCGGGTCATGTGCTGCCGGAGTACATCGAGCAGCGCACCCTGCCGGTCATCGAGATCACCACTCCGCCCTTCGAGGAACTGCGCAGGATCGTGCAGACCGCCCTGTCACCGTCGCCCGACTTCCTGGACGCCTTCGAATCCTGGTACCTGCGGGAGGAGCGGCTCGACGTTTCGGTCCGGCAGGCGGTTGCGCTGATGAACTACGCCATGAACTACGACCAGTACGGCGGTGAGCCGCGCGCGAATCTCTTCGAGCGGATCGCCGGCATGGTCCTCGGCCGGCGCACATGACCGGTGCGGGGGACACGCCCATGGGCCTGCCGTACATCCGACAGGGCGAGGTCTGCATCGTGCCCGTCATGCGCCACCACCTCACCTTCGCCGTCCAGGTCCAGCGGGCGGTCCACGAACTCGGGCTCGGACGGCAGGACCTCGTCGCGGTCGGGCTGCCCGAATCCGTGCGAGGCCCCATGCTCCAGGCCGTGAAGGGGATCCCCCGCGTGTCCCTGGTCGTCTCGCGGGTGCGCGACAGCGACCAGCACGAGGTCTTCCCGGTGACCCCTGCCGACGGCATGGTCGAGGCGGTACGGATCGCGACCGAACGGGACATCCCGCTGGCCCTCGTCGACCAGGAGATGGCCCCGGGACACCTCCTGGACCGCTTCTGCATGGCGGACGAGGAGTGGCCCGACGACGGACTCGCCCTGGAGCACGGCGCCGAGTGGTACCTCGCGCTGATCGCCGAGCGACTGGCTCGCCCGCCGTCCCGCTTCGAACCCGTGGATACCTGGCGGGAACTGCACATGGCGGCACGGCTCCAGGCGTTGTATCCGCGGTACCGCCGCATCCTGTTCGTCTGCAACGCGACCCATGTGGCCGCCGTGCGGCGCCTGCTGACCCAGCCGGCGCTGACGATCGACGGCGACCCGTCGCTTCCCGACGCCCAGTACGACATCCGGCAGCCGAGCCTGCCGATTCTCCTGCGCTATCTGGACCACATTCCCCGCTTGGTCCAGCGATACGAGGAATACCGGAAGGAGAACCGGGCGCACACCTTCGACAAACATGAGGCCTTGCTGGAACTCATCCATCAGCTGAGCGAGGAGGCGACCGACCTCAAACTCTCCATACGTCACTACCAGGTCTTCTCCCAGGTGCTGACCAAACTCCTGGAGGAGGAACAGCGGATCTCGCCGAGCTTCGAAGCGATCCTCACGGCATGCCAGGCCTGCTTCAACAAGCCGTTTAAAGAACGCGTCTACCGGAGTCTGCTCGGCTATCACGACCAGGTGCGGGTGGAACGGATCGGCCGCATCAGAAGCACCCGGGAGACCCTGTTCGAACTCGCCACGACCACACCCCGCAACCATCGGGGCCCGGTCTTCGTGGCCCGGAACTGCGGGCAGTACGACCAGTTCTTCGAAGTGCTGGGGGCCACGCGGGAGGAGTGGGACGAGGAGGCCTCGGGGCTGTCCGCGGACCTGCTGCCCCTGGAGACCGTCGACTTCGGCCCGGCGACCCCGCCACGCGCGCCGAGTCCCAGACTGAACAGATGGCCGCAGGGCTGGGAGTCGTCGACCTGGCCGCCCACGGACGAGTTCCTGGAGGAGGTGCGGCGCAAGGCCTTCGACTTGGCCAGGACGCAGGACGACCGGCAGATCAAAAGCATGGAATTCCAGGGGGCGTTGCACAACGGTTTGGATTTCCGGCGAACGCTGCGCAGCCACTACAAAGGGCAACCCAAGCTGTACGTACGGCAGGAGCGGCGGTCTCGAAGATTCGTCGCCGACCATGCCGAGCCCATGGTCTGGCTCTCCGACGCCTATGAATCTGGCGACCTCGGCGACCCTTCTCACATGATGGAATACATACTGGCGGGAGCCGAGCCCGAACCGACACTGGTGGCTGAATGGTTCTGCGGCAAGAAGCTGGACTTGCTACAGAAGGATTACAAGAACCGGCACGGTGAGCCGGTCACCGTCAGCGCGTGGGACATCCACGGGCGGGCGAATTTCAACGGCTGGGTGCTCACCATGGAGGAGATCCGCAAGCAGCTCGGGGACGACCTGACCAGCCGGATGCCGCAGCATACGACCCTGCTGAACCTCGATCTGCGGAGCCTGCTCCTGCCCGGGGTGCCGGGGCCCGAACTCGACTGGGGCCGATGGTGGGAAGTCCTCCTCGCGGTGGCTCTCCAGTACGCCAAGGAGGCGGTCCTGCTGATCGCCCCACATCACTTCGTCGTGCCCGCCCACATCAACGCGCAGGCGGCGGCGAGCGGCAAGCGGATCGCCCACATCTCCACCGCCGGATTCACCCGTGAGGAACGGCGCAAGATGGGCATCGCGTATTTCCTCGAACACCGGTATCCGAAGAAGCGGCTCGATGCCAATGACCCCGTGCACCGCGCCTATCTCGTGGATCGGTTCTCGGACGTCATGAAGCAGTTCTGGGGGTGAGCGGCGGGCCTCGATTCCTCTGGCTGACCTAGATCACCACGTGTTAACAAGAACCATGACCGCACATGAAGAACCCGGCACGCACCGCACCTACGACGCCGTCATCGTCGGCGGTGGCCACAACGGCCTCGTCGCCGCCGCCTACCTGGCCCGCGCCGGACGCTCCGTGCTGGTGCTGGAGCGGCTGGACCACACCGGGGGCGCCGCCGTGTCCACGCGTCCGTTCGCGGGCGTCGACGCACGGCTGTCGCGGTATTCGTACCTGGTCAGCCTGTTGCCGAAGAAGATCGTGCGGGATCTGGGGCTGAACTTCCGCGTACGCGGGCGCACCATCTCGTCGTACACGCCCGTGGAGCGGGACGGCCGGCCCACGGGACTCCTCGTCGGCGGCGGCGAGCGACGCACTCGGGAGGCCTTCGCCCGGCTCACCGGCGGCCAGGCCGAGTACCAGGCCTGGCAGCGGTTCTACGGCATGACCGGCCGCGTCGCCGAGCGGGTCTTCCCGACGCTTGTCGAACCGCTGCCCACCCGCGACGAACTGCGCCGCCGCATCGACGACGAGGAGGCCTGGCGCACCCTCTTCGAGGAGCCCATCGGCGCCGCGATCGAGGACCGCTTCACGGACGACCTGGTCCGGGGTGTCGTCCTCACCGACGCGCTGATCGGGACCTTCGCCGACGCCCACGACCCCTCGCTGCGGCAGAACCGCTGCTTCCTCTACCACGTGATCGGCGGCGGCACCGGCGCCTGGGACGTACCCGTCGGCGGCATGGGCGCCCTCACCGACGCACTGGCCGCCGCGGCACGCAACGCCGGCGCGGTCATCGCCACCGGCCACGAGGTGGAGCGGATCGCCACGGACGGCCGTACCGCCGAGATCACCTACCGGACGGCCGACGGCGAAGGCGTCGCCGCCGCCCGGCACGTCCTGGTGAACGCCTCACCGCACGCGCTCGCCGCCCTCACCGGCGACGAGCCGCCCGCCCCCGCCGAGGGCGCCCAGCTCAAGGTGAACATGCTGCTGAAAAGGCTGCCGAAGCTGCGCGACAGCTCCGTCGACCCGCGGGAGGCGTTCTCCGGCACCTTTCACGTCGCCGAGGGCTACGAGCAGCTCGCCGCCGCGCATGCCCGGGCCACGGCCGGTGAGCTGCCCGCCGCCCCGCCCTCCGAGATCTACTGCCACTCGCTCACCGACCCGACGATCCTCGGGCCGGACCTGGTCCACCGCGGTTACCAGACGCTCACCCTGTTCGGCCTGCACACGCCCGCCCGGCTCTTCGCACAGGACAACGACGCCGTGCGCGCCGAACTGCTGAAGTCGACGCTGGCCCAGCTGGACGCCCACCTGGCCGAACCGCTCGCCGACTGTCTGGCGACGGACGGGGAAGGGCGGCCGTGCATCGAGGCGAAGACCCCGCTCGACCTGGAGCGGGACCTGCGGCTGCCCGGCGGCAACATCTTCCACCGCGAACTCGCCTGGCCCTACGCACAGGAGGACACCGGTCCCTGGGGCGTGGAGACCCGGCACGCCAACGTGCTGCTGTGCGGAGCGGGCGCGGTACGCGGGGGAGGGGTGAGCGGGGTGCCGGGGCACAACGCGGCGATGGCGGTGCTGGCGAGCCCGGGCGGCTGACCCGCCATGACAGGTTGCCGGGGCGGCTGACCGGTCATGACAGGTTGCCGGGGCGGCTGACCGGTCATGACAGGCTGCCGCCGTCGACGCGCAGGTCCGGGCCGGTGACGAAAGACTTCGACCACCCGCTGATCGGGCCCGTCGCCGTCAACGGTGACGGGCCCGACCGGCGGGTCGTCATCCTCACCGGCACGCCCGGCACGCCCGGCACGCCCGGCTCGACGGCTGAGGAGGCGCTGCGGCCGCCGCCGGTCGCGGGCACGCGGCGCCTCGACGTGCCGGGCTGAACCGGCGTCAGTCGGCCGACCTGGTCCAGCCCGTCGCCTCGATGCGGGCCGCGTCCGCCGGGCGGGAGTCGTCGAAGAGGACGTCCTGGGCGGTCCGCACGCGCAGTCCGTCGACGTACGCCCCCCGGCCGACGTACAGCCGGTCGGTGGTGTAGCGCCAGCGGAGCGAGAGCCGCCGGGCGGGCGGGAGGCCGGCGGTGAGGCGGTGCCAGACGCGGCCCGACCAGCCGGTGACGGAACCCGCCGGGTGCTCCCGCGGCTCCTCGGCGTGGCGCGTGGTGGTGAAGGGGACGGGCTGCCAGGTGGCCCCGCCGTCGGCCGTGGATTCCAGGACGAGGACGTCCGAACGGGGTTCGGTGTCCCACCACAGGCCGCAGGCGAGTTGCACGGTGCCTGCCGTGGTGTCGAGGGCGGGGAGTGCGAGTGTCGCGGCCGTGTTGCTCGCCATGCCCGAGAACCAGGCCGTACGTCCGCGCGCCGGGCGGACCGGCACGGCGCGCGCCATGTTGTTCGCGGCGGCCACCCGGGGTGCGGAGCCGGAGCGCCAACTGCGCACGGGGTGGACCGAGTTGCCGAGCACGACGAGGAAGGAGTCGGTCGTCGGGTCGAGGACCAGCGAGGTGCCGGTGAAGCCGGAGTGGCCCGCGGTGCGCGGGGTGGCCATCGCGCCCATGTACCAGTGCTGGTAGAGCTCGAAGCCGAGGCCGTGCTCGTCGCCGGGAAAGGCGGTGTTGAAGTCGGTGAACATCAGCTGCACCGACTCCGGTTGGAGGATGCGGGCCCGGCCGTACGCGCCGCCGCTCAGCAGCGTCCGGGCGAGGACCGCGAGATCCCACGCGTTCGAGAACACCCCGGCGTGGCCCGCGACCCCGCCGAGGCTGAAGGCGTTCTCGTCGTGCACCTCACCCCATACCAGCCCCCGCTCCAGCCCCGACCAGGGCATGCGGGCGTCCTCCGTCGCCGCGATCTGCGGCTTCCAGGAGGCGGGCGGGTTGTAGCGGGTGCGGTGCATGCCGAGCGGGACGGTCAGTTCCTCGCGGAGCAGGGTGTCGAGGGTGCGGCCGGTCAGATGCTCCAACACCAGCTGGAGCGAGATCAGGTTGAGGTCCGAGTAGAGGTAGGTGCTGCCCGGAGGGTTGAGCGGCGCCTCGTCCCAGATGAGTTGGACCTTCTCCTCGTACGTCGGTGCGCTGTAGAGCGGGATCCAGGGGCGGAAACCCGAGGTGTGGGTGAGGAGTTGACGTATGGTCATGTCCTGCTTGCCTGCGGCGCCGAACTCCGGCAGGTACGACGCGACCTTCGCCTCCAGCTCCAGGGCGCCCCGCTCGATCTGCTGCACGGCGAGGATCGAGGTGGACAGCTTGGAGACGGAGGCCAGGTCGAAGACGGTGTCCTCGGCCATGCGGAGCTGCTGCTCCGGCGGGAACTCGACGCCGGTGTCCGTCTTCTCGTCGTACGCCGAGTAGCGCACCGCCATGCCGATCGGCTCGTGCAGGGCCACCGTGCCGCCCCGCCCGGCGAGCAGCACGGCGCCCGCGTACCAGGGGTACTTGGGGGAGGGGCCGAGGAACGTCTCTGCGTCGGTGACGAGTTGTCGCAGATGGGCGGGGAGCAGACCGGCGCGTTCGGGTGAGCCGTGCCGCAGGGTGGGGTGGTGGTCAGGGGGTACGGCGGCTGCGGCGGGACCGGCGGGGAACGGGGCCAGAGCCAGCGCGCCACCCACGGCGAGCGTCCGTCGGGCCAGTTGACGGCGGGTCAGCCCGCCTTGTCCGCCCGGCACTGCGTCTTCGGTCATCGACAAACCTTCCGCTGAGCCGCCTGAAAGTATCTTTCCGAATTGCCCTTGCGCAGTGAAACTTTTATGTCAGGCGGGTCGGGTGTCAACGGGGCGTCGCTCATAAAAGATCTGACGGAACGTCAGAAAAAGCCTTCCGTCGTCCGGAGGACTGCGGCATCCTGCGCCCATGCAGACGGAGCTGAGCAAGAAACTGGGAGTCGAGCACGCCGTCTTCGGCTTCACGCCGTTCCCCGCCGTCGCCGCGGCCATCAGCCGGGCCGGCGGCTTCGGGGTGCTCGGCGCGGTCCGCTACACGGCCCCCGACGACCTCAAACGCGATCTCGACTGGGTCGAGGCGCACGTCGAGGGTGCGCCGTACGGTCTCGACGTCGTCATGCCCGCCAAGAAGGTCGAGGGCGTCACCGAGGCCGACGTCGAGTCGATGATCCCCGCCACGCACCGGCAGTTCGTGCAGGACACCCTCGCCAAGTACGGGGTGCCGGAGCTGGCCGAGGGTGAGGCGTCCGGCTGGCGCATCACCGGGTGGATGGAGCAGGTCGCCCGGACCCAGCTCGACGTCGCCTTCGACTACCCGATCAAGCTGCTCGCCAACGCCCTCGGCTCGCCGCCCGCCGACGTGGTGGCCCGCGCCCACGGCCGGGACGTCCTCGTCGCCGCGCTCGCGGGCAGCGCCCGGCACGCCCGCAAGCATCAGGAGGCGGGCATCGACATCGTCGTGGCACAGGGCTACGAGGCGGGCGGCCACACCGGCGAGATCGCCTCCATGGTGCTCACACCCGAGGTGGTCGAGGCCGTCGACCCACTGCCGGTGCTGGCCGCGGGCGGCATCGGCAGCGGACAGCAGGTGGCGGCCGCGCTGGCGCTCGGGGCCCAGGGTGTGTGGCTGGGCTCCATATGGCTGACCACCACAGAGGCCGACCTCCACTCGTCCGCCCTCACCCGCAAACTGCTTGCCGCCGGCTCCGGCGACACCGTCCGCTCCCGCGCCCTGACCGGGAAGCCCGCGCGCCAGTTGCGTACCGACTGGACCGACGCCTGGGACGACCCGGACGGGCCCGGCACCCTGCCCATGCCGTTGCAGGGGCTGCTCGTCGCCGAGGCCGTCTCACGCATCCAGAAGTACGAGGTCGAACCGCTGCTGGGCACGCCCGTCGGGCAGATCGTCGGCCGGATGACCAGCGAACGCAGCGTCCAGGCCGTCTTCGACGACCTGACCCGTGGCTTCGAGCGGGCCGTCGACCGCATCAACCACATCGCCGGAAGGAGCGGACAGTCGTGACCACCGGATTCTGGGCCCAGGCCGCCGAAGACCCAGGCCGTACGGTTCTCATCGCCCCCGACGGCGAACCATGGACCGCGGGCCGCCTGCACTCCGCCGCCAACCAGCTCGTCCACGGCCTGCGCGCGGCCGGACTGGAACGTGGCGACGCCTTCGCGGTCGTCCTGCCCAACGGGCCCGAGTTCTTCGCCGCGTATCTGGCCGCCACCCAGGCGGGGTTCTACCTCGTGCCCATCAACCACCACTTCGTCGCGCCCGAGATCGCCTGGATCGCCGCCGACTCCGGCGCCAAGGTGCTCCTCGCCCATGAACGGTTCGCCGGCCCCGCCCGCCAGGCCGCCGACGAAGCGAGCCTCGCGCCCTCCCACCGGTACGCCGTCGGCACGGTCGAGGGCTTCCGGCCGTACGCCGAACTCCTCGACGGGCAACCGGAGTCCGCGCCCTCGGACCGCACCCTCGGCTGGGTCATGAACTACACCTCGGGCACCACCGGCCGCCCCCGCGGCATCCGCCGCCCCCTGCCCGGCAGACTCCCGGAAGAGTCCTACCTCGGCGGCTTCCTCGGCATCTTCGGCATCCAGCCCTTCGACGACAACGTCCACCTCGTCTGCTCACCGCTCTACCACACCGCCGTACTCCAGTTCGCGGGCGCCTCCCTGCACATCGGCCACCGCCTCGTCCTGATGGACAAGTGGACGCCCGAGGAGATGCTCCGCCTGATCGACACCCACCGGTGCACGCACACTCACATGGTCCCGACGCAGTTCCACCGGCTGCTCGCCCTGCCGGACCACACCAGGCGGTCGTACGACGTGTCGTCCATGCGGCACGCCATTCACGGCGCCGCCCCCTGCCCCGACCACGTCAAGCGGGCCATGATCGACTGGTGGGGCGACTGTGTCGAGGAGTACTACGCCGCCAGCGAGGGGGGCGGCGCCTTCGCGACCGCCGAGGACTGGCTCAAGAAGCCCGGCACGGTCGGCAAGGCCTGGCCCATCAGCGAACTCGCGATCTTCGACGACGACGGTACCCGGCTGCCGCCCGGCGAACTCGGCACCGTCTACATGAAGATGACCACGGGCGGCTTCGCCTACCACAAGGACGAGACCAAGACCCGCAGGAACCGCATCGGCGACTTCTTCACCGTCGGCGACCTCGGCCTCCTCGACGAGGACGGCTATCTCTTCCTCCGCGACCGCAAGATCGACATGATCATCTCGGGCGGGGTCAACATCTACCCCGCCGAGATCGAGTCCGCCCTGCTCGCCCACCCGGCCGTCGCCGACGCCGCCGCCTTCGGCATCCCGCACGACGACTGGGGAGAGGAGGTCAAGGCCGTAATCGAGCCGGCCCCCGGCCACGAACCAGGCCCCGTCCTCGCGACCGCGATCCTCGACCACTGCGCCGAGCAACTCGCCGGCTACAAGCGGCCCAAGAGCGTGGACTTCATCCCGGAGATGCCGCGGGATCCGAACGGGAAGCTGTACAAGCGGAGGTTGCGGGATCCGTACTGGGAGGGGCGAACGCGGCCGGTGTGAGCGGACATGCACACACACGCGCGTGACGCGATGTGTGGGTCCGCGCCATGTGGGTCCGCGCCATGTGGGACGGCGTGCCGATGTCATTGAGGGGGGAGGGCCAGAGGAGCGTACCAACGGGTATGCGCCTTGACCTCGTTCAGCGGCACAACCAGGATCAAGTGTCATGACGCCTGGACACGGCAGTACGGTCGACGGGGTCCTGCGGCGCAGCGCCCGGCGCACTCCGGCGCGCGTCGCGGTCGACCACGGCGACCGATCCTGGACGTACGAGGAACTCGACGAGGCCGTCTCACGGGCCGCGAGCGTCCTGCTCGACCAGGGCCTCGCTCCCGGCGACCGGGTCGGCGCCTACGGCCACAACTCCGACGCCTACCTCATCGGCTTCCTGGCCTGCGCCCGCGCCGGCCTGGTGCACGTACCGGTCGACCAGAACCTGACCGGCGACGACCTCGCGTACATCGTCGGCCAGTCCGGCAGCACGCTGGTCCTCTCCGATCCCGCCCTGTCCCACCGGCTCCCGGACGACGTCCGCACGGTGCCCCTGCTCGACGCCGACGATTCGCTGCTGGGGCGGCTGGCACAGGCGCCCGCGTACGACGGCCCGGAGCCGCGCTCCGAGGACCTGGTGCAGCTGCTCTACACGTCCGGCACCACGGCCCCGCCCAAGGGCGCGATGATGACGCACCGGGCGCTGGTGCACGCGTACCTCAGCGCGATCGCCGCCCTCGACCTCAGCGCGGGCGACCGCCCGGTGCACGCACTGCCGCTCCACCACTCGGCGCAGATGCATGTGTTCCTGCTGCCGTACCTCGCGGTCGGGGCGACGAACATCATCCTCGACGCGCCCGACGGCGACCGGCTGTTCGACCTGATCGAAGCGGGCCGCACGGACAGCCTCTTCGCGCCGCCCACCGTGTGGACCGGCCTCGCCGACCGCCCGGACTTCGACCGACGCGACCTCGGCGCGCTGCGGAAGGCGTACTACGGGGCGTCGGTCATGCCGGGGCCGGTGCTGGAACGGCTGCGCGAGCGGCTGCCGAAGCCGGCGTTCTACAACTGCTTCGGCCAGAGCGAGATCGGCGCCCTGGCCACCGTCCTCGGACCCGACGAACACAAGGGCCGGCTGGACTCCTGCGGTCGCCCCGTACTGTTCGTCGACGCCCGCGTGGTCGACGAGGCCGGCCAGGATGTCCCCGACGGGACACCGGGCGAAATCGTCTACCGCTCCCCGCAGTTGTGCGAAGGCTACTGGGACAAGCCCGAGGAGACCGCTGACGCCTTCCGCGACGGCTGGTTCCACTCCGGCGACCTCGCCGTGCGGGACGCGCACGGCTACTTCACCATCGTCGACCGGGTGAAGGACGTCATCGACTCCGGTGGCGTGCTGATCGCTTCACGCCAGGTCGAGGACGCGCCGTCCACCCACGAGGCCGTCGCCGAGGTGAGGTCACGGAGGAGGATCTGATCGCGCACGCCCGAGCCAGGCTCGCCCGCTTCAAAGCCCCCAAGCGGGTGCTGTTCGTGGACGAGCTGCCATGCAACGCGAGCGGGAAGACCCTGAAACGGGAGCTGAGGGACCGTTTGCCCTAGCCGTCGCGCAGGTCCACGATCCGCCTGATCTTGCCCACGGACCGCTCCAGCGACTCCGGGTCCACGATCTCGACGGCGACCGACACGCCGATGCCGTCCTTGACGGCCGCCGCGATGGCCTGCGCGGCGGCCTCCCGGGTATCGGGGGAGGCGTCGGCGCGGGCCTCCGCGCGCACGGTGAGGACGTCGAGGCGGCCGTCGCGGGTGAGCCGGAGCTGGAAATGGGGCGCCACGCCCGGTGTGCGGAGCACGATCTCCTCGATCTGCGTCGGGAAGAGATTGACGCCGCGCAGGATCACCATGTCGTCACTGCGGCCCGTGATCTTCTCCATCCGCCGGAAGACCCGGGCGGTTCCCGGCAGCAGCCGGGTCAGATCCCGGGTCCGGTACCGGACGACGGGCATGGCCTCCTTGGTGAGCGAGGTGAAGACGAGCTCGCCTTGCGCGCCCTCCGGCATTACCTCACCGGTGACCGGATCCACCACCTCGGGGAAGAAGTGGTCCTCCCAGATATGCAAGCCGTCCTTCGTCTCCACGCACTCCTGTGCCACGCCCGGCCCGATCACCTCGGACAGTCCGTATATGTCGACCGCGTCGATCGCGAACCGCTCCTCGATCTCCTGGCGCATCTGCTCGGTCCAGGGCTCGGCACCGAAGATGCCCACGCGCAGGGAGGTGCCGCGCGGATCGACGCCCTGCCGCTCGAACTCGTCGAGGATCGTGAGCATGTACGACGGCGTCACCATGATGATCCCGGGCCTGAGGTCCTGGATCAGCTGGACCTGGCGGGCCGTCATGCCGCCGGACGCGGGGATGACCGTACAGCCGAGCCGTTCGGCGCCATAGTGGGCGCCGAGCCCACCGGTGAACAGCCCGTAGCCGTACGCCACATGTGCGATGTCGCCGGGCCGCCCGCCCGCCGCCCGGATCGACCGGGCCACCAGGTCGGACCACAGGGAGAGGTCGTTGTCCGTGTAGCCGACCACTGTGGGGCGTCCGGTGGTGCCGCTGGAGGCGTGGATACGGCGGACACGGTCCCGGGGCACGGCGAACATCCCGTACGGGTAGTTCTCGCGCAGGTCCGCCTTGGTGGTGAAGGGGAAGTGCGCCAGGTCGGCGAGGGACCTGCAGTCGTCCGGATGGACGCCCGCCTTGTCGAAGGACTCCCGGTAAAAGGGCACATGGGCGTAGGCATGCCGCAGCGCGGCGCGCAGCCGCTCCAGCTGCAGTGCCCGCAGCGCCTCCGCGTCGAGCCGTTCCCCGGAGTCCAGCAGATCCTCCGCCGCATCCGCCATGCGCGCTCTCCCTCAATCACCCGCATCAATCCAGGCGACCGATCATTCGGTCGCCCCACTCGGGATCAGTAACCCAGCCGATCCGACCTCAGGCAAGAGCTGCTCCGCCGATTTCTCCCCGAAGGCGATGTTCCTCCGGTTAGCGTGCCCGGCATGGACATCGAGCCGCGTACCGTCACAGCCAACGGCATCACCCTCGCCTACCGAGTCTGGGGCCCCGACCAGGCGCCTCCCGTTCTGCTGCTGCACTGCCGCGGCGCCGACGGGGCGGACTGGGCGCCGGTCGCCGAGCGGCTCGCGGCCGGTCCGCGCCGGGTGTATGCCCCGGATCTACGGGGCCACGGGCGCAGCGACTGGCCGGGTACGCGGCCGGCGCCGGGAGCGGACGTCTACGGGTACGTGACGATGCGCGACGACATACGTGGTCTTCTGGCGGCGCTTGGAATCGGCCGTCTCGACGTGGTGGGCCACTCGCTCGGCGGCGCCGTGGCCTACCTGCTCGCGCAGACGGAACCCGACGTCGTACGGCGTCTTGTCCTGGAGGACGTGCCCGCGCCGATCCCGCTCGACCCGCCGCGACCGCCCGCCGAACGGCCCGACGGGGAACTGCCGTTTGACTGGGCCATGGTGCGGGCCACCGACGCACAGCGCAACGCGCCTGATCCTGTGTGGTGGGACCACATGGGGCGGATCACCATGCCCACGCTGCTCATTGGGGGTGGCCCCACCAGCCTGATCCCGCAGGAGCAGGTCGCCATGCTCGCCGGACTGATCCCCGACGCCCGGCTCGTGACCATCGATGCGGGACATCTGGTGCATGAGACACGACCGGAAGAGTTCCTCGCGGCGGTCGAGGCGTTCCTCGATGCCGAAGACGACGCCGAAGACGACGCCGAAGACGACGCCGAAGACGACGCCGAAGACGACGCCGAAGACGACGCCGAGGACGTCGTCAGCCGGAGTTCCGGGGCTCGTACGCCGTCATGAAGCGGTCGTGGAAGGAGCCCATCCCCCAGCACCTTCTAGTCGCGGGCGACGGTACGACGAGGACCGTGTCCTCGTCGCCGACGCCCTCTGGGTCACCGGTCCGCCGCCACCGCCACCTCCCGCGCCCACCGGTAGTCCGCCTTGCCGCTCGGCGACCGCCGGATCGCATCCGTGAGCACCAGCTGACGAGGGATCTTGTAGCCCGCGAGATGGGAACGGCAGTGTGTCCGGATGTCGTCGAGGGACGGCGCTCGCGCACCCTCGCGCACCTGCACCACCGCCGCCACGTGATGCCCCCACTTGGGGTCCGGCACCCCGGCGACCAGAGCGTCGTACACATCCGGATGGGACTTGAGCGCCTGCTCGACCTCCTCCGGGTACACCTTCTCGCCGCCGGTGTTGATGCACTGCGAGCCGCGGCCGAGGACCGTGACGACGCCCTCCTTGTCGACGGTGGCCATGTCGCCGAGCAGCACCCATCGCTCGCCGTCCTTCTCGAAGAAGGTCTCGGCGGTTTTCGCCGGGTCGTTGTAGTAGCCGAGCGGGACGTGGCCGCACTGGGCGACGCGGCCCACCTCGCCGACGGCGACCGGTTCACGGGTGGCGGGATCGACCACCTGGGTGCGTGAGTTGACGCGGATACGGAAGCCGCGTTCGGGGCCGGAGTCCTCCGTCGCCGTGCCGTTGAAGCCGGACTCGGAGGAGCCGAAGTTGTTCAGCAGCATCACATTCGGAACGAGCGCCTGGAACTGCCGGCGCACCGTGTCCGACATGATCGCCCCCGACGACGACACACTGAACAGCGACGTGCAGTCGGTGCCCTTCATGGGGCCGTTCAGGGCGTCGATCAGTGGCCGGAGCATCGCGTCGCCGACCAGCGACACGCTGGTGACCTTCTCCCGCTCGATGGTGCGCAGCGCCTCCTCGGGCGCGAACTTGCGGTGCAGCACGACCCGTTGCCCGAAGTTGAAGCCGATGAACGCCGTCAGCGTGGACGTGCCGTGCATGAGTGGGGGAGCGGGGAAGAAGGTGATCCCGTCCCCGCCCGCCGCGACCCGCTCGGCCAGCTCCTCCGGCTTCTTGACCGGCTCGCCGGTCGGTGCGCCGCCACCGAGACCCGAGAAGAACAGGTCCTCCTGACGCCACATCACGCCCTTCGGCATCCCCGTGGTGCCGCCGGTGTAGATGATGAACTGGTCGTCGCCCGAGCGCTTGGGAAACCCGCGCTCCGGGGATCCGGCCGACTCGGCCTCACCGAACGGCACTCCGAGCGTCTTCCCGGCTCCCACCCGCACCAGATGCCGCACCCGCTCCGCCCGCGGCAGCGCCGCCGCCACCCGGTCGCCGAACTCGGCGTCGAAGACCAGCGCCACCAGGTCGGCGTCCCGGTAGAGGTAGACCAACTCCTCTTCCACGTAACGGTAGTTGACGTTGACCGGCACGATCCGTGCCTTGAGGCAGCCGAGCACCGTCTGCAGGTACTCGACGCCGTTGTACAGATGGAGCCCGATGTGTTCGCCGGGGCGTATCCCGCTGTCGAGCAGATGGTGCCCGATGCGATTGGCGGCCGTGTCCAGCTCCAGGTACGTCAGCCTGCGCTCCGCCCCCGTGCCCGGATGGTCGAGATACACCAGCGCCTCACGGTCCGGCACCACGTCGACGACCGACTCGAACAGGTCGGCAAGGTTGTACTCCACCGCTCCTCCTGACCTCGCTCTCCACCGGCTGCCGGTCATCAGAGCAAAGGGCGCCACAACTGTGAAGGGCCCGCGCACAATAAATCTGACTGGCTGTCAGAAAACTCTTGAAGTGCTTCCTCGCCTCCTGCAACCTGTTCTCGTTCTGTCAGAGGGGAGACGGTCGATGGGTGGGACGGAACACCTCGCCGTACGGCGGGAAGGCGCCACACTGGTGCTCACGCTCAACAGGCCCGAGGCCAAGAACGCGCTCTCGCTGCCGATGCTCGTCGGCCTGTACGACGGCTGGATCGCGGCCGACGAGGACGACGAGGTCCGCTCGATCGTGCTGACCGGCGCGGGCGGCGCGTTCTGCGCGGGTATGGACCTCAAGGCCCTGGCCGGGCAAGGCATGGCGGGGCAGCAGTACCGGGACCGGCTCAAGGCCGACCCGGACCTGCACTGGAAGGCGATGCTGCGGCACCACCGCCCCCGCAAACCGGTGATCGCCGCCGTCGAGGGCCACTGCGTCGCGGGCGGCACCGAGATCCTCCAGGGCACCGACATCCGCGTCGCGGGCGAGTCGGCGGCCTTCGGGCTCTTCGAGGTCAGACGCGGACTGTTCCCGATCGGCGGTTCGACGGTCCGGCTGCAACGCCAGATCCCGCGCACACACGCGCTGGAGATGCTGCTCACCGGCCGCCCATACAGCGCCCGGGAAGCCGCCGGAATCGGCCTGATCGGGCACGTCGTACCGGACGGCACGGCCCTCACCAAGGCCCTGGAGATCGCCGAACAGATCAACGCCTGCGGCCCGCTGGCCGTCGAGGCCGTCAAGGCGTCGGTGTACGAGACCGCCGGGATGACCGAGGCCGACGGGCTCGCCGCCGAACTCAAGCGCGGCTGGCCCGTCTTCGACACCGCCGACGCCAAGGAAGGCGCCCGCGCCTTCGCGGAGAAGCGACCGCCCGTCTACAAGCGTGCGTAGGCGCTGCGCCGGCCAGGCCGGTTCAGAAGCTGCGGGCCGTCCGGTGGCTGGTCGCTCCCCCAAATTCTCGACTTCGCTCGAACCCGGGGGGACCTCCATCGCGGCGGAGCCGCATGTGTCACTGCGCCGCGCCCCTTGGGGAGTGCGTCGTACCGATCCCGGCCGGTTGCCGCCCGCCCATGCACCCCGACCTCCCAAGGAGGCACGCCTTCGATGCCCGAAGTCCTCAAGGCCCCGCTGACCGTCGAATTCCCCTTCACCCGCTCCCTCGGTCCCGTCCAGAGCGCCTTCCTCACCGGGCTGCGCGAGCGCGTCGTCCTCGGCGTGCGGACCCGCGACGGCCGTACCCTCGTCCCGCCCGTCGAGTACGACCCCGTCACCGCCGAGGAGATACGCGACCTCGTGCAGGTGGCCGCCACCGGCACGGTCACCACCTGGGCCTGGAACCACGCCCCCCGCCGCGGCCAGCCCCTCGGCGCCCCCTTCGCCTGGGCCCTGATCCGCCTCGACGGCGCCGACACGGCCCTGCTGCACGCCGTCGACGCTCCCGGCCCCGACGCCGTGCACACGGGCATGCGCGTCCGCGTCCGCTGGGCGGAGGAACGTACCGGCGCCATCACGGACATCGCCTGCTTCGAGCCGTACGACGGTGACGACCCGGCCGAACCGGCCGGCCACAGCGGAGAGTTCTCGAACTTCGAGAACTTCGAGGACCCGGTCACCGGCATCGTCGCCCCCGCCCGCCTCGATTACACCTACTCACCCGGCCGCGCCCAGTCCGCCTACATCAGCGCCCTGTCCGAACACCGCAATGTCGGCGAGCGCTGCCCGACCTGCCGCAAGGTGTACGTCCCGCCGAGGGGTGCGTGCCCCACATGTGGTGTGGCCACATTGGAACAGGTCGAGGTGGGTCCGCGCGGCACAGTGACCACGTTCTGCATCGTCAACATCAAGGCTGCTCATACGGCGAATCTCGACATCGACGTGCCCTACGTCTACGCCCACATCGCCCTCGACGGCGCCGACCTCGCGCTGCACGGCCGGATCGGCGGCATCCCCTACGACCAGGTCCGCATGGGCCTGCGGGTGGAACCGGTGTGGACCGAAGGGGCCCGCTTCCCTGATCACTACCGGCCGACCGGCGAAGCCGACGCGGACTACGACACCTACAGGGAGCTTCTGTGATGTGTGACATACCACTGGTTCCTGTAATGCGTGACATAGCACTGGTCGCCTTCGCGCAAACCGACCACCGCCGCACCAGCGACGAGCACTCCGAGGTGGAGATGCTCATGCCGGTCCTGCACGACGTCCTGGCACAGACCGGCCTGAAGACCGCCGACATCGGCTTCACCTGCTCCGGCTCCAGCGACTACCTCGCCGGCCGCGCTTTCTCCTTCACCCTCGCCCTCGACGGCGTCGGCGCCTGGCCCCCGATCCCGGAGTCGCACGTCGAGATGGACGGGGCGTGGGCGCTGTACGAGGCGTGGACGAAACTCCTCACCGGGGACGCGGACACCGCGCTCGTCTACGCGTACGGCAAGTCCTCGCCCGGCTCCGTCCGCGATGTCCTGACCCGGCAACTCGACCCGTACTACGTCGCGCCCCTGTGGCCCGACTCCATAGCCCTGGCGGCGCTCCAGGCACAGGCGCTCATCGACGCGGGCCACACCGACGAGCCCGCGCTGGCCGGAGTCGCTGCCCGCAGCCGACGGGACGCCGTCGGCAACTCCCATGCGCAGCTGAGGGGTTCGGTACCCCACGGGGACTATCTCGTACGACCGTTGCGCACCGGCGACTGCCCGCCCATCGGCGACGGCGCCGCCGCCGTGATCCTCGCGGCCGGCGACCGGGCCCGGGAGCTGTGTGAACGGCCCGCCTGGATCCGCGGCATCGACCACCGCATCGAGGCGCACGCCCTCGGCGTCCGCGATCTGACCGACTCCCCGTCCACGCGCCTGGCCGCCGAGAAGGCGGGCGCCTTCGAACGGCTCGTCGACACCGCCGAGCTGCACGCGCCGTTCACCTCACAGGAGGTCGTCCTGCGCAAGGCGCTCCGCCTCGACGACAGCGTCCGCGTGAACCCGTCCGGCGGCGCCCTGGCCGCCAACCCGATCATGGCCGCCGGCTTGATCCGCATCGGTGAGGCCGCGGCCCGCATCCATCGCGGGGAGTCCGACCGGGCCCTCGCGCACGCCACCTCCGGCCCCTGTCTGCAACAGAACCTGGTCGCCGTACTCGAAGGGGATCCCCGATGACCAAGGAGCCCGTGGCCGTCGTAGGCATCGGCCAGACCAGGCACGTGGCGGCACGCCGGGACGTGTCGATCGCGGGCCTCGTGCGGGAGGCGGCGCGGAGAGCGCTCGACGACGCCGAGTTGACGTGGGCCGATGTGGATGCCGTCGTGATCGGCAAGGCGCCCGACTTCTTCGAGGGCGTCATGATGCCGGAGCTGTACCTCGCCGACGCGCTCGGCGCCGTGGGCAAGCCCATGCTGCGGGTGCACACAGCGGGGTCGGTCGGCGGCTCCACGGCGCTGGTCGCGGCCGGTCTCGTCGCCGCGCGCGTGCACGGCACGGTCCTGACCCTGGCCTTCGAGAAGCAGTCCGAGTCGAACGCCATGTGGGGCCTGTCGCTGCCCATCCCCTTCCAGCAGCCGCTGCTGGCGGGCGCGGGCGGGTTCTTCGCGCCGCACGTGCGCGCGTACATGCGGCGCAGCGGTGCCCCCGACACCGTCGGCTCACTCGTGGCGTACAAGGACCGGCGCAATGCGCTGAAGAACCCGTACGCGCATCTGCACGAGCACGACATCACCCTGGAGAAGGTCCAGGCCTCGCCCATGCTGTGGGACCCGATCCGGTACTCGGAGACCTGCCCGTCCTCGGACGGCGCCTGCGCGATGATCCTCACCGACCGTGCGGGGGCGGCCCGCGCGCCCCGGCCGCCGGCCTGGATGCACGGCGGCGCGATGCGCAGCGAACCGACCCTGTTCGCGGGCAAGGACGCGGTGTCGCCGCAGGCCGGCAAGGACTGCGCGGCCGATGTCTACCGGCAGGCCGGCATCGCCGACCCGCGCCGGGACATCGACGCCGTCGAGATGTACGTGCCCTTCTCCTGGTACGAGCCCATGTGGCTGGAGAACCTCGGTTTCGCCGCCGAGGGCGAGGGCTGGAAGCTCACCGAGTCCGGGGTGACCGAGCTGGACGGGGATCTTCCGGTCAACATGTCGGGCGGCGTCCTGTCGACCAACCCCATCGGCGCCTCCGGCATGATCCGCTTCGCGGAGGCGGCCCTTCAGGTGCGTGGACTGGCCGGCGAGCACCAGGTGGACGGGGCCCGCAGGGTACTCGGGCACGCCTACGGCGGCGGATCCCAGTTCTTCTCCATGTGGCTTGTGGGGTCCCGGCCCCCCGACTCCTGAAAGGTCCCCCTCACGTGGCCTGTTGGCACTCGGAACCGATCGCTAGGCTGGCCCGCGGACGACGAATCGGGAGGAGCACGGACGTGGCCGAGAGCACCATCCAGGACCACCCGCTCACGGGCTGGGACAAGCCGGAGCTGGACCTCAGCAACGCCGAGTGGCACTCCAGCAGCCGCGGGCTGGGGGACGTACAGATCGCCTTTGTCGAGGGTTTCATCGCGATGCGCAACAGCGGCCGCCCGGAGAGTCCTTCCTTGATCTTCACGCCGGCGGAGTGGGGTGCGTTCGTGTCCGGCGCACGGGAAGGCGAGTTCGACCTCACCTGAGCCGGGACGGGCGGGACCGGCCCTGAGCGTTCCGCCCGTTTTCCGGACCCGCGACATCATCGCCCGCACGCCTGGGACGCCGTCCTGCGCGGCGAACCCGCGGCGTCGAGGTGCCCTTCCGGCCACCCCCGCCTTCACATACGCCGACCGCCCCGGCCGTGACCGGCCTGAGGGGCGCGGGGCTGTATCGACATGCGGCTCCGCCCCGTGGGCACGACCAGCCCCCACGTTGCCGTACCCCGCAACCGCCCTCGGCCCACCACCCACCGACCCGCCCCGGCCACGTACCATTGGCCGCATGTCGTTCCTCCGCCGCCGCAGCGCCACCCCCGCCGGGCCCGACTTCGACGTACTGGCCATGGACCCGGGCGACTGGCCCGGCAATCTGGGCGCCGGTCTGCTGCCCGCACCCGACGGCACCTGCCAGGGCGTCTTCCTGCGCTACGACCTGTTCGGCGGTCGCGGCCCGGCGATGATCATCGGCAATCTGCCGGAGGGCTCCCCGGCCCGTGAGGTCGTCGAGGACGAGATCCCCTTCGAGGTGGCCCAGCTGCTGCTCGCGCTGGAGAACGAGGAGGACGTCACCGTCGTCGGCGCCGAGGACGTGCCCGTCATGCAGGGCGACAACCTGCTGATCGTGCGCCGCCTCAAGCTCTCCGAGAGCCGGATCTCCTGCGTGCAGTTCGACCGCAGCGACAAGGTCCTGGTCACCATCGCCGCCTGGGACCGCCCCATCACCGACGACCTGTACGCCCTGCTGAAACCGCTGCCCGCGGAGCTGTTCCAGCAGGGCTGACGATCTACCGGGACGGCTCTTCGCGCACGTCGGCCGCCCGCACGTACGCCACCCGGTGGCCGAACTGGATCTCGTAGTAGAGATCCTTCCCGACGACCACCCTGTGCGAGTCCGTCGTGAAGGTGAGCGCGGAGTAGTACTCGCCCGGCACCTTGTCACCCACCACGTACTTCTGCCCCGCGGGCAGTCTGTACGGCAGCGGAGACACCGCCTGCGCGGGCACGTCCGCCGGATACGCCGCCGCCTCCGGGTACGCGCGCCCGTACACGGGAATCTGCGCCAGCCCTTTCCTGGGGGTGACGACGACACCGGAGGCGTCCACCGCCGTCGGCTGGTTCTTCGGGTTCTTGAACCAGGCCTTCTGGCCCAGGTACCAGATCGCCGTCCAGGGGCCCTGTCTGCCCGCGACCGCGTACTGCTGGCCGGTGGAGACCCGTGAGCCGATGTCGTTGACGCCGATCGTCGAGGAGTCCCCCGAGGGACGCAGGCCGATGTCCTTGATCAGCGCGGAGTTGTCGTCCGGCTGCGAGTGCAGCCGGACCTCGCTGGAGCCGTGGGCCGGACAGGGCTCGCCCTGCGCCGTGCAGCCCGTGAAGACGGGCCGGTGGGTGGGGTAGTCGGGCAGGATCGTCACCAGGCCCGCGCCGGCCCGCGTGCCGAACGGGCGGCCGATCAGGGTGAAGTAGTGCTGCCAGTCCCAGTAGGGGCCGGGGTCGGTGTGCATGCCGGGGATCGTCGATGTGGTCGGGCCTGGCACGTTGTCGTGGCCGAGGATGTGCTGCCGGTCCAGCGGGATGTCGTACCTGGCGGCGAGATGTTTCACCAGGCGGGCCGACGCCCGGTACATCGCCTCCGTGTACCAGGCGTCCGGGGCCGCCAGGAAGCCCTCGTGCTCCAGGCCGATCGACTTGGAGTTGACGTACCAGTTCCCGGAGTGCCAGCCGACGTCCTTGGCCTTGAGGTGCTGGGCGATGTGGCCGTCGGTGGAGCGCAGGCTGTAGTTCCACGACACATAGGCCGGGTCCTGCACCAGGTTGAGGACGCCGTCCCAGGCGCCCTCCGTGTCGTGGATGATGATGTAGTCGATGCTTTGGGACGCGGGCCGGTCGCCGAGGTCGTGGTTGCCGTAGTCACCCTCGCCGAACTGCTCGTACGGTGCCGGGATCCACTCGCAGGCCACCGTCGTGGGGCACTCGGTCTGTGCGGCCGAGGCATCACGCAGCCCGGCCTGGGCCAGTTGCCCGGTCTCGGGAGCCAGGCCCGGCCGGGCCGCCAGGGTGACCTGCTGCCCGGCGTCCGTGATGCGCTGCTCGCCGGTGCGGAGCACTGCGTACACGTCGTTCGCGTACGCCGCCGCCGTCGCGCTGTCGTCGGCGGCCGAGAAGCGGGCCACCGCGCCGTACCAGTCGGCCGGATCGTCGCTGAGCGGCTCGCCCAGGTCCTTCTGGGCGGCGGCCAGCAGCGCGGCGCCGCCCGCCACATTGGCCGCTGGGTCCGTACGCAGGTCCTCGGCCGGAAGACCGGTCAGCTCGGCTGCCTTCGTCAACGTCGTGAGACGGGCCGGGAGTTCGGTGCTCGCCGGTACGGTCCTGGGCGGCAGGGGAGCGCGGGCGCTGTCGCCGCGGGCGTCCTCGGTGCCCTCGCTGTGGTGCGGGGCATTCGCCAGCGCGGTGCGGGCGTCGGTGAGGTGCATCGGGCCGTAGCCGCCGGCCACGCTCGGCGCACCGCCGTGCGCGTCCCAGCGCGACTGGAGATAGGACACGCCGAGGAGCACGCTCTGCGGCACGTGGTATTCGGCGGAAGCTGCGGCGAAGGCCCGCTGCAGCCCGTCCGCGGACGTCTCGGTCGGTGCCGCGCCGAGGAGCGGCAGCATGAGGGCCGCGGCCGTGACCGCCTGGACGGGTCTGCGACGGCCTCGGTCGGGAGCGGTGGCGGATCCTCGCAAAACAGCCTCCTGGGACGGACGAGTGCGATGAGCCGTGCGGGGCCGAATGCGCGTCTGTGCTGTCGGCCTGCCGACGATCCGTCAATCATGCCCAGAGAGGGGTGATTTATCATGTAATCCTAGGGTGTGCGGAGTTTCGTGGCGGCGGAGTCCATGGGTGCGCGCCGTCGCGCAGCGATCCCGCACATACGAAGATCCGCGGTACGCCGATGTTCCGGGCGTACCGCGGACCGCCGTCCCCGTCAGCGAGTACCGACCGCCGCGCGTACGGCCCGTCGGGCCAGCTGGCAGTCGTCGTGCAGCCGCCTGAGCAGCAGCCGCTGTTCCTCGCCGGACGGCGCAGCACCCGGGTGGGCCACTCCCGGTGCCGCCGGGGTCGCGTCGTGCATCGAACGCTGCACGGCCGTCTCGTAGGTACGGATCTCACGCGTCAGGACGAGCATCAGGTTCACCAGGAAGGCGTCCCGCGAGGCCGGTCCAGCCGACTGTGCGATCTGGCTGATCTGCCGCCGGGCCACCGGTGCGTCCCCGAGGACCGACCACAGCGTCGCCAGGTCGTATCCGGGCAGGTACCAGCCCGCGTGCTCCCAGTCCACCAGCACTGGACCGGCCGGTGACAGGAGGATGTTCGACAGCAGCGCGTCGCCGTGGCAGAACTGGCCCATGCCCTGCCGTCCCGCCGTTTGCGCGATGCCGTGCACCAGCTTCTGCAGGTCACCCATGTCCCGGTCGGTGAGCAGACCCAGCTCGTGGTACCGGGAGATGCGCGCCGCGTAGTCCAGCGGTGCGTCGAACGTGCCCGCGGGCGGCCGCCAGGCGTTGAGCCGGCAGATCGCGCCGAGTGCCGCCCTGATGTCCGCGCGCGGCGGGGCCTCGGCCGGGTGCCGCTGGAAGGCCGCCACCCGCCCCGGCATCCGCTCGATCACGAGCGTGCAGCTGTCCGGGTCCGCCGCGATCAGCCGGGGCACCCGCACGGGCGGGCGGTGCCGGACGAACGAGCGGTATGCAGCTATTTCGTGCCGGATGCGCTCGGCCCATGCTGGGGAGTGGTCCAGTAAACACTTCGCGACGGCCGTGCTGCGCCCTGTCGTCCCCACCAGGAGGACGGATCGCCCGCTGCGGCGCAGGACCTGGACCGGAGCGAACTCCGGGCAGATGCGATGCACCGACGCGACCGCCGTACGCAGCTGCGTGCCCTGAGGGCCGGACAAGTCGAGTCTCCCGCTGAGCGGTTGGGTGCCGACGCCCGCGGCGCGCGGCGGCCGGCCCGCTCCGAGCCGGGGAGGCGCGGGACGCGCGGGGTCGAGGTAGGGGCCGCTGCCCGCGGGGCGGGGACGCAGCGACCGGGGCGGGGCGGACACGGAAGATGATGCTGCGTACATGGGCGGAACAGATCCCTTCGTGTGCCTGCGACGTCGATGCGCTACCCGGCCCGGCCCCTCGGGTGCACCCTGGGGAATGTGCCCGATGTTCAACTGGCGACCGGGTCGGGGTGGCGCGTTCCTACCTGACACCCGATGCCCAGTGGCACACCATCTGGCGCACCCTGGCGAACCCTGGCGAATAGTCGCCCGGCAACTCTCACCGGGCTACTGTCAACTCAGCCGAGAACCTGGGGGCTTGACGTGAGCGGAGAACCCAACACCCGCCTGGCGGACCTGTTCGGCATGGCCGGCTGGTCCAAGGGCGAACTCGCGAGGCTGGTCAACCGGCAGGCGGCGGCCATGGGCCACCCCCAGCTGTCGACCGACACCTCCCGGGTGCGGCGTTGGATCGACATGGGAGAGATCCCGCGCGATCCCGTGCCGCGGGTGCTGGCGGCCCTGTTCACAGAGCGTCTCGGCCGTGTCGTGACCATCGAGGACCTCGGTCTGGTCCGGCACGGGCGTACGGGGAAACGGCAGGGCGGCGGGAGTGTGGAACATCCCGACGGTGTGCCGTGGGCGCCCGAACGGACCGCCGCGGTCCTCACCGAATTCACGGGAATGGACCTTATGCTCAACCGACGCGGCTTGGTGGGCGCGGGTGCCGCGCTCGCCGCGGGATCAGCACTCAGCAGCGCCATGCACGACTGGCTGCACACCGATCCGACCCTCTCGGCCGACGCTCCCGACCTCGACAATCCCTTGCACGCCGACCCCGCTGGGTTCGACCGCTATGAGGCCGCCCCCATCGGGTCCCAGGAGATCGAGGAACTGGAGCGCTCGGTCGAGGTGTTCCGAGCCTGGGACGCGGCCCGCGGCGGCGGGCTGCAACGCAAGGCCGTCGTGGGTCAGCTCAACGAAGTGGGCGGCATGCTCGCCTACCGTCACCCCGACCACCTCCAGCGGCGCCTGTGGGGCGTCGCCGCCAACCTCGCCGTCCTCGCGGGCTGGATGTCGCACGACGTCGGCCTGGAGCCCACGGCCCAGAAGTACTTCGTCATCGCCGCCCATGCGGCCCGTGAGGGCGGCGACCGGCCCCGTGCCGGGGAGGCGCTCTCCCGAGCGGCTCGCCAGATGGTGCACCTGGGCCGGCCCGACGACGCACTCGACCTCATGAAGCTCGCCCAGTCCGGCTCCGGCGAAGAGGTGCTGCCGCGCACCCGGGCGATGCTCCACACCATCGAGGCCTGGGCACAGGCGTCGATGGGCAAGGGGCAGGCGATGCGCCGCACCCTCGGACAGGCGGAGGATCTCTTCGTCTCCGACCGGGGCGACGTGCCGCCACCGAGCTGGATGCAGATGTTCAAGGAGGAGGACCTGTACGGCATGCAGGCCCTGGCCTACCGCACGCTGGCCGAGCACGAGCCGGGCGCGGCCGTGCACGCCCAGCACTACGCGGAGAAGGCCCTGGCCCTGCGGGTCGACGGGCGACAGCGGTCGAAGATCTTCGACTATCTGTCCATGGCCTCCGCCTGCTTCATCTCCGACGACCCCGAACAGGCCGACAGGTACGCGCGGTTGGCCCTGATGTCGATGGGCTCCAACTCCTCCCATCGCACCTGGGACCGGCTCCGCCAGATGTACCGGCTCACCGCCGAGTACTCCAGCTATCCGAGGATCAGTGAACTCCGGGAGGAGATCGAGCTCGCGCTGCCGAAACCGAAGGGCGGCAAGAGCACACGGGCATAGGCGCCCGTGCCACTGTTGTTTGTTCGGTTCAGTCGGCCACCCAACCGGCCACTCGGGCGATGAGCACGCAGGCGTCGTCCTCGCGCTCGAACTCGCCCAACTCCTCCACGACCGTCCGTACGCAGTCCTGTGCGGTGCGCGCCTCGCCGAAACGGGGAGCCAGGTCGAGGAGCCGATGCACCGCCTCCTCGCGGCTGCGCCCTGGCACCAGCCCGTCGGTGTACAGCACCAGCAGGTCGCCCGCGTCGAGGGGCACTTCGGCCTGCTCGTAGCCGGCACCCGAGGTCGCGCCGAGCAGGACGCCGTCCGGTGCGTCCAGTGAGCGCCCCGTCCCGTTGCGGAACAGCAGCGGGGCGGGGTGTCCTGCTTGCGCCCACACCAGCGTGCGGGTCCCGGGACGGTAGCGGCAGCAGACGGCGCTGCCCAGGGCCGGCTGCACGGTGGCGTCGAGCAACTGGTTGAGCCAGGACATCAGCTGGCCGGGCTCGGTGCCCGCCATCGCCATCCCGCGCAGCGCGCCCAGCAGCATCGCCATGCCGGACGTCACGGCGACGCCGTGTCCCGTGAGGTCGCCCACGCTCAACAGCGTGTCACCGTCGGCCAGTTGCAGCGCGTCGTACCAGTCGCCGCCGATCAGTGCGCTCGTCGACGAAGGGAGGTAGTGGGCCGCGAGGTCCAGGCTCTCGGCGCCCTGGTGCGGGAGCCGCAGGGAACCGCGCCACGGCGGCAGCACGGCCTCCTGCAACTCGACCGCCAGCCGGTGCTCGGTCTGCGCATGCTGCCGGTGGCGTTGCAGCGAGTCACGGGTCTCGCTCACCGCCCGCTGGCTGCGCCGCAGTTCGCTGACGTCGCGCAGCACGGCCCACATCGAGGCGGTGCTGCCGTCGGTGTCGAGCACGGGCTCGCCCATCATGTGCACGGTCCGTACGTCGCCGTCGGGGCGCACGACACGGAACTCCCCGTCGATCGGCATCGCGTCGACGAGACAGTCGGTGACCATCGCCGTCAGCTTCGGCCGGTCCTCGTCGAGTACCAGGGACGGCAGTTCGTCGAGGGTGAGCGGGGGAGCCGCGGGGTCGCGGCCCAGGATCTGGAAGAGCTCACCGGACCAGGTGGCCTCGTCCGTCAGCAGGTTCCACTCGGCGCTGCCGACCCGGCTGAGCAGCGAGCCGCGCCGGGGAGCGGGCGGCACGGCACGGACCGTGGACACCGGCTCCGGCGCCTTGGGCACGGGCGGCGGGCCCTCCCGCAGCTGCGCCAAGTGGGCGTCCAGGTCGTTGAGTTGATGCAGTGCCAGGTCGTACAGGGCGCGCTGCCATCGGTCCTGCGGATCCGATCCCTCGCTCTGGGCGTCCCGCCGTACGGCGTCCACGTCACCCTTGAGCCGCCGCGTCTGCGATATGAGCGCGTCGACCGAGCCGCGACCGGGCGGCTGGGCGGCTGGGCGGTCCGCAGAGAGATGGGACGGCATCAGGCACTCCGAGGGGGACAGTACGACCAAGGCGGGCGGAGGGACCGTTACGACTGTTGCACAGCCCGCGACGCGCTGTAAGGGATTTGGCAACACACGATACGGCGATGCTCCTGGCATATGCCACAGTCTTCAGAGCGCGCGTGCGTGGCGCGAATGAAGTACGTTGCCGAAGGGGCAAGTCGTAGGCGGCGTACGCGACTTGACTGATGGTCGACGGGTTCGGATGGGCGCTCAATTACGTGTTCGACGTGCGTCTGTTCTATGGGCGGGATGATCGCTCGAATGTGATGCAGGTCACGCCGTTGATTTCCGGTTTCCCGTAATGCAAACGGCATCTGCGGGGTCGTAAGAGACACCGGCACAACCGGCCGACCTCTCACCCGAGTGGAGACCGACCATGGACATCAGCCTCGAACAGCCCGCACGCGCCCTCCTCATCACCGCCGAGGAGGAGGAACTCCCTGTTTCCGCCACGCTTCGCTACACCTCCGCGGACCCGCTGGCCGTGCACATCGACTTCCCGCCCGAGGCCGCCCTCGACGGTGAGAGCGTCACCTGGACCTTCGGGCGCGCGTTGCTGGAGGACGGTCTGCGCGGCCCGGCGGGCGGCGGCGACGTGCACATCTGGCCGTGCGGCCGGGACCGGACGGTCATGGAACTCCACTCGCTGTACGGGCTGGCGCTGCTCCAGTTCCCCACGCCCGCCCTGCGTCGCTTCCTGCTGCGGACGTTCGCCGTGGTCGCGTCGGGGCAGGAGGACGTCGGCGATGCCGTCGACCGGGGACTGAGCGCGCTGTTCGGGAGTGTCTGAGTGTGCGAGAGGGGCGGCGAGGCGTGCGCGCCCCCAGCGTCAGCGGCCGGCGTACAGGTCCGGGCATGGGGCGAGTTCCACGGTCGTGCGGTGGCCGGTCTCCAGGGACCGGACCCCGGCCTCGGCGGCCACGGAAGCCGCGTAGCCGTCCCAGGCGGAGGGGCCGGTGACCCGGCCCTGCCGGGTGGCGTCGACCCAGGACCGCACCTCGCGGTCGTAGGCGTCCGAGAACCGTACGAGGTAGTCCTGCGCGACCTCTTCGCGGGCACTGCCGCCGGTGGTGACGAGCATGGTGCGGCCCTCGCCGATCCGGGCGCTGCCCCGCTCGCAGACGGCCTCACAGCGCACCTGGTAGCCGAAGCCGCAGTTGACGAAGACCTCCACGTCGACAAGAGCGCCGTGCTCGGTCTCGAAGAGCACGAACTGCGGGTCCAGCAGCCCTTCGGGGGCGCCGGCGGCGGACCGCGGACGCAGCACGGTCACCGCGGTCAGCTCCTGGCCGAGCAGCCAGCGGGCGGCGTCGATCTCGTGCGAGACGGAGCTGTTGATCAGCATCGCGGAGGTGAAGCCCGGCGGGGAGGACACGTTGCGGTGGGTGCAGTGCAGCATCAGCGGACGCCCCAACCGCCCGCCGTCCAGCAGCGACTTGAGCCGTCGGTACTCGGCGTCGTACCGCCGCATGAACCCGACCTGGGCCAGCCGCCGCCCGAGTCGTGCCTCCGCCTCCACGACGCGGAGCGCGCCGGTCGAGTCCGGCACCATGGGCTTCTCGCACAGCACCGGAAGCCGCCGCGAGAACGCCGCGAGCAGGGCCTCCTCGTGTGCCGGTCCGGGCGAGGCGATCAGTACGGCGTCGACGCCCGGCGCGTCGAGCGCGGCCGCCGTCTCCGCGTGCACCGCCACCCCGTCGATCCCGGCCGCCGCCTCCTTCGCCCGCGCGGTGTCGGGGTCGGCCACGGCGGCGACACGCGCCCCGCTCACCATGCACGCGAGCCGACGTATGTGGTCCGCCCCCATGTGCCCGGCACCCAGTACCGCCACGCCCAACAGGTCACCCACGTACGCGCTCCCTTTGTCGCCGACCGTCCTCGGCGCAGCGTAGACGCGCCAGGCACCGGAGCGTCAGTAGCGCAGCACTCCCGCGATCCCGGCGGCGTCCCGCAGAGTGCCGTCCGGTACGAAGCGGACCTCGGCGCCGGTCTCCAGGCACTGCTCGACGATCTCGTCCACGATGTCCTCGCGGGCGTCGAGGTCGCCGCTCTCGGCCGGGACGAGGTGCTCGCCGTCGTCGCGGACCGTCGCCCGGTAGTTCTCCTCTACGGCGAGCAGTCGCACCCGGGCCTCGCGGGCGTTCTGCCAGACCTCGTCCAGGCCCGCCGCGAACGCCCGCCGCCCGCGCGCCGATTCGAGTTCCCGCGCGACCTCGTCGCTGCTCTTGCGGTCCTGGGCGGCGACGATCGGCCGGACCGCCTGCCAGACGGCTTCGTGCGTGCCGTGTGCGAGGCCGCCGTGCGCGATGTGCACCGCCTCTTTGGTCACCGTTCCGATCTCGTCCAGCGCGGACAGGGCTGCCTGCTCGCCGGTGATGTACAGCGGGCGCGCGTCGTCCTTGAGGACCGCGCTCATCGCGGTGTCGGCGTCGCGCAGGAAGTGGCGGATGCCCTCGTCGCGGAAGGTGCTCGGCAGATCGCCGATCCGCTCCTGCCGCTCGGCGTCGAAGTTGTCGAAGGACCGGTTCAGCGGGAAGCCGCCGGCGCGGACCTCGGCGACCCGGTCCGTACCGCCGTTCCACAGCGAGACTCGGTCGGCGGAGACCGACAGCACCCAGAACGGGCGCTCGGCCGCCTGCGCCGAGACGAGGTTGCGGGTCAGGAAGGTGTCGGCCAGCACCACCCGCTCGGGCACCGGACGGGCGAGCGACCACACCTGGTGCTCACCCGGTGCGGCGAAGATCACCAGGCCGTCCTCGGTATGCGTGAGGTCGACTTCGGCGAGGGCCTGGTCGAGCTGTCGTTCGACGTCGGCACGCCGGTCCCGGCTGACCGCGGGATCGGACTCCAGCTGCTTCTTGGCCGCGGCCACGACATTGCGCAGCCGCACCGGGTCCTGGGCCTTCTCCGGTTCACGGCGGTGCGTCGGCGTCAGCACGGACACCGCCGGATAGGGGCGCGGACGGCGCAGCTCGGTGAGGGTCGCGGGGCTGAGTGCGTGCTCCATATCAGCACGATAGGCCCGATTCACCAATCGGGCACTCGGGGTAACTCGGCCAGGCATGAGGGGTGATCCGCTGTTGGCTCGCGGGCGTGGGCGGTGGGCATTGCATGACGTGCCCGAGCGCGTCGGACCCGGTCGGGTTCTGACCCGGCCGTCAGCCGTCGTCGTCATCGGAGCCGCAGGAACTGCCGCTGGCGGGCAGGGAGCCGTACAGCAGGAAGTCGTCGACCTTCTCGTGCACGCACTCGGAGGAGGCGTACCCGGTGTGTCCCTCGCCCCTGTTGTCGAGCACCACGGCCGAGGAGCCCAGCCGCCTCGCCGTCTCCGTGGTCCAGCGGTACGGCGTCGCCGGGTCGCCGCGGGTGCCCACGAGGAGCATCCTCGGGGTGTCGACGTCCCGGACCTGCTTGCGGATGAAGTCGGTGCCCTTGGGGCGGCCGTAGCACATCAGCACCTCGGTGAGGCGGTACTCGCCGAAGACCGGTGAGGCCTTCTCGTACTCGGTGCGCAGCCGGCCGAGGTTCCTCGTGATCCAGTCGGCGGTCGGGCGGTCGGGGTCGTCCGCGCAGTTGATCGCCATCAAGGCGGCCGGCAGGTTGTCGAAGGGGACGTCCTCCTCGTCCGTGAGATCGCCGTCGTCGCCCCGGGCCAAGCCGCCGCCGGTGAGGGCGAGCAGGCCCCGGGCGTCGCCGTCCTCGACGAGCGAGGCGATGGCACGTTCCAGCGTGGGCCACATGTCCTTGCTGTAGAGGGCCTGGCTGAGGGCGGCGACGAGGTCCTGCCCCGTGAAGGAGTCGCCGAAGTCGGTCGGCACCGGATCCTCGTCGAGCGACTCGACGAGCGTCACGACGTTTTCCCGGGCCGTGCGGGAGTCGGTCCCGAGCGGACAGGCGACATCGCCCTCGGCGCACCACGCGACGAAGGCGTCCAGCGCGGTCTGCTGCCCTTGCGCGCCCACGAGGGCCTGCTCGGTCAGCGGCTCCGTGAGCGTGTCCACGCCGTCGAGGGCCAGTCGGCCGACCTTGTCCGGGAACTGCGCCGCGTACACGGCGCCGAGCCGGGTGCCGTAGGAGAAACCGAGGTAGTTGAGCTTCTTGTCGCCGAGGGCCTGGCGTATGACGTCCAGGTCGCGGGAGGCGTCCACGGTGCCGATGTGGGGGAGCACGGGGCCGGAGTGCTTCGCGCACTGGGTGGCGGCCTGCTTCAACTGCCTGAGGACCGATTGCGGGTCGTCGGTGAGGTCCGTGTCCGTGTCCATCGCCTCCGAGGCCGCGTCGGCGGCGTCGCCGCAGCTGACCGGGGAGGATCTGCCGACGCCGCGCGGGTCGAAGGAGACCACGTCGTAGCCGTCCGTCAGTTCCATGAATTCGTCGCCGCCGAAAGCGAGTTCGGGGACGCCGGGGCCGCCGGGGCCGCCGAAGTTCAGCACCACCGAGCCACGCGACTCGCCGGTGGCCCGGTAGCGGGCGAGGGCCAGGTCGAGCGTGCCGGACTTCGGCTTCGCGTAGTCGAGGGGGACGGTGACCTTGCCGCACTGGAGATCCTTCGGCATCGACTTGCTCTCGCACTTCGTCCACACGACCTTCTGCCGGTAGAACCGCGTCAGGTCGGACTCGGTGTCGCGTACGGCCACCGCCGGCAGCCCCGCCGCCAGCACGGCCAGCCCGACCGCGCCGGTGAGCGTGGAGCGCCGGACCGTGAGGCGCGTCGTCAGCTTGGCCAGCATCCATGCCTCCAGAGGCGCCCGCCGGGGACCGGAATCAGCGCCTCCGATCACGATAGGCGGCCGTCGGAACCCACGCCTCCGGGCGAGCGGGATCGCGTGCGGCGCCCTACCCTGTGCGCCCTCGACGCATAGGTCGGCTTTGCCGACAGTTCGATAACTGTGCCGCTCGATGGGGTGAAAGGCCGATAAGCCATAACTCGGATGGTTCACCTGCGTTTTATCCGGTGCGGGCGACTGCCCGCGACCATGTCTGGAAGGCAGGGAACCTATGAGACGGGTTACCCGAAACGGTGTGATCGCCGTCGTCGCCGCGTCCGGCGCGATGGCAGTGACAGTGCCTGCGTACGCCGACTCCGCGGCCGAGGGTGCCGCAATCGGCTCGCCCGGGCTGATCTCCGGCAACACCATCCAGTTCCCGGTGCACGTGCCGGTGAACGTGTGCGGGAACACCGTGAACGTGGTGGGGCTCCTCAATCCGGCGGCGGGCAACGAGTGCGCCAACGAGAGCGGGGGCGGGACACGGGGCGGGAAGCCCGGCGGGGCCGCCGCGGAGAGCCGCGGAAAGGATTCGCCGGGTCTGTTGTCCGGCAACGCTGTGCAGGTCCCGGTCCACCTCCCGGTGAACGTCAGCGGCAACACCGTGAACGTGGTCGGCGCCGGCAACGCCGCCACCGGCAACGAGTCCGTGAACACCTCCGGCGACCGGCCCGACCGGCCCGACCGCCCGTCGACGCACCCGGCCCCCAGGCCGGCGGCGCCGGACACACCTCCCGAGGTCATCCCGCCCGCTTCGCGGGCCCCCGCGGCGGCCCTCGCCGACACGGGATCCGGCGGGATGCTCCCCGCGGTCGCGGGCAGCGCGGCTCTGATGCTGGGCGGAGCCGTCCTGTACCGGCGTTTCCGCGCCGAGGCCGCTCACTGACCGGGACGTCCCGGTGACGGACGGCCCCACCGGACCCGTGCCCGGTGGGGCCGCGTGTCAGCCGCGCCCTCGGTGGAAACTCCGGTGCAACTCCCGTACTTCCGCGGTCAGTTCGGGCACCGGGCCGGCCACCGCCACGCCGGGCGCGACCTCGTTGACGGGCAGCGTCCGCACCGGAGGCGCGGGCACGTTGAACTCGGCCAGCCACGAGGCGAGTTGGTCGGACGAGGCGACGTACACGATGCGGCCGAGGCCCACCCACGCGTGCGCGGCCGCGCACATCGGGCAGTGCTCGCCGGAGGTGTACACGGTGGCGGCGGCCCGCTCCTGCGCGGTCATATGCGCCGCGGACCAGCGCGCCAGCTCCAACTCGGGGTGTCGCGTGCGGTCGCCGGAGGCCACCCGGTTGTGGTCCTCGGCGAGCACCGCGCCGCCCGCGTCCACCAGGACCGACCCGAACGGCTCGTCACCGGCCCGCAGCGCCTCGGCCGCCAGCTCCACACAGCGGCGCAGATACGGCAGCTCGGTCTCCTTCACGACCATGGTGTACGACCTCTCCCGCGACGTGATCTTCACGCCGCAGCCTATGTCCGGCGCCGCGCGGCCGGGAAGGCGTGCCGTCGCGGGCGAGGTGCGCACGCCGGTGCCGTCGGCCGAGCGCCACCGCGGCGAGCGCGGCCGGCATCTGCGGCAGCGCGGTCCAGGACAGGGACCGGGCTCGCGCGTTCTCCAGGAGGACACCGCCGGTGAGCGAACCGGCCGCGATGCCCGCGTGGTGGCCGTCGTCTGTGGTGTGGTGGCCACGCCCGCCCGGGCCGCACCCAGCCGCGAGGGGGCGGTCTGGACCAGCGTGGGCGCCCAGCCGAACGAGGCGCCCCGCAGCGCCGGCCGCGGGTGCGGCCACGGCACCGCCACCAGGCTCACCCGCGCCGGCAGCACCGCCACGACCGGCGGGCACAGCGACTGGCCGCGGCAGCGGCGGTCGGTGCCTCGGCGAGCCGCGGCGGCGCCCAACGCCGCCGCAACGCGGTGCTCCAGCGGGGCGCGAGCGTGCGACGGGCGGCCCGATGACCCGGATCCCGGCGACCGTGGCCGCTCCGAACACCAGCAGCACAGCCGGGTGCCCGGCGCCTCACCCGGGAAGCCGCGCATCCGCGCGACCGCACGCACCCCGGACGGGCGGCAGATACGCGGGTCGACGGACTCGGGCCCGGTCACGGAGACGATCCGCGCGATCCTGCCGTTCGTCTCCGGATCCGACGAGGTCCTGCAGCCCTCCGACTGCCTCTCCCCTCCCGGGGACCGCCGCATCCTGCGTGGCCACGTCGACGGCATCCAGGCCCGGAGCGAAGGCTTGGCTTGCAACCGCCACTGGCTGAGCGCGTGTTGGGGCGCGGTGAGCGGCGCGTCGGGCCGTAGCGGAGCGGTAAAGCGGTTGCACTGGAGCGGCAAAGCGGTTGCCACTCGGGCATCCTGGTGCTGGAGTGAGCACATGGATCATGCCGGTGTACTCGCCCTGTTCGACCGGGACATGCGCGAAGGCGCTCAACCGGACGCTCCCGACGCCCGGGTCGAGCGGGCCGGGCGTGTGGTGCGCCAAGTGTCCTCGCCGCAGGGCTGGAACGGCGTCGTGTGGTCCGACCTGGACGAGGCGAGCGCGGATGAGGCGATAGCCGGGCAGATCGCGTACTTCTCCGGCCTCGGCCGCGAGTTCGAGTGGAAGCTCTACGGTCACGACCTGCCCGTCGACCTGGGGCAGCGGCTCCGGGACGCCGGGTTCACGGCCCAGCCGGAGGAGACGCTGATGATCGGCGAGGTCGCCGATCTGACCCTCGACGCCGAGCCGCCCGAGGGCATCCGCGTCCTTCCCGTGACCGACCGGGCCGGCGTCGACCTCGTCGCGGACGTGCACGAGAAGGCGTTCGGCACGGACGGGTCCCGGATGCGGCACCAGTTGCTCGCCCGGCTCACGGACGACCCCGAGTCGGTCGTCGCCGTGGTCGCCCTTGCCGGTGACACGCCGGTGAGCGCGGCCCGGATGGAGATGGTGCCGGGCACCCGGTTCGCCGGGCTGTGGGGCGGCGGCACCGTCGAGGAGTGGCGTGGGCGCGGCATCTACCGTGCGCTGGTCGCCCACCGGGCGCGGGCCGCGGTGGATCGTGGCTACCGGTATCTCCAGGTCGACGCCATGAGCCGGAGCCGCCCGATCCTCGAACGGCTGGGCTTCCAGCCGCTGAGCACCACGACGCCGTACGCGTACGTGCCGTAAGAGCGCGCCTCGTCGGTCAGGTCAGGCCCTCAGCTCAGGCCGAACGTGTCCGCCAGCGCGTCCATTTGGGCCGTGAGCAGGGTGGCTCCGTCGTGCCCCATGCCGTCGAACTGGCCGGACACCTCCAGGCCGACCACCCCGTGCATGTGCGACCAGGCGAGTACGGCACCCGCCAGCGCGGTGCCTTGGTCGACGGTGGGCGCATTGAGGCGTACCCATGCCGATACCGGCGTGTCCGCGTCGGCCCAGACGTGCATCTGCGCCACTACGGGCCGCACGGCCGGCGACGGCTCCGCCCCCTCGAAGGCGGGCAGGAACGGCGCGAGTACCGCCCGCGCGCTGTCGACCGTCTCCGGGGGCGCGGTGTACCCGGGCACGGGCGTGCCCTGGATCAGCAGATAGCGGTGCGGCTGCGCGACCGCCCAGCCCCGGCACGCCGTCGCCAGGGCGTGCAGCCGGGCCCGCGGTGAGGTGGTCGCGGGCAGCGTGTCCGCGGCCTTGGCGGCCGCGGAGGCCAGATCGGCGTACGCGTCCCGGATCAGGTCGGTGAGCAGGGCGTCCCGGCTGTCGAAGTAGCGGTAGAGGGCCGGGCCCGACAGGCCCACCTCCTTGGCGATCCGCGTCAGCGCCACGGCCCCCGTACCGCCCTCGGCCAGCTGCCGGAGCGCGATCTCCTTGATCTCCGCGCGCGTCTGCTCGCGATAACGCGCCCTCGGGCTCTGTGTGCTCCCGGCCACGGTCGACTCCCTTCCCGACGTCGCGACACACCCTAACGAAGGTCCGCGTACCCCACTCTTGTGATGCTCTATCGTAAGAGTTACAGTCTCTAACAACAGCAATAGAGCATCACGAGAAGGGATTCATCATGACCGGCACTCAGGAGCCCCGCGTCCTGCACACCGTCCTTGGCTCAGGCCCCGCGGGAACGGCGCTCGCCCGCGAACTGGTACGCCGCGGCCACTCCGTGCGTCTCGTCGACCGCAAGGGCGACGGACCCGTGATCGAGGGAGTCGAGCGGTACGCCGTCGACGTCGGCACGGCCGACGGAGCACGCGAGGCCATAGCCGGTGCCGCTGTCGTGTACCACTGCGTCAACGTCGGCTATCACCTCCAGGTCGAGGTGATGCCCCGCATCCAGGACGCCGTCCTCGGTGCCGTCGAGGCCTCCGGCGCGCGGCTGGTCGTACTCGACACGCTGTATCCGTACGGCGAGACCGGGGGAGCGGTGATGACCGAGGACACCCCGTGGAAGGCGACGACCCGTAAGGGCCGGATGCGTGCCGAACTCGACGAGAAGTACCTCGCCGCGTACCGCGAGGGCCGCGCCAGGGTCGTCCTGGCGCGATCCGCCGACTTCGTGGGCCCCGGCGTGGTCGGCTCCACCCTCGGCGGGGCGGTGTTCCCCGCGGCGCTCACCGGCGGTGAGGTCCCCGGGATCGGCGACATCGACCTGCCGCACAGCTACACGAGCATCGCCGACGTGGCCGCGGGCCTCGCGACCCTCGGCGAGCACCCCGAGGGCGACGGCCGTGTCTGGCATCTGCCCACGGCGCCCGCGGTCAGCACCCGCGAGATCCTCACCATGATCGAGCGGCGGGTGGGCCGCCCGCTGAACCTCGTGACGGTCGGCGAGCCCCGCCCCTTCGGCCCTTTCGACGAGCAGTTCATGGCCGAGTACGCGGAGATGTTCTACCAGCACACCGAGCCCCAGATCATGGACTCCTCGGCCTTCGAGCGGGCCTTCGGCGTGGCTCCGGCGCCGCTGGAGGAGACGGTGGAGGCGACGGTGACCTGGTACCGGGAGTGGCTCGCGAGCCTGTGAGGTGCGAGTCGCCGGCGGCCGTGTCCGCCCTCCGCCGTGCATGGACCAGCGCGCGTCATTGCGCGGGACGCGGCTGCGGCAGCCTGGCAGCCTCAAGAAGCAGCCGCGTCCCGACAGCGTTGTCCCTTCCGGGAGCCGCCTCTCAGCGGCGCACCTTCGTCCGGTCCAGCGCGGCCACGCCTACCGCGGCCAGGCCGGTCTGGATGAGCCACTCGACCCAGTCGACGCCGTCCGTGTCGGCCACGTCGAACGCGGCTGCGATCGCCGAACCGATCAGCGCGGCCACGATGCCGACGAGGATCGTCCACAGGATTCCAATGCGCTGGCGACCCGGGACGACGAGTCGCCCCAGGACGCCGATGATGATGCCGATGACGATGGCACTGATGATGCCCGAGATCTCCATTTCCGCCCCTCTTTGTCAGGACCCCGTTGCTGAGCAAGTTCCCGCTGCGGGCGGAGACAGTCCACTCCGGCGCCGGCGTTACGCAGCCTGGGGCATGGCGTCCGGAGCCGGCGTGCCGGCAGTGTCCGGGGGGTCGGGAGTGACCGGGGTGACGGGGTCCCTGGAGTCCGCCGGGTCCGTCCCGTCCGGCATCGGCGTCGGGTCCGGGGCCGGAGGTCCGGTTCGTCGCTCCTGGAGACCGGCAGGGCGGCGTAAAGGCCGGTCCGCGCGACGCGGACCGGCCGGGTACTCGTTCCTTCCATGCGGTGTCTACGGCTTCGGGGCGCTCCTCGCCGCCGTACCGGCGCACATCAGCCCCAGGAGCACGGCCAGGGCGCCGATGACGATGTTGTTCCACACGACGCCGGCATCGGGGCTGTCGCCAACGATCCACGGCGAGATGATCATCCACACGCCGAGCGCGCTGAAGGCCCAGCTCAGGCCGTACATGCGTTCCGGAGCGCGGGTGAATCCGAGGGCCAGCAGGCCGATCGCGATGCCGATCACGAGGTTGTGGGGCACGAGATCGGGCTGGCTGTTCGTGTAGTGGACTATCCAGGGGGATACAGCGCAGTACAGACCGAGCAGGAACACCGGTCCGTCCACGAGCGCCACATCACGACCGCCGAGCATGCGGGCGTAGCGGTCCCGCATTTCGGTTACATCAGGGTGACTCGTTATGTCACCTCTGGTGGGCGAGACGTTGGCCATGACTCGTCTCCTTTGACTTCACAGGCCTGACCGCGTCTGGTGCGGTATGCGGTAAGCGCCGCGTACATACATTCTGCGCTTATTTCTTCCTTATGTGTAGTGGTGCCGGTTCGCCCTGGCGGCCACACCCCGCCCGGCCCGCGGCGACACCTTGCGGGGGCGGTGAGGGCGGTGAGGGCGGTGAGGGCGGTGAGGGCGGTGAGGAATCGTCGACTGGTCTACACCCTTGACTGGTACATACCAAAGCGGTTGAGTGTGCCTCCACACCCCCCACCACGGCCGCCCCCACGCCGTGGCCGGCCCCGCCGGCGCGTGCGCACGAGGCTCTGCTTCGCCCTGCCTTGCCGGGGTCGGCCGTGCTTCGCAAAGGAGTTGATCCTGTGTCGAGGCGCCGTATCTCCGCCGTACTGACTGCTCTCGCCCTCGCCGTCAGCGTGCCGGTGCTCCTCCCGGCCGCCGAAGCGTCCGCCGCCGCCTGCTCCAGCTACCCGAGTTGGACGGCCGGACGGTCCTACAACGCCGGGGACATCGTCCGCTACACCGACGGCAAGGCGTACATCGCCGAGCACGCCAACCCGGGCTACGACCCCACCATCAGCACCTGGTACTGGGAGCCGTACGCCTGCAGCGGCTCCGACACGCCCGCCGCCGCCTTCGTGGTGAGCGAGGCCCAGTTCAACCAGATGTTCCCGAACCGGAATTCGTTCTACACGTACAGCGGTTTGACCGCCGCGCTGAGCGCCTACCCCGGCTTTGCCGACACCGGCAGCGACACGGTGAAGAAGCAGGAGGCCGCCGCCTTCCTCGCCAACGTCAGCCACGAGACCGGCGGTCTGGTCCACATCGTCGAGCAGAACCAGGCCAACTATCCGCACTACTGCGACTGGAACCAGCCCTACGGCTGCCCGGCCGGCCAGGCCGCCTACTACGGGCGCGGCCCGATCCAGCTGTCCTGGAACTTCAACTACAAGGCGGCGGGCGACGCGCTCGGCCTCGATCTGCTGGGCAACCCCTGGCTGGTGCAGAACGACGCGTCCGTGGCCTGGAAGACGGGCCTGTGGTACTGGAACACCCAGACCGGCCCCGGCACCATGACCCCGCACAACGCCATGGTCAACCAGGCCGGCTTCGGCCAGACGATCCGGTCCATCAACGGCTCCCTGGAGTGCGACGGCAAGAACCCGGCCCAGGTGCAGAGCCGTGTCGACAACTACAACCGCTTCACCTCGATCCTCGGCGTCCCGCCCGGCGGCAACCTCTACTGCTGACGCCGAAGGCCCGGAGGCTTGTGCGAGACTCCGCCGATGACCTCGGACACGATCACCGCGCAGGCTGCGGGCACCTGGACCCTCGGTGACCTGCCCGTCAGCCGCATCGGCCTTGGTGCCATGCGGCTGACGGGCAGTGCCGCCTTCCACCTCGGTACACCGAGCGATCGCAAGCGGTCGATCGCCGTGCTGCACAAGGCAGTTGATATCGGCGTCAACCACATCGACACGGCCGCCTTCTACTTCTCCTCGCTGCGCTCCGCCAACGAGCTGATCAACAGCGCGCTGTCGCCGTACCCGGACGACCTGGTGATCGCCACGAAGGTCGGCCCCCATCGCGAGTACGGCGGCGGGTGGGCCACCTCGGCCAGGCCCGACCAGCTGCGCGGCCATGTCGAGGAGAACCTGCGCCAGCTGGGCCGCGACCACCTCGACGTCGTATACCTGCGCCGTATGCGGCAGGACTCGATCGCCGAACACTTCGGCGCGCTCGCCGAACTCCGTACGGCGGGCCTGATCCGGCATCTCGGCATCTCCGCCGTCGAACCCCGCCACCTCGCCGAGGCGCAGGCCATCGCGCCGGTGGTGTGCGTGCAGAACCCCTACGGCATCGCCTTCGCCGACTCCGCGACCGACGAACTCCTGCGGCTCTGCGGTGAACAGGGCATCGCGTTCGTGCCGTTCTACGCCGTGGCCGGAGACGGCCGGGAGCAGGGTGCCGGCGACAGTCACGAGGATGAGGTGCTCGCCGTCGCCCGGGCGCACGGCGTGAGCCCCGCGCAGGTCCGGATCGCCTGGACGCTGCAACAGGGCCCGCATGTGCTCGCCATCCCCGGCACCGGCAACCCGGACCACCTCGTCCAGAACGTGTCGGCGGGCGCGCTCCGGCTCACAGAGGAGGAGCTGGCCTGCCTCAACGCCTTCCGGGCCAAGGCGACTTGAGCATCAGCTCGTCGAATCGAGCACCGGACAGCGGTCCTTCGACGGCCCTTCACAGCGCCCAGCTGACCGGCGCAAGCTTCGGTGACACCCTCGGCTCGCAGCGGCGGTCGCCGCCACCGCTCACCGCCGCACGAGAAAGGGGAGCCGCGGCAGATCGCCGCCGTGGTGTTGAGCGTCCCCTCGTAGCGCGAGATTCGTCACGAGGCCGGCCGCACCCGCCGTTCCGTTCGTTCCGGCAGCCGGGTGACGAGCGCGAGGCCCTCATCGAGGACGTCGTCCTGCCGGGCTACCCGCTCTGAAGCAGCCCGCGGATGTAGGCGGCCTGTCCGACATGCTCAAGATCGTCGGACAGGACGCTGACCAGCCGGACGCCCAGGCTGACCGGCGGATCCCAGCGCTCGTCCACGATGCGCTCCAGATCCTTGGCGGCCAGCTCGCGCAGCGCCCCGAGCGTCTGCTCATGCACGGCGTCGTAGTAGCCGGTCAGCAGGTCACCGGAGTCGACCCGCACCTTCGCGACCTTCGGGGAGGTGTGGCCGTACCCGGTGTCGTGGCGCGGCAGGTCGAGACCGAAGGTCTTCTGCCAGTCCTGGGTGAGCCACACCTGGTCGAGCCCGAAGGCGTCGGAGATGTGGTCGTCCTGGATGCGGGTCAGATGCCAGACGAGCCAGGTGATGGAGTTGGCGTCGGCGGAGGGCCGGGCGTTGAGGTCGTCGGGGCCGAGGCCCTCGACGGCGGCGTGGACTTCTTCCTGGATGCGGCCGTACGCGTCGATGAGGATGTCCTTGGCATGCATGTCTCCACCATCGCGCATCGCCGTCCGTCACGCGCCCTCTGTTTCCAGCAGAGCCATCAGCGCGCGGGCCGCCGGGCTGGTGGCCTGAGCAGGGGGCAGCAGGGTGACCGTCTCGTACACGATCTCGTCGGTGTCCTTCACCGACAGGGCCGTCAGCGACTCGCGCTTGCACCGGAAATGCCGCGGTACGACGGCGATGCCGAGGTTCTCGTCCACCAGGTCCAGCAGGCTGTGCACGTCGTTCACCTCCAGGGCGACCGTCCGCCGCACGCCCGCGTCGGCGAACGCGGCGTCGGTGGTGCGACGCGGACCCCAGTCCGGGTGGAAGTCGACGAAGACCTCGCCGCCGAGCTCCTCCAGGGTCACGGCCATCCCGGACGCCGCCAGCCGGTGGCTGGGATGGCACAGCACCGTCATCGGCTCGCTGGTCAGCGGGACGGCACGCAGTTGCTCGGTGTCCTCGCCCGCCGTGCGGACGGCGAACGCCAGATCCAGGCGCCCCGCCGCGACCTCCTCCGCCAGCGCGCCCGACCCCGCCTGCCGCAGACAGATCTCCACGTCCGGGTGGCGGCCCCGGAAGGCGGCGAGCAGCCCGGCCACATGCACCCCGGCGATGCACTGCTCCGACCCGAGCGCCAGCATGCCGCGCAGTACGCCCTGCACCGCGGCCACCGCCTCATGGGCCGCCCGTACCTGGGCGAGGATCCGCTCCGCCTCGCCCAGCAGCGCCCGTCCGGCGGGCGTGAGCGTCACCCGGCGCGTCGTCCGCACGAACAGCGGGGTCTGCAACTCCCGCTCCAGGGCCCGGATGGAGGCGGACAGACCGGACTGGGACACCAGCAGACGCTCGGCGGCACGGGTGAAGTGCCGGTCCTCGGCGACCGCGACAAAGTGCTGAAGGTGGCGCAGTTCCATGACTGAGAAGCCTATCCGCTCAATTCCATCGGATTCTTCTGTTGGACCAATGCCCCCAGGTCGCGAAAGAGTGGACAAAGGTAGTCAGGAAACCGCGCCAACCCCTCTGGAGTCGCGTTGTACACCGCACACCCCGACCGCTACGCGGACATGCCCTACCGGCGCACCGGACGCAGCGGCCTGCGGCTGCCCGTTCTGTCGCTCGGCCTGTGGCACAACTTCGGTCCGGACCGGCCGGTCGAGACGCAGCGCGCCATCCTGCGCCGCGCCTTCGACCTCGGCGTCACCCACTTCGACCTGGCGAACAACTACGGCCCGCCGCCCGGCGCCGCCGAGCTTGCCCTCGGCGAGGCCCTGAAGGCGGACTTCGCGGCCTACCGCGACGAGCTGGTCATCTCCACCAAGGCCGGATACCTGATGTGGCCCGGCCCGTACGGCGAGTGGGGCTCCCGCAAGTACCTGCTGTCCTCGCTCGACCAGTCCCTCGCCCGTATGGGCCTGGACTACGTCGACGTCTTCTACTCGCACCGCCCCGACCCGGAGACTCCCCTGGAGGAGACGATGGGTGCCCTGCACTCGGCGGTGCAGCAGGGCAAGGCGCTGTATGTGGGCGTCTCCAACTACTCGGCGGAGCAGACCCGGGAGGCCGCCCGCATCCTCGGTGAGCTGGGCACCCCGCTGCTGATCCACCAGCCGCGCTACTCGATGCTCGACCGCCGCCCCGAGGACGAGGGCCTGCTGGACGCCCTCGACGAGCTGCAGGTCGGCTCCATCGTCTTCTCGCCGCTGGAGCAGGGCGTGCTGAGCGCCCGCTACCTCGACGGCATCCCGGAGGACTCGCGGGCCGCGAGCGACAGCCCCTTCCTGCACTCCGACGCGGTCACCGAGGACCTCGTGGTCAAGCTGCGCGCCCTCGACGAGATCGCGAAGTCACGCGGCCAGACGCTGGCCCAGATGGCGCTGGCCTGGGTGCTGCGCGGCGGCCGGGTGACGTCCGCCCTCGTCGGTGCGAGCAGTCCGCAGCAGATCGAGGACAGCGTCGGAGCCATCCGTAACCTCGACTTCGAGGCGGACGAGCTGGCCAGGATCGACGCGGTCGTCAAGCCGTGAGCCGCTTGCCGGACGGCCTCCCGGAGGCGGGCCGCCACCTCCGGGGCGCAGGCGTGGAGCGTGCCCGGTCCTCCTGCGCATCGTCCCGGACGGCCCGGTCCCCGGAGGGCTGACGTCGGATCCCACCGGGGCCCGTCCGGTTGAGGGTTGCACGGAAGGGCAGCCGAACAAGCCTGGTCACCGTGTCGCCCTCGGCTTTCCCGAGGGCCTTGCGCAGGGTCGGCCTTGACGGGCAGCTTGTGCGTGCCCAGGGCCATGAACGAGCTGCGGGAAGGGTGTCCGCCGATCGTGCCGCGGACCTTGACGAGTCCCCGGGTGCCGAAGAACTCGACGCTCCGCGGCCAGACGAGACAGGTCCAGCCGCTGTCCTTCGGGCTCTTGCGCAGGACGGCGGTGAATTCCTCGTCCAGCGGGGTGGCCGTGGTCATGGTGCCGCCTCCGCTCGCGGTGGTCCCCGTACCGAGAAGACCACCGCGAGCGGAGGAACTCATCGCGGGCCTCATGCCCCGGCGGGCACCCGGTCCAGAAAGCCCAGCACGGACCGGATGCGGCCGTCCGCGTCCAGCGTGATCACATCGAAGCCGGCGACCGGCGCCGATCCGTCGGCCTGGCTCACCAGCTCCCAGGAGAAGCGCGCCGTGTCGTGGTGCCCGTCGACGGCGCCCAGCAGCCGGAAGGCGAAACCGGGGAACTGCTCATGGGCCGCCGCGATCACGGCCGTGATCTGCTCGTGCCCGCTGACGTCGGCGAGCGGGTCGGTGTAGCCGCCGTCCGCGGCCCAGGCGGCGGCGACCGCTTTGGCCAGCTCCTCCGGCTCGGCGGCGTTCCAGGCCTCGAAGTAGCGGGCGACGGCGCTTTCGTGACGGTCGGTGTTCGCGGGCATGCGGGATCATCCTCCATCGAGGTCGTACTTGCTGGTCAGAACCCGGATCGCGGTCGCGGTGACCCGGTACCGCAACGATGCCCGGCTCGGAGGGAACCGTCGATTACCCCTCGGGTAAAGGCCGCGCCGTCATCTTTCGGCCAAGAGCCGGGGTGAATATGCCAGGAGACTGGCCGGAAATTCATGGTGACAGTGATTCAGTAGTGAACATACTCAACTTCAGGACCTTCACAGTCGGCGAAGCATCCGTCACGCACAGCGCATGAGCCGCGCACAGCACCAGAGCCGCAGGAAAGCGAGGAAAGGCCGGCAGGCGAGCGGAACAAACGGGGAGTGGATCGTGCACGACGAATTCCTGTGCCATGTCACGGCGTACGGCACCTGCGGCGGCCGGCGTATCGGAGTACCCCTGGGCACCTATCGGGCCCCCACGCTCGCCCTCGCCCTGTGGTGGCTGCGTGACCGTGCCTCCTGGATCGCCGACCGGCTGGATCCGCAGCCCGAGGCCGAGCACCTGCCGCCCGGCGCGCTCGTGCCGGTGGCCGACACGGTGGCAGACGTGCCCGCCGTACTCCGCGGCTGGTGCCGTGACGTGGTCCAACAGCAGCTCATCGCCGAGGCGTTGGCCGAGGGGCGATTAATCCGGGTGGCGGTCAGTGACGACACCACCGAGTACGAGCTGCTGGCGGAGTCCGTGGACGCCCTGCGTATGCAGCGGACCGCCGCGGCCCTGTTCGCGCCGGTCGCCTGAAGCCTCCGCGTCGAGCGCATGATGAACGAATCGCAAGAATTCCGGCATGGCGGAGTGGCCGGTCGCGCTGACGGCGTCTGAACTCGTCCTGGAGACCGACACCCGCTCCCCGGCGAGGAGTCCGGACCGCGAGTACCACGTCGGGCGCGATCCATTGAGCGACATCGTCATCGACGATGCCCGCTTCTCCTGAACGGCCCCTCGCGCGGTACCGCGGCGCGACCAGCCACGACGCCGCCGCAGACGAAGGACGGCGTCACGCCTGTCCGCGCTGCCGCACCCGCCGTGCCGGCAACGCGCCGAGGAAACCCGCCACCAGCCCCCACAGCAGCGCCGGCCCCAGCGCCGACCACAACTCCGGCCGCAGCAGCAGCTCCCCGCCGAGGTCGCCGCCCAGGTCGCCGATGCCGAGTACGGACAGGCCGAAGTGCGCGGAGATCCGGGCGACGAGGCAGATCATGAGGACGGTGAGGCCGAGTGCGACCGCCAGGTGCACCGCGTGCTGCCAGGCCCGCACCCGGCGCGGCGAGCGGGCCGCCATCAGGAACGCGACGGCCAGCAGCAGTACGGCGTCGACGACCACGAGCCACCACACCCGGCCGTCCTGCTCGGCAAGCGTGCGCAGGTTGAGGGTGGAGACGTCCGGACCGCGCAGCACCTCGTCGAGCAGATGGGGCATCGGCAGCCCGAACGGCCCCTCCACCTGCCCCTTCCAGGTCGCGCCGAGGCCGATGGTGAAGGTGAGCCAGACCAGGTTCGGCAGACCGAGCAGGATCACGGCGAAGGTCTCCGCGACATGCCCGCGTGTCGCGGCGGTGACGACGGCGATGACGAGGCCGAGAGCGACGCAGGAGAGAAGCAGGACGACCATGGCGTACGCGGCCGGGCGTACCGACGCCCGCAAGCGCAGCAGCCGGGGCGGCAGCGGTGCGCCGCGTGCGGCGAGCTGTGCCAGCAGCAGCACACCGGCCAGCCACAGCAGGCCGACCACGAGCGTCAGCGGTACATCCGTCTCGAAGCCGACCCGCGGCGAGACGCCGAAGAGGTCGCTGAGCTCTCCGAGTGTGTCGTCCCCGAAGGTGATCGTGAAGGTCTGGCGCGCGGCGAGGGCGAGGCCGAGCAGACCCAGTACCCACAGCGCGGCGATCCGGCCGGCCCAGCCCGTCGGCTCCCGGACATCTGCCACCGCCCGGTGCCGCAGCGGCCGCAGGAAACCGGCGGCGAGGGTGAGGGCCCCGACCAGCGTGACGGACAGCGGGATCACGGTGAGGTCTGCCGAGGTGTCGGCGAAGCCCCCGGCGTCACCCGACAGTTCGACGGTGCCGCCGACGGCCGTGACGACCGTCGCCGCCACGACCCGCGGGAACGCGCCGTCCGGCAGGCCGGTCGCGCCGGCCGCCCACAGGCCGAGGGTGGCCGTCACTCCCATCGCGAACAGCCCGGCCAGCACCACGGCGGCGGCCTGGACCCAGCCGTGGCGGGCGACCGCCTGGCCGCAGGGGGTACGAGCGCTCACGCTGCCACGCTAAGCAGGAGCCGGTGGGACCGCCCGCCGGGAGGCCCGTCCGCGTCGGCTTGCGGACGACGCCCCAGCAGACGGGCGACACCTGGCCGTCGTACCGGCCTTCGAACGTGGTCATGGTCTCTCCCCCGACGACGGTCATCACCATCTTCGTCGTGTACGACCCCGAGCGCGGCGACGGATTCGCCCGGCACCGCGGTGACACCGGCGAGAAGGACCGGAAGACCGCCCCGCAGGCCCGGCCCTCGCCCTGGGTGAGCGTGTCGACGCCGGTCTCGCAGTCGCCCTGCGACGCGAAGGTCACTGGCGTCGGACCCGAGGAACACGCCGGAAGCGCCCACCAGCTGACCGGCTGTGCGGTTGCGGGGACTGCCGCGCGCCACTCGGGGTACGAGCACTGATGCAGCAGCGTCCGGCCGGCCCGGCTTCCGAGAGAGAAACGCATGATCGACAACCTGGACGGGGCAGTGGTAACGACTGGTTTCGACGTGCCCGTGGAGCCGCTACGGCGGGCGGCACACTACACCGGCGATCCCGGATGCATCGCCGAGGCACGGTCCTTCGCCGCGTTCTTCCTCGACCAGCTCAGGACCGAGTGGTGCGCCGAGATCGACGAGCGGGCCGAGGGAGCCGTGCTCCTGGTGGTGAGCGAACTGGTCACCAACGCGGACCGGCACAGCGGCGGGCCGTACATCCTGGACCTGGAAGGCACCGACACCGCGGTGACGGTGTGCGTCTACGACAGCAGCGCCGCGCTGCCCCGGCGCTTCCCCCGGGATCCCGAGCGCGTGGGCAGGCACGGGCTGGAGATAGTGCACGCCCTGGCGACGGAGGTCGCCGTCGAACGTGTGCCGGTCGGCAAGCGGGTCCGCGTCGTGGTGGGCCTGAGCGGCGGGTGACCGGCGGCACCCGCCGGTGAGGTCAGGCGCAGCCCAACTCGCCCAGCATGCCCTGGCGCAACCGCGTGATGATTCGCTTGATCAGCCGGGACACATGCATCTGGGAGCAGCCCAGCCGGGCGCCGATCTCCGCCTGTGTGGCCTCCTCCACGAACCGCATGTGGATGATCTGCCGGTCCCGCTCGCTGAGTTCGGCCATGAGCGGGGCGAGCGACTGGCAGTCCTCGACGAGCCGCAGCCCGTCCTCCTCGACGCCGATGAAGTCGGCGAGCACCGCCTCCCCGCCCTCCGGGCCGTCGCCGGTGAGCGCGGCGTCCAGCGACGCGGAGTTGTAGCCGTTGGCGGCGACCTGAGCCTCGATCACCTCGTCCTCGTCGATGTTCATGAGCGTGGCGAGTTCGGCGACAGTCGGCTCCCGGTCGAGCCGGCCGGCGAGTTCGTCGCGCGCCTTGGCCAGGTCGACGCGCAGTTCCTGAAGCCGGCGCGGCACGTGCACCGCCCACGTGGTGTCCCGGAAGAAGCGCTTGATCTCACCGACGATGTACGGCAAGGCAAACGACGTGAACTCCACCTCGCGGCTGAGTTCGAACCGGTCGATGGCCTTGATCAGGCCGATCATCCCGGTCTGGACGATGTCCTCCATGTCGTTCCCGCGGCCCCGGAACCGGCCGGCCGCGAACCGCACGAGGGACATGTTCATCTCGATGAGCGTGTTGCGCGCGTACTGGTGAGCGTGTGTGCCCTCGTCGAGTTCCGACAGGCGCTGGAAGAACTGGCGGGACAATTCCCGCGCGTCCCGCGGAGCCATGGTCCGCGGGTTCTTGATGTCCGGCAGTGGTCCGATCCCCGTGCTGGTCCCGGCGGTCTGCTCGACCTCTGCCTCCGACCGCATCACGGCGGTGTCCATGTCGTCCTCTCCCCACCCAGGTCACCTGCGAATGTGCCTCGGTCCTCGACAGGCGGGTACCCCGGTCCGCGCGACGCATGCCCATCGGGCCGCCGGGCGGCGGAAATTGAGGGGTGAGGGGCAGATGAGTTCAGCGACGGGCCGCGATGAACAGCTCGTGCAGGTAGCTCTTGGTGACGCTGCCTCCGTACTGGCTCTCGATCAGCTCCCGGATGCAGGTCAACAGCCCCTGCCGGGCGGTGTCGTGGAGTGCGCGGTGGCCTGAATAGGTCAGCAGTACGTCGATGTACTGATCGGCGGAGTATGTGATGTCCCGCAGATGCCGGGTTTCCTCCACCGTCTCGAAGCGGGCCGAGCGCTGCAACTCGCCGATGTCGGTGGTGATCTGGGACGCGTCCCGCAGACGCACCCCGGGCGGTGTGGCCGGGTCCCAGCGTTCGTAGCAGCGTTGGGCGCGCGCGAAGAAGTCGATGGTGCCGCCCGCCACGTGCTCGGTGGTGATCAGCGCGAAACGGCCGCCCGGGCGCAGCAAGTCCGCGGCCTTCCGCACCCCCAGGGCCGGGTCGATCCAGTGGAACGCGGTCGCACAGACCACGAGGTCGAAGGGCTCGTGCGGCGGCTGCCAGCGCTCGAAGTCCGCCACCTCCACGTCGACCAGCGGGAACGCCGCCAGTTTGCGCCGGGCCATGGCCGCCAGGGCGGGGCCCAGTTCCACGGCGGTGATACGGCAGCCGAACTGGGCGATCGAGAGGGTGAGTTGGCCGGTGCCGGGGCCGATCTCCAGGACCCGGCTGTCCGGGCCGAGGCCGGTCGCGCGGGCCAGCTCGGACACCAGCCGGTCGGGGTAGCTGGGCCGTGCCCGGTCGTACAGCTCCGGCACCTCGTCGAATGTCTCGCGCAGCAACATTTCCGTTCCTTCCGCCCCCGCGATTCCACCCAGGGCAGAATGCTGCTCCCTTCCCGTGGAGTCGAGGGAATTTAGCCTGAGTAGGTGAGCAACGAAGCGCCGAACCAAGCCCGCGTGTTCCCTCTACGCCCACCGGCCGATCGCCCGCAGGTTGAGCGCCCGCAGGCTGAGCGCCCACCGGCCGATCACCCGCAGGCTCAGCGCCCGCGGGTCGAACGCCTATCGGGCCAGCGCCCCCAGGTTGAGCGCCCGGCGGGCCAGCGCCCGCCGGTCGAACGCCCCCAGGCTGAGCGCCCGTCGGGCCAGCGCCCGCGGGTCGAGCGTCCGTCGGAGACGCGCCTGGAGACCGCCGCCCGCCCAGCATCAGCCCGCCCTGTCCCGCCCGTCGCATCCGCGCCGGGCCGGACCCCGGCATCCGCGCCGGGCCGGACCCCGGCATCCGCGCCGGGCCGGACCCCGGCA
>NZ_WJBG01000233.1:0-56885 GCF_009709555.1 Streptomyces blattellae | reverse complement strand
CCGCGCCGGGCCGGACCCCGGCACCCGCGCCGGGCCGGACCCCGGCACCCGCGCCGGGCCGGACCCCGGCACCCGCGCCGGGCCGGAGTGGGGCGCGCGCGACGGGTCGAGGGGCGGATCGGAGGGCGTCGTCCGGGACGCATCGGCTGCCCGTGTCTCCGCCCGCGCCGGACCGGTCCACCTCGCCTGCCGCAGCCAGGGAACCTCTCTGGCGCGACCTGATCGGCGACGTGCTGCGGCGTGAGCGGCTCGCGCAGGAGCGGACGCTCAAGGACGTGGCCGACGCCGCCCGGATCTCCATGCCGTATCTGTCGGAGGTGGAGCGCGGCCGCAAGGAGGCCTCCTCGGAGGTCCTCGCGGCCGCCGCCCACGCCCTCGGCCTGGGCCTCGGCGATCTGCTGTCACTGGCGCAGAGCGAACTCACCCGCACCCGGGCCACGGGCACGTCGCCGTACAACGGCCTCTGCCTGGCCGCCTGACGCCGGCCGGCGCCTCAGACCCGGACGAGGCGCCGGCTGACCACCTCGTCGGCCAGCCCGTACGCCACCGCCTCCTCGGCGGTGAACACCTTGTCCCGGTCCATGTCCGCGCGCAGGGTCGCGATGTCATGGTGCGTGTGCCGGGCCAGCACCTCCTCCACCTGGGAGCGGATCCGGACCATCTCCTTGGCCTGGAGCGCGAGGTCCGAGATCGCGCCCCGGCTGCCGCCGCTGGCCGGCTGGCCGAGCAGCACGCGCGCGTGCTCCAGCACGAACCGCCGACCTGGATCCCCTCCGGCCAGCAGCACGGCCGCCGTGGAGGCCGCCTGGCCCACGCAGAACGTCGAGATCGGCGCCTGCACGTAGGTCATGGTGTCGTAGATCGCCATCAGCGAAGTGAACGAGCCGCCGGGCGAGTTGATGTAGACCGCGATCTCGTTCTCCGGCGCCGACGACTCCAGATGGAGGAGTTGCGCGATGACGACGTTGGCGACGCCGTCGTCGATCTCGGTGCCGAGGAAGATGATCCGCTCCGACAGCAGACGGCTGAAGACGTCGGAGGAGCGCTCGCCGTGCGCGGTCCGCTCGACGACGTACGGAATCGTGTAGTTCCCCATGTCACAGCCCCATCCGTCGCTTCGAGGCGGCCGGGCGGACGTCCGCAAGGGACTCCAGGACCCGGTCCACCATGCCGTACTCCATGGCCTCCTCGGCCGTGAACCAGCGGTCGCGGTCGCCGTCCCGGGCGATGGTCTCCGGTGACTGGCCCGTGTTCTCGGCGAGCAGCCGCTCCATGGTCCGCTTGCTGTGGTCCAGGTTCTCCGCCTGGATCTCGATGTCGGCGGTGGTGCCGCCGATGCCCGCCGACCCCTGGTGCATCATGATCCGCGCGTTCGGCAGGGCGTACCGCTTGCCGGGCGTGCCGCCGCAGAGCAGGAACTGGCCCATGCTCGCCGCGAAACCCATCGCGAGCGTCGACACGCCGTTCGGGATGAGCCGCATCGTGTCGTAGATGGCGAGACCCGCGTACACCGAGCCCCCCGGGCTGTTGATGTACAGGCTGATGTCCGTGCGCGGGTCCTCGGCGGACAGGATCAGCAGCTGGGAGCAGACCCGGTTCGCGGAGATCTCGTCGACCTGGGTGCCCAGCAACACGATCCGCTGACCGAGGAGTTGGGCGGCGAGGTGGTCGTCGAACCGGGTCGGAGGGGTGTCGCCCTCCTCGGCCCGCGGCATGGGGTCCGGCCTCCGGCCGGCGGTGAGTTGAGACATTGGCGCGCTCCTGGTCGAGTGTCGAGGTGTCGAGTCGCAGTGGGTTGCGCTCTCCACTCTCGGCCGGGAACCGCCCCCGCCGGGGGTTTCTCTGCCCGCGGCAGATTCGCCGTGGGCAGAGCGTCTCCGCGTACGGTCAGCCGTCACCCTTCGCGCGCAACTGCCGGAAGAACGCCCGCACGCCCTCGACCAGCAGATCCGGCACCTCCATCGCGGCGAAGTGCCCACCGCGGTCCATCTCGGTCCACCGCACGATGTTCTCCGTGCGGTCGACGGCTGCCTGGGCGCTCCGGCCCGTTCGGCCGAGGCGTGCGCCCGCTCGTAGTGGATCCGGGCGGGCGAACCGGCGGTGCCGGACAGCCGGTATGCCGGGACGGTGTAGCGGCCACGTGGATCAACCGGCTGCCCGGCCGATGAGTTCCGGGGGAAGGATCGGTCGATACAGGTGACCGCGTTCCACGACCCAGGAGGTACTCATGGCCACCGACGGATTCACCACGTGTCTCTGGTTCGACGACCAGGCCGAGGACGCCGCCCACTACTACACCTCGATCTTCAAGAACTCCGCTGTCGGTGAGGTCGCCCGCTACCCCGAGGGCACCGTGCAGCCCGCCGGGTCCGTGATGACCGTCGAGTTCACGGCCAACGGCCAGCGGTTCCTGGCTCTCAACGGCGGCCCGCAGTTCAAGTTCACCGAGGCGATCTCCTTCATGATCGCCTGCGCGGACCAGGAAGAGGTCGACTTCTACTGGGCCAAGTTCCTCGATGGCGGCGGCCAGCCCGGCCCCTGCGGCTGGCTGAAGGACAAGTACGGCCTCTCCTGGCAGGTCGTGCCCGACCGTCTCATCGAGCTGACCACCGACCCGGACCCGGAGAAGGCCGCCCGCGCCATGGGAGCCATGATGAAGATGGGCAAGATCGACATCGCCGCCCTGGAGAAGGCGTACGCGGGCGAGTAGGGCACAGAGCGCGGTGCCCGGTTGATTACGGCTGGTGCACCGGTCCGCCGGCCGAGGCTTGTCCGGCCTCGGCCAGGATCTCCTTGATCACATGCCGTGAGTTCGCCGCCAGCGGCGGATTCGTCGTCCAGTAGTACGGCAGCTGGATCAGCGAGACCGACAGCGCCCAGCCCCGCCCCCGCGCCCACTCGGCGTCATCGACGCCCAGGGCCTGACGGAAGGTGGCACGGGCCGACGCGGGCAGGAGGTTCCAGGCCACGATCAGATCCACGGCCGGGTCGCCGACGCCCAAGGTCCCGAAGTCGATCACCGCGCTCAGTCGTCCGTCCGCCACCAGCACGTTTCCGGGAGACAGGTCCCCGTGCGCCCAGACGGGCGGCCCGGAGTGCCCCGGGACCCGTAGGGCCGCCTCCCACAGTGCCGTCACCGCGTCCGTGTCCACGGTGTTCGTCAGCTGGGCGAGCGCCTCACGCGTCGGCGTGTCCCGCGTCGCCAGGGGAATGCCCCGGTAGCCGACCGGCCCGCCCCCGGGATCCATGCCGCGCAGCGCGCCGATGAACGCCGCCAGTTCCCCGGCCAGCGTCCCGGGATCGTCGAGCGCGTCGACCGCCGGATTGTGCCCGTCCAGCCACCGGAACACCGACCACGCCCACGGGAACCCGTCGCCCGGCACGCCCCGCCCGACCGGCTCGGGCACCGCGGCCGGCAGCAGCGGTCCCAGCCGGGGCAGCCAGCGCTGCTCGTGCTCCACGTCCGCGACGGCACCGGGGTGCCGGGGGAGCCGTACCACCAGGTCGTCGCCGAGCCGGAACATCGCGTTCTCGGTGCCGGAGGACTCCAGCCGCGCCACGGGCAGCCCCGCCCAGTCGGGGAACTGCCGGGCGATCAGCCGGCCCACCAGCTCGGCGTCGATCTCCACTTCGTCCGGACGCATCTTCAGGGCACACATGGGCGCCATCCCACTGGTCGACGGCACGTGCTGTCCAACGATTTCGGCGCTCTCGTGGTCCGCCACGCCACCGCCACCACCCCACAACCCCGTGCCGCCGACGGCGAGTTCACCGGCGACGACCTCCCGCCGTCACCTCGACAGGCTCATCGAGACCGAACCCCCTCGCCGATCGCCCGGGTGATCTCCCGGGCGATCCGCAGGATGCCGGGGGAGCGGACCGGGCACGGCTTCGGCTTGGATGTCGTGGGGGCCAGACAGAAGTGCAGGTAGTCGTCGTCGATGTGGAGCGCGGTCCGGCCGCCGCCCGGCTCGGTGCAGTAGTCGGGGTGCTCGCGCTCGTACGGCGTGCAGGGCAGGTACTGCGTCCAGGTGTAGCGCCCGCCGGCCGGGCTGACCGTCCGGCCCGCGTCGGCGACGAGATCGCCGGAGGCGGCGGCCCGCTCCTCGTAGATGGCGTTCACGCGCCGGACCCGGTCGGGGGTGATGGGGTCCGGGCCCTGCGAGACCCAGACGATCCGCGGGCGTTCGGATCCTCCGGCCGCCGCGATCTGCTCGGTGAGGCGCTCGGCGTCGGCGGCGTACCGCTCGAAGTAGGTGCTGGGAGACTTGGCGTGCGTGATCCCGTCCATGCACCACGTGTAGCCCCAGGCGTTGCCCCAGAACTGCAGCACCACGTAGTCCGGGTCCAGGGAGCGCACCAGGGCGGCCGCCTTGTGCGCGGCCGGGACGAGGGAGCGCTTGTTCGTGCCCTCCAGGTAGTCGCAGAGCGTGGTGCCCGAGTACGGGGCGCTGGTGTACTCGGCGTCCAGGTCCCTGCGCAGCTCCTGCCCCAGAACCTTCTGGTTCTCCATCGCCAGGGAGTCCCCGAGGTAGAGCACGGTGGGCGCCTGCACCGGCGTCGTCGGTGTGGCCGGCGCCTGCTGTCGTGTCGTGCCCGCCGGCGCGGAGGGCGTGGGCGGTGCTTCCTCCGGCTCGGACGCCGGATCGCCGCACGCGCCGAGCAGCACCCCGGACAGCAGTACCCCCACGATCCACGATCTCCGCATACAGCAACTCCCGCCCCGGACACGGAAAACGGCTCCCCAGGCAAGCACAGCCCGGCCCCTGGGGGAAGACACATGTCATGGCTGTTCCAGCAGGTCCAGCAAGTCGCTCAGCGGCAGCGGCTTCGCCCAGTGAGTGTCGAACCCGGCCGCCCGGGACAGTACGCGATCGGTGCCCTGGCTGAAGCCCGACACCGCGATCAGCCGGACCCGCTTGCCGTGCGGCCGGGCCCGTACGCCCCGCGCGACCGCGTAGCCGTCGATGTCGGGCAGACCCAGGTCGCACAGGACGACGTCGAACAGGTCGGCCTGTGTGGCGGTGAGCGCGTCGGCGCCCGTGTGCACGGTGGTGACATGGTGGCCCTGCCGCTCCAGCAGGGTGCGATAGGTCGCCGCCAGGTCCGTGTTGTCCTCCACGATCAGGACGGCCAGATGACGCCGGGGCGGCCGGACTGCGGACAAGGGGCGCGGTGGCCGCGGTGCCGCGGTGTCCGCCACCGGCGTCAGCGCCGTGAACGTCGCGCCCTTGCCGGGCCCGTCGCTGTGCGCCGAGATGGTGCCGCCGTGCAGTTCCATGACCGTCCGCGCGACCGCGAGCCCCAGCCCCAGGCCCTCCGGGCTGCGCGGGCCGACCGGGGCCGCCCGCATGAACACCCCGAAGAGGTCCTCCGCCTGCCCGGGATCGAAGCCGATGCCGTCGTCCTGCACGGTCAGCCGGACCTGCCCGTCCTCGACCGTGAGCCGCACCTCGGTGTGGCCGCCCGGCGGGGTGTACTTGAGGGCGTTCGACAGCAGGTTCGTCAGGACCTGGGCCAGCCGCAGCCGGTCCCCGTCCACCGGCACCGGCCCCGGTGGGAGGCTGACGTGCAGCGTGCGGTCCTCGTGCCCGAACAGGCCCCGGATGTCGGCGCACGCGCTGTCCACGACGGACCCGAGGTCGGTCCGCTCGCGCACCAGCTCCAGCCGCCCGGTCACCGCCCGGGTGCCGTCGAGCAGGTCGTTGCTCATCCGCACCAGCGTGCCCAGCTGGCGTTCCAGGACCGACAGCGCCGGATGCCCGTCCGGCAGGTCCAGCGCCAGCAGCTCGGTGGCCGCGGCTGCGGCTGCCAGGGGGTTGCGCAGCTCGTGCGAGAGCGTGGCGATGAACCGGTCCTTGGCCCGCTGCTCCTCGCGCAACTGCCGCCCCGCCGCGTCCAGTTCGGTGTTCGCCCGGCTGAGCTGGTCGTTCACCTCACGGATCTGCCGGGCCCGCACCAGCAGGTCGGTCTCCATGCCCTCGGCCGTCGCCCGCCGCTGCCCCCGCCCCACCTCGCGCAGACGCACGAACTCGGTGACGTCCTCGACCCGGTGGATGATGTGCGTCACCCGGCCGTCGGCTCCGATGACCGGCGTGTTGACGGGACTCCAGTAGCGCTCGGCGAACGGCCCCCCGTCCCCTGCGGGGATGTCGTACCGCTGCAACGCCATGACGTCCGTACGACCGGTCCCGACCACCGTCTCCAGCGAGCGGCGCAGCTCGGAGACGCCGTCGGCGCGCGCAGCGCGATGGGGGTCCCCCCGGCCGAAGGCTGGGGGAGGGGCGGCCGGGCTGCCGGGGAACACCTCGAAGATCGGCTGCCCGACGATGTCCCGCCCGGTGCCGGTGGCCGCCAGGTAGGCGCGGTTGACCTCGACGATGGTGAAGTCGGGAGTGAGGATCAGCAGCGGCGACAGCGTGGCGTGGAAGAGCCGCTGGAAGTCCGGGCCGGTCGGCGGCATGGCGGCTCTCAGGGGTCGAGGCGGTAGCCGTAGCCGCGGACGGTGGTGATCCGCGGAGCCGGTGCGGGCAGGTCCGCGAGCTTGCCGCGCAGCCGGTACACGTGCTCGACCACGGTCGCGGACTGCTGCCAGGCGGCACCCCAGACCTGCTCCAGGAGCTGCTGCGCGGAGAACACCCGCCCGGGAGCACCGGCCAGCACCTCCAGCAGCGCGTACTCCTTGGGGCGCAGCGCCAGCAGAGTGCCGTCGGCGGAGGCCTGGCGGGCGCCCGTGTCGACGCGCAACGACCCGACCAGGAGGACCTCTGGTGTCTCGGGCGGCTGCGAGCGGCGCAGCACGGCCCGGATCCGGGCCACCAGCTCCCGCTGTGAGAACGGCTTGACCAGGTAGTCGTCGGCGCCAATCTCCAGTCCCGCCACACGGTCGGCCTCCGCGCCCCGCCCGGTCACCACGATCACCGGAAGGCGGCTGATGGAGCGCACCCCGCGCAGCAGTTCGAGGCCGCTGCCGTCCGGCAGCCCCAGATCGAGCACGGCCAGGTCGACCCCTGCCTCGCGCAGCACGCCCTGGCCGGCGCGGGCGTCCATGGCCCAGCTGACGGTGAAGCCTTCGCGTTCGAGATAGGAGCGGCACATCAGCGCGAAGTCGGGGTCGTCCTCGATCAGCGCGAGGTGCGGACGCATTCCACATCACCGGCCCATCCGCCGCCCGAGCGTTGTGTCGCCGATGAGCGGGCGTTGATGCCCCGACCATGTGGCGAAGGTAGAACAGTACGTGCCCACGGTTCAAGGGGGGAGCCGCCCAGGGGGAGATCCGGCGCGGGCACACGCGGCGCGGGGACGGCTGAGTGGCCGCGTACGCCCGTGCCGGATCTGCTGCACAACGTGGGTCTGCCCGTCGCCGCGCCGCACGGCGGCCTCCGTCGCGCGGCGGCCGGGCGCCCGCGCTCCCGGCCCGGCGCCATCGCCGCCCTGTGACCAGCCGTCGTGCGCCGTCAGGGTCGTGCGCCGTCACGGTCCTACGCCATCACGGCGCCATGTCGTTCACCAGTACCGCCGCCCCGTCGAAACGGCCGTGCTTGAGGTCGGCCAGCGCTCTGTCGGCCGCCGGCAAGGGATAGGCGTGCGTGGTGGCGTGGATGTCGTGCCGGGCGGCCAGCGCCAGGAACTCCCGTGCGTCCTCACGGGTGTTGGAAGTGACGCTGCGCAACTCCTTCTCGTAGAACAGCTCGCTCTCGTAGCGCAGGGACGGGATGTCGGTGAGGTGGATCCCGGCGATCGACAGGATGCCGCCGCGGTCGAGGGCGCGCAGCGCCACCGGGACCAGGTCGCCGACCGGTGCGAAGAGGATCGCCGCGTCCAGCGGCTCGGGTGGCGCCTCGTACGCACCGCGCGCCGACGCGACCCCCAGCTCCAGCGCCAGCCGCCGCGCCGCCGCACCCCGGGTCAGCACATGCACGGTGGCACCCTCGGCCAGCGCCAGCTGCGCGCACAGATGGGCGCTGCCGCCGAAGCCGTACAGCCCGAGCCGCCCGCCGGGCGGAAGCGAGGCCCGCCGCAGCGCGCGATAGCCGATGATCCCGGCACACAGCAGGGGCGCCGCCGCCACGTCGTCGAGGCCCTCGGGCAGCCGGTGCGCGAACGCGGCCGGAACGGTCGTGTACTCCGCGTAACCGCCGTCGGCGTCCCAGCCGGTGTACTCGGAATGCGGGCACAGGTTCTCCGCCCCCCGCAGGCAGTACACGCAGGTGCCGTCGGTCCGCCGCAGCCACGCCACGCCCACCCGGTCGCCGACAGCGACCCCGCGCACCGCCGCCCCGAACCCGGCGACGACACCGACGACCTCGTGCCCGGGTGTCACCTCCGGCCGACGCACCGGCAGGTCCCCCTCGGTCACGTGCAGGTCGGTCCGGCACACCCCGCACGCGCGCACGTGCACCAGCAGTTCGTCGTCCCCCGGTACCGGCACCGGTCTCCGCACGAACCGGAGGGGCCCCTTCTCGACGGGCGCCGGCCGCATCACGGTCCACGCCCGCATCGTCCCGTCCGCCATCCCGCACCCCGTCCGCCCGAAGTCCGCCCTCGTCCTCCTCCAGTCTGGAACGGAGCCACGCATTCAGCGCGCGGTCCGGCAGACGGTTGACTAGCGTGAGAATTCGGACAGTCAATCCACCGATTCGGACAAGCCAATACACCGAGAGGGCCGCAGCCATGGCGGTACAACCTGAGGGAGCCCCCTGTTGGGCCGATGCGATGTTCAGCGACGTCGAGGGGGCGAAGAGCTTCTACGGCGACGTCCTCGGCTGGACCTTCGGCGAACAGGCGACGGAGTACGGCAACTACACCCAGGCCTACGTGGACGGCAAGGCGGTCGCCGCCGTCGTACCCCCGATGCCCGGACAGGAAGACCAGTCCCAGTGGTGCCTCTACTTCGCGTCGCCGGACGTGGCCGCCACCGCGGCCAAGATCCGTGACAACGGTGGCCAGGTGATCATGGAGCCGATGGCGGTGGGCGACTTCGGCAGCATGTGCCTGGCGAGCGATCCCGGCGGCGTCGTGTTCGGCGTGTGGCAGGCGGGCACCCACGAGGGGTTCGAGGCGCCGATGGACCAGCCGGGCGCGTTCTGCTGGGCGGAGATCTTCACCCGTGAACCGGAGAGGTCGGACACGTTCTTCCCCGCCGTCTTCCCGTACACGGCACAGCAGATGGACGACGACGCGATGGACTTCCGGGTCTACAACGTCGCAGGCCGTCCCGCCCTGGGCCGGATGAAGATGACCGAGGACTTCCCACCCGAGGTGCCGCCGTACATCAACGTCTACTTTGGGGTCGCCGACTGCGACGACGCCGTCGCCAAGGCCACCAAGCTCGGCGCGGTTCTGCGGTTCGGGCCGATGGACACCCCCTTCGGACGGTTCGCGGCGCTCACCGATCCGCAGGGCGCCAACTTCTCGGTGATCGACACCACGAACACCCAGGGTGAGATGCCGAAGCTGACCGACGTCTGACCCACACCACGACTCGGGGCCCGGCCCGCCCATGGCATGATCGGCGCATGCGTGAACGAGTGGTGGCCGCGTGCGACGGGGCTTCGAAGGGAAACCCCGGACCGGCGGGCTGGGCCTGGGTCGTCGCCGACGGGGCCGAGGCCCCGAGCCGCTGGGAGGCGGGGCCGCTCGGCAGGGCGACCAACAACGTCGCCGAACTCACCGCGCTGGAACGCCTGCTGACGGCTGTCGACCCGGATGTGCCGCTGGAGATCCGGATGGACTCGCAGTACGCCATGAAGGCCGTCACCACCTGGCTGCCCGGCTGGAAGCGCAACGGCTGGAAGACGTCCGCCGGCAAGCCGGTCGCCAACCAGGACCTCGTCGTCCGCATCGACGGACTCCTCGACGGCCGCAAGGTCGACTTCCGCTACGTCCCCGCCCACCAGGTCGACGGCGACCCGCTCAACGACTTCGCCGACCGGGCCGCCAGCCAGGCCGCGATCGTCCAGCAACCCGCGGGCAGCGACCTCGGCTCACCCGCGCCGCCGCCCTCACCCGACACCCCCGCCTCCGGGCCCCCGCGCCGCAAGGCCGCCGCGTCCCGGCCCGCCAAGGGCGCCGGCTCCACCCGCACGATCAAGGCGAAGTTCCCGGGCCGCTGCCTCTGCGGCCGCTCGTACGCCGCCGGAGAGCCCATCACCAAGAACGCGCAGGGCTGGGGCCACCCGGAGTGCCGCACGGCGGACGCCTGACCAGGCCGGGCCGGCGGCGGGCGGCAGCGAGCGGGTCCATGGCGTCATGACAGACTGACGCCATGGACGAGCGTGTATTCGGTAGGTCGGGTCAGCAGGCATCTGTCGTCGGTCTCGGCACATGGCAGCTGGGCGCCGACTGGGGCGACGTGGACGACAAGGAAGCCCTGGCGGTGCTGGAGGCGGCGGCCGAGACGGGGGTGACGTTCTTCGACACCGCCGACGTGTACGGCGACGGACGCAGTGAGCAGACCATCGCCACGTTCCTGCGCGGACGCCCTGATCTGCACGTCCTGGTCGCGTCCAAGATGGGCCGCCGTGTCGACCAGATCCCCGGGAACTACGTCCTGGACAACTTCCGCGCCTGGAACGACCGTTCCCGCCGCGACCTCGGCGTCGACCGCCTCGACCTGGTGCAGCTGCACTGCCCGCCGACGCCCGTCTACTCCACCGACGAGGTCTTCGACGCCCTGGACACGCTGGTCGCCGAGGAGCGCATCGCCGCGTACGGCGTCAGCGTGGAGACCTGCGCCGAGGCGCTGACCGCCATCGCCCGCCCGAACGTGGCGAGCGTGCAGATCATCCTGAACCCGTTCCGCATGAAGCCGCTCGCCGAGGTGCTCCCGGCGGCGCACGAGGCCGGCGTCGGCATCATCGCGCGGGTTCCGCTGGCCTCGGGACTGCTCTCCGGCAAGTACACCAAGGACACGGTCTTCGCCGAGAACGACCACCGCACCTTCAACCGGCACGGTGAGTCCTTCGACCAGGGCGAGACGTTCTCCGGCGTCGACTACGAGACGGGCGTGGAGGCCGCGGCCGAGTTCTCCGCCCTGGCCCCGGAGGGATACACGCCGGCCCAGCTGGCGCTGCGCTGGATCATCCAGCAGCCCGGCGTGACCACCGTCATCCCCGGTGCCCGCTCACCCGAGCAGGCCCGCGCCAACGCCGCCGCCGCCGAACTGCCGGAGCTGTCCGACGAGACGCTCACCGCGATCCGGGACCTCTACGACCGCCGGATCAAGGACCAGGTGGAGAGTCGCTGGTAGCAGGGGTCGTGCCGCCCTGACCGATCGAACCGCGCGAATCTGGGCACTCGGGTCCGAGACAGTACGCGGGTTCGATCGATCAGGGAGGGACCTTGTCGGTCACGGGAAAGCGTGCGGACACCGAGGACTGGGGTCGCGACGAGACCCCGGAGCAGCGCGCCGACCGCAAGTGGGGCGAGCTGATCCAGGAGATCCGGGTCGCGCAGACCGGGGTGCAGATCCTGTTCGGCTTTCTGCTCACGGTCGTGTTCGCGCCGAGGTTCGTGGAGCTGGACGCCACGGACCAGAACATCTACATCGTCACCGTCGTCCTGGGAGCCGCCGCCACCGGGGCGCTGATCGGCCCGGTGAGCCTGCACCGGCTCGTGTCCGGCCGGCGCATCAAACCGCAGGCCGTGGAGTGGGCCTCCCGGATGACCTTCGTCGGCCTCCTGCTGCTGCTGGCCACGATGACCGCCGCGGTCCTGCTGATCCTCAGGGTCGCGACGGACCACGACGACTATGTGCCGTGGCTCGTCGCCGGAATCGTGGCCTGGTACCTGCTGTGCTGGTTCGGCGCCCCCTGGTGGGCACGGCGTCGCCATACGTCACGGTGAGGCCGAGCGCGCAGCCCTGCGGACCCGCGTGGTCAGGAAGCGTTGGAAGCGTTGCCAGGCACTCCACGTGCCCCACTCGCCCCGCGCAGCGCCGTGATGCATGTGCTGATCGCGTGCTGGAGTTCCTCCAGCTGCTGCACCATGTCGTCCTCGTAGAAGTCCTGGGCGTCGTCGAAGGTCAGCTCCTCGAACACCTTCGTCGCCCGCTGGAGGCTGCTGTAGAACTTCGTCCGCCGCTCCTGCACGCGCAGTTCGGGGTCGGCCTCCACGGTCTTGGCGACGAGGGACTTCATGGTGTCGTAGGCCTCGCCGGCCCACTCGCCGGGGTCCTCCGCGTCGTCCAGCTCGTCGATGAGGGACAGATGCCGCTCGGCCTCCTGGCGTACGTCGGCGGGCGCGTCGACGGTCTGCCCGGCGGGGGTCTTGATCTGGCCGGACTCGGCGATCTGGCGGACGTATCCGATCCGGTCGGCAGCCCTGTTCCCGGCGGCGACGGCCTTCTTCAGGTCGTCGGTGCGCACGATGTCCCGGGCCAACTCGGCCTGGAGTTCCTGATCTTCACGGACGCGGTCCAGAAGTGCCCGGCGGGCCGCCTGGGCGGTGGAGGGGTCCGCGAGGATCGCGGCGCGCAGCGCGGTGGGGTTCTCCGCGACCTCAAGGGCCTTGGTCGGCCGGATGCCCTCGGCCTCGGCCGCCGCGGAGATGGCGGTGCCGCGCTCCGAGGCGGCGCTGTTGCGCGAGACGTAGTAGGTGAGCCACACGTCCGCGTCAGGCAGCTCGACCTCCTGCCCCGGCGCCAGCTCCTCGAAGTGCGGGACGAGACCGTCGTCGGCGGCCCGGTCCCACGCCTTGTAGTAGCGCATGACGCGGTCGGCGGAACAGCCGGCGAGCTCGGCGAACTCCTTCGCGGAGACCTTCGGCGTCTCGTCCGCGCCCTGCCCGCCGGGCCGTACGCTGCGCGCCACCATCAGGCCGAAGGCCCAGCCTCCGGTCCGTGCGTAGACCCCGAACTCGCGGGCGTCGCGTGCCACGAGGTCGGACAGGGGCGCGGGGGACGTCTCGGACGGGACGGTCGCCAGGGTCACGGGTGACTCTCCTGAGAGGTGTTGCCAGTGCTGGAACAGGTGCCATCCGCAGCCTATATGGGCTCATGACGATGCCCTGCCCGGCTTCGGGCCCGTGCGTCCCGGCCCCGGGGCAGGTGTTTGGCCTCCCGTTCGCCGGCAGGCCCTCGATCACGGCGGACGGCAGGGGGAGGATACGGGCATGAGTGTTCGCCCGCTGCCTCTGAGCACACCCGCCGCCCAGGGCGTCGACGCGTCCGGTGTCCACGCCTTCCTCGACGCCCTCGACGCCGCCCCGGACATCGAGCCGCACAGCCTGATGATCATGCGGCACGGCCACCTCGTGGCATCCGGCTGGTGGGCGCCGTACACCGAAGACCGCCCGCATCTGCTCTACTCGCTCAGCAAGAACTTCACGGCGGCCGCCGCCGCGCTCGCCGCCGACGAGGGGCTGCTCGACTTCGACGCCCCGGTGATCTCGTACTTCCCGGAGTTCGAGGCCGACATCACCGATCCGCGCAGCCGTGCGATGCTCGTACGGCACCTGGCGTCCATGGCGAGCGGTCATGCGGCCGACACCCTGTACCCCGCTCTCGCCCTCGACCACCAGAACCTCGTGCGCGGCTTCCTGCTGCTGCCGCCGGGCCACGATCCGGGGACCGTGTTCGCGTACAACCAGCCCGCCACGTACACGCTCGGCGCGATCGTGCGGCGCGTCACCGGCCAGTCGCTGACGGACTATCTCCGGCCCCGGCTGCTCGATCCGCTCGGCATCGGCGAGACGGCATGGCTGCGCGACGGATCCGGCGGCGAGCTGGGCTTCAGCGGACTGCACGCCACCACCGACGCCGTCGCCCGGCTGGGCCAGCTGTATCTGCAGCGCGGGGTGTGGGAGGGCGAGCGGCTGCTGCCCGAGGCGTGGGTGGCCGAGGCCACGCGTGCGCAGATCTCCAACGCCGGCGCCGAGATGAGCGGGATCGACTGGCAGCAGGGCTACGGCTTCCAGTTCTGGATGTGCCGGCACGGCTACCGCGGTGACGGGGCGTACGGCCAGTACTGCCTGGTACTGCCGGAGCACGACGCGGTGATCGCGACGACCGCGGCCACCGAACAGATGCAGAAGCTCCTGAACGTCGTCTGGGACCTTCTGCTGCCCGCGTTCGGACCGACCCCGCTGCCCGGCCACGAAGAGCGCGACAGCGCCCTGGCCGCACGGCTGGCACGGCTCGCCCTGCCGCCGGCCGGGGGCGAGCCCGCACCGCCGGAGCGCGCGGAGGCCTGGTCCGTCGCCGACTTCACGCCGCACGGCGGTGTGTGCGCGGCCCAGCCGACACTGACCGCGGTGCACATCACGGAGGGCCGGAACCTGGCGCTGATCGACGACGGGCAGCCGTTGCAGGTGCCGATCGGCAGCGACGGCTGGACCGTCACCGAGGGACCGGTCCCCACCGCGGTGAGCGGGGGATGGAGTGGCCCGGACACCCTCGTCGTGGACGTGGCCTTCCTGGAGACGCCGCACCATCTGGTCGTGGTGTGCTCGCTCACCGACGGTACCTTCACCGCGCGGTGGTCCACGCAGCCGCTGCACCAGGGCCCGTTGCACACGATGCGCGCACCCCGCGCCTCACTCTGACGGCACCTGGAAGGTCCGCAGGAAGGTGTTCAGCGCTGCACGGTTGGCGGCGTCGTCCCAGTCGGCGGCCGGGGTCGTCCAGCGCAGTGAGAAGCCGCGGTGCTCGCCGATGAGGAAACCGCGGCCGAAGGTGCGCACGCGCGTGCCGTCGACATCGGCGAGCCACTCGATGTCGGCGGCCTCGCGGCCCTGGTACGTCGTCGCGCGGATCTCGCCGATCCGCCGGTAACCGTCGTCGTCCTGCTTCAGCTCGGGCTCGACGTCGTCCCGCCAGACGGCTACCGGATCCGGGCCGAGCGCCTCGCTGTAGGTGACGGTCAGCGTGCGCGGGTCGCCGGACTTGCCGAGCACCACGCGGTAGGCCAGATCGGCCTGGCGGGTGGTCTGCAGCGGCTTCCAGCCCTGGGGGAGGGCGAGTGAGAAGCCCTCAGGGGAGTGGTAGCGGCTGAAGCCGGGCGGCAGGGGCGTGCCCGTGGGGGAGGGGGACGCCGAAGTCGGAGCGCGTGTGGGCGTCGGCGTTGGCGTGGGTGTCGGCGTCGGGGTTCGGGACGGTGTCACGGACGGCGAAGGGGGCCGCTGCTCCGGGGCGGACGCCGAAGCCGGCGGCCGGGGCGCCGTACCGGCCTCGGACGTGCCTTCGGTGTCGGAGACCTGGCGGGACACGGCGAGGACGGCGACGGACACGGTGACGACGGCCAGCGTCGTCCCGGCGATCATGGTGCGTCTGCTCCACGCCGGACTCGCGTGCAGGGCGGCCGCGTACACCCCGCGCAGCCGGGGCCGCGCCGCCGACGGCGCGACCATCTCGGGATCCTCGTTGAGGACGCGGAGCAGTGCCTCGCGGACCACGGGCCGGGTCAGCCGCTCGCTGCAGTTCTTGCGGAGCAGCCCCTGCACCACCTGGGTGAGCGGTCCGGCGCGCAGGGGTGTGCGCAGCGGAAGCCGGTCGACCCCCTTCAGCGTCGTTTCGGGCCGGTCACGCTCACGGAAGGGCGGGCGGCCCTCCAGCATCGTGTAGAGGAGCGCACCCAGGGCCCACAGGTCGGCCGCCGGGCCGATACGCTCGTCACGGGCCTGTTCCGGGGAGGCGTACGACGGTGCCGTCACGCGCGGTACGAGGGTCGCGCCGGCCAGGCCGAAGCCGGTGACCACAAGGGGCCCCTGCTCCCGCACGAACACCTGACCGGGACTCAGTTCGCCGTGGGTGATGCCCTCGCCGTGCGCCGCCTCCAGCACGTCGAGCAGCTGCAAGCCGATCCGCGCCGCCCGTACATGGTCGAACGTGCCCTCCTGGGTGAGGAGTTCGCCCAGCGGAATGCCGTCGATCCACTCGGTGACCGTCCACAGGGTGCCGTACTCCTCGATCGCGTCGACGACCGTGGCCACCTTGCCCGGACGCAGCATCCCCATGGTCTCGGACATGCGGATCACCCGGGCGGTGGCCCGGCGCACGGTCTCCCCGTCGGAGTCGGCCGGGAGCACCGTCTGCGTGAGGAGACAGGGCCGCGAGGTCTCGGCATCCTCGCCGTACCAGCAGATGCGGTTCGTCTCCCGATGGAGGATCTCCAGGAGGCGGTACCTTCCAGCCACCAACTCGTGTGTGGAGACGTGCGCCTTGACCATGGTCATCCCTCGCTGAACCCCTGGCTCTCACCTTTCCCAGAGGTACGACCGGTGCAATGGTGTGCGTTCAACGAATCCGCAACTCCGGTGACCTTCTTTCGGCTTGTGCCCGAGGTGAGCGGAACTCGCTGTAGTCCATGGGGATTTCGACCGGGATGCGCTCAGCGCAGACCGAAGCGTTCCGTCCACCGCATCACGTCACCGGTCGTCGCGTTTCCGCCGCACACCACCAGGCCGAGCCGTGCCCCCTCACCCACCCGCTCCAGGACCCGGCGGGCCGCGGGCAGCAGACATCCGGCGGCCGGCTCGGTCCACAGCTTGGCGTGGTCGGCGAGGTCGAGCACGCCCTGCACGGCCTCCCGGTCCGGGACCACGAGCACCTCGGTGACCAGGGCGGACACATGGTGGTATGTCACATGTGACACGGACGGGGCGCTGAGCGTGGTGACGATCGAGGACAGCTCCACCGGCACCGGTCCCCCCGCCGCCAGCGCCTCGGACATCGCCTGCGCGCCCTCGGTCTCCACGCCCCACACCCGCACACCGGGCCGGCGCGCACGCAGCGCCGCGGCCACACCGGCGATCAGCCCACCGCCCCCGACGCTCACCAGCACGTCGGTCAGTTCTCCGGCGTCATCCGCGAACTCCACCCCGACGGTGCCCTGTCCGGCGATCACCACCGGGTCGTCGAACGGGTGGACCAGGGTCAGCCCCTCGTCCCTCAGCCGCGTCACCAGCGAGAACGCGCCGTCCATGTCGTCGGTGAGCCGCACCGACGCGCCGGCGTCCTGGGCGATCTCGATGGAGCGGGCCGGTGCCGAGCGCGGCATCACGACCGTGGCCTTCACATCGAGGGCGGCGGCCATGACCGCGAGCGCGATGCCGTGATTGCCGCCGCTGACCGCCACGACCCCGGCGGCCCGCTCGGCCTCGCTCAGCGAGAGCAGCTTCGCCGTGGCGCCGCGGACCTTGAACGACCCGGTGCGCTGCAGGAGTTCCAGCTTCGCGGTGACCGGGACGCCGAGCAGCGCGGACACACCCGGGCTGGGCACGGTGGGGGTGCGGACGACATGTCCGGCGATCCGTGCGGCGGCGGCCTCGATGGCCTCGATGTCCGTGATCCCGATCATGACCATCACCCTACCGGCGCGGGTGACTGAGTCCGCGTCCGCATCGAACCCTGACCCGAGACGCGACGCGGGTCAATTCGATATCAAAGGCGGCGGCGCACCAGGAAGCCGAGCCGTGACCGCAGCTTGTCGGCGGTGCTTCGCCGCAGGGATACGTCTGTGGGCGCGACCCCCGCGGCGACCAGATGACGGCGAGCCCCGGCAAGGCCGCCGACCGGCCGCCCGCCCCGCCGCATCGATCAGCGCGGTGGCCTCGGCGGGCTCGCCGTCGGCTTCGAGGAGCGCGACGAGCCGACGCGCGCCCGGCGGTGGGGAGTGGAGAGCGCCCGGCACCGGGCACGTCCGTCTCTTCGTCCGCTCCCGCCGATCGCCGTGCACGGGCTTGCCGGTGACCGCGGGATCGCCTCTGCGCCGGATGGTACGCGGGTCTTCGAAGTCGAGCGGTGCTCCGCTCCGCTTCGCCAAGGCCCGTTCGGCGCCGAGGCGGGGAGCCGCCGGGCCAGGTGAACGCCCCGCACTGCCGGGGTCGGCGTGCTGCCGCCCCGCAGCGCCAGACCGGCGCCGCGGTTTCCCCGGCCTCCCGGGCCGCGCGACAACTCGCCCGCCCCGCCCGGTCCGCACCGCCCACCCGGGCCACCCGACGCTGCGCCTCGGCGACCGCGAGCGTGAGACGCAGACCACTTCACGGAACCTCTCAGTGCTGCTGTGCCTTCTGCGGCGCCAGTTCACTCGGGCGTACGACCACATGTCCCTGGCCCTGCAGCATCAACTGCACCGCTTCCCCGGAACCGCCGCGCAGCATCGACCCGAGGGACTGCGAACGGTGCAGCGAGGTCTGCAGGCCGGCGGTCCAGCCGACGATCGCGTCCGTGTCGACGTACACCGGATACTGCGGCGAGACCGGGATGACCAGCGGGTTGCCCTCGCACACCAGGCCCAGCCTGCCGTGTCCGGAGAAGACGCTGTTGAACAGGCCGCCGCCCGAGATGCCGGCGCCCTTCACGGTCGCGATCCGGTACGACAGCGAGGCGTCGAAGCACAGCACGTTGCGGCCGTTGACGGTGAACTCGTCACCGGAGTTCACATCGACGACGAAGCAGTTCTGCGCCTCGTGCGCGAACCAGGCCTCGCCCTGCCCGCGCACCGCCATCAGCGGAAGCCCCTCGCCGGTCACCGCGCGCTTGAGCATCCCGCCCACGCCCTGGCCCTTGCGCTCGAACTGGAGATTGCCGCGATAGGCGATCATCGCGCCCTGACGCGCCATCATCTCGCCGTTCACCGCGTACTTGACGCATTTGGCGTTCTCGATCGTCATGCCCGGCGCCGCGGCGGGCTGGACCATGTGCTCGCTGGAAAAGAGGTCACCCTTCATATGAGCATCCTTTCCCGGAGCCGGTCCTTCCGCCAAGATCGCGGGGCAGGGGTCTTTCACGGCTTTCCGTCAGGCGCCGAAGAGTTGTGTCCAGTACGTGCCCGCCGCGCCGCCGCCGGCGAAGCCGACGCCGATGTGGGTGAACGTGGGCTTGAGGATGTTGGCCCGATGGCCCGGACTGTTCATCCAGCCCTCCACCACCTCGGCCGGTGAGCGCTGTCCGCAGGCTATGTTCTCGCCGATCGAGCGCCGGGTGGAGCCAGCGGACGCCGCCCGGTCCCAGGGCTGGCTGCCGTCGGGCGAGGTGTGCGAGTAGAAGGCGCGGGCGATCATGTCCGCGCTGTGCGCCTGCGCCGCCGTGGTCAGGATCGGGTCGACGGCCAGGGTCGGCAGACCGGCCCCGGCGCGCTCCCGGTTGGTGAGGTCGACGACGTCGGCCGCCGTCCGCGCCAGTTCCTGCGGCGTCAGCGGCCTGGCCCACAGCGCGGTCCAGTACGTGTCGCCGGAACGACCGCCCGTGACGTACCCCAGGCCCGCGTGGGTGAACGCCGGGTCGTGCAGGGTGCGGCTCGGCTCCTGCGAACGCAGGCAGTAGTCCACGAACTCGGCGGGCGTGCGCGGGCCGGAGACCAGGTGCTCGCCGACCGTGACATACGTGAATCCGGTCGCCGTGACGCGCTGGTACACGGAGACACCGCCTGGGCCTTCCACACCGAGTTGTCCTGCCGCGGCCATGGCGGAGGCGTGGGCTCGCGCGGCGGAGGCCAGGCGGGCGTCCAGGGAGACGGGCGGTGAACCGGCCCTGGCGCGGGCGGGGTTGACGAGGCCGAGGAATCCGTCGGGGTCCGGGGCGGGGATGGAGGCCGCTGACGAGGGATGGCGTGGCGCGGAGGGAGGGGCGGGTGGCGCCGCGGTGGGTCGGCGGGGTGCGGTGGGTCGGCGGGGTGCGGTGGGCGGACGCGGTGGCGTGGGGGGAGGGGCGGGTGGCGCGGTGGACGGTCGGTGTGGTGCGGTGGCCGGACGCTGTGATGCGGGGAAGGGCGACGCGGGTGCCGCGCCGAACCCGGCTTGCGGTGCCGCCGTGGTCGCGCTGTCCTCGGTGACCTCGACCCCGAAGTCGCGGGCGAGTCCGGCCAGTCCGTCCGCGTACCCCTGCCCGAGCGCGCGCAGTTTCCACCCGCTGCCGCGCCGGTAGATCTCCGCGAGCAGCAGCACCGTCTCCTGCCCCGGCCGCGGCGGGGCGAACCGGGCGATCAGCCGGCCGCCCGGACCGGCGACCAGGAGGGTGGGGGCGGGCAGGCTGCCCAAGGGAGTGGCGGGCTCGGCGGCGCTGACGACCACGGTGACCCGGGTGGCGCCGGTGCGCAGACGGGACGGGTCGACGGTGAGCGTGTGGCCCTGCAAGTGGGCGCCCGGTGCGGACGGCTGGTTGTAGAACACGAAATCGGTGTCGCCCCGCACTTTTCCGCTGTCGTCGGTGATGAGCGCGGACACGTCGAAGGGGCCGGGCACCTGGACGCTCAAGACGCCGCCCGGGAGAGGCAGATTGCCTCCGGGGACCAACTCGCTCATGACGCCGCCCTGATGGTCGTGGATCCGGCCCCGGTAGGGGTTGTCCGGGAAACGTCCGCCAGGGCGTGCGGGTTCCCCCTCGGCCGCCTCGGGGGCGTACTTCGTACCAGGTGGCGCCGGGTGGCGTACGCACGGGCGACGCGTGTGTGCCGTGTGGTGGTGACTGCTCCTTGTCGGTTCCGCGCGCTCTGGTGAGGACAGCGGCCACGTAAGGACCATCGCACTGGGACGTGAACCGGGACGTGGACCGGGATATGAACCGGGATGTGCAGGGCGGACGGGGGCGAGATCAGCGAATGCCTGCTTGGTTCTCGCATGTGCCGTTCTGGACCCAGGCTCTGCTGCTGGTGGGCGGATTCCTCATCTTCGGCCTGAGTGGCCTGCTCGTACGAGCCCGGATCCGCGACTGGTTCGGCGAAGATCCCGAGCACAACGAACGCGTCAAATTCCTGGTCGAAGTCGTCGGAGGCTTTTACGCCTTGCTGATCGGGCTGGTTGCCGTGGGGGCGTACGACCACTACGTGGAGGTGAAGAAGCTGGTCAATGAGGAGGCTTCGCAACTGACCACGGTCTATCGCGCCGGAGAGGCTTTTCCCAACAGCCGTAGATGTCGTATCCAGTCCCAGGTGCGGAACTACGCCGAGAATGTGATCAACGAGGTCTGGCCGCAGCAGCAGCGGGGCGAAATCGTCGAGGACCAAGGGCGGCTGGATGCCGTATTCGAGTCTCTGATGTTCTATGAGCCGCGGAACGAAGAGGAGTCGAACGCCCAGTCCGTCACCCTCGAAGCCTTCAACGATTACAACAACCTGCGCCGTGAACGGCAGGGGGAGGTGAGCATCGGGCTGCTGCCTGTGCTGTATCTCGTCCTCTTCGGCGGCGCGTTCGTGACCATTGCGGCGACCTGGGCACTGGTCGGCGTCAGAATGATCGACCACGTGGCCCTGACCGGACTGCTGTCGCTCTTCATCGGGTTGTTCATCACCCTGATCATCGCGCTGGACCACCCCCTCCAGGACAGCAACGCGATCGGCCTGTCGCATTGGAAGGTCGCGCTGACACAAGGAATGGGAGTTCCTCCCGAGGGGCAAGCGCAGATCACCACGTACTTCGGGATTTCGAGCAGGGAGCGGGTGCCGGGCTGCCTCCTGGACGTGGCCGACTACGTCTCGTTCGCCAGCTCGGAGCAGCTTCCGCAGTGAACCTCACACGGTTTACCCGTATCCCTGTGGTAGCAGCATTGCTCACCTCGCTCGCCCTGGGCGCCGCTGCCTGCGCCGGGAACGGGCAGGACACGACGATCACGGTGGCGTCCGTCGATTTCACGCGGGACATGGAGAAGCTCGTCGACGACTTCCGGCGCACCCATCCCCGTATCCGCGTGAAGTTCGTCTTCCTCCCCGAGAGGGTGCTGCGGAATCGGCTGGCCAAGGACATCGCCAACGAGGAGAGCCGCTACGACGTCGTCTCCATCGGCCCGTGGGAGGCGCCGATCTGGGCCTCGCGAGGATGGCTCACCCGACTCGACGTCCCGGCGAGCCGGGGCGACTACGACGTAGAGGATTTCATTCCCGTGGTGCGTACGGCGCTGTCCTACCGAAAGGCCCTGTACGCGGTGCCGTACTACGGGGAGTCGTCCTTCCTGGTGTACCGCAAGGACCTGTTCGCCAAGGCCGGGTTGACCATGCCGGAACGCCCGACCTGGCCGCAGGTCGCCGAACTGGCGGCCCAACTGCACGATCCCCGGCACCGCATCGCCGGAATCTGCCTGCGCGGCGGTCCCGTCTGGCTGAACCTGGTGTCTCTCAACACCGTGATCCTGACCTTCGGCGGCCGTTGGTTCGACGAGCACTGGAACCCTCGGTTCACCTCCCCCGAAACCAGGCGGGCGGTGCGGTTCTACGTGGACCTGGTCCGCGGCTCCGGTGAGCCCCGGGCGTATGAAGCAGGGCCCGCCCAGTGCCAGGCGACGATGGAGCGGGGCGGGGCGGCCATGCTGTACGACACCACCTCCTTCGCCGGTCGGCTTGAGGACTCCAGGGTCAGCGAGGTGGCCGGCCGGCTCGGCTACGCTCCCGCGCCCGTGATGCGCACGGACAGTGCGGGATGGCTGTGGACCTGGGCGCTCGCGATCCCGGTCACCTCCAAGCACCCCGAGGCCGCGTGGGATTTCGCCTCCTGGGCCACGTCGAAGCGGTTCTTGAGGCTTTACGGCGAAAGGCTCGGCTGGGTCGGAGTGCCACCGGGCAGCCGGCTGTCCACATACCGCCTTCCTCCGTACCGGAAGGCGGCCAAGGCGTTTCTGCAGCCGACGCTGGATGCTCTCAACGCCGTGAACCTCACCCGGCCCGGCCTGCACAAGCAGCCGTGGACGGGGACCTCGTACGTCGGCATCCCCGAGTACGCGGGGCTCGGTGACCGGGTGGCCAAGGAGATCTCCGCCGCGATCGCCGGCCGGCAGTCGGTCGACGAGGCGCTGGAGAAGGCCCAGCTCTTCGCGAACGACGTGGTCGAGGGCGGCGGCTACCGGGACTGAACCCCCTGCCGGGTCTCGTCGCCCGATCCTCTTTCTTTTATTGACGGCGGAAAAGAACAGCTCTAGGTTCCCCGCCATGCGCCCGACCGCTCGCGCCCAGACGTTCCCCGTCAACACACCGGCCGCCTCCCAGGTCTTCACCACGCTCCTGTCCCAAGGGCCCCTCACCCGCCTGGAGTTGTCCCGGCGTGCCGGACTCTCCGCCGCGGCCGTGACCAAGGCGGTACGTCCGCTGATCGAAGCCGGATACCTGGTGGAGGACGCGGACGCGGAGGCACGCCCCGCGCTCGGTCGGCCCGCCAACCCGGTGCGGGTCGACGGCGGACGGGCGCTGTTCATCGGGATCAAGCTGACCGGCGACGAGATCATCGGCGTACTCACCGACCTGTGCTGCCGGATCCGCGTCGCCCGCCGTATGCCGCCGTCCGCCCGCGACCCCAAGGCGGTGCTGGCCTCGGTCGCGGAGCTGGTGCGGCAACTGCTCGTCGAGGCCGACGAGTTCGGCACCCCTGTCCTCGGGCTCGGCATCGCCGTCTCCGGCGACGTCGACCGCGCCGAAGGCGTCGTCCGCTACTCGCCGTTCCTCGACTGGCACGACGTCCCGCTCGCCGGACTCGCCACCATGACCACGGGACTGCCGGTCACCGTCGACAACGACGTACGGGCCCTGACCGTCGCCGAGCAGTGGTTCGGCGCCGGTGCCGGGCTGTCCGACTTCGCCGTGGTGACCGTCGGCGCCGGCATCGGCTGCGGACTTGTCGTGCACGGCCGGGTGGTCGCCGGTGCGCACGGAGTGGCCGGTGAGATCGGCCATGTGACCGTCGACCCGGCGGGCCCGCTCTGTCACTGCGGCAACCGGGGCTGTGTGGAGGCGATCGCCGGGGACGCCGCCATCGTCCGGCAGATCCGCGAGACCACCGGCATCGAGGTCGCCGGCACCGCCGAGGCCGTGGCGCTGGCCCACCAAGGCGTCGCCGGGGCACGCGCGGCGTATGCCCGCGCCGGTGCCGCGATCGGCCGGGGCATCGCCACCGTGGCCAACCTGCTCGGCCCGGAGCGCGTGATCATCTCCGGTGAGGGCCTGGCTGCCTACGACCTGTTCGCCGAGCAGATCCGTGACGCCTTCACCGCCGCCGCCTTCGGCTCCGCCGCCCAGTGCGACGTACAGACCCGCCCGCTGCCCTTCGAGGAATGGGCACGCGGGGCCGCCGCCACCGCGATCCAGTCCTTCATCAGGTCCGAGATGAACCAGCCCCCGCACGCGCGCTGAGACCCCTGTGCGGGCCCCTCACCGCGGGCTCTGCACCCCGACGACAAGGGCACGCAGGCCATGGCGTACGCCGTGGACCTGAACGGCCTCGACCGCACCTGACCCCGTACCCGAGAGGAGCCGATCTCATGAACCGACGTCGCTTGCTGACCGGCGGCGCCGCCCTCACGGCCACCGCGACACTCCTGCCGACGACCAGAGCGGCAGCCGCACCCGCCCCGCCACTCCCGTCGGCGGCGGAGGTGGTGCGCGTGCTGCGCCGGGTCGCCGACCACTGGATCACCGCCCACCCGGACCCCGGCGACAACGGCTGGGCCAACGCCACCTTCTTCAGCGGCCTGCTCACCCTGCACCGCCTCACCGGCACGCCCCGCTATCTCGCCTACGCCGAGGAGTGGGCGGAGGAGCACGCCTACGGTCTCAAAGGCGGGATCACCACCCGGCACGCCGACAACCACAACGCCGGACAGGCCTACCTCGACCTCTACGCGATCGAGCCCGAGGAGCGGAAACTCGCCGCCATCGAGGAGTCGTTGCACCGCATGGTGTACACGGACCAGCCAGAGAAAAATGACGACTGGTGGTGGGACGACGCCCTGCACATGGGCATGCCGCCCTTCGCCCGCCTCGGCATCCTGCGCGGCGACCCCGCCTACCGGGCGAAGCTGTACGCCCTCTACGACCACACCAAGCGGATCGAAGGCGGGCCCGGCCTGTACGACCCGGCCAGCGGTCTCTGGTACCGCGACGACCGGTTCCTGCCCGGCGGAATCCTCTCGCCCTCCGGCAAGCCGGTGCTGTGGTCCCGGGGCAACGGCTGGGTCGCCGCCGGCCACACCAAGACCCTCAAGGCCCTCCCGCCGGGCGAGCCGCACACCGCCGAATACCGCCAGACCCTGACCCGGCTCGTCCGGGCGCTGGCGCGGGTGCAGCGGACGGACGGCTTCTGGAACGTGAACCTCGCCGACCCCGACCATCTGCCCGGGCCCGAGACCAGCGGCACGTCCTTCTTCCTCTACGGCACGGCCTACGCGCTCCGCGCCCGGCTCGTCGGCCGGGCCGCGCACCTGCCCGTCGTGTCCCGGGCCTGGCACGGCCTCGTCACCACCGCCGTCCACCCCGACGGCTTCCTGGGGTATGTACAGAAGGTCGGTCACCGCCCCGAGTCCAGCCAGCCCGTGACGTACGACAGCACCGCGGACTTCGGCGTCGGCGCCTTCCTGCTGGGCGGCACCGAACTGGCCCTGCTGCTCGGCTGACCGGGCCGGTCAGCCGGACGCCGTCGGCTCCGGGGTGATCAGGCCCCGGCGGTAGGCGATCGCCACGGCCTCGGTGCGGCTCGCGGCGCCCAGCTTGCCGAGAATGTTGGAGACGTGGACGCTCGCTGTCTTGCCGGTGATGAACAGCTCCTCGCCTATCTGCCGGTTGCTGCGGCCGAGGGCGAGGAGCCGCAGCACGTCCTGCTCGCGGGCGGTGAGCGGTGACGTGCCGTGGTGGCCGGGGTCCGACAGCCCGCCACGGCGTATGACGGCGTCCACGCGCTCCAAGAGCGGCGTGGCGCGCAGTTCGGCGGCCGTCACCCGGGCCGTGCCTGCCTCGACGGCCGCCTCCTCGCGGCGCCCGGCCGCCAACAGGGCCTCGGCGAACCGCAGTCGGCAGCGCGCCCGCTCGTACGGGTCGCCGTAGTCGAACGCGGCCACCGCCTTCCCCCACGCCTCCGCGTCCGGACCGGACACGGCCCGCGCCCACTCCGCCTCCGCCCGGGCCAGCCAGGCCTGCCCCTCCGGGCCGTGTGGGACGCCCTCCTCGCCGTGCCGGGCCACACCCCGCGCCAGCTCCACCAGCTCGTCCGCCGTCCGCGCCCGGTGGCGGGCCCCGGCTTCGTCGCCGGTGCGGCGGAGCTCGACGGCCGAGTCGGCGACGGCGGACAGGGCGAGCGTGGCGAGCCGGACCGTCACATCGGGCGGCGTGCCCGCGTCGTCGGTGAGCGCCGCGACCGTGGAGCGCATCCGCGCCACGGCGTCGTCCGCATCGCCGAGCAGCGCGGCGGCGTCCGTCAGCACGATCCCCGCGACGAGCGTGGCCATCCAGTCGAACGGCCCCTGAAGCAGGGCGCGCGCACGGTCGGCCGCCTTGAAGTCGCCGCGCGCCAGGGCGACGTTCAGCGCGGGACCCGCCGTATAGCCGCCGCTCGCCGGCAGCACCGCGGCGTCGCTCACCGCCGCGCGCAGGCACTCGTCCCAGCGGCCCAGGGTGTACAGCACCAGCAGCTGGAGGTAGCGCATCTCCAGCGGATACGGCGAGGACAGCAGACCGGCGCGGCGGGCGCGGTCCAGCCCCTCGGTCAGCCAGGGCAGGCACTCCTCCAGATCGCCGGACTCGAAACAGCCCATGGCGAGGTTGAACAGCGCACGCGTCTCCACCGGCGCACTCCCCGAACTCCGGGCCAGCTCCCGGGCCTCCCGCAGCCGCTCGCGGCCCTGAGGAGTGCGACGACCGCCGCCTTCGAGAGTGGCCAACGAGATCAGCAGGTCGGCCTGGGCATCGGTCACTCTCAACTGCTCGGCGACGCCCAGCGCTTGGCGGGCGACCCGCAGCGCGACCGCCGTCTCGCCGACCTGGCGGGCCGCCATCACATGCGTGGCCGCCGCCCACACCCAGGTCCGCGAGGCGGGTTCGGCGGGGATCAGAGCGAGCGCCTCGCTGCTGTACGTGAACGCCGCCGTCAGGTTGTCGACGCCGATCAGGTTCCCGGCGAGCGTGTAGCGCACCCGGGCGGCCAGCTCGGAGTCCGCGTCCTGGCCGATGCCCGCCAGCGCGGCACGGGTGAGGGAGACCGCGCGGTGCGACTCCCCGGCGTGCGCCGCCGCCGCGGAGGCACGCAGCGTCAGCGTCACCCTGTCGACCCCCTCGCCCGACGGCCGGGCGGCCCGGTCCACCGACGACCACACGTCGAGCGCGGCTTCCAGATGCCTGAGTTCCTCGGCCGGAGCACCGAGCCGATGGGCGTGGCCGGCGGCCTCCAGCGAGGCGGCCAGGGCCTCGGCGAGATCATGGCTCGCGCGGTAGTGGTGGGCGCGCTCGGCCGCGGTCTCCGCGCGCTGCCCGCGGCCGGACAGCAGCCGGGCGAACGCACCGTGCAGCCGCGCCCGTTCACCCGGCAGCAGATCGGCGTACACCGCCTCCCGGGCCAGTGCATGGCGGAAGGAGTACGTGTCGCCGTTCCCGGAGACGAGGAGTTGCCGCTCCACGGCCTCCCGCAGCGCCGACTCCAACTCGTCCTCGGGGAGCCCGACCGCGTCCCGCAGCAGGTCGTGCTCGACCCGCCGCCCGGCGACGGCGGCCGTACGCAGCACCTGCTGAGCCGTGTCGGACAGCTGCTCGAAACGGATGAGGAGGACATCGGCCAGCCCGCTGGGCACCCCGCTCGCCTCCGCGTCCGTGGCGGCCAGCAGCTCCTCCGCGTAGAAGGCGTTGCCCTCGGCGCGCTCCACGATCCGGCGGACCGTCGCGTCCGGCACCGGACGCTCCCGCGGCAGCCCGCGCACCAGCCGGGCCACGTCGGGATCGGCCATGGGCCGCAGCTCCAGCCGCTCCACGGCGGGCAGCCGCACCAGCTCGGCGAGCAGCGGGCGCAAGGGATGCCGGCGGTGCAGATCGTCCGCGCGGTACGAAGCGAACACCGCCAGCCGATGCGTGGGCGCACCACCCGCGGACCGCTGCAGCATGCCGCGGCTGAGCAGGAACCGCAGCAGATCCCGCGAGGACTGATCCGCCCAGTGCAGATCCTCCAGCACGAGCAGCAGCGGAGCGATGTCCGACAGATCGGCCAGCAGCCCCGCCACACCCTCGAACAGCCGCACCCGCCCGCCGTCGTCCGACCCGGCACCCAGCAACCGCTCCACCGCCGGATGCGCCGCCAGCACGTCCGCGAACCGCTCGTCGGCGGCGAGCACCCCCAGCACCTCGCTGAACGGCAGATACGGCAGTCCGACGTCACCGAGATCCACACAGTGCCCGGTCAGTACGGTCATCCCGGCGGCAGCGGCCCGCGCCGAGACCTCGTCCAGCACCCGCGTCTTCCCGACCCCGGCATCCCCGGCGACCAGAACAGCACGAGCCGCACCGCCCCGGGCGCGCTCCAGCACGCTGGAGAGGCGGGCGAGCTCATCCTCCCGGCCGACGATGGGCGTGGTGAACGTAGTGGTCTGCGGCACGAATCCATCCTGGCACGACACACTGACAGCGCCTGATCGGGCCTTCAGGGGGGCGGGGCTCGTACCGATAAGCGGCTTCGCCGCGTGGCGCTCAGGCCCCCGGCGCTCGTGCTCAGGCCCGCAGCACCCGTGCCCAGTCCGCCCGCACCCGTCCGGCGGGGCCCGGCGCGGGCTGATCCGCCGGATGGCTCAGCGGCGGCGCCAGATTGCCCAGGGTCTCGACCCGTCCTCGGTCACATACCTGCGACCGGCGCACCGGGTCTGCAACGCCCGTAGGGGCAACCGGCCGCCCAAGCTCCCGCCGAACGTGTCGCGCCGTTGGTGATCAGGCCGGACATGAATGGACAGGACACGAGAACGGCCTGGCCCCATACCCTGGCAGTGACGAAGCTGCGAGGAGGGGCAAGGCCATGCCTGAAGATGCTACGCCGGACCCGTACGCCGACCGGTTGGTGTTCGGCCAGCGGCTCCAGATCCTTCGGACCCGCAAGGGCCTGACCCGTGATCAGCTCGGGGGCCTCGTCGGCAAGTCCGGGTCCTGGGTCAAGGGCGTTGAGACCGGGCGCCTGAAGACGCCCAAGCCGGAGACGATCCTGCGCGTCGCCGAAGTGCTGCGGGTGCGCGACCTGGCCGACCTCACCGGTGATCAGTCCGTCCACGTGGACCTGTTCACCGGTCCCGGGCATCCGCGTCTCGCCGCCGTGAAGGCCGCCGTGGACGCCTTCCCGATCGCCGGCGCGGACGAGGCCCCGCCCGCTGCGCACCTGCGCGCCCGGCTCGCACGGGCCTGGTCGGCGCGGCACTCCGCACCCAACCACCGGGACGTCATCGGCGCTCTGCTGCCGGACCTGATCCGTGACGCACAGGCCGCTGTCCGCCAGGCAGACACCGGGACCGAACGGCGCGCGGCGCAGGCCGCGCTTGCCGAGGTGTACTCGCTGGCACAGTTCTTCGTGGCCTACCAGCCGGACGCCGCCCTGTTGTGGCGGGTCGCCGGGCGGGGTCTGACCGCCGCGCAGGAGTCCGAGGACCCGCACGCAATCGGCGTGGCCGCGTGGCTGGCCGCACAGGCGCACCGCGACTCCGGACCGGCGCAGTTCGACGCCGCCGACGCGGTGAACCTGGAGACCCTGGCGTACCTCGAACCCCTGCTGCCGGACGCACCGGACGACGTCCTGGCGATCACGGGGGCCCTCACCTTCGAAGCCGGGTACACGGCCGCCCGGCGTGGCCAGACCGGGACGGCGTGGCGCTTCTGGGACACCGCGCGGGACATGGCCGACCGGCTGCCCGCCGACTACTACCACCCCGTGACGTCGTTCTCGCGGGCGATCATGGGGGCGCACGCGGTGACCATCGCCGTGGAGCTGCACCAGGGGGGTGAGTCGGTGCGGCAGGCAGCGGCGGCCGACGCCATGACCATCCCGTCCCGGCCGCGCCGCGCCCGGCACCGGATCGAAGAGGCACGCGGATACCAGCTCGACGGACAGCCGGACGTGGCGTTGGCCACGCTCAACCAGGCCCACGAGGCCGCCCCGGAGACGATCAAGTACAACGGCTACGCAAAACGGATCGTCCTCGAAGAGGCGGAGTCCAAGAGCCCGTCCCGCAAGCGCCGCGCCTCCGAACTCGCCGTGAAGCTCGGTCTGTTGGCTGCATAGCCGAGGGGGCACATTCTGTGCCCCTGCCAGTCCCCCGGCGCTCGTACGGTCTCAGCCCGGCCGACGCAGCGAGGGATCGAGGGGACCATGAGCGAGACGACCATGACCGGACCGGTGCGGGTGGGCCTGCCGCCCCAGGATCCGGATCCGGTCGACGGGTGCGACGTGTGCGGCGCACTCGCCCGCGCGCCGGAGGCGGCCCGGCTGGACGGGGACCTGTCCAAGGTCTCGGACATCAACGTGGAGATGCGCAGCCACCAGGCGGCCGGACGATGACCGCGCCGACAACCGAGACCGACCGGCCGCCGCTGTCGGCGGAATGCACCCTGGCCCAACAGCCGGACTACCGGGACGTGCACGGTCTGTGCCGCCAGATCAAGGACGTGCCCTTGCCGTACTCGCACGGGGGCTGGCTCGTGCGCCGCTGCACGTGCGCCTGCCACCGCCGGGGAGATGCCTCGTGACCACAGGCCTGCACGTGTGCCGCGCCTGCGACGAGGTGATCACTGACCCGGCGGACGCCGAGTTGGTGGCTCACGACCTGGGCAACTCGGGTCCAGGATGGGACATCTACGCCCACCGTGATCATGTAGGCGACGTCGAGCTGATCGGCCCGGACCTGCTCCGGATCATGCTCCGCATCTGGGCCGCACATCGCCCCGCGATGTAGCACCCCACAGCCCAACGCCCGGCCGGTGCCATACGTCTCCCACCCCGAGAGCGTTCGGATTCGCCGTACGGCGGCCTCAGCGGCGCCGTGAACTCAGCACGCAGAACTCGTTGCCCTCCGGGTCGGCAAGCGTGACCCAGCTCTCCCCGCCGGTCTGGCCGACGTCCGCGTGCCGTGCGCCGAGCGCGAGGAAACGGGCGACCTCGGCCTCCTGGTCGTCGGGGCGGAAGTCGAGGTGCAGGCGGTTCTTCAACGTCTTGCCCTCGGGGACCGGCCCGAAGATCAGCCCCGGCAGGCGGTCCTCCCGCGGCCGGATCTCGAATTCCTCCGGCGAGTCGTTCAGCACCGCCCACCCCAGAGCCTCGGCCCACCAGCGGCCCAGGCCAGCCGCGTCGGCCGCATCGGCCTTGTCCAGGTTGACTTGCTCCCATACCAGGCCCATCCCGGCAGCGTAGTGAAGACTGGTCGACGGAGGCGACCGCGATACTGGGAGGCAGCAGCATGAAACGCCCGATCACGGCAGGGGTCGACGGTACGGAGGAGAGCCTCGCCGCGCTGGCTTGGGCGGCCCGCGAGGCGGTCCGCCGCGGGCTGCCGCTGCGGGTGGTGCACGCCTGGAGGTTCCAGCCGCACGAGGCGGTCGACGCCGGGGACGCGGGTAGCCAGGCCGGGTGGGTGCGCAAGGCCGTGGCGGAGGCCGCCAGGACCGTTATCCAGCAGCACCCGGAACTCGATGTGACGACGGACGTCCTCGAAGGCGGCCCGGTCGACACCCTGACCGCCGCCGCGGCCGACGCCGAGATGCTGGTGCTCGGCTCGCGCGGCCACGGCCGGGTCGTCGGGTTCCTGCTCGGCTCGGTCGGACAGCAGGTCATCGCCGGGGCCACGGGCCCCGTCGTCCTCGTCAGGGCGGGGGACGAGCCGGCCGCCGAGGCCGATGGCCGCGAGGTCGTCGTGGGCCAGCAGGGCGACCCGGACGACAGCGCCGCCGTGCTGCGGTTCGCGTTCGAGACGGCGGCGGCCCGCGGGGCGACCGTACGGGCCGTACGGGCCTGGACCCTGCCGCCGGTGTTCTCCTACAGCCCGGGCTCGCTGAAGCTGCTCGACGAGGCCGGAGGGCTGGAGCCGTACGAGAAGAAGGCGCTGGCCGCGGCGGTGCAGCCGTGGCGCGACCGGTTCCCGGACGTTGCGGTGGCGGAGCACGTGGAGATGGGCAGCGCGGGGCAGGTGCTGCTGGACGTCGCCGGGCAGGCGCAGCTGATGGTCGTCGGCCGCCGGGCCCGCCGCAGCGCCGTCGGCGCCCGGATCGGCTCCGTCGCGCACGGCGTCCTGCATCACGCGGGCTGCCCGGTGGCCGTGGTGCCGCCCGCCTGAGTCACTCGGCCGTCGGCCGCAGCGTCTCGCGGGCCTTGGGCAGGATGCTCTTGACGTAGTCCGCCACCGCCGTGTCCAGCCCGATGTCGTGCTGGGCCCGCTCGGACAGGTACCAGCGGTGTTCGAGCAGCTCGTGGTAGATCTCGGCCGGGTCCATCGAGCCGCGCAGCCGAAGTGGCACGGCGCGCACGGTGGGCCGGAACACGTCCCGCACCCAGCGGTGGGCGAGCACCTCCGGGCGGGCGCCGAGGGGGTCGCCCGGGGCGTAGTCGTCCTGGGTGGCCATCCAGCTCTCCAGGTCGTTCAGGAGCCGCCGCGCCTGGTTCTCCTCGGTGTCGAGGCCGGTCAGCCGGAGCAGCTGGCGCTGGTGGTGGCCCGCGTCGACGACCTTGGGCACGAAGGTGACCGTGTCGCCGTTGGAGTTGTGCTCGATCTGCATCTCGGCCACGTCGAAACCGAGATCGTTCAGGCGGCGTATCCGGCGCTCTATGTAGTGGTGCTTGCCCGCCGGGTAGACGGAGGTACGGGTCAGCTCCTCCCACAGCGCCCGGTAGCGCACGCAGATCTCGGTGCCGAACTCGATCGCGTCGACGGACGGGTGCAGCGCCCCGGACGCCTCCAGGTCCAGCAGCTCGCCGCTGATGTTGACCCGGGCGAGGTCGAGGTCGTAGTCGCGCTGTCCGGTGCTGAGCCGCGGATGCAGGTCACCGGTCTCGGCGTCCACGAGGTATGCGGCGTAGGCGCCCGCGTCCCGCCGGAAGAGCGTGTTGGACAGCGAGCAGTCGCCCCAGGCGAACCCGGCGAGGTGCAGCCGGACCAGCAGCACGGCCAGGGCGTCCATGAGGCGGTGCATGGTGGCGGGGCGCATCGTCGTCTCGAACATCGAGCGGTACGGCATCGAGCCGCCCAGATGCCGGGTGATCAGCACCGGCTCCAGCGGGACCCCGTCCTTGTCGGCACGCCCGGTGACCACGGCGAGGGGGTCGACCGCGGGGATGCCGATACGGTCCAGGTCCCGCAGCAGCTCGTACTCGCGCAGCGCGGGACGTTCGGCCAGCTCCTTGACGGCGACGACCTCGGAGCCGGCCCGGGCGTACCGCACCACATGGCGGGAGATGCCGCGCGGCAGCGGGACGAGGTACTCCTCGGGCCACTCCTCCAGGGTCACGCCCCACGGCAGCTCCAGGAGGAGCGCGGGGTGCTCCGGGTTGGTCGCGCTGATCTGCAATGCCATGGCCAGAACTCTAGAGCGCGCGCTCCATGGCGTGCCGTGCCGCCTCACCTACCGGCCCGCGGTGCACCGGCCCGTGTCCGGGGACCAGGACGTCGGCGTCGAGGCTCTCCAGGATCTCCAGCGAGGTCACGGCGCGGGCGCGTTCGTGGTGGAACATGTCCGGCAGCAGCTGTGGCCCCCTGGCGCGCGAGGTGGGGTGGCCGCTGACCAGGGCGTCGCCGGAGATCACCACTCCGGCCTGAGGGAGGTGGAAGGCGGTGTGGCCGAGCGTATGGCCCGGCGTGTGCACGGGGACGGGGCGGCCGGGCAGGTCGAGCGGACCCCGCGCCGGGAACGCCTGAGGTTCGGCGACGGGGACGTGGGCGGTGCCGCCGACCCGCAGGGCGTGGACGGCCCACGGCAGGACACCCGGACGCCAGCCGTTGTTGAGGACCTTGCCGATGGTCACCTGGTGCAGGAAATCACGGCGGGCGTGCGGCACTTCGGCCTCGTGGAGGTAGACCGGCGTGCCGTACGTGCCGCGCAGGTGCTCGGCCGAACCCAGGTGGTCGTTGTGGGCGTGCGTGATCAGCACCGCCGCGACGGCCTCCGGCGAACTCCCCACCTCCGCGAGCGAAGCGAGAAGGTGCGCCCGGTCCCCGGGGTATCCCGTGTCGACCAGCGTGACGGACTCCCCCTCGCTCAGGATCACCCAGTTCGTGTGGGAGCCGTGCACCAGATAGGTGCCGTCGGCGACTTGCTGCACCGCTGCCCGCATGATCGTCCCGATTGGTGAGGTCCCTGCCCGACGGCACCAGCAAAGCAGACCCGCAGCGTCGAGGGGCGGCAGGGTTCCGTCAGGGGGTGAGGCTGCCTCCGGCGCCGTCCGCCGGAGGCAGCCCCCGCGCGCATCCGAAGCGGCCGCCTCTCCGCCTCAGTGCACGCCGTGCGGGCGGAACTGCACGCTGATGCGTGGTCCCGCGGCCCGTGCGGTCTTCGGTACGGCGTGCTCCCAGGTCCGCTGGCAGGAGCCGCCCATCACGATCAGGTCCCCGTGCCCCAGCGGACGCCGGATCGTGTCGCCGCCGCCGTGCGCGGGACGCAGCAGCAGATCACGGGGCGTGCCGACGGAGAGGATCGCGACCATCGTGTCCTCCCGGGCGCCCCGTCCGATCCGGTCGCCGTGCCAGGCGACGCTGTCCCGGCCGTCGCGGTAGTAGCACAGGCCGGCTGTGGTGAAGGGCTCGCCGAGTTCGCCGGCGTAGTGCGCCGAGAGCGCGTCGCGCGCCTCGTCGAGTACGGGGTGCGGCAGCGGGTCGTCGGCGCCGTAGAACGCCAGCAGCCGAGGTACGTCGACGACGTGGTCGTACATCGTGCGCCGCTCCGCACGCCACGGCACGTCGTCCGCCAGTTGTTCGAACAGGACGTCGGAGCCTTCGAGCCACCCGGGCAGGACGTCGATCCAGGCGCCGCGGTCCAGTTCGGTGCGGCGCAGCCCGCCGAGGGAACCGAGGCGGAGCCGGTCCGACTGGTCGAAGAGCGAGCCCTGGAGGTGCGCGGTCATGAGCCCAGCGTACCGGTAAATCGAAAATATGTTCCAATGATGTGAGGGGGCTCTTGCTCTTACCCGTCCTCACCCTTTGGATACATTCCTGTATCGGATACATTCACGTATCGAACGAAGGGCGGGACATGGTGGCGGACGCGACGACCGGGCGCGTGACCAGACGCCGGGTCCGCACCCGCGCCAATCTCCTGGACGCCGCGTTCGCGGTGTTCGCGGCCAAGGGCTTCGGCCGGGTCTCGATCGAGGAGGTCTGTGAGGCGGCCGGGTACAGCCGGGGCGCCTTCTACTCGAACTTCGCCAGCCTCGACGAGCTGTTCTTCGCCCTCTACCGGCAGCGCGCCGACCTGATCGCCGAGCAGGTGTCCGGAGCGCTCGCCCTCGACGGCCCCGACCTCGACGTGCCCGCCGCCGTCGACCGCGTCACCGAGGTGCTGCTGCTCGACCGGGACTGGCTGCTGGTGAAGACGGACTTCCTGGTGCACGCCGCCCGTGACCCGGACGTGGCGCGGACCCTGCTGGAGCACCGCGCCCGGCTGCGCGGCGCCATCGCGCAGCGGCTCGCCCGCGCCCAGGGGCACACCGAACTGCCCGCCGTACTGGGCGACATCGAGGCCGCCGCCCATGCGGTGGTCGCCGCGTACGACGGGGTCACCATTCAACTGCTGCTGGACGGCGAGGTCGGGCACGCTCGCGCCTGGCTCAAGCAACTGCTGACCGCGCTGCTCACCGACGGCAGCGGGAAAACCGTATGAGGAAGGGGACGGTCGCCATGGATGCCGACGTCATCGTCGTCGGAGCGGGCCTCGCCGGCCTGGTCGCGGCACACGAACTCACCAGCCGGGGCCGCAGGGTCGCCCTGGTCGACCAGGAGAACGCCGCCAACCTGGGCGGCCAGGCGTTCTGGTCCTTCGGCGGGCTGTTCCTGGTCGACTCCCCGGAGCAGCGGCGCCTGGGCATCAAGGACTCCTTCGACCTCGCCTGGAACGACTGGCAGGGCAGCGCGCAGTTCGACCGCGTCGACGACGAGGACTCCTGGGCGGTGCGCTGGGCGCGGGCCTATGTCGAGTTCGCGGCGGGGGAGAAGCGGTCGTGGCTCGCCGGGCACGGCATCTCGTTCCTGCCGACGGTCGGCTGGGCGGAGCGCGGCGACCTGCGGGCCGACGGACACGGCAACTCCGTCCCCCGCTTCCACATCGCCTGGGGCACGGGCACGGGTGTCGTCGAGCCCTTCGTCGGCCACGCCGAGCAGGCGGCGCGCGACGGGCTGCTCACCTTCCACCACCGGCACCGGGTGGACGAACTCGTCGTCGAGGAGGGCTCGGTGCGCGGCGTGCGCGGCACGGTCCTCGCCGAGGACCGCTCGGCCCGCGGTGCCGCCTCCAACCGCGACCGGATCGGCGACTTCGAACTCACCGCCCAGGCCGTCGTCGTCACCACCGGCGGCATCGGCGCCAACCACGACATCGTCCGCCGCTACTGGCCCGAACGCCTCGGCACCGCGCCCGCCGAGATGGTCACGGGCGTGCCCGCCTACGTCGACGGGCGCATGCTCGACATCAGCGCCGAGGCCGGCGTACGGCTGGTCAACCGCGACCGCATGTGGCACTACACCGAGGGCCTGCAGAACTGGGACCCGATCTGGCCCGGCCACGGCATCCGCATCCTGCCCGGCCCGTCCTCGATGTGGTTCGACGCGCTCGGCCGTCGGCTGCCCGACCCGTGTCTGCCCGGCTACGACACCCTCGGCACCCTCAAGTACCTGCGCACCACCGAGGACATCGCCGGGTACGACCACTCCTGGTTCATCCTCACCCAGAAGATCATCGACAAGGAGTTCGCGCTGTCGGGCTCCGAGCAGAACCCCGACATCACCTCCAAGGACCGCAGGGCGTTTCTGCGTGAGCGTGTCCTGGGCAAGGGCGCCCCGAAACCGGTCGACGCGTTCCTGCGCAAGGGGGCGGACTTCGTCGTGGCCCCGGCACTCGACCAACTCGTCGAGAAGATGAACCAGTTGACGCACAAGCCGCTCCTCGACGCGGCCGAGGTGCGGCGCCAGATCGAGGCGCGCGATCTGCAGATCGCCAACCCCTACACGAAGGACTCCCAGGTCCAGGGCATCCGCAACGCCCGCCGCTACATCGGCGACCGTCTCGGCCGGGTCGCCACCCCGCACCGCATCCTCGACCCTGCCGCCGGACCCCTGATCGGCGTCAAACTGCACGTCCTGACCCGCAAGACCCTCGGCGGCATCCAGACCGACCTCGACTCCCGCGCGCTCGGCGCGGACGGCCGGCCGATCGAGGGCCTCTACGCGGCGGGCGAGGTCGCCGGCTTCGGCGGTGGCGGCGTCCACGGCTACAACGCGCTGGAGGGCACCTTCCTCGGCGGCTGCCTGTTCTCCGGGCGCGCGGCGGGCCGGGCGGCGGCGCGGCAGACGGGATGAGTCTGCCGGCCCGTCTCCTCAGCTCTGCAGGAGACGGGCCAGCACGGCGGCATGACTCTCCTCGGGGGACTTGGCCGAGGTGAGCAGGGTCACCGGCCCCTTACGGACCAACTCCCGGATCACCTCGACGAGTTCGGTGACCTCGGGCGCGGCGAGTTCCGCCTCGTAACGACGGCTGAACTCCTCGTACGACCCCTCGCCCGCGTGGTACCAGCGGCGCAGTTCGGACGACGGCGTGAGCGCCTTCGGCCACTCGTCCACCCGCGCCGCGTCCTTCGACACACCGCGTGGCCACAGCCGGTCGACCAGCACTCGGGTGCCGTCGTCCGGCTCGGGCGGATCGTAGACGCGACGGACACGAACGCTCACGGTGCGGCCTCTCGACGGGGGATGTGCCGGGAGCGTACTGCGGAGTGCGGCGGGGAAGGCGGTACGACGTGACCTGAACGAGGGCGAAACACGGATGAACCGACGCCTGCCGTGCAGCCGTGCCCGCCCCCCGGCTCCCCGCCCTCCGACTCGCAAGCGTGAACAGCTGTGACCGAACGCCCCGCAGAACCTGACGACTTCCTCACATCTCCTGGTCAAAGTCGAGCCATGATCGCACGCAAGCCCGGATCAGCCCTGCTCGCCGCGTCCCTGCTCCTGACCGGATGCGGTGGCGGTGCCGCGGCCTCCCCGGACCACGAGACCGTGACCACGCCGGCCACCACGCCGAATACCCTCGCCCCCGAGGTCTCCATCGAGACGGCCCCGCAGCAGCTGCCCGGCCTCGGGCCGAAGACCTTGGCGGAGGTGCCGTCCGAGGCCCGGCAGGCCGTCGTCGTGACCGGTCGGGGCAAGAACTCCTCGGCCTCCACCGTCATCCTGTACGAGCGCACCGCCGCGGGCTGGCGTGCGGGCGAGAGCTGGCCCGCCCACAACGCCCTCAGGGGCTGGACCGACGACCACCGGGTCGGCGACCTGCGCTCACCCATCGGCGTCTACACCCTCTCGGACGCCGGCGGCCTGCTCGAAGACCCCGGAACCAGGCTGCCGTACGACCGCTCCGCCAGCTTCACCGCCTCCGGCACCGGATTCGAGGGTGAGCCGCTGGCCGGCTCCTTCGACTACGTCATCGCCATCGACTACAACCGGAAACCCGGAACCTCGCCGCTGGACTGGACCCGCCCGCTCGGCGCGAGCCGCGGCGGCGGGATCTGGTTGCACGTCGACCACGGCGGCCCCACGCAGGGCTGTGTGAGCGTCGCCGAGGAGCACATGAAGGAGCTGCTCCTGGCGCTGGACCCGCGGCTCCACCCCGTCGTCGTCATGGGCGACGCCCAGTCCCTGGCCCGCTGAACGGTTTAGGATCCGCCGCGTGTGCGCACATGTGCTGGTCGCCGAGGACGATGAGATGCAGGCCGAGTTGATACGGCGGTCCCTGCTCGCGGAAGGACACACCGCCACCGTGGTCCACGACGGGCGGGCGGCCCTGGACGCGGCGCGGCGGGTCGCCCCGGACCTCGTCGTCCTGGACCTGATGCTCCCGGAGATCGACGGGTTCGGGGTGTGCCGGGTGCTGCGTGCGGACGACGACATCCCGGTCCTGATGCTCACCGCCCGCTCGGCCGAGGAGGACGTCCTGCTCGGCCTGGAGCTGGGCGCGGACGACTACATGACCAAGCCGTACAGTCCGCGCGAGCTGATGGCCCGCATCCGGACCGTCCTGCGGCGCGGCGGACGGGTGCCCGCGGACCGGCGCGACGATCCGGCCGTACGCGCCGCGGGTCTCTCCGTCGATCCCGTCCGGCATGAAGTGCGCTGCGACGGAGCGCCGGTGGAGTGCACGCCGGCCGAGTTCGAGATCCTGCTGGCCATGGTCGGGGAACCGGAACGGGTGTTCTCCCGGCGGCAGTTGCTGGAGATCACCCGGGGCACCGACCGGGCCTCCACCGAACGAGCCGTCGACGTGCACATCATGAACCTGCGCAAGAAGGTCGAGGCCGACCCGCGCCGCCCTGCCCGGCTGCTGACCGTCTTCGGAGTCGGCTACAAGCTCAGCGGGGCCCGCTGATGAGCGGGCGCATCCCGCTGCGCAAGCGCCTCCTGGTACGGCTGCTGATCGCCTCCGGCCTCATCGCCGTGTGCTCGGTGGCGGCGACCGCGTGGCTGGCCGTGACGACGACCACCCGCGCGCTGAGGGAGGAACAGGGCCAGGCCCTCGCCGCGGACATGGAGGTCCTCGCCGAACTCAGCGGCTACGCGGCCACGCATCGTGACTGGCGGGGAGTCGACGCTACCGTGCGGGAGTTGTCGGCGAAGACGGGCCGACGCATCGCCCTCGTCACCCCCGACCGGCGGACCATCGCCGACTCGGCGCCGCCCGGCACCTCCCTGCCACCGACCGCCGCCGCGACCGTGGACCCGCTGAGCACCGACACCTACAGCGAGCCGGGCGCCCAGCTGACCGGCACCGACCCGCGCGTGGTCGGCCCGTACCGGCTCACCACGGGCGAACGCACGGAGCTCGACGCCATGGCCCGGAAACGACAGACCTGCTTCGCCCGCTTCGGCGTGGAGACCACCCTGACCCGGACACCCGGCGGCCGTCCGGTCGTCGCCGATGCCGACCGGACCGGGTATGTGCCCGAGCCGTGCGCCGACGGAATGCTCACCACGCCCATGCCCACGGAGGCGCGGGCACTGACCGCGCTCCACACCCTCGCGCGCGGCTGCCTGACCCGGGCGGGCGTCGATCCCCAGCAGCCCCTGTCACTCGGGGACGCCCTGCCCGGCCCGCTCTTTTCGAGCCTGCCCTTCGCGTCCGGGCCCGACAAGGCAGCGGTCGAGGACAGGCGGCAGGCCGAGTCCTGCCTCGACGACGCCCGCCGCACCCAGCTCGACCCCTATGCGGCGCCGGTGGCCGAACTGTTCCTGGGCGGCGGGGGCGGCACTGCCGTGCGGTTCGACATGTCCCCGGCCAACAAGGCCAAGGTCGTGGGCACCGCGGGGCTCGTGCTCGCCGTCACCGTGGCCGTGACCGCCGTGGTCGCCACCCGGCTGGTACGGCCGCTGCGCGCGCTGACCGCGGCGGCCCAGCAGCCCTCGCACCGCCACGTCCGCGTCCCCGTCACCACCCGGGACGAGACGGGCATCCTGGCCGCGGCCTTCAACGACCTGACCGAACGCCGCGAACGCCTGGAAGCCCAGCGCAAGGCCATGGTCAGCGACATCGCGCACGAACTGCGCAGCCCGCTCACCAATATCCGCGGCTGGCTGGAGGTCACCCGCGACGGAGTCGTCGACCCGGACCCCGCCCTGCTGGCCGCGCTGCACGAGGAGGCCGTCGTCCTCCAGCGCGTCATCGACGACCTGCGGGACCTCGCGGACGCCGACGCCGGGACCCTGCGCCTGTACCGCGAGCCCGTGCGCGGCGACGAACTCCTCCATCAGGTCGCCGCGGCCCACCATGTCGCCGCAGACGCGGCCGGGGTCGCACTGCGCACCGACGCCGACGGCACGCCCTGGCTGGACGCCGACCCGGTCCGGATGCGGCAGGCGCTCGGCAACCTGGTCTCCAACGCGCTGCGGCACACCCCGGCCGGCGGCACCGTCACCCTGGCCGCGTGGGAGGACGGCGACGATGTCGTGATCGAGGTCGCCGACACCGGCAGCGGCATCGCGCCCGAGGATCTGCCCCACGTCTTCGACCGGTTCTGGCGAGCGGAGAAGTCCCGCAGCCGCCGTACGGGCGGCAGCGGGCTCGGCCTGCCCATCGTCCGCCATCTGACCGCCGCCCACGGCGGCACGGCCGGTGTGACGAGCGAGCCCGGCGAGGGCAGCGCCTTCACGCTGCGACTGCCACGTGGCCGGACGCCGCGGGAGAGTGCCGAGAGCCGGAGCGGATCAGAGACCGGGCCGTCCTGAGGAGCCGAGAGGGTGGGCCCCTCACTGCTCCCGGAGGCCCCACGGGGAGCCGTACTCCGTCAGCAGATCGAGGAAGGGGCGGGCGGGGAAGGCCTCCGGCCCGAGGACGCCCGAGCCGGACCAGGCGCCGGTGGCGAGGAGTTCGAGGGAGACGACCGGATTGACCGCCGTCTGCCACACCACGGCCTGACAGCCGTACTCGGCCATCGACCACTGGTTGTCGACCACGTGATACAGGTACACCTCGCGCTGCGCGCCGTCCTTGGTGCCCCGCACCCAGGTGCCCGCGCAGGTCTTGCCGTGCATCCGCTCGCCCAGGGCCGCCGGGTCGGGCAGGCACGCTGCGACGACGTCACGGGGAGACACCGCGACCGGGCCCGCCGGGCTCGGGACGGTCACCGGGCCGGTGCGGTCCAGGCCCAGCAGGTGCAGCGTCTTGAGCGTCCCGATGAACTCCTCGCCCAGGCCGTACTTGAAGGTGACCCGGCGCGCGTCGACCCAGCGGGGGACGAGCAGCACCTCCTCGTGCTCCACGTTGACGCACTCGACCGGGCCGATGCCCTCCGGGAAGTCGAACACCTCGGGCTCGCTGAAGGGTGCCGTGGTGAACCAGCCGCGGTCGGCCTCGTAGACCACGGGCGGGTTCAGGCACTCCTCGATGGTGGTCCAGATGCTGAAGGACGGGGCGAAGTCGTAGCCGTCGACGGTGAGGTTCGCGCCGTCGCGGATGCCGATCTCCTCGATCTCGTCGAAGAGTTCATCGGCGGCGTGCCGGGCGAACACGTCGGACAGGCCCGGCTCCACCCCCATGCCGACGAGCGCCAGCACACCCGCCTTCTCCCAGTCGGCGGCCTGCGCGAACTGGGCGTCGCCGAGCTTGACCCCGCACTCCTCGTACGGGCGGTCGGGGTGGGGGCGCGACAGCGACATCGCCATGTCGACATACGTGGCCCCGGCCGCGTACGCCGCCCGGAACAGCGGCATCACGAAGCGCGGGTCGGTGGCGTTGAGGAGCACGTCGCATCCGTGCGCCTCCAGCAGGGCCGCCACCGCGGTCTGGTCGCCCGCGTCCACACGCTCGGCGCGAAACCGCCGGTCGCCGACCGCGGCGACGGCCGCGTCCGCCCGTGCCGGGTCGTAGTCGGCGACCACCATCGCCTCGAAGAAGGACCGCCGGGCCGCGATCCGGGTGACGGCGGTGCCCACACCACCGGCGCCCACGAGCAGTACACGCATGACAAGAACTCCCTGTCGGTCAAAGCGGCGAACACGGGCCCCGCACGGGATACAACGCCGTCTGCCCGCTTAAGGTCAATGGCGTTGGCATAAGCTCGCGAAGGAGGCCGCGTGCCCAAACCCGTGGTGCCCGAGGATCGGCGGCGCCGGCGACGGCCCACCAAGGGCGGCACCGTGCTGTCCGAGCAACTCATCGTCGAGACCGCACTGCGCATGCTGCGCGAACACGGCAGCGCCGGCCTCACCGCCCGCCGCCTCGGACTCGCCCTCGACGCCGACCCCAGCACGCTGTACCGGTACTTCCGCGGCATGGACGACCTGACCCTCGCGATCGGCGACGCGCTCATCGGCCAGGCGCTGCGGGGCTGGCGGCCCACGGGGGAGTGGCGGGAGGACCTGCGCACCGTCGGGTTGCGCATCCACGCCGCGTACGTCGCCCACCCGCAGGCGGCGCTGCTCACCGCGAACCGGGTCACCGGGCGGGCCAGCGAACTGGCCGCGGACGAGGCGGTGCTGGACGTGCTGCGCACGGCCGGGTTCCCGGTGCCGGACACCGTTCGGATCTACCACGCCTTCATCGACCAGACGCTGGCCTTCGCCGCGCTGGACGCCGCGTCCCTGACCCTGCCGAGCGCCGCGCTCCGCGCCGACGAGGACATGTGGCGCTCGACGTACGCCCGCCTGCCCCGTACCACTCATCCGCGGATCGCCGAGGCGGCACCCCTCCTGGCCACGCGCATGGTCACCAGCGCCTATCCGACGGCCCTGGAGATGCTCCTGGACAGCGCCGGGGCCCGGCTGGAGGAACTGCGGGACTGAGCCGGGGAGTTGTCACCTCGGCATCGATACGGTGCCGGACAGTGCCGGGCCGCTCAGGAGCGAAGCGTCTCGGCTGCCGTCGCCGACACGGCATGGGCCACCGCCGCCAGCGCGGGCGAGTCCAGCTTCCACTGCTGCCAGTACAGGGGCACATCCACCGGCCGCTCCGGCGCCAGCTGAACCAGACGCCCCGCGCGGAGCAGCGGCACGGCCTGCGCCTCGGGCAGCATGCCCCAGCCCAGACCGGCGGCGACGGCCACCGCGAACCCTTCCGAGGTGGGGATGAAGTGCCGCACCGGGCTCGCCGCGCCCTCGGCCCCCGGCAGTCGCCGTACGAAACCGTCCTGGAAGTCGTCACGGCGGTCGAAGTCCACCACCGGAGCCTCCCCCAACGGGCCGCCGAGATGCCCGGCCGCGAACTCCGGACTGGCCACGGCCAGGTAGCGCATCCGGCCCAGCGCCCGCACCGAGCACCCCGCCACGGCGTCCGGCGAGGAGGTCACCGCCGCCATCACCTGGCCCTCCCGGAGCAGTTCCGCCGTGTGGTCCTCGTCCTCGCGGCGCAGCTCGAAGCCGAGCCGCGGCTCGGCGGGCAGGCGGGTGAGCGCGCCAAGGAACCAGGTGGCGAGGGAGTCGGCGTTCACGGCGATGGACACCCGGGTCGGCTCGCCCGCGCTCGTCATGCCGAGTTCGGCCCGCGCGTCGCGCTCCAGCCGGGCCAGCTGGCGGGCGAACCGCACGACCACCTCACCCGACTCGGTCGGCCGCACCGGCTTGGTCCGGGTGAGCAGCACCCGCCCGGTGCGCTGCTCCAGTGCCTTGACGCGCTGGCTGACCGCGGACGGCGTCACATGCAGGGCGGACGCCGCCGCGTCGAACGTGCCCTCGTCCACCACGGCGAGGAGGGTCCGTACCTGGTCGAGTGGGAGGTCGTTCATCACGAGAGCTAATGTTACGTAAGAATCTTTAGCTGTACTCCAGACCAGGGTCTCCCTAGCGTCGATGCCATGTCCCACGCGCTGTCCGCCGCGGTCGCCGGATTCGGCACCGGTCTCTCGCTCATCGTCGCCATCGGCGCCCAGAACGCCTTCGTCCTGCGGCAGGGGATCCGCCGCGACGCGGTCCTCCCCGTCGTCGCGATCTGCGCCCTCTCCGACGCGGCCCTCATCACGCTGGGTGTCGCCGGTGTCGGCGCCGTGGTGGTCGCCTGGCCGGGGGCGCTGACCGCCGTCGGCTGGATCGGCGGCGCGTTCCTGCTCTGCTACGGGGCGCTCGCCGCACGCCGGGTGGTCCGGCCGGGTGCCCTGAAGGCGGAGGGGGAGGCGGCGGGCTCCCGCCGACGTGCCGTGCTCACCTGCCTGGCCATGACCTGGCTCAACCCGCACGTCTACCTCGACACCGTGTTCCTGCTCGGCTCCGTCGCCGCCGACCGGGGTTCGCTGCGCTGGACGTTCGGACTCGGCGCCGCCTGCGCCAGCCTGTGCTGGTTCGCGGCCCTCGGCTTCGGCGCCCGGCTGCTCAGCGGTCTCCTGGCCCGGCCCGCCGCCTGGCGGATCCTGGACGGTCTGGTCGCCGCGACGATGATCGCCCTGGGCGCGACGCTCATTGCCGGAATCTGAGGTTACGGACCCGGACACCCGGTCGGTGGCGCCATGGTGACCTCTGGCTTCGAAAGACGTAGCGAGCATCCAGGGACCGTGGGAACGAGCGAGAGCAGTCCCACTCCGAGTCCGACGCCGCCAAGAAGACGACCCTGCCCCGCCGTGACCGGCGCCGCTGGGCGCGGGACACCCGTCCGCTGCGCCGCCCGGCCTACCGCCGCCTGGGGAACTCGGCCATCGTCACCGCCGTCGGCAGCCGGCTCACCGCCGTCTCGGTGCCCCGGCGGATCCGGTCGTGTTCGCGCGGTGGGACGGTGCCGTCGAGCAGCGTGACGAGGGGAGTGGCGCGCTCGGCCGTCGCCGGCACCTCGCGGACGGCGGTGCGGGCGGCGGCGTTCTGGTCGTCGCCGTGATGCCGGGCCTGGCCGCCGCGATGCCCGGCGCTCGCTGTTACCGCGTCCGATGCGCCCTACAGCGTGCCCCGCCGGTGCATCGAGTACTGCTCCATCAGCTTGCCCCGGGTCGTCTCCAGCCGGTGCGCGAGGATCTCCGCCACGTTGCGCACCAGCGACAGCCCGAGATGCGGGTCCTCCTCGCACAGCCGGAGCACGGCCGCCGCGTCGAACTCGTAGGCGCGGACGGGGCTGAAGGCCTCCGCGCCGAAGTCCCACTCGTGCGGCGGGAACAGCCAGGACCAGCCGAGCAGATCGCCCGCGCCGAGGCTCGCCACGGTGACCCGTCGCAGGGAGTTCACCCGCTGGGTGAGCGAGACCGCGCCCGAGCGGATGACCCAGAAGCGGTCGGCCCGGCCGCCCGCCTCGAAGATCCGGCAGTCCTCCGGGAAGGAGACCTCCCGCGCGAGCGTCATCAGGCGCTGCCGCTGGGGCGGAGGAAGAGCGGTCAGCAGTTTTATCGCTTTGGTCATGACACGCAGCTCCTCGCCGGCGATCGGATCCGGTGCTTTCCCTACGCCCATTTCAGCCGCTGCCGACGCCCGGAGCACCTCGGCGGACAGCAGTTGTGGGCGGGATCCCCGGGTTCCCGCGGCGGGCATGAAAAAGCCCTGGCTGGACGGGGGAGGCCAGCCAGGGCCGTTATGGGTGGTATCGGAGGACGGATACGGTCGACCCCGTCACCACGTATGAATGAACCGTAAACCATCTCGGGTCCTTTTGTGCAGATGAAGCCGGTCACGTGACCCGTTTCACGTCGATCCGGGTTTCACGACCCGAACCGTGCCCAGGGCCGGGTCGCTCGGGTCCGGGAGGTACATGCCCGCGGCAAGGCCCGTGACCAGGTAGCGCAGCACTGGATCGGTGAGCCGTTCGCCGGGCAGCGCGACCGGGATCCCCGGCGGGTAGGGCGTGATCATCTCGGCCACGACCCGCCCGGCGGCCGCGTCCGCCGGAACGTCCTCGGCGGGTCCGAAGAACGCGTCCCGGGGTGTCACGGCCTGCTCCAGACGCAGCTCGGCCGACGCCGGGACCGCAACCCGCGGGGCCGGCGGCAGCAGGGGCGCGGCCCGCGCGAGGTCCTTCAGCGCGGCGAGCAGTCCGCCGGTCGTCTCCGCGTCGTCGCCATGAGTGATCTGCATGCCGATCCGACGGTGGTCGGCCAGGTGGGCGTCCACGCTCCGGTGCTCACGGAGCCAGTCCGCGGCCTGGTACCCGGAGATGCCGAGACCGCCGATGTCGATCACGACCGGCAGCGGGTCGAAGTCGGCGGCGAGTCCCGCACCGCAGAAGTCGCCGCGGTCGTTGACGTGCATCCCGTCGATCTGCTCGACGGCGGCCCGGACCTCGGCCCCGAGTTCCAGCGCGGCGCCCATGATCTCCTCCCCTCGCAGGGCCATCTGCCGGCGCCAGCCGTCCATACCGGCGAAGATCAGGACCGACGGGCTGGTGGTGCCCAGCAGGTCCGCCCGCTGCCGCAGCAGCTCCGGCGGGACGAGATCGCCCTGCAGATGGAAGACCGAGCCCTGCTCCAGGCCGCTGCCCATCTTGTGGATGCTGGTGACGCAGATGTCGGCGCCCGCGTCCATCGCCCAGGACGGCAGATCGGGATGGAAGGGCAGATGCGCGCCCCAGGCCTCGTCGACGATCAGCGGCAGCGAGCGCCGGTGGCAGAGCCGCGCGATCTCCGTCAGGTAGGCGCAGCCGCCGTACGGTGTAGGGCTGGTGACCAGCGCTCCCTTCGCGTCGGGATGACGGTCGAGGGTCCGCTCGAACTCCTCCGGGGACGGCGGATGGGCCAGGTGCCGTGCGCCGTCCCATTGCGGCTCCACCCACGCGGGCTCGATCCCGGACAGGATCAGACCCGACGCGACGGACTTGTGGACGTCGCGACCCAGCACCAGCTTCTCGTGCGGACCCGCCACGGCGAGCATCGCCGCCTTGACGGACAGCGAGCTGCCGCAGGTGGTGAAGAACGTGTGCTCGGCGTGTACCGCGTCGGCCATCAGCTCCTCGGCACGCTCCAGGACACTGCCCTGGTGGAGCCGGTCGTCCAAGCCGCCCGACGCCAGGACGTCGCCGAGGAAGACCGCGTCCCCCAGCACCTCACGCACCGCCGGGTCGGCGCCGCGAGCCTGCTTGTGCCCGGGCGGGGTGAACGACAGGTGTCCCCGTCGGCGGTAGTCGTCCAGGGCCTCCAGGACCGGTGCGCGCGCATGATCGGCTGTCATGCGCATCCGGGTTCCCGGCTCCACGGCAGGCAATCCGCGCCGGCCCGGGTCAGCGCTCCTCGCTGTGCCTGCCCGGGGTGACGATCTCGTCCAGCACCCGGAGCACGGCCTCGTACGCCAGCGTCCGTACGGCCGCGTCCCGGGCCTTGTCCGGATCGGTGGACGTGAGCGCGTCGGTGCGCGACCGCCACTGCCGCTTCTCCTTTTCGGCGTAGGCCCTGGCCCGCTGGATGCGCCGTAGCAGTTCGTCCGAGTCCACGACATCCGTCATGCGGTCCGGGTACCCCATGTCAGCCCGTGATGACCGGATGACCCCCACTCCTGTTCCCGGGCAGAGGTTTGGCGCGATGCGCAGGGGTGAGCCGAATAACTGTGACCTCTTGCACAGCCGGGCCCGGCTTCTTTCCGTATCGAACAGGAGCCAGAGGGATGTACGAGGATCGCAGTACCGGCCCCGGTGCCGGCGCGTCGGCCGCGAGCCGTCCCGGGCGGAGTTACGCGCCCGCCGAGGCGCGCAGAACCGTGGAGCGCGTGGTGACCGAACGCTGCCGTGCCACCGGAACCGCGTGCGGTGCCGACGCCCTGTCGGACGCCCTCCTCGTCGCCACGGAACTGACGACCAACGCGATCCTGCACGGCGGCGGGGTCACGGACTTCCGGGTCGACGTCGAGGGGCCCGCGGTACGGGTCTCGGTCTGCGACCGCAGCGACGCCCTCCCGGTGACCGAGCCGCCGGTCGACGCGGAGGGGCGGCAGCGGCCGGGCGGGCGCGGCTGGCCGATCGTCCTCCGGCTGGCCCGCGACATACGGGTCGCGGACCTGCCCTCGGGCGGCAAGTGCATCACCGCCGTCGTGCCGCTGTCCTGACCGCCCGCGTCACCGCTTGGGCGGCGCACCGACGGGCGTCGGGACCCGCGTCCAGCGGCCCGAGCTGCGCGGACACGAGCTGGGCCAGCCGGGCGCGGAACGCCTCCCGCAGCCGGCGTCCTCGCTGCTGTCTGCGGCGCCACACCTGGAGGCCGGTCGGCCTGAGCGCGGCGAAGAAGAGGTCACGGGGCCGTCACCCGTGACTGCCTGCCGGGGCGCGCTGCTTCTCCCGGATGGCGAAGGTGGCGACCATCGCCGCCATCGCCCCAGATGGCTCACGACGATGGCTCACGACGGATCCCGGCAGGGCGAGCACGGCCGGCGCGAGGGTGACGGCGTCCACCGTCCACCGTCCGCAGTCCGGCGGTCAGGCGCGGTCGGCCGGGGGTCGGACGCCGCCGCGAGGTCCCGCAGCCGCGCCCGGTCCCGTCGCCCCCATGCCGGGCGATCCCTCAGGAGCGTCGATCAGTCGCGGCGTCACTGGTCCAGCCGGTCCGTGCCGTCGACATGCGCCCGTACCTGTTCGGGCGTCAGATACGAGTGGATGTACTCGAAGTCGTGCAGCTTGGCGGGCCTGCGCGACTGGAAGCCGGTGCGCACGAAATCGTCGCCGGCGAGCGCGTTGAGCACCCAGTTCGTCATGACCCGCGTCTTGGCGACGTTGGTGCGCAGCGCCGACCAGTGGTAGCCGCGGGCCACCGCCTGGGCGGGCAACCCCCGCAGTTCGATGCCGAGCGGCTTGGACACGGCGTCCTTGCCGCCGAGGTCGACGACGAGGCCGAGGTCCTTGTGGACGTACGGCACCATGGGCTGGTTGCGCACGGTCGCGATGACGTTGTCGGCGACGCGCTTTCCCTGGCGCATGGCGTGCTGTGCGGTCGGCGGGCAGACCGCGCCCTCCTCGTCCTTGGCCTTGTCGGGCACCGCGGCCGCGTCGCCGAGAGCGAAGACACCGTCGTGGCCGGGCAGGTTCATCTCGGCGGCGACCGCGAGCCGTCCCCGGACCGTCTCCGCTCCGAGGGTGGCGATGAGCGGACTGGCGACCACGCCGGCGGTCCAGATCAGTGTGCGGGTGGGGATCACGCGCCCGTCGGTGAAGGTGACCTCCTCGGGCCCCGCCTTGCCGATGGAGACGCCGAGGGAGATCTCGATCCCGCGTCGGCGCAGGATCTCCTGGGCACTGCGGCCGAGCTTGTCGCCCAGCTCCGGCATCAGCTTCGGCGCGATGTCGATCAGATGCCACTTGATCAGCGCCGGGTCGATGCGGGGGTAGCGCTTGACGGCGGCGTGCGTGAGGCGCTGGAGGCAGGCGGCCGTCTCGGTGCCCGCGTATCCGCCGCCGACGACCACGAACTGCAGCCGTGCGGCCCGTTCGGCCGGGTCCTGGCTGGAGTCGGCGAGGTCGAGCTGGGAGATGACGTGGTCGCGGATGTAGGCGGCCTCGGCGAGGGTCTTCATGCCGAACGCGTGGTCCGTGAGCCCGGGGATGTCGAAGGTGCGGGTGACGCTCCCGGGCGCCAGCACGATGTAGTCGTAGGGCTCGTCGACGATCTGGCCGTTGATGGTGCGGATGACGCACACCTTGGCCTTGAGATCCACGCCTATCGCCCCGCCCGGGATGATCCGGGTGCGGTATTTCTTGCTGCGGCGCAGCGATACGGCGATCGACTGCGGCGTCAGCACGCCGGAGGCGACCTGGGGCAGCAGCGGCAGATAGAGCTGGTAGGCGAACGGCGCCACCAGGGTGACGTCGGCCTCGTCCGGGGCGAGTTTGCGTTCCAGGCGGCGTACGCACGCCACTCCGGCGAAGCCTGCGCCAACCACCAGGATCCTGGGTCGTGTCACGTTGTCCATCCCTTCTGCGGCTCCAGGCGGTCCCACTGCACGCGGTTCGTATGCCCCTGGATCGCTGCCTCGCACCTCATCGATCCCACCGTGCCTTCAGCAGATCCGCCAGCCGGATGCGGCAGGCAGACGAACGCGTCGGGGACCACCATGCCCCGCCCGGTGCCTCCAACGCACCGGGCGGGTGTGAATGAGGTGTGTGCGCGATGCTTGCCGGGTGATTGACCTGGTCGGAGTAGCAGGCCGCTCACCGGAACACGTTGTCCGACTCCTCCCAGCCCGCCGACTCGTCCGGCGTGGCATGCCGCCAACTGCGGGAGCGCGCCTGGTACATGGCGTCGATCTCGAACGCGTAGCGCTCCACGATCGCGTCCCGGCGCAGCTTCATCGACGGGGTCAGCAGCCCGTTTGACAGGTCGAACGGCTCCGACAGCACCCGGAAGACACGGATGGACTCCGAGCGTGACACGGCACTGTTGGCCGCCGCCACGGCACGCGCGATCTCCTCCCGCAGCGCGTTCTCCTCCCGGGCGTCCCGGCTCGGCGTGTCGCTCGGGAGGGCGAGGGCGCCACGCCAGTGCGCCAGGAACTCCGGATCCAGGGTGATCAGGGCGCCGACGCAGGGCCGGTTGTCGCCGACGACGACGGCCTGATGGATCAGGCAGTGCATACGCAACCGCTGCTCCAGCGGCGCGGGCGCGACGCTCTTGCCGCCGCTGGTGATGATGATGTCCTTCTTGCGGCCGGTGATCGTCAGATAGCCCTCGGGGTCGAGCCGTCCGATGTCCCCGGTCGCCAGCCAGCCGCCGTACAGCGCGGCCCGGGTGGCGGCCTCGTCGTTGACGTAACCCTGGAAGACGGAGGGACCGTGCACCAGGATCTCCCCGTCGTCGGCCACCCGGATGTCCGTGCCCGGAAGTGCCTTCCCCACGGTTCCGGACCTCTCCCGGCCCAGCGGCTGCGCCGTGATGCCGCCGCTGGTCTCGGTGAGGCCGTAGGCGTCGTGGACGTAGAGGCCGATGCCCTCGTAGAAGAGGGAGAGTTCGCGGTTGAGGGGTGAGCCGCCGGACGCCGCCAGGAGCATCCTGCCGCCGAGCGCGGAGCGCAGCTTGCGGTACACCGTCCGCTCGTACAGGGCGTGTTGCAGCCGCAGATCGAATCCGGGCCCCGGCCCCTCGCCGAGCCGCTGCCGCTCGGAAGCCATGGCGAAGTCCCGTGCCGTGTCGGCCGCCCGCTCGAACAGCGCGCCACGGCCCGCCTGCTGGGCCGTGCGCAGGAAGTTCTTGTAGATCTTCTCGAAGATGGACGGAACGGCGCAGAAGTACGTGGGCCGGAACGAGCGCAGGGCCGCCGACAGTGCCGCCTCGCCCAGGTCCGGTTCGTGGCCCATCACCAGGCCGCCGCGGATGCACACTCCCTGAACCACCAGGCCGTACACATGGGAGAAGGGGAGGAAAGCGAGCACCGATCCCTGCCCTCCGGGTGGTACCACCGTGTGGCCCCAGCCCGCGAGCAGCGTGTCGCAGGCGCTCGCCAGTCCGCGATGGCTCAGCGCGCAGCCGAGGGGATGACCCGTAGTGCCGGACGTATAGGCGATGACCGCGGTGGAGTCCGGCATCACGATGCGGCGCAACGAGTCGACCGTGGCCAGCGGGATGACCACGCCCCGTTCCGTCAGCTGTTCCAGCGCCCCCGCGTCCAACTGCCAGACGTGGCGCAGCAGCGGCAGCCCCGAGCACACGGATCCGACGGTCATGATGGCCTGCTCGTCCTCCACGACCATGGCCACGCAGGCGGCGTCCCGCAGGATCCACTCGATCTGGTCGCGCGACGACGTCGGGTAGATCGGTACGACTTCGGCGCCCACGGCCCACAGGGCGTAGCCGAGCACCGTCCACTCGTACCGGGTGCGCGCCATGATCGCCACGCGGTTGCCCGGCAGGATCCCGGACGCGATGAACCCCTTGGCCAAGTCGACCACTTCGTCGCGGAGTTCGACGGCGGTCACCTCCTCCCAGACCGTGGAGGAGGGGTCGGGGCGGCGCGCGAGCACCGGGAGGGTGGGCCGGAGGTCCGCCGTCTCGAAGATGCTGTCGGCGAGTCCGCCGGTCATGGTCGTGGTGGCCGGTGGCGCGAGGGCGAAGTCGCGCATGCGCTGCTCCTGCTGCTGTGTACGAGGTGTGACGTCACCGACGAGCACGGTTATCGGTGGGCTCGAATCTAGCCCAGGTGACAGCCCGTGGTGCCGGAACTGGAAAGTCGCCTCCGCAGGAGCTTCACACGGTGTAGGGCGTCAACCACACCGTGGCCAGCGGCGGCAGCGTGATCCGGAGACGCCCGTCCTCCGGTGTGACCGGGCCGGGGTTGGTGACATCGCTGCCGCCGTACTCCGCCGCGTCCGTGTTGAGGGTTTCGCACCAGGCGAGGACGGTGTCGGGGACGCCGAGGCGGTAGTCGTGGCGGACGACGGGGGAGAGGTTGGAGACCGCGAGCAGCGGGACGCCCTCGGCGTCGTACCTCAGGAACGCGAAGACGTTGTCCTCGGCGGCGTCCCCGACCACCCACCGGAAACCGGAGGGTTCGGTGTCGCGCTGCCAGAGGGACGGGGTGGCCCGGTAGACCGTGTTGAGGTCGCGAACCAGGTTCCGCACCCCGCGGTGGTCGGCCTCCGCGCCGTACGCCGGGTCCAGCAGCCACCAGTCCGGGCCGTGCGCCTCGGACCATTCGGCGCCCTGGGCGAACTCCTGGCCCATGAAGAGGAGCTGCTTGCCCGGGTGGGCCCACATGAAGCCGAGATAGGCGCGGTGGTTGGCGCGCTGCTGCCACCAGTCGCCCGGCATCTTCGACACGAGGGCCTGCTTGCCGTGCACGACCTCGTCGTGCGAGATGGGCAGGACGTAGTTCTCGCTGTAGGCGTAGACCATCGAGAACGTCATCTCGTGGTGGTGGTACTTGCGGTGGACCGGCTCGTGGGCGATGTAGCCCAGCGAGTCGTGCATCCACCCCATGTTCCACTTCAGGCCGAAACCCAGACCGCCGCTGTCGGTCGGCCGGGTCACCCCGTCCCACGCCGTCGACTCCTCGGCGATCATCACGACCCCCGGCGCCCGCCGGTACACGGTCGCGTTCATCTCCCGCAGGAACGCCACGGCGTCCAGATCCTCCCGCCCCCCGTACACATTGGGCGTCCACTGACCGGAGTCGCGCGAGTAGTCGAGGTAGAGCATCGAGGCGACGGCATCCACCCGCAGCCCGTCGATGTGGAACTCCTCGCACCAGTACACCGCGTTGGCGACCAGGAAGTTGCGTACCTCGGTGCGCCCGAAGTCGAACTCGTACGTCCCCCAGTCCGGATGCTCGGCCCGCCGGTCGTCTCCCGGCTCGTACAGCGGATCCCCGTCGAAGCGGGCCAGCGCCCAGTCGTCCTTGGGGAAATGGGCGGGCACCCAGTCCATGATCACGCCGATGCCGGCCTGGTGCAGGGCGTCCACCAGGTACTTGAAGTCGTCGGGGGCGCCGAGGCGGGAGGTGGGGGCGTAGTACGACGTGACCTGGTAACCCCAGGAGCCGCCGAAGGGATGCTCCATGACCGGCATCAGCTCGACATGGGTGAAGCCGAGGTCCCTGACGTAGGCCGGCAGCTCCTCGGCGAGTTGACGGTACGTCAGCCCGGGCCGCCAGGACGGCAGATGCACCTCGTACACGGAGAACGGCGCCACGTGCACGGGCACGTCCCCGCGCCGCGCCAGCCACTCGGCGTCGCCCCACGTGTAGTCGGACGTGGTCACCACGGACGCCGTGTCCGGCGGCACCTCCGCACGGCGTGCCATCGGGTCCGCCTTGAGGAAGCGGTGGCCGTACCGGGAGGTGATCTCGAACTTGTAGCGGGTGCCCTCACCGATGCCGGGCAGGAACAGCTCCCACACGCCGGACGCGCCCAGCGACCGCATGGGGAACGCCGTACCGTCCCAGCAGGTGAAGTCACCGGCGACGCGGACACCCCGGGCGTTCGGCGCCCAGACGGTGAAGCGGGTGCCGGTGACGCCCTGGTGGGTCATCGGCTCGGCGCCGAGCGCCCGCCACAGCTGCTCGTGCCGGCCCTCGCGGATCAGATGCAGATCGAGATCACCGAGGGCGGGCAGGAAGCGGTACGGGTCGTGCACCTCGTGTTCGTCGTCCTCGTATGCCACCACCAGCGTGTACGACGGAATCTCCGGCAGCGGCAGTACGGCGGAGAACAGGCCGTCCCCGTCCGAGGCGAGCCCGGTGCGCTGCCCGTCGACCACGACGCTCACCGCGCGGGCGAACGGACGCAACGCCCGGAACAACACCCCGCCCGGCACCGGATGGGCGCCGAGCAGGGCGTGCGGGTCGTGATGGGCGCCGGACAGAAGGCGCTCACGGGCGGCGGGATCCAGGGGCGCGGCCGTGGGCGGCGGCGGGCCGGACGGCTCGGGGAGGGAGGTGTCTCGCAGGGCCACGGCTTCAGCTTCCTCTCACGGCGAGACGCTCGATCGCCGCCATCGGCACGGAGAGCCAGTCCGGACGGTGTCTGGCTTCGTACAGCACTTCGTACACCGCGCGGTCCGTCTCGTAGGCGCGCAGCAGCCCGTGCTTCTTGCGGGGATCCCAGCCCGCACGGGCGGCATAGCCCGCGCAGTAGGCCTCCCGGCAGCGGCGTGCCCACTCGGGACGCCACGGCCGGCGCTGCCGGGCCGCGTAGTCGAAGGAGCGCAGCATCCCCGCGATGTCCCGCACCGGCGACTGGGCGCTGCACCGCTCGGCGAGCGGCCGGGACGGCTCGCCCTCGAAGTCGATGACGAACCACTCGCGCCCGGCGCGCAGCACCTGCCCGAGATGCAGGTCGCCGTGGATCCGCTGGGCGGGCGGTCCCGTGTCGCAGGTCGTGAGCGCGGAGAAGGCGGTCCGCAGGCCGGGGACGAACGGCCGCAGCGCCGGCACGCAGTGCGCGGCGGCGTCCAGCCGCGAGATCATCGCAGCCGCCGTGCGGCCGTGCTCCTCGTGCGCGCCCGCCGGGAAAGCCGACGCCAGTGCGAGGTGCACCTCCGCCATGGCCTGCCCCAACTGGTGCGCCTGCGCGGTGAAGTCGGCATCGGACGACAGCGCCCGCAGCGCCAGGGTCCAGCCGTCGGACGCGTCCCGCAGATACGGCTGCAGCACGCCGAGCGTCGCCTCCTGCGGATGCGTGGTCCGCAGCCAGGCCACCGGTGCGGGCACCCGGCGGCAGCCCAGCTCGGCCAGCGCGCCCGGCACCTCCAGGTCGGGGTTGACGCCCGGCTGGATGCGCCGGAACACCTTCAGGATGTACGCGTCGCCGTACACCAGCGAGGAGTTGGACTGCTCGGCGTCCAGCAGCCGGGGCGGCAGCCCGGCAGGGATCTCCGCGGTCGGGGCGGCTTCGAAGCGAAGGGGGCCCACCGTGCCGGGCTGCCGCAGCCGCTCCAACAGCAGCTGCGCCGAGCGCGGGTCGTGCAGCGCGTCGTACACCGTCAGACCCGCCAGCGGCCCGTCCTCCGCCCGTCCGATCAGGGCCCGGCCGAGGCGCGGCGCCAGATGCCTGCGCACACCGAGCAGCAGCTGGTAGCAGTCACCGGCCGGGGCGGCGCCCGTGCCACCGGGGGCGGGCACGGCGGCGGGTCCGGCGTGCACCAGCAGATGCAGACAGCCCGGATACAGCTCCGTCATGGACAGCAGCGCGAGGTCGGTGACGGGCCGGTCCTTGCCCGCGAACCACCGTTGCCGCGGCAGCCATTCGCGCAGCAGCCCGGCGAGCGAGGCCATGGGCCCGGTGACGGCCGTACGACCGGGTCGCGGCGATGCGGTCTTCTGCATGGTGACGCGTCCTTTCCTCGGCGCCCACTCAGTGGCGTCGGCCGATGCGGGATGCGACTCGGACGAGCCGGAACCAGTAGAAGCCGTGGCCCCCCAGGGTCAGCAGGTAGGGAAGTTCACCGATGGCGGGGAAGCGGACTCCGCCGAACAGCTCGACGGGATGCCGGCCGCTGAACTCGCGCAGGTCCAGCTCGGTGGGCTGCGCGAAGCGCGCGAAGTTGCTCACGCACAGCACGAGGTCGTCCTCGTACTCGCGCAGGAAGGCGATCACCGCCGGGTTGGAGGACTGCAGTTCGGTGTACGTGCCGAGTCCGAAGGCCGGGTTCTGCTTGCGGATCTCGATCATGCGGCGGGTCCAGTGCAGCAGCGACGACGGGGACGACATCGACGCCTCGACGTTCGTGACCTGGTAGCCGTAGACCGGGTCCATGATCGTCGGCAGGGACAGCCGGCCCGGGTCGCAGGACGAGAAGCCCGCGTTACGGTCCGGGGTCCACTGCATCGGGGTGCGGACGGCGTCGCGGTCGCCGAGCCAGATGTTGTCGCCCATGCCGATCTCGTCGCCGTAGTACAGGATCGGCGAACCCGGGAGGGACAGCAGCAGGGCCGTGAACAGCTCGATCTGGTTGCGGTCGTTGTCGAGGAGGGGGGCGAGGCGGCGGCGGATGCCGATGTTGGCGCGCATACGCGGGTCCTTCGCGTACTCCGCCCACATGTAGTCGCGTTCCTCGTCGGTGACCATTTCCAGGGTCAGTTCGTCGTGGTTGCGCAGGAAGATGCCCCACTGGCAGTTGGAGGGGATCGCGGGGGTCTTGGCGAGGATTTCGGAGACGGGGTAGCGGGATTCCCGGCGTACCGCCATGAAGATCCGGGGCATCAC
>NZ_WJBG01000232.1 GCF_009709555.1 Streptomyces blattellae | reverse complement strand
CCTTGGTGCGGGGGCTGTTGGGCGTAGGGGTTGGGGTGCTGTGGGGGCTGTCCGGGAGGCGTGGGGTAGCCCTGGTTGGGAGGAGCTGCGTTGGGGTACGGCTGGTAGCCCGTCGGGGACTGAGGCGGATAGCCCGTGCCCTGGGGAGGGAAGCCGCCGCCGGGGCCAGGGCCGTTGTTACCGCGGTTGCGGCGGCTCCGGATCACCGCGAAGAAGATGGCCATGACGACCACGACGGCTGCGATGCCACCGGCGATGACGAGGACGTTGCTGGAGGAGGACTCCTCCTCTTCGGCCTGGTTTGAGGTGTCCGTTTCCCCAGAAGACGAGTCGGACGACTGGAGCTGGCCTAGAGGGTTCTCCTTGGGGCCGGCGGGGATGTCCATCGTGACCGCCTGGTAGGGGCGGATGATCCCGTAGCCGTACTCTTCATCGGGGGCCTTCAGTCCCTCGTGGCCGAGGAACGAGGCCGATTTGATGAGGCGATTGATTACTTGACCTGCCGTGAGATCGGGGTACTTTGAGCGGACCAGGGCGGCAGTGGCTGAAACATAGGCCGTGGCATCCGAGGTACCGGAAGCGATACTGTACTCAGGTGAGCGTGTGGGATTCGCCGCAAGAATTTTCACGCCTGGAGCGGTAAGCGCTACCTCTTTCCCGGTATTAGAGGAATCCCAGAGGTTAGCACTTTCGTTCACGGCTCCGACAGCAACAACACCAGGCAACGCTGCCGGGTATCCTACGTCTGTCCCAGTATTCCCTGTCCCCGAAACAACGACTACATCATTCGCTTGTGCATACGCAATTGCTTCTCGCCCATAGGGGCCAGTCTGCCCATAGTCGTCCCCAAAGGAAAGGTTGATTATCTCCGCACCATGGTCCACGGCGTAACGAACTGCATCGGCCCAGTCTTCCTCTGGGTTCTTGTCATCCTTCGTCTTCATAGTGCGCAATGGCAAGATTTTAGCTTTTGGTGCGAGCCCCATCATTCCCGACGAGTTGTCTGCACCATGACCGTGGCCAGCGATCAGACTTGCCATTCTAGTCCCATGCCCAGCGACGTCTTCACGGGCATTTCCACTACCGGTGTAGTCCTTTCCTGCCAGAACCTGACCGGTTAGATCAGGGTGATTGCCGTCCACGCCTGTATCAACGACGGCAACAGTCACGCCTTCGCCCTGGGTTTGAGCCCAGGTTTTTTCCATTGCGAATACGTCCAAGACCCACTGCTGGTCTCTGACGTAGTCTGCCGACGCAGTTGATGCTGAGGTGAGGAGCAAGGCTCCCGTCAACGCCACGACACCCGTCGTGGACCAGACTCTCTCGGCACCCAAGTTCCTTGCTCCTCACTCAACTACGACTGGTTCCATCAGTTACGCCAGTGAGCGCCCTCCGCTACTGCGGGTAGGGAGTTGCTCCTACTGCCCTTGGTGCGGGGGCTGTTGGGCGTAGGGGTTGGGGTGCTGTGGGGGCTGTCCGGGAGGCGTGGGGTAGCCCTGGTTGGGAGGAGCTGCGTTGGGGTACGGCTGGTAGCCCGTCGGGGACTGAGGCGGATAGCCCGTGCCCTGGGGAGGGAAGCCGCCGCCGGGGCCAGGGCCGTTGTTACCGCGGTTGCGGCGGCTCCGGATCACCGCGAAGAAGATGGCCATGACGACCACGACGGCTGCGATGCCACCGGCGATGACGAGGACGTTGCTGGAGGAGGACTCCTCCTCTTCGGCCTGGTTTGAGGTGTCCGTTTCCCCAGAAGACGAGTCGGACGACTGGAGCTGGCCTAGAGGGTTCTCCTTGGGGCCGGCGGGGATGTCCATCGTGA
>NZ_WJBG01000231.1 GCF_009709555.1 Streptomyces blattellae | reverse complement strand
CAGGGTGCGTGCGTTCTCGGATCGTGGGACGAAAGCGCTGCTCGCGGTGGGGTGTTGACGGTGCCGACACAGGAGGGCACGGCCCTCGTTGATCACGTGGAGTCGAAGCCGCGTGAGTCAGAGGAACCGTGCCCGGATGCCATCCTGTCTGATCGAGGACCTTGCCTGCACCCTCGATGCCCTTGAAGTCCCCCTTGACCAGGACACTTTGGGCAGATCCGCGGAGGTGATGACACTGCTGGACGCGTTGACGCTCGTACCCGATCCGCGCCGCAGGCAGGGCTGCCGCTACCCGTTCACCGGCCTGCTGTCGGTCGCCGCCGTGGCGGTCCTGTGCGGCGCGCGCTCGCTCGCCGCGATCGTGCGCTGGGCACACGGTGTCACTCCCGCCCTGCTCAGCGACCTGGGGCTTGCCGACGGGGCGGAGGGACGAGTGCCGGCCGCCACCACCTTCGGCCGGACCCTGACCAGGATTGACGGCGACGCACTGGATGACGCCGTGACCGCCTTCACCGAGGCACTCGCCGCCGACCCGCTGGACGACGTCGTGAGCAGCGGGGTGAAATCGCTGGCCGCGGACGGCAAGACCGTGTGCGGTGCAATCGACGCCGAGGGCAAGCAACTGCACCTGCTGTCGGTGTTCCGCCCCGAGACGGGCACGGTGGCCGCCCAGCGCGCGATGCGCGACAAGGGCTGCGAGGTCACCCACTTCCCGGCGGTCCTGGACACCCTGGAGTCCATCGCCGGACTCGTCGTCACCGCCGACGCACTGCACTGCCAGCGGTCCCACGCCACCTACCTGCACGAACGCGGCGCCTTCTACTACTTCCCGGTGCTGGGCAACCAGCCCGGCCTCTTCGCCCGCCTGGACGGCCTGGACTGGGAGAACACCCCGCTCGCCCACGAGAGGACCGAACGCAACCGGGGTCGCACCGAGACACGGACCCTCAAGGTCCTGCCCGCGCCCGAACAGGTCGACTTCCCCCACGCCATGCGGGCCGTGCTCATCGAGCGCACCACCACCGGCCGGGGCGACAGGAAGATCCACTGCTATGCCGAACTCGGCGTCACCAGCGCTCCCACGGCCACCGCGAGCGCCGCCGATCTGGCCCGGATCGCTCGCGACCACTGGGGAGTTGAAGCCATGCACCACGTCAGGGACGTCACCTACGACGAGGACGCCTCCCGGGTACGCACCGGCAGCACACCCCGCTGCCATGACAGCCTTCCGCAACCTCGCCATCAGCCTCGCCCGCCTCGCCGGGCACAAGAACATCGCCGCCGCGAACGACCACTACCGAGACCACCCAACCGACGCACTCCACCTATTCGGTCTCACCACGTGAGAACGCACGCACCCTGCCACCCGCCGAGCCCGCGGACACCTCCACCCCGCCTAAATTCGAAGACCCGCCAATGGAGCCCCATCAGCGACAGCTGATGGGGCTCCATTTTCGCTACCGCGAACGCACATGATGTCAAGAACTGCCCGGCTGTGCGCCGCACAGCTCACGTTCAGCACGCGAGACCAACTCGCCGAAAGACAGCCGCCGTCCCGCTACATCGGAAATCAGCCGCTCACGCTGCACAGTGTTCATGCGGCGACCCACAACTCGCTCCGCTTGGCGAAAAGCGGATGACTGCCTCTCGCCAACGCGTTCCTCCCACGGGATATCGGCCAGCAAGGAGTCGACCGGATCGTGCAGAAGCTTCTTCCAACTACGTTCGATCAGGGCCCGCTGTGCGGGAAAGTGAGCTGAGAGCTTGCTAAAGAAATCCGAGCCGCGCGAACGCAGAGCCTGAAGAAACTCGGACTCATTAGCGATGACCCTTCTAGTCTCTCCGTCCCCAGAGACAGTTATCTGTAGCCCCCCCCTAGATGCTCGATCAAATTCAACCTGGATGGGCTGGTCCGGGAATCTGAAGGAGCCTGCCCCCGTCGCCCGTAGCGTCGAAACAGAATCTGCCAGATAGGCCCACAAGGGGTACAGGTAGTCCCAGAGTCGAGTATCGACCAGAACACAGTCGCCAATAGTAATCTCGACTGCGCCTTCAATCAGGTCAATCTCTGTCGAGGTATCCTGCACCGACTCGAATCGAATGAACTCGTGGGGGCGGATCATCGCGTAGCTCTCGACAACGATCATCGGTTATCAGTGCGGGTAGAACTGACCAATTCTGCCATTGCTAATTCCCATCGTGTAGGTCACCCCTCCGTAAACGCCTTCCACCTGATAGCTGTCGCTGACTCCTCGACTCGAAATGAGTCCACGATTCTGTTGAGTAACGCTGCTAATCGCATCCTCGACGTCTTGGATCGACATGTTCTTCTTGAAGTTCGTCTGCGTCGCCTTGTCCGGCCCCTTGCGGTACGAAGGGTGGTGACGCTCCAGTATGTGCTGCATCCGCTCTTTGGTCAGGCGCAGATGCTGGTCACCCATCTGGAAGTAGCGCGTTTGCCAGCCCTTTAGGGCGTCACCCACACCGCAGTTGCTGTTGTGAACTAGTATCGGCGTAGCCCCCGCCAGCACATAGTACGTGTGCTACGCGGTACCCCTCTACCTGCTTCTTCGCAGGTCAGCACGTGATTTGCGTTCCGCTGGTGTCCGTGGTTGTGCGGGGAAATCCGTGGGTGTTGCCGTCGCTACTGCCGTCAACAGCTCGGGGCATACGATTGCGCTGCCGCTGCCGCTGCCGCTGCCGCTGCCTGGTGTCGGTGCAGCGGGACTCTACTGCCACGCGCCAGGCTCGACACGGACGAGAGCGCGGACGGTCTGCTCGTAGAGCTCGTGGCCGCTCTGGGCGCAGTGTCCGGCGATCCAACGGGTCAGCTCGTCCGAGGTGTGCAGCGTGCCTGACGTGGCGCCGCAGTTGTGCTCTTCGCCGGTGACGCAGACCGCCTCGAATGTTGGCAGCGCCAGGGGGTCGGGGGCGGTGGTCACGTGGTACTCGCGGAAGCGGTAGCGCCCCCGAGAGGAGTTGCGCACTGGTGCGCCGGCGCTCGAAGAGTCAGGCATCCTCGGCCGCCTCTTCCTGATCCGGGATGCGCTGTCCGCGCGAGTCCGCGACCCTGAGCGCGTCCGCCAGGGCTTCTGCCAACCGGCAGGCCAACCAGCGGTATTCGCTCGCCGACAGAGCTTTCGCGCCGGGTGCCGTGGCGTCGCGGGCGTACTCCAACAGTTCCTGGCCCATGCTGAGCTGCACCGTCTCGATGCTGTCGGCGAGGGTGGAGAGGTAGCCCCGGCCGTCGCTGCTCAGGTAGCAGGGCTTCCCCTCCGGGCTGGTCCACGGCAGTAAGCGGGGACCTCCCCCGCCCGACGCGGCGTCGTACAGCTCTCTGCGACGCATGCGGTCGGCATCGCTCCTGGGCTGGCTCACTGGGCACCCCCGGCCTGGGTCACTGACGGTGGACGCACTGACCGTAGGCACTGGCAGAACGTCACCCCAGCTGGGAGCCATGGCAGTTCGCGACTCTTGGTTCAAGAACTGCCACGCTGCGTTGCATCTACCCGACAACGCCCAGGTAGTCGGCCATTTCGCGCATCTCCGTCGTGAGAGTGCGCTTGCGCTTGCGCAGGATCTCCTGCATGGTCTCGGCGGCCCCGTTCTGGTGCCGCAGCCACTGCGGTGCGGCCTCCCTGGCACGGGTCAACTCGTCCATGGCGGCGGACAAGTCGCCGGTCCGGGTGTGGGCGCGCGCCACATCGAGGGTGAAGCGGTTCCCGTCGTTGGTGCTGGGTCTGCCCAAGCGCTTCCACGCCTTGGGCGACAGCTCCTCCTGCTCGCCTGCCTTGCGCACCACCGCGCGGGCGTCACCGATGACCAGGGAGTCTTCGAGTGCCTTGACCGCGACGGTGACCGGCCCGAAGACGGACCAGTGCCGGGAGACGTTGCGATGCGCTGTCCCCACAGCGGTTGCCGCGACCCGGGCGGCTTGACGGTACTCCTTCGCCTCGTCGGGACGGTTGTTCCTCGCGGCTGCGGCGGCAGCCTCCATCGCCAGACCGCCCCACACCGCGTAGTGGTCCGGCTCAGCCCCCGTGATCTTCGGCTCCACCGCGTCCATGCTCTGGGCGGCGACCTGTTCCGCCTCATCCAAGCGGCCCTGGCGCACCAGCAGCCAGCACATGCAGCCGACACCGGAGCCCGCCGCAAGCATGTCTCCGGCCTGACGGGCGTCCTTGATGGCACCGCGCACCGCGGCGTACGCGATGTCGTACTGCCGTACCTGGGTGAGGTAGGTGCCGGCCAGACGCAGCGCCTCGGCGCGGGCCAGCAGGGCCTGCCGGTGCTCGTCCCCGCTGTCGTAGTAGGCGACGGCTTGTGCAGCATCACGCAGCAGGCCCGGCAGTTGAGCCGCGACGCTCTTGTAGCTGTCGGAGAAGTACAGCACCCGTGCGTCTTGCAGCGTCCGCTGGAAGACGCGCAGGTTCGGTTCCTCGGCCACGGCCTCGGCGTCCTGGTCCACGAGCCCGACGGCTGGGGTGAGCGCGGCGCGGAGCTGGATCAGGTTGACCCGGTTCGGCTCCTCGGTCCGCCCGACGGGCTCCGGTGCATCCGAGGCCATCAGCGCGGCCGTTGTCACCCCCAGCGCGCGGGCGAGCATGTGCAAGGTCTCCATACGGATGGTGCCGCCCTGCTCGGCCTTGCGCACGGTGCCCGGCGATACGCCTGCGGCGTGGGCGAGTTCCTCCTGGCTCATGCCCGCGCGACGCCGGTACTTGCGGACGTTGTCAGCCAGCTCCGTGGTCATCAACTCACCACCTCCCACTCCACGGTACGCCCGGTCGGCACATCAACCGGGGGCGCTCCGGCAGACACCCGCCCACAAGGGTGCCCCACCGTGCGGCGCGGGCCGGACCTCCGGCAGAACCGGGGCCTGAGCGGGAGGGGTCCCTCGTCGGTCGGGCAGCTTCGCCGGACCAGGGTTCTCCGGGGGCCGCCAAGGCTCACCCCGTGACGCGTGCGCTCGGCCTTGGCGGCCCCCGGGGGTTCCTGGTACGCCTCCGGTGACCGGGCGACGAGGGATCCCACCCGCGCCCCGCGACCACTCACCACGACGAAGCCGCCCGCACCCGTACTCGGCCCCCTGCCCCTCGGAGAGAGGGCCGGGGTCTGGGGCAGCGCCCCAGGTGGTTTGCTGTGCTGGCTGTTGCGCGCCCGGACCGGCGGGGCCGACGGCAAGCGGGGCGGAGACAGGAGCGGGCGTCGGCCCCGCAGGGCCAGAGCGCGCGCGGGCCGCGCCAGCGGGCCGCCTTGATCAAGTAAAGAAACTCTGAACAGCTCAGCCCGTGCTGCCCCGTGCTGCGTGTCCTGCCGCTCCGCCGCGTGCGGCCGGTTCAGCGTCGACGTCTGCCTTCGTTCAGCCGGTCATGCAGGCGCTGGGCCTTGGCTGCGGCCTCCTCGGGGGTGTGGTTACCTCTGAGGCGCTTGCGTTGCTCCATGACGGCGCGCATCGCGTCACGGTGGGCGGTAGCGGCTTCGAACTCGGTGCTGGCCTTGGCGAACCGCTCCTCGGCTGCGGCGAGTTCGGCGGCTACCTCATCGTCGCTCTTTCCACTGAGCCGTACCGCTTCCTCGTCCGCCCGGCGCTGCGCCGCCATCTCCTCCAGCCCCTCGTTGTAGCGCTTGAGGAACTGATCGCGCGGGCTGAGCTGGCGGACGAAGACGCCTCGGCCCTGCACGGAGTAGATCAGCCCCTCCTCCTTGAGGACCCGCAGGGCGTTCTGCGCGGTGGAGTTGGCGATGCCGTACTGGGCTTGCAGGTCGCGGGCGGACGGGAGCTTGGCACCAGGCGCGAGCCGGCCGTCCTGGATCTGCTTGCGGAGCTCGTCCGCGGTCCGCACGTACGGGGGCCGTGGATCGTCAGCGGAACTGTCGGCGGTCTGCCAACCACGCCGGAGGTCACCGAGACCGATGTACTCAGGATCGGACTCGCCGGGGTCCGCCTCGTCTTTCTCTGCTGCGGCCACCTCCGCTTCGGTGGGCACCATCGGCTTCGGCGCGCGTACGTAGCTGCCCCGGCCCAGGACCGAGTAGATCAGCCCCTCCTCCTTGAGTAGCCGCAGGGCGTTTTGGACCGTGGAGCTGGCGATGCCGAAGCGTCGCTGCAGCTCGCGCGCGGCGGGAAGCCGCTCGCCTGGGCGCAGCTCGCCGTCGTGGATGGCGGCGCGCAGGACGTCGGCGGCCTGGACGTACGGCGGCCGGGGGTCCTCTCCCAGGGGCAGCTTCATGGCACGAGGGTAGCGGCGCCAGCACTCGCGGCACACCCGGGCGTCCTCGGCGTTCCAGCCGTATCGCTGTAGCGATACGAATCGAGTGTTGCGGGTGTAGCGAGTGTGCCGCTATGGTCATGGCGAGTCGATCAAGCGACTCCATCGAACAAGGATGTGATGGCATGGCCATGTCTCGAATCCGGGTTGCTCTGCTGCCGTCGGCGGTGTGCATCGCGGGCACCGAGCCGGTGCTGAAGATCAAGGACCAGCAGACCGGGGAGGTCGCCACCGACCGGGAGACCGGTGCGTCGCTGTACACGGTGACCGTGATGCTCATGGAGGACGGCCGGGCCGAGGTCCTGAAGATCACGGTCCCGGAGACGGGCCTGGCCGCCGGGCTCAAGCCGGGTGCGATGGTGCGGCCGGTGGAGCTGTTCGCGACCCCGTGGGCGCGGATCTTCAACGGGCAGCTCTCCGACGGCGTCGCCTACCGCGCCGCCCGCCTGGAGCTGGTGACGGTGGAGGCGGCCCAGTGATCCGCCGCGAAAACCCCGTGCCGGAGCGGGAGTTGCACCCGCTCCGGCCCCTGCCGGGAACCGAGGGCAAGGCCACGTTCGCCGCCTCAGCCTCGGTGCTCGATCTACTCGGCCTGACCCCGGAGCAGGCGGCCCGCCTCGACCTGGGCCACGTAGTCCGCCTGATAAGCGAAGAGGGGGCCTGACGTGGAGGCCGTAACAGGATACTCCTCGGAAGCACTGCTGGTGTCGGTCGCGCTGACGGGCGCGTGGCTGCTGTGGACGGTGGTGCGCTACGTGCGGGCCGATCGAGGCACGCGGGTGAGTATGCGGCAGGCCGTTCGGGTTCGCTGGGGCTGGGTACGGCTCGCGCGGATGGCCGGGCTGACGGTCACCGACAAGACCCCGGGCCTGCTGGCGCAGATCACCGCGCAGAAGGACGGCCCCGCCCCCGCGCCTCGGGTGCTGACTCCCCGGATCAAGGTGAAGCCGGATCAGTTCGGCGTGGTCGTGCGGGCCAGGACGCTGCCGAAGGTCGGGCTGGAGGAGTTCCAGAAGGCGGCGCGGTTCCTGGCGGACGCATGGCGGTGCACGCGGGTCTCCGTCCTGCCGGACGGGCCTGGCCGGGTGGTGATCCGGGGTGTGCGCTCCGACCCGCTGACCACGCCGACCGCACACCGGCCCACCGGCCGCCCACCCGCGGACCTGACGCGCTGGGAGCTGGGGGTGGACGAGTACGCCGCTCGGGTGTGCGTGTCCTTGGCCAATGTGCCCGGGGTGACCGTGGCCGGCGTCCCCGGCGCGGGAAAGACCTCGGGGATCAACAAGTTCGTCTGCGACTTCGCGCCGTCGGCTGCCGTGCAGATCGCGGGTGCGGACGGGAAGGTGTCGCGGGCCTCGGAGGGTGACTACGCCGACTTGGTCAAGCGGATGTTCGCGTTCTGCGGTGACAACCTTGATGAGGCGAACGCGCTGTTCAAGCGCCTGGTGGAGCTGCGCAAGCGGCGTTCTTCGGCCATCCGGGACGTGCTGGGCGTGAAGAACATGTGGCACGTCGGGCCCTCGTCGCAGTGGCCGCTCACGGTCCTGATCATCGATGAGGCACACACGTTCTTCCGCGAGTACAAGGGCGGCGACGCCGAGACGAAACGTTTGGCCACGCTGACGGCGGAGAACGCCCGGCTGGTGGAGGACCTGGTCAAGAAGGGCCGCAGCGTCGGCATCCTGGTGATCCTGATCAGCCAGAAGACCACGGGCGACGCCATCCCGACGTTCATCCGCGACGTGTGCCCCGTCGGACTGTCCTTCGCACAGAAGACCGTGGAAGCCGCGGTGGCTGCGCTGGGCGAGGACATCCGCAACTGGCCCGACGCCAGCCCGGTCACCTTGCAGGACCCCGCCTACGTCGGGGTTGCGGTGATGGCGATGCAGGGCCGTCCCGGCTTCACCCGCATCCGCACCCCCTACGTCTCGGACGCCGACGCGGCCCGCGTCGCCGAGGACACCTCGCATCTGACCGCCGACCCGGACTTGTGCCTGGACGCCCTTCTCCACTCGACCGGCCGGACGGCTACGCCCCCGTCCCCGCTCACCAAGTAGTCCCGAAAAGCCCATGGCAGAAAGGAGGTTGAGGACATGGCGGAGGAACGGTTCACCCGGCGCACCGTGACCGTGGTGATGGCCGTGATCGCGGTCCTGGCCTTCGTCTTCTCCTTCGGCAACGTCTGGGCGCTCGCCCTGCGGCTCGGCGTCCCCCGCCCCATCGCCCCGCTGATCGCCCCCATGGTGGACCTGTCCGTAGTCGGGCTCCTGGTCGCCCTGCGCTTCCTGGCCCTGCGCGGCGTCCCCGAGCACGACCTGAAGGCCGGCACCCGGCTACTGCACCTGTGCGGGCTGCTCACCCTCGCCCTGAACACCGCCGAGCCCCTGCTGTCCGGCCGCTACGGCCGGGCCTGCCTGGACACCGTCGCCCCGCTCCTGCTGCTGGGCTGGGGCCACGTCGGCCCCGCCTTCCTCGCCCACTTCCACACCGCCCGCCCGGAGGACACCGCCACAACTTTCCCGACCCCTGCACCCATGACAGAGCCGGTGCCCACCTCGGCGCCCGCTCCCGAGACGGCGGCCCCGGCCCCTGAGCCCGTCTCCATTGCCACACCCGCTTCGGCCCCGACTGAGGTGCCGTCCGTGATCGAGGCGTCCGAGTCCGCGCCCGCTCCGGCCGTCGCCAAGGCGCCTGCTACCGGCTCCCGCCCGGTCCTGCCGGCAGCACTGCTGAGTGCGGCGCGGCGCATCGCGGACACCCACCACGCCGAGCATGGAGCGCCAATCTCCGCCGCCCAGCTCGCAACCCGCATGGGCGTCGCCCTGCCGGTGGCCACCGCCGCCCTCGCTCAGATCTGAGCCACCCCGGCCACCGGCCGGATCAACTCTCCCTGAAATCCACGCCCACCCGATGGGCCTGGTTCGTCATGCCCCGAGCAGCACCAACACGCCCACATCCATGGCCGGTTGCTGCTCGGGGCCCCACCCCGACAGAAGGGACACGCCCCGAATGGTCACCCTGGACCTGCGCCACGTGGCAAGCCCCGCCGTACGGGACCTGCTCCACTTGGTCAACCACTCCGACTTCGACCGTGCCCAGCAGCAGATCGAACGCCTCGGCGGCTGCACCGAACCCGTCCGCCTGACCGGCCAGAGCACCACCATCGACACCACGAGCGGCGAGGTACTGCGCTCCTACATCTCCTCCTCCGAGCCCGCGGGCAGTCTGCTCACCGCGTGTGGCAACCGCCGCGCCTCCCGCTGCCCGGCCTGCTCCCGGCTCTACGCCGCCGACACCTACCACCTCATCCGCGCCGGCCTGTCCGGCGGCAAGACCGTGCCCGACACCGTCCGCACCCACCCCCGTGTCTTCGTCACCCTCACCCCGCCGTCCTTCGGCTCCGTCCACAACCGCCTCACCACCCCCGGCGGCGGCATCCGTCCCTGCCGCTGCCGCAAGCTCCACGAACCCACGGACGCCCTGCTCGGGACACCGCTGAACCCGGCGACATACGACTACGCGGGCGCGGTCCTGTTCAACGCCCACGCCTCCGCCCTGTGGGCCCGCTTCACCACCTACCTGCGCCGCGAGCTCGCCGCCCGGCTCGGCATGACCCAGAAAGCCGCCCACGCGGTCCTGCGGGTCTCCTTCGCCAAGGTCGCCGAGTACCAGCAGCGCGGTCTGGTCCACTTCCACGCCGTCATCCGGCTCGACGGCCCGGACGGCACCAGTCAGCCCCCGCCGCCGTACGCCACCGTCGCCGTGCTCACCGACGCCGTACGCGCCGCCGCCGCGCGGGTCCGCGTCATGGTCGAGTCGGATGCGGTCGGGGAACGAGAGCTCTCCTGGGGCGAACAGCTCGACGTACGCGAGATCGCCGCCTTCGGCACTGACGCCGAATTCACCGATCAGGCCGTGGCCGCCTACGTGGCGAAGTACGCCACCAAGTCCGCCGACGCCTCCGGCACCCTCGACCGCGCCCTGTTCTGCCGCCCCTGCCAGGGACGCGGCGCCACCCTCCTGCCCCACGGCACCCCGCTCCCCTGCACCGCCTGCGACGGCACCGGACAGGCCCGGCCCCTGCCCCGGCTCGCTGTCGCCCGACACGTGCGGCAGATGATCCGCACCTGCTGGGAACTCGGCAGGCTGCCCGAGTTCGCCGACCTCAAGCTCTGGAAGTGGGCGCACATGCTCGGCTTCCGGGGCCACTTCTCCACCAAGTCCCGCCGCTACTCCACCACTCTCGGCGCGCTGCGCGACGCCCGTCGCGCCTGGCGCACCGAACAGGCCCGCTCCCACGCCGGCCTGCCCGAGCCCGACCCGGACACCACCCTCGTCATCGGCCACTGGGCCTACCTCGGCACCGGCTACAGCCCCGGCGCCGCACTCCTCGCCGCCGCGGTCTGGCACCGCAGAGAACTCGCACGGCAGTTCATCGCCGAAGGAGGCTGCTGATGACCGCGCATGCACCCGCCGCGCCCCACCAGAGGCCGAGCATGCCGGAGGAACTGCTGACGGTTCCACAGGTCATGGCCCGCCTCCAGCTCGGCCGCTCCGCCGTCTACGACCTGCTCCGCACCCGGCAACTCCCCTCCATCACCCTCGGCCGCGCCCGCCGCATCCCCGCCCCCGCGCTCGACTCCCTCATCACCACCCGACTCGAACAGGAAGCCGCCGCCTGATGACCACGCCCCGCGACACCCCCGCCTCCCGCCGTGTGCGCGCCAACGGCGACGGGACCGTCTACCAGCGCAAGGACAGCCGCTGGGAAGCCGCCGGATACGTCCTCGCCCCCGGCAACACCCGCAAGCGCATCCGCGTATACGGCACCACCCGCAAGGAAGCTCTGGCCAAGCTCACCGAGAAGGTCGCCGCCAGCAACCGCGGCCTCCCCGTCCCCTCCGCTCAGGGCAGCGTGGCCGCGTACCTGACGTACTGGCTGGAGAACGTCGCCGTCCACCACCTCCGCGAGAACACCCACACGCGATACGCCGCCTGCGTCGACCAGTACCTGACCCCCGGCCTGGGCAAGAAGAGGCTCACCAAGATCACCGCCAAGGACGTCCGCACCTGGCTCAACCAGCTCCGCACCACCTGCCAGTGCTGCGCACGCGGCATCGACGCCGACCGCGACCAGCCCCGCTGCTGCGCCGCCGGAGCATGCTGCTCCAAGCGGCTCTCCCCACTGACACTGACGTACATCCACTCCGTACTCAAGTCCGCCCTGGAGCACGCCGTCCGCGAGGAAGAGATCCCACGCAACGTCGCCCGCAACGTCCGCACCGGCACCCCACGGCCCCGACGCTTCGAACCCCTCACCACCGACGAAGCCCGCCGACTCCTCACCACGGCCCAGGGGCATCGGCTGCACGCGCTGTTCGAACTCGCCCTCCACACCGGACTCCGCAAGGGCGAACTCCTCGGCCTGCACTGGAAAGACCTCGACCTCGGCTCGGGCACCGCCGCAATCCGCCGCACCCTTCAGCGCACCAGCGCAGGCGGGCTCACCACACTGCCCACCAAGACCCGGGCCTCTGAACGCCGCATCGCCCTCCCCACCCGCTGCATCCAGTCGCTGAAGCACCACCACGAACAGCAGCAGCGTGAGCGCGAGGCAGCAGGCACCACGTGGCAGCACAACGGGCACGTCTTCACCACGCCCCAGGGCAGGCCGATCGACCCGACCAACCTCACCCGCACCTTCACCACACTCCTCAGCAAGGCCAGCCTCCGCCGCATCCGCTTCCACGACCTCCGCCACTCGACCGCCACCCTGCTCCTGGAACAGGGCGTCGAACTCGTCGTGATCAAGGAACTCCTCGGCCACGCCCACATCG
>NZ_WJBG01000230.1 GCF_009709555.1 Streptomyces blattellae | reverse complement strand
CGGTGCTGAGGGTGTTGATGGCGTCTCGCTGGAGGCGGAGTCGGACGTGTAATGGTGACGTCGGGTATTGGAACTGTCTGAATGCCCTGGTCACAGCGGAAACTGCAGTGCGTTGAGACGGCGGTCCCGGCAGGATGTGGGCATGGTTGCTGCTGCCCCTTTGGACGTTCCGCGCTTGGCTGCTGGTGACAGGTTCGTGCTCCGTGCCTGGGATTTTGGAGATCTGCCTCTCGTCCGGGAGGCGTCGAGCGACGACTACATCCCGTTGATCACGACGGTTCCCTCGGCGTACTCGGAGGCGGCGGGCGAAGCGTTTGTCCAGCGGCAGTGGGAGCGGGCGTCTACTGGTAGCGGGTATCCGTTCGTGATCGTGCGGGTTGAGGACGGGCGCCCGCTGGGGATGGTCGGTCTCTGGTTGAGGGACCAGGGTGAGGGTCGTACGTCGCTGGGGTATTGGCTTGCCGGGTCGGCCCGTGGTCAGGGAATTGCGGCGGAAGCCCTCCGGGCGGTTGCCCGCTGGGCCCTCGATGACCTGCAGATTCCCCGTCTTCAGCTGCATGTCGAGCCATGGAACGTGGCGTCACAGCGGACGGCTGAGCGTGTCGGCTTTCAGCGGGAGGGGCTGCTTCGCAGTTGGCAGCAGGTGGGCGAGGAGCGTCGGGACATGATCATGTATTCGATGCTGGGTGTTGATCTGTCCTCACCGGCCGCTGGCTGATGTCGGCGGCGTAGGTGGCCCAGTCGCCTGCGGAGAGTCGTTGCCAGGCGACGGCGACGTCGGTGTGGATGCCCAGGGTGCGGGCGAGGATCGCGGCGGGGATCTCGGTGGCGAGCTGGAAGAGTGCGGTGTTGCGGGCCTGGTTGGGGCGGATGCCGAGGTTGTTGAGGCGTTGTGTCAGTTGTGTGGTGCTGATCGGTCGTCCGGGCTGGCCGCCGGGGAAGAGCCATGGAGACGGTGCCAGGGCGCCGATGGTCGCGTGTCCTTTGCGGTTCGCGGCGACGGTGCGGACCAGTTGGGCGACGGGCTCGGGTAGCTGAACGGGTGCGTTGCCGAGGCGGAGACGTACGTTCTGAGCGCCGATCTCGACGTCTTCTGTGGTCAACCGGTGGATCGCCGATGCTCCTTGGGCGTAGAGGAGGAGAAGCAGTCCGGCGAGGCGGTCTTCGGGCTTGAGGGTGTCGTCGTGCAGAAGTCGACGTGCGACGTTCCAGCGCTGTTCGTCGTTGAGTGGCTGTGTGGGGCCGTTCCAGCGGACGGCGGGGACGTGGACGGTGGTGAGCTTGTTGGTGCGGGCCCAGCGGATGAAGTGTCCGGCCGTGTGGCGGTAGGTGGCCAAGTCGTCGGTGAGCCACCGGTCGAGGTCGGCCTGTCGGCAGGTGGCCAGGGTGAGGTCGTGGGCTGTCAGCCAGTTCAGGAAGGCGACGGCCGCGTGGGTGCGTTGCCGTGCGGAGGCGAATTGCTGCGGGGTGATGGGGCGGCCGTTGTTGCGTCGGCGAAGCCGCCGGAGCAGGTGCCAGGTCGTGTACGGGTGCAGGACTTTGCGTTGTTCGGGGTCCGGCTGGGATGCGAGGAGGCCGGTGAGGAAGCGTTCGAGGCGGACCATGTACTCGTCGCGCTCGGGCAGGGCGCCGACGCCGACGAGGACTTGGCGGAGGTGGGCGAGGGGCGGGCTGTCGGGCAGTTCGTCGAGTGCCTCGTGGGTCAGGGCTCGTCGGCCGGCCGCGAGGTCGGACAGGACCGGGGAGACGGACGGCTTGTTCAGCCACCGCCTGGCGGTGGTGGGGTGCTCGGTGGTGGCGATGTTGTGCCGCAGGGCTTCGAGGCCGGGGTGAAGGGCGTCGGAGGGGGGACCCAACAGCTCGTCCAGGCGCCGGTTGATGAGGCAGCGTGCGCACTCGCCGGGGTGCGGGTAGTCGGGGTCGGTGCAGGTGGGACAGGTGTGCCAGACCTCAGGGGCGGTGCAGTCAGCGCAAAGGGGCTGGTCGAGGGTGCCGGATACGACCGCCGCGACACTTCCGCAGACCGAGCACGAGGCTGAGCGGCGCTGGCAGCCCGGGCACCACGGCCGGCCCGTGGTGCGGGAAGTGCCGCAGGGCTTGGCCTCGCCGCAGATGCTGCAGGTCGCGGTCGGCAGGGAGGGGCAGATGAAGCAGAGCGGACCGTCCGGCGTTCGGATGTTCACGACCTTTCGTCTGCCGCAGCTGATGCAGGTCTCCAGGTTCGCCGGGTCGTTGACCAGGCAGTTCGAACACAGTGGTCGGCCATGGACGTCGCGGGTGGCCGGCTCCCGGCGGGCTTGGCAGCCTGAGCATTCCTCGATGCGGGAGTGGGCGATGCAGGTGCGGCAGACCCGCTGTCCGTTAAGGGGTTTGTCGATGCGTACGACTCTGCCGCAGCGGGGGCAGGACGGCCGGACGATCCTGGCGACGCCGGCCGCGTGCAGCAGGTCGATCAGCCGGAGGATCGCGGGGCGGGGTGCGAGGTGGCCTTCTCCGGTCAGCAGGGCGGGGTCGGCTTCGAGAGCCCAGGCGAGCTTCTGCTGGCAGGAGGGGCGGGGCGCCGACCGGCGCACCGCATCGGCGATCACTTCCCGCCCTGCCTGCGGGTCCAGTTCGGCGATCACGGCGCCGATCACCGCGATGGGGTCGCGTCCGTCGGTGTCCGGGCACTTTCCGCATCGCGGCCGCCCGGCCCGGTCGCGTGAAGCGACCCGGCGGGTGTTTCCGCAGGCAGCACACAGCTCGGGCCGCAGTCCGCAGTTCCAGCAGTACCAGTCCTGGCCGCGGCGCTGGAGCGTTCGCAGCTGTCGGCCGCACTCGGCGCAACACGGCGGCGAGACGGCCTGGGCTCCGGCCTCACGCAGGGCGATGAGCAGGTCGCCGACGGCCCTGGGTGCCGGAGAGCGTCCGTCGCTCAACACGCCGGGATGCGCGGCCAGATGCGCCGCGAGGCTGCGTGACTTCGCGCGGCCGCCCGCGACGCCGGTGACCACGGCCCGGATCCGGTCAGGCTCCAGTCGGTGTTCGACGGCCGAGACCAGGTCCACGATCAGCCCGATCGGGTCGCAGACGGCCCGCTCGGGCTGATCGGGTGCGGTCATGGCCGCTCGACACTGTTGATGCGGGCCCGCTTGGGCCGCAGGTCACCAACACCGGTCTCGGCGCCAACGGCCTTCTTCGGCCGGGTGGTTGTTCCGGCTGCGGCCACGGGCTCGATGAGGTCGTCCATGGTGCAGTCGAGGATGTCGAGCAGGGCCATGAGGATCTTCAGGCTGAGCCGTTCGGGGCGCTCGACGACGAGCCGGTAGACCTGGCTGGAGGACAGGGTGATGCCGCGTTCGTCCAGCAGCGGGATGAGGTCGGTGGTGGAGAACAGGCCGCGGTCGGCCATGACCTTGCGCAGGTGCCATTGGTAGTCGAGCTTGGCGGCCATCAGCGGTCCTTGTCTGCGGAGGTCGGGGCGAGTGCGGGCGCGAGTGCCTTGTGGAGCATGGTGTTCATGAAGTCGTCGCTGACGTGGGTGTAGATGGCGGTGGAGCTGTCATTCTCGTGACCGATTTGCTGCTGAAGGAACCGCCGGTCGACCCCGTCCTCGGTGAGGTGGGTGACGTAGGCGTGGCGAGCGGAGTGGACGGTCAGCTCCTTCGGGAGCTTCAGGGCGTCGCGGTAGGCGACGAACCGGGCGTTGATCTCCGCCGGCTTGATGCGGCCGCCCCGCTCGGTCACCCACAACGCGGGGTGGTCCTCGCAGCCGAACCGGGGACGTACGTTCTCCACGTAGTCGGCGACCGCTTCCACCGCCCAGTCCATGACCGACAGCACGTTCCGGCGCCGGGGTGGCTGGCCTTTCTTGGCCTTGCCGTAGCGGACGTTGAGTGTGCCGTACCGGCCGAACTGCGGAGCCTTCGGGTTCCGCCCGAAGTCGACCGCGTCCAGCTTGGACGTCTCGGTCCGGCGCAGCCCCCACCCGTAGATGACCTTGAAGAGGGTGGCGTCGCGGTAGGCGGCGAGGGCTCCCTTGCGCTTGGCCCGGACCGCCCGTTCGACCTGGTCGTCGGCATAGTCGAGGAAGCGCTGGATCTCCTCGCGGGTGAACGGCCTCGCCTCGGGGCGGCCCTCGTAGTCGTTGAGGTGGGCGATGGTGTTCCACTCGTGGCAGATGGCCACCGGGTGGGTGCCGAAGGCGTCCTCGCAGGCCACCGCCCAGCCGTAACGGCCGTCGATCAGGAACTCGCTGAACAGGCGCAGGCTGCCCTGGTAGCTGCGGATCGTGGACGGCGCGAGGTGCTTCTCGCTGGTCAGCCACAGCGACCACTCATCCACGTGGCCGGGCGTCCAGGCCCACGGGTATTCGTTGGTGTGCTCCAGAAACCGGCGTATGAGCCGTTCCCGGGCGGTGACCGTGTCCTCGCGAAGCCCGCGGGCGGCCTGCTGGGCCCGCCAGCCCCGCAGCATCGCCTCGACCATCGCGTCCTGCGGACGCAGCTGGACCACCCCGGAGACCAGCTCCAGATGAGCCGCCCCAGCCAGGTCGGCACGTCGCTGAAGACCCACTTCCACCCTCCCTTCCGGAGGGCAAATCTTGCATCAGATGGGATCTGATCACCAAACTCCCAGCTCAGGCCGCCAAGCTGCAGGAAGATGGAGCCCTCCCCGGATGCTGCCATGACCTCGCGACCTGCAGCTTCTCGCCCGTCTGATGCAATTCCCGAGGGTTGGCGTAGACGGTGGCGGTGACGCCGATGTGGGCGTGGCCGAGGAGTTCCTTGATCACGACGAGTTCGACGCCCTGTTCCAGGAGCAGGGTGGCGGTCGAGTGGCGGAGGTCGTGGAAGCGGATGCGGCGGAGGCTGGCCTTGCTGAGGAGTGTGGTGAAGGTGCGGGTGAGGTTGGTCGGGTCGATCGGCCTGCCCTGGGGCGTGGTGAAGACGTGCCCGTTGTGCTGCCACGTGGTGCCTGCTGCCTCGCGCTCACGCTGCTGCTGTTCGTGGTGGTGCTTCAGCGACTGGATGCAGCGGGTGGGGAGGGCGATGCGGCGTTCAGAGGCCCGGGTCTTGGTGGGCAGTGTGGTGAGCCCGCCTGCGCTGGTGCGCTGAAGGGTGCGGCGGATTGCGGCGGTGCCCGAGCCGAGGTCGAGGTCTTTCCAGTGCAGGCCGAGGAGTTCGCCCTTGCGGAGTCCGGTGTGGAGGGCGAGTTCGAACAGCGCGTGCAGCCGATGCCCCTGGGCCGTGGTGAGGAGTCGGCGGGCTTCGTCGGTGGTGAGGGGTTCGAAGCGTCGGGGCCGTGGGGTGCCGGTGCGGACGTTGCGGGCGACGTTGCGTGGGATCTCTTCCTCGCGGACGGCGTGCTCCAGGGCGGACTTGAGTACGGAGTGGATGTACGTCAGTGTCAGTGGGGAGAGCCGCTTGGAGCAGCATGCTCCGGCGGCGCAGCAGCGGGGCTGGTCGCGGTCGGCGTCGATGCCGCGTGCGCAGCACTGGCAGGTGGTGCGGAGCTGGTTGAGCCAGGTGCGGACGTCCTTGGCGGTGATCTTGGTGAGCCTCTTCTTGCCCAGGCCGGGGGTCAGGTACTGGTCGACGCAGGCGGCGTATCGCGTGTGGGTGTTCTCGCGGAGGTGGTGGACGGCGACGTTCTCCAGCCAGTACGTCAGGTACGCGGCCACGCTGCCCTGAGCGGAGGGGACGGGGAGGCCGCGGTTGCTGGCGGCGACCTTCTCGGTGAGCTTGGCCAGAGCTTCCTTGCGGGTGGTGCCGTATACGCGGATGCGCTTGCGGGTGTTGCCGGGGGCGAGGACGTATCCGGCGGCTTCCCAGCGGCTGTCCTTGCGCTGGTAGACGGTCCCGTCGCCGTTGGCGCGCACACGGCGGGAGGCGGGGGTGTCGCGGGGCGTGGTCATCAGGCGGCGGCTTCCTGTTCGAGTCGGGTGGTGATGAGGGAGTCGAGCGCGGGGGCGGGGATGCGGCGGGCGCGGCCGAGGGTGATGGAGGGGAGTTGCCGGGTGCGGA
>NZ_WJBG01000229.1 GCF_009709555.1 Streptomyces blattellae | reverse complement strand
CTTGACTTCTATCGGTGATTGCGAACGCCCCGGAAGGAGAGCGTTCGGATGCCGAAGTACGCCCCCAACAAGATGCCGAGCTCGGTGAAGAAGCGGTATTTCGAGTTGCTCAGGGAGGGCTACAAGGGTGCGGCGGCGGCCCGGGTGGTGGGGGTCTCCGCCAGCTGTGGTTCGAACTGGTTCATCGAAGCTGGAAGCATGATCGTCCCCGACGCCGGCCCGATATCGCCGCGCTTCCTGACTCAGAACGACCGCATCGCCATCGCCGACGGACTGCAGGCCAAGCAGACCGTCAAGGAGATCGCCGCGTCGATCGGGAAGAGCTTTCAGACCGTCTACCGCGAGATCAAGCGCAACGCGAAGCCGGACGGCAGCTACCACCCCTGGTGGGCCCACAACCAGTCCCTGCTGCGGCGCCGCCGTCCCAAGGAGGAGAAGATCCGCGGCAGCGAGCCGCTGCGGACGCTCGTGCGCGAGAAGCTCACCGAAAAGTGGTCGCCGCAGCAGATCGCGCGTTACCTGGCCCGCGAGTACGCGAATGACGTGGCGATGCGGGCCTGTCCGGAGACGATCTACCGGGCCCTGTTCGCCGGCCTCCTCGGCCGCCGCGAGGCCAAGCTCCGCACCGGCCGCACCCGCCGCAAGAAGCAGCGCCGTGGTGTCCCCACACTGAACAAGATCAAGAACATGACGCTCATCCACGAGCGACCCATCGAGGTCAACGACCGTACTATTCCCGGGCATTGGGAAGGGGATCTGATCATCGGTCGCGGCCAGGGCTCCGCGATCGGCACCCTCGTCGAGCGCACGACCCGCTACGTGCACCTGATCCACCTGCCGCACGGCTGGAAGGCCCCGCAGGTCCGCAACGCGCTCATCACGCAGACCGCGCACATCCCGCCCCAGCTGCGGCGGACGCTGACCTGGGATCAGGGCCGTGAGCTGACCCTGCACGAGGACATCGAGGCGCTGACCGGGTTCCGGATCTACTTCTGCGACCCGCACTCACCCTGGCAGCGCGGCACGAACGAGAACACCAACGGCCTGCTGCGGCAGTACTTTCCCAAGGGCACCAACCTGTCCGTCCACACTGCACGAGACCTCCGCGAAGTCGCGCATCAGCTCAACCGGCGCCCCCGACTCGTCCTTGGCGACAGGACCCCAGCCGAGGTCATGCGAGAATGCCTCACAGGCCCATTGACCAGGTGATTCGCAACCACTGATAGAAACCGCCCCCTTGAGGTAGAGATCGCGGAGTTGACCGCGCGTCTTGAGGGCGAGCGGGAGGCGTGGTCGCGGTTGCGCATCACTCGGGAGACGGTTGCCGAGGTGATCACGGAGCTGGGAGGGCCCGGGGGGATGGTGTCGGTGACCGTGGGCTCGGGGCCGCAGGGTGTGGTGGATCCCGGGGTGCGGGTGGTGGGGGCGATCATGGTGCCGCACTGGCGGGAGGGGCTGTCGGTGGAGGTGCTGCCGGATGTGTACCGGGACATCGTGGAGGTCGTCATGGATGCGGGGAAGCCGGTGCAGGCGAAGCAGGTCGTGCCCCGGATCGGTCTGCCCGCGGTGACTGCCAAGATCGAGGGGACGCGGGGGAAGCTGAAGCGGCTGGTGGAACGGGGCTGGCTGACGGAGGCCGAGCCCGGACAGTTCACGGCGGCCCACCCGGGCCGGGACATGGATTCGGCGGACTTGCAGAACGATAAAGGCCCTTCTCTCTAACTTCGGAGGTAACCAGCCAGACCGAAGTACAGAAGAAAGAAGGGCCGTTGTGGAACCGTACGACGCCTTCGACGCCAGCGATCCGTTCGCCGCCGCGGCAAGGGCCTTCGACCGCCTGACAGGGGTGTTGGCCGGCCCGGCCTCGTCCGCGCTGCCCCACCACGACCTGGAGAATCTGATCGAGGCTCAGGGCCGTGAGCTGCTGCGGCTGCTGTTCCAGGCCCATCTCGACCTGCGGGAGCGACGGGAGCGGGACCAGGTGCGGCGCGTCGGCCGGGAGGTGGTCCGGGGCGCGGACGGAAAGGTCCGCCCTCATCGTGAACCAGGGCATTCGAGGCGTCTGGCCTGTGTATTCGGCACGGTCACCGTGACGCGGACCGCGTGGCGGGGCAGGTCGATGACCAGTGTCTGCCCGCTCGACGCGGTCCTGTCGCTGCCTGCCGGGCTGCACTCGCACGGCCTGCGCCGGCTCGCGGTCACCGAGGCCGTCCGCGGGTCCTATGACCAGGCCAAGGAGGCGATCGACCGGCGGTGCGGGAAGGTGCTGGGCAAGCGGCAGGCGGAGCGCCTGGTCGTCGAGGCGGCCCGCGACATCGACAGTTTCTACCTCGCCAGGGTGCCCATGCCGGCGACCGCGTCCACCGCGCTGGTCCTGCGGGTCGACGGCAAGGGCATCGTCATGAGGCCCGAGGCCCTGCGGCCCGCGACGTTGAAGGCGCACCGGGACAAGAAACAGGCGATGCGCACGAGGCTGGCGCCGGGCGAGAAAACGAACCGGAAGCGTATGGCCACGCTGGCCTGCGTGTTCGATGTCGATCCCGCGGTGCGTCGTCCGCACGACATCATCGCCCCGCCCCAGGGACGCGGCGGGGACCGGCAGCCCCGGCCGGGGCCGAAGGCGGCCGCGAAGTGGCTGTGCGGCTCGGTGGTCCACCCTGCCGAGCACACCGTCGCTGCCGCCTTCGACCAGGCCGAGGCCCGCGACCGGGATCACGCGCGCAACTGGCTCGTGCTCGTCGACGGCGCCCACCACCAGATCGATCTGGTCCAGGCCGAGGCTGGCAGGCGCGGTATCAAAGTGCACATCCTGATCGATATCGTGCATGTGAGTGAATATGTGTGGGGTGCGGCCCACTGTTTCCACCAGCCCGGCACCCCCGAGTGCGAAGCCTGGGTCGCCGGCCACCTGACGACCATCCTGCACGGTCAGGCCGCCCGGGCCGTTGCCGAGATCACCGCGCAGGCAGACCAGGGTGGACTGCGCGGGACCGGCCGCGAGGGCGCCGACGCCTGCATCCGCTACCTCACCGGCCACGCGGACCGCCTGCACTACGACACCGCGCTGGCCTCCGGCTGGCCGATCGCCACCGGCGCGATCGAGGGCGCCTGCCGCCACGTCATCGCCGACAGGCTCGCCATCACCGGGTCACGATGGGGCCTGGCCGGCTCCGAAGCCACGCCCTGAAGGACAACGGCGACTTCGAGGAGTACTGGCGACACCACCTCGCCCGCGAACATGAACGCCTCTACCCCACCCCCGACCGACACGACTACGGCCTCACCGTTTGATCAGCAGGATCCGCGTAAAAAGGGATACAGCAGTTCACTTCGTCCGCCCGCCCAACGGCACCCGCCGTGCGACGATCTTGCGGTAACTGATGCGCCAGCCCTGCCCGGTGAGCACGATGATGTCTTCATAGGTCACGCTGCCGCTCGTTCCGTCCCTGTTGATTCCGATGCCCTTGGAACGGGCGTGCACTTGGCCGTCGTCTCCCTCCGTGAGGACGATGTTCGTCACGTGATGGCCCACGGGGTTCGCGTCACCCAAGGTGACAGCCGCCGCTCGAATGGCCTCCACCCCCGTCAGCGGCTCTTGGCCGAAGTCCGTGATGTCGTAGACGACATCGTCGGTGAACAACTCATCCAACCGGTCCAACTCTCCCTCGTCGCACAGGTGACCGTGCAGCGAGATCAACTCGGAGATGACGATGCGGTCATCAATGTTCAGTGCCATGGAAGTCCTCACGGGCCGCAAGAGAAACTCAGCCAGGTCCTGGAGAGCGTCATCCCGTGGCCGGTGACCTGGCCGAGGGGCGGCAAGGTCAGCTCGGCCACATCGGGACCCGACGCTACGAGCAGACCCCCACCACGCGCAGCCACATCAGCAAACCTCCAGCTCGCAGCGTCCCTGCAAGCGAGCCACACCCAACTCCGGTTCCAGCGACAGTTCGACCGGTGACTGCACCGGACCGGCGGTGCACAGCATCGCATCGGTGAGTTCGAACAGCGCATCGCCCCGTCGGTGCAGACAGGAGCGCAACTGGGTCCGGAACGATGCCAGCTCGCGCAGAGCATCGACATCGGGCGTGGGAGAGGGAAGAGTGTGCATCACGGCCTTTGCCTGATCGACTGTCAACTCGTGGCGAGAAGACACGATCATGCAGAGGCCGCCCTGCTGTCATGAGAACCGCAGAATCCGTCCTGCCTCCAACCAGCCCTTGTCACCCGGCGTGACCGGGAACTCAAAATGCAAGGAATCCGCAACCCCACCAACCAACGCCTACGCACACGCTGCGTCACCACCCGCCGCAGGGTGCGTGCGTTCTCGGATCGTGGGACGAAAGCGCTGCTCGCGGTGGGGTGTTGACGGTGCCGACACAGGAGGGCACGGCCCTCGTTGATCACGTGGAGTCGAAGCCGCGTGAGTCAGAGGAACCGTGCCCGGATGCCATCCTGTCTGATCGAGGACCTTGCCTGCACCCTCGATGCCCTTGAAGTCCCCCTTGACCAGGACACTTTGGGCAGATCCGCGGAGGTGATGACACTGCTGGACGCGTTGACGCTCGTACCCGATCCGCGCCGCAGGCAGGGCTGCCGCTACCCGTTCACCGGCCTGCTGTCGGTCGCCGCCGTGGCGGTCCTGTGCGGCGCGCGCTCGCTCGCCGCGATCGTGCGCTGGGCACACGGTGTCACTCCCGCCCTGCTCAGCGACCTGGGGCTTGCCGACGGGGCGGAGGGACGAGTGCCGGCCGCCACCACCTTCGGCCGGACCCTGACCAGGATTGACGGCGACGCACTGGATGACGCCGTGACCGCCTTCACCGAGGCACTCGCCGCCGACCCGCTGGACGACGTCGTGAGCAGCGGGGTGAAATCGCTGGCCGCGGACGGCAAGACCGTGTGCGGTGCAATCGACGCCGAGGGCAAGCAACTGCACCTGCTGTCGGTGTTCCGCCCCGAGACGGGCACGGTGGCCGCCCAGCGCGCGATGCGCGACAAGGGCTGCGAGGTCACCCACTTCCCGGCGGTCCTGGACACCCTGGAGTCCATCGCCGGACTCGTCGTCACCGCCGACGCACTGCACTGCCAGCGGTCCCACGCCACCTACCTGCACGAACGCGGCGCCTTCTACTACTTCCCGGTGCTGGGCAACCAGCCCGGCCTCTTCGCCCGCCTGGACGGCCTGGACTGGGAGAACACCCCGCTCGCCCACGAGAGGACCGAACGCAACCGGGGTCGCACCGAGACACGGACCCTCAAGGTCCTGCCCGCGCCCGAACAGGTCGACTTCCCCCACGCCATGCGGGCCGTGCTCATCGAGCGCACCACCACCGGCCGGGGCGACAGGAAGATCCACTGCTATGCCGAACTCGGCGTCACCAGCGCTCCCACGGCCACCGCGAGCGCCGCCGATCTGGCCCGGATCGCTCGCGACCACTGGGGAGTTGAAGCCATGCACCACGTCAGGGACGTCACCTACGACGAGGACGCCTCCCGGGTACGCACCGGCAGCACACCCCGCTGCCATGACAGCCTTCCGCAACCTCGCCATCAGCCTCGCCCGCCTCGCCGGGCACAAGAACATCGCCGCCGCGAACGACCACTACCGAGACCACCCAACCGACGCACTCCACCTATTCGGTCTCACCACGTGAGAACGCACGCACCCTG
>NZ_WJBG01000228.1 GCF_009709555.1 Streptomyces blattellae | reverse complement strand
TGAACCGCCCCGGCTCGAATGGAGACTCGATTTCGTGAAAGGATCGAGTCATGGCACGACCTTCCTCCTATCCGCTTGAGCTGCGCCGTCGCGCGGTGCGCATGGTCGCCGAAGTTCGCGGCGACTACCCGACCGAGTCCGCCGCGATCAAGGCCGTGGCCGAGAAACTGGGCATCGGCTCGAATGAGACGCTGCGCAAGTGGGTGCGGCAGGACCAGGTCGACTCCGGGCAGCGGCCGGGGACGACGACGGAGGAGTCCGCGCAGATCAAGGCGTTGAAGAGGGAGAACGCTGAACTCAAGCGGGCGAACGAGATCCTGAAGGCTGCGGCGAGTTTCTTCGCGGCCGAGCTCGACCGGCCACACCTGCGCTCGTAGCGTTCATCGACGAGCACCGGGACCGCTTCGGCGGTGTCGAGCCGATCTGCCGCGTGCTGTCCGAGCACGATTGCAAGATCGCCCCATCCACCTACTACGCCCACAAGAAACGACTCCAGAACCCGTCCGCGCGAACCGTGCGGGACGAGGAACTCAAGGAGCTGATCCAGGAGGTCTACACGTCCAACTTCCGTGTCTACGGGGCAAGGAAGATCTGGCGCGAGCTGAACCGCCAGGGCCACCGGGTGGCCCGCTGCACCGTCGAGCGGCTGATGCGCGAGATGGGCATCGCCGGCGCCGTGCGGGGCAAGAGAGTGATCACCACGATCCCCGACGAAACGGCCGACCGGGCACCGGACCGGGTGGACCGCAAGTTCGTCGCCGACGCACCGAACCGCTGCTGGGTCGCCGACTTCACGCATGTGGCCACGTGGGCGGGGGTCGTCTACGTCGCCTTCGTCGTGGACACCTTCTCCCGCCGCATCGTCGGCTGGTCCGCCTCCACCTCCAAAGAGACCCAACTCGTCCTGGATGCATTGGAGATGGGGCTTTGGCAGCGCGACCGTGAAGGCCGCCCCCACATCCCTGGCGAGCTGATTCATCACTCAGATGCGGGCAGCCAGTACACGTCGTTCAAGCTCGCCGAACACCTCGACGCCGCCGGCATCGCGGCCTCGATCGGCTCGGTCGGCGACGCCTACGACAACGCGCTGATGGAGTCGACGATCGGCCTGTACAAGACCGAGATCATCAAGCCCCGCCGCCCCTGGAAGACCCTGAGCGAGGTCGAGCTGGCTACCGCCGAATGGGTTGACTGGTACTGCCACCGCCGACTCCACGGTGAAATAGGCCACATCCCGCCCGTCGAATACGAGACCAACTACTACCTGGGAACCACGAAACACCAGGTCACAACAACCATCTGAGATCTCTATCGAACTCGGGGCGGTTCAGTACTGCGCGTTGACGAAGAGATACTGCCTGCGTCGGTCCTCCGGCAGGTCCTGAAACCTGCTCATCGCTTCCAGCAGCACCGGATCCTCAAGAGCACGCCTCGTCTGCTCCGCCAGGACGCGGTGCAGTTCGATCAGGTTGGACTTCCGAATCTCGTCCGCAAGCCGCGAGACCTCGTTCAGCAGCCCGAGAACCAGGTCCTCCGCCCCCGCCGCGGAATCTCCCGCCGCGGAATCTCCCGCCGTGGAATCCCCAGCCGTGGAATCCCCAGCCGTGGCCGCTGCCGCGGAATCCCCCGCCGCGGAACCCGCTGCCACGGAATCCCCTGCTGCAGAATCGATCCTTCGCGCATCCGGGTTGTCTGTGGCCAAGGCGAACCCCCGAGTCAGGCGTCCGGGCGCCGACCGGTGCTCGCGTGGGCGGCACGAGGTCCGGCGCGCGGGGTGGGCACGGCGCCCCGCTTCCAGGATGCCGGGCAGCACAATGCGGCGCGGGAGGCGGAGAGGGGGCTCATTGGTGGACGTACCGCGCACGCCGACCGCGGGTCCCCCCGTATGTGTGCCCTGCGAGCGCCGCCCGCATACGCGTCAGCGGGCCGCGACCACACGCGCCATCCCTGCTCAGACCCGCCTTTTTGCCGCGTCGTACGCCTCTCGCGCCTCCTGCACCGCGTCCATCCGCTTCTGCGTCCACAGCGCGAGGTCTCGCACCTGCTCCGCCGCCTCCCGCCCAAGGCCGGTCAGGGAGTAGTCGACACGCGGGGGGATCACCGGCCGGGCCTCGCGGTGGACCAGGCCGTCACGTTCCAGGGTCTGGAGGGTCTGGGTGAGCATCTTCTCGCTGACCGGGCGGACCCCGCCGATCGCACGGCGCAGTTCGCTGAAGCGGTACGGGCGGTCGAGGAGGTGGATGAGGACCAGGACGCCCCACTTGCTGGTGACGTGCTCCAGAACCATGCGGTACGGGCATACCGTCTCGCCGTCGGGCTTTCCTTCGGTTACGGCCATGCCGGTACCTTACTTCAAAGTGGGTACTTTCGAAGAGTTAGTACATCCCCTAGGGTTAGTGACAACGCACCTCACAAGGAGTTCTGCATCATGAGCATCGTTGTCACCGGAGCCACCGGACACCTCGGCCGCCACGTCGTCGAGCAGCTGCTGGAGAAGGTCCCGGCCGACCAGATCACCGCCGTGGCCCGCACCCCGGAGAAGGCCGCCGACTTCGCGGCCCGCGGCGTGCGGATCGCGGTCGCCGACTACAACGCTCCGGAGACCTTCGACGGCCTGTTCGCGGCCGGTGACAGGGTGCTGCTCATCTCGGGCACCGAGATCGACAAGGGCCGCGTCGCTCAGCACCAGGTCGTCATCGATGCCGCCAAGGCCGCCGGTGCCGCGTTCCTCGCCTACACCAGCGCCCCCGGCAGCCTGACCGCCGCGCTCGCCGACGACCACCGCGCCACCGAGGAGGCGCTCATCGCCTCCGGCCTGCCCTACGCCCTGCTTCGCAACAGCTGGTACCACGAGAACTACACCGAGAACCTCGCCCCGGTGCTGGAGAACAACGCGGTCCTCGCCGCCGCCGGCGAGGGCAGGGTCGCCTCCGCCTCGCGCGCCGACTACGCGGCCGCCGCCGTCGCGGTGCTGACCGGCGAGGGCCACGAGAACAAGACCTACGAGCTGGGCGGCGACGCGGCCTGGAGCTTCGCCGAGTACGCCGCCGAGCTGAGCCGGCTGTCCGGCAAGGAGATCGCCTACAACTCCGTGCCCGCCGAGACACTCGTCGGGATCCTGACCGGCGCCGGGCTGCCCGAGATGTTCGCCACGATCATGGCCGAGGTGGACCAGGCGATCGAGAAGGGCGAGCTGGGCCTGGTCACCGGCGACCTGTCCCGCCTGGCCGGCCGCCCGACCACCCCGTTCTCCGAGGTGATCGCCGCCGCACTCAAGGGCTGAGCCCGTGACGCCCCCGCGTGTCATGACCGTATACCGATACGGACATGACACGCGGGGGCGTTCGGCGCTACCTTCGTGCGGGCGAGCGACGCACGAAGGAGGAGCCGGTGACCGGGGAGCCGAGGGGCGAGCGGCGTACAGGACTGCTGAACGGCTTCGCGGCATACGGGATGTGGGGGCTCGTCCCCCTTTTCTGGCCCCTGCTGAAGCCGGCCGGCGCGGTCGAGATCCTCGCCCACCGGATGGTGTGGTCCCTGGTCTTCGTCGCCGTCGCGATGGTCTTCATACGCCGCTGGGCCTGGGCGGGCGAGCTGCTGCGGCAGCCGCGCAGGCTCGCTCTGGTGACGGTGGCCGCGGCCCTGATCACCGTCAACTGGGGCGTCTACATCTGGGCGGTGAACAACGAGCAGGTCGTCGAGGCCGCACTCGGCTATTTCATCAACCCGCTCGTCACCATCGCCATCGGCGTCCTGCTCCTGAAGGAGCGGCTGCGGCCGGTGCAGTGGGCGGCGGTCGGCATCGGCGCCGCGGCCGTCCTGGTCCTGACCGTCGGATACGGCCGCCCGCCCTGGATCTCCCTGATCCTCGCCTTCTCCTTCGCCGCCTACGGCCTGGTGAAGAAGAAGGTCAACCTCAGCGGCCTGGAGTCGCTGACCGCAGAGACCGCGATCCAGTTCCTGCCCGCCCTCGGCTATCTGCTGTGGCTGACCTCGCAGGGCGACTCGACGTTCACCACCGAGGGCGCGGGGCACGCGGCGCTGCTCGCCGCGACCGGCGTGGTCACCGCGCTGCCGCTGGTCTGCTTCGGCGCGGCGGCGATCCGCGTGCCCCTGTCGACGCTGGGTCTGCTGCAGTACCTGGCGCCGGTCTTCCAGTTCCTGCTCGGCGTCGCCTACTTCCACGAGGCCATGCCGCCCGAGCGCTGGGCCGGGTTCGCCCTGGTCTGGCTGGCGCTGACGCTGCTCACCGCCGACGCCTGGCGGGCGGCACACAGGATCAGGGCCGGGATCGACAGGCCCAGCACCACCGTCACGACGGGCACCCACAGCGCCGTACGGAACGCGGACAGCGTGACCTCCGGCGCCGAACCGGTGGACGATCCGGTGGACGCAAGGCCGTAGACCGCGGCCACCGCTATAGACCGCAGCCACGGCAGTAGACCGCGACCACCGCCGTGGACCGCGACCACCGCCGTAGACCGCGACCACCGCCGTAGACCGCAGCCACCGCCGTAGACCGGTCACCACCGTAGACCGGTCACCACCGAGATCCCGATCGCCGAGCCGAACTGCGTCGCCGTGTTCAGCAGCCCGCTCACCGGGCCCCCGCTCCTCCTCGGCGCCCTCGTCCGTCGCCGCGATGGTCGGCGGCCCGTACGCCGGCGCGGCCGCCGTGCCCGCGATGATCAACGTCGGGAACATCGTGGCGCGCTCGACGGCGCCGTGCCTGCGGCAGCATCACAACTACGGCGACGACCGTTACCGGGTCGCCGACAAGGGGTCGCTACCCGTCAGCGCCCTGCTGGAGCACCGGCTGGCCGCGCTTCACCGAGCTGCACCGCGAGATCGACGGCGTCAGCCCGCGCAGGCTGACCCTGACCCTGCGCCAGCTGAAGCGGGACATGGGCTGGCGCCTCCGGTCGTCCCGCCACGGGTGGAGTACGACCTCACGCCACCGAGGCCTAGGCCCAGGCCCAGGCCCAGGCCCAGGCCGCTCAAGGACAGCCGCTGACCGACAGCGCCGCTATAAAGTGACTCATGACTCAGAACACACCCGCACCCGTCCACTACAAGCTCGTCATCGACTGCGCCAACCCGCAGTCGCAGGCCGATTTCTGGGCCGCCGCGCTCCATTACGAGGTCGAGGACAACAACGCCTTGATCGAGCGCCTCCTGGAACTCGGCGCCCTGCCGCGCGAGGCGACGGTCGAGTTCCATGCCCGGCTCGCCTTCCGGGACCTGGTCGGCGTACGGCATCCGGACGATCCGTACGACGAGGACAACGGCGCCGGGCTGGGGCGGCGGCTGCTGTTCCAGCGCGTACCGGAGGCCAAGACCGTCAAAAACAGGCTCCATCTCGATCTCCACCCGGGCGAAGGGCGGCGCGCGGACGAGGTCGAGCGGCTGCGGGGGCTGGGGGCGAGCGTGTTGCGGGAGGTGAAGGAGCCCGGCGGGGAGTGGGTGGTGATGGCCGATCCCGAGGGCAACGAGTTCTGCGTGCAGTGATCTGCCCGCCACCGCCCACCGCACGCACACACCTGTCCTGATAGGGCTCTTGACGGAGCGTCAGCCGGAGCTTCACCATCCAGGCACCCCATTCACTGTGGAATCCCTGTGATTCCCAAGGAATTCGGAGCCCCCCACATGAAGCTCTCGGTTCCCGGACGCGTCACGGCCACCGCCGTCGTCGCGGCCGCATCGCTCCTGGTCGGCGGATCCATAGCCGGGGCGGCCCCCGCACCGGCGGTGGCCGCCGCCCCCGACATCCCCCTGGCCAACGTCAAGGCGCACCTCACCCAGCTCCAGTCCATCGCCACCGCCAACGGCGGCAACCGGGCGCACGGCCGCGCCGGCTACCGGGCCTCGCTCGACTATGTGAAGGCCCGACTGGACGCGGCCGGTTACACCACGGCCATCCAGCAGTTCACGTCGTCCGGCCGCACCGGCTACAACCTGATCGCGGACTGGCCGGGCGGCGACACCGACCAGGTGGTCATGGCCGGCTCGCACCTCGACAGCGTCATCTCCGGGGCCGGTATCAACGACAACGGCTCCGGCTCGGCGGCGGTCCTGGAGACCGCGCTGGCCGTGTCCCGCGCGAACCTCCAGCCCACAAAGCATCTGCGCTTCGCCTGGTGGGGTGCGGAGGAGCTGGGTCTCGTCGGCTCCCGCCACTACGTCAACACCCTGTCCTCGACCGACCGGTCAAAGATCACCGGCTATCTCAACTTCGACATGATCGGCTCGCCCAACCCCGGCTACTTCGTCTACGACGACGATCCGGCGATCGAGAAGACCTTCAAGGACTACTTCACCGGCCTCGGCGTCCCCACGGAGATCGAGACCGAGGGCGACGGCCGCTCCGACCACGCGCCGTTCAAGAGTGCGGGCGTGCCGGTGGGCGGGCTGTTCACGGGCGCGAGCCGTGCCAAGACGGCGGCGCAGGCGGCCAAGTGGGGCGGTACGTCTGGGCAGGCGTTCGACCGCTGCTACCACTCGTCGTGCGACACCACGTCCAACATCAACGACACCGCGCTGGACCGGAACAGCGACGCCGTGGCGCATGCGGTGTGGGAGCTGTCCTCCTAGGAGCCCTAGGAGTTTTAGGAGCTCTAGGAGCTCTAGGAATTCAGGGTCCGGGCGCGCTCGGCCAGACGGCCCATCCGCGCCCGGGCCGACTCCAGTTGTTCGATGTCCTCGGCCGCGGGCCCGTCCTCGGTGGTCAGTTCGGTCCAGAGGCCGAGCAGGTCGACGCCCATACGCAAGGCCTGCTCCGGGTCGCGTACGGCACGCCAGGCGGTCGCCGCGCTCTGCACGTTGCCGTACGCGGCCTCCGCGTCGCGGGCCCGGCTGCGGATCCTGGCCAAGTCCAGGGACAGACCGAAGGCCTGGACCGGGTCGCCCGCCAAGTAGGCGACGTAGGCCGTGAGTTCGCGCAGCCGCAGCACTTCCGGGTGCTCCGGCCCCAAGGTCTCCGACGCCTCCGCCACCGTCTCCGCCGCCAGCTCCGCGGCCGACTCGATCCGCCCCTCCCTGACAGCCTCCCCGATCCGTGCGACCGGCTCCGCCAGCTGAGCACCCTCGTCCCCGTGCGCCCCTGCCAGCGGGTCGTCCCCCAGCACCGCTTCGGCCACCGCGTCGAATCCGCGGGGCGGGGTCGGCTTGGGGTCCGGGTCGAGGTCGGGGCCGGAAGTGTAGGGCGCGTCGAGGGGTGGGTGTGGTGTGTGGTGGTGGGGCGGGAGGGGTTGGGGGGACTGGGCGGGGAGAGGCTTGGCGGCTTCGCGGTCTGGGGCTGGGAGGGGTTGCGCGTCCGAGGTCGGGGGCGTGTCCATCGTGGGCGGCGGGCCGAATTCGCCTGTCGGTGGTGCGACCGTGCCGGGCGGGATGTCCTGGACCGACTCCGGTATGGCGCGCAGGGGGAAGGTGGGGGCCGTGTCACGGGGCGGCTGTGGCTGTGGTTGTGGCTGCGGCTGTGGCTGTGGCTGTGGCTGTGGCTGTGGCTGTGGCTGTGGTTGTGGCTGCGGCTGCGGCTGCGGCTGCGGCTGCGGCTGCGGTATGGCGCGCAGCGCGTGCGTGGACCTGTCGCGGGGTGACGCGGGTGGCGCGGGTGGACCGGGAGGCGGCGGTACGGCGTCTCGTACGGCGTTCTCCGGGGGTACGGACTCCCCCATCCGCACCGGCTCCGCCGTGAACCGCGTGGAGCCGTCGCTGTTCATCTGGAGCGGGACGACATAGCCGATGCGCTCGTCGTGGATGGTGGCGAGGACGGGGTGTCCGGTGGCGAGGGCGATGCGGTGGAGGTGGTTCAGGATGGTGTGCTGGATCTCCTCGCCGGGAGCGGGGACGACGGGGACGCCGCCGATCGACGCGGTGCCCGCGTCCGGCCCCGCCACGGGGACGTGGACGTCGATGAGGGCCGCGGCGGGGCCTGCCGGCTGGGCGGCGTGCTTCTGTTCCCGCTTGTCGCGGCTGAGTCGAGACATCGTTCCCTCACTCGGATGTGTCGGGTGGTCCGCGGACGGGGCGTTCGGGTAGGGGTACGGGTTCGGGCACCGCTTCGGTTTCCATGGTGCCCCCGCGCCCAGCGACCTCCGCTTCCGCTCCCCCCGGCAACAAGATCCGGCCGTACACGTACTGTTGAGCAGTCTCTCCGCTCGCCCCTGGTTCCCACGTCACCGAGGCGTCACAGCCTCGTCCCAGGAACTCACGCCCCGTCGTGGATCCGGCGCGGGCGGGGTGAGATCGGTGGCTCGGGAGGAAGGAGTGGGCATGGGGACGGTTGTGCAGCAGGGGCCGGAGATCTGGCTCCGCGGCCCGGTGGCCGTGGCGGGGTTCGAGGGCACCGCGCATCCCGGTGCCGCGGCCCGGCGCTTCTCCTGGGTCGGCACGCACGGCGGGGCGGGCGTCTCCACGCTGGCCGCCGTCTTTGGCGGCCAGGACTGCGGACGCGACTGGCCCGGCCCCGGTGGTCCACCGTCGGTGCTGCTCGTCGCCCGCACCCACGCGGCCGGCCTGGCGTCAGCCCTGCACACCGTGGAGGTCTTCCGGAGAGGGGAGGCCGCCCCGCCGGGACTCGACCTCGACGCCGTCGTCCTCGTCGCGGACGCTCCCGGCCGGCTGCCGCGCCCGCTCGCCCAGCAGATCAAGGTGATCGAGTCGGTGATCGACGTGTACCGCGTGCCCTGGGTGCAGGGCTGGCGCCTGGGCGACCTGACCGGGACGCCACCGCGCGAGACCGCAGCCCTGGCCCGGCTGACCGGGATACGGTCTCGCTGACCGCCACCGAGATCGCCGCCGCGGTACGGTCCCGGGCGCTGCGTGCCGTCGACGTCGCGGCGGAGTCGCTGGAGCGGATCCGGCGTTCAGAGCCCGAGTTGTGCGCCTTCGTCGAGGTGTGGGGCGAGGCGGCGCTGCGGCGGGCGGGCGAGGTGGACGCGCGGGTCGCCGCGGGCGAACGGCTGCCGCTGGCCGGGGTGCCGATCGGCGTGAAGGGGCGGCGGCACGGGCTGCGTACGGCGGCTGCGCTGATCGAGGCCGGGTGCGTCCCCGTGGGCGCCACGTCCGTTCCCGGGCCCGGAACTCCCTGGCAGACCTGGGGACTCGGCGCATACGGCCGTACCGTCAACCCCTGGCGTGCCGACCGTACCCCCGGCGGCTCCTCGGCCGGTTCCGCCGCCGCGGTCGCCGCGGGCCTGGTGCCGCTGGCGACCGGCAGCGACGGGGCGGGATCGGTGCGGATCCCCGCCGCCTGGTGCGGTGTCGTCGGCCTGAAGACGACGAACGCCGACCGTACGGGGCTCACGGCGACCGGGGTGCTGGCGCGGTGTGCGGAGGATGCGGCGGCGTACTGGCGGATCATGGCCGGGGAACTGCCGTCGGACTCCGCAGCGCCGGCACCGGCCGCCGTCTGGTCCCCCGGCCTCGGTTACGCGGCCCCCGATCCGGACCTCGCCGCGATCGCCCGTACGGCGGCGCAGCGCCTCGCGGACGCCGGTGTCGTACGCCTCGTGCGTGCCCCGCTCCGCCTCCATGACCCGGCCCCCGCCTGGCTCGCCCTCCGCACCCCCGGCGCCGACCCCACCCACGCCCACCGCCTCCGCGCGGAGAACGACCGCCGTCTGGACGCCCTCTTCGCGGACACGGACCTCCTGCTGACCCCGACCACCCCGAACCCGCCGCACGGCCACGAAGGTCCGGGCGACCGCTACTCCACCGCGCTCACCTGGGCGTTCAACCTCAGCGGCCATCCGGCGCTCAGCCTCCCGGCCGGTTTCGGCGCCGACGGCTGTCCGGCCGGCCTTCAGGTGGTGGCGGCGCGCGGCCGGGAGGGGTTGTTGCTGGGGGTGGCGCGGGAGGCGGAACGGCGAGCAGGATTGCGCCTCCACGAGCGCGGCTCGACTGCCAGACCGTGATGTCCTTCGCGTGTCCTAGGCCGTGACGTCCTTCGTCGTGAACCGCGCCCAGGCGGCCGAGCCGAACACCGCCATGTAGAGGCCCTGCAGTCCGAGGTTCTTCACCAGGTCGTCCCAGTAGACCGGATCCCGCATGAGGTCGGCGAAGGACAGCCAGTAGTGGGAGAAGAAGTACGGCTGAAGGGCGTGGAGCTGGGGGATCTGGTCGAGGATCTGGACGGTGATCAGCAGGCCGACCGTCGTCGCCATCGCCGCGATGCCGCTGCCGGTGAGGGTGGAGACGAAGAGGCCGAGGGCGCCCACGCCCGTCAGTGACGCGGCGACGACCAGCGCGATCAGCAGGGCCCGGCCCAGGCCGTCGGTGAAGCTGATCCGGGTTCCGGAGATCGTCGTGAGGTCGCCGAGCGGGAAGAGCAGGGCGCCGACCGCGAGCGCCGAGAGCGAGACCACCAGCGTGGCCACCAGGCAGAAGGACATCGTGGTCGCGTACTTGATGAGCAGCAGGCGGGTACGGCCGGCCGGTGCGACGAGCAGATAGCGCAGCGTTCCCGCGTTGGCCTCTCCGGCGATCGCGTCGCCCGCGACGACACCGATGGCCATGGGCAGGAAGAACGGGAGGGTCGCGGACAGCGCGGTGAAGACCAGGAACAGGCCGTTGTTCGTGATCTGCGACATGAACGCGGGGCCCGCACCGCCACCGCCGCCGGCCGATGAGCCGTCGCTCGTCTCGATCTTGACGGCGATCCCGACCAGCACGGGTACGGCGGCCAGCACACCGAGGAGCGCGAGCGTACGCCAGCGCCGGAACGTCGTCACCAGCTCGCTGCGCAGGAGACCGAAGGTCCACAACGGGCTCGGCGTCCGAGGTGCCGGGACCCCACTGGACCCGACCGGCTCAGCCTGCGACTCGACCTGCGAATCAACCCTCGGCTCAATCCGCGACTCAACCCGCGACTCAACCCGCGACTCAGCCCGCGACTCAACCCGCGACTCAGCCCGCGACTCAGCCCGCGACTCAGCCCGCGACATCGAAGCCCTCCCCCGTCAGCGCCACGAACGCGTCCTCCAGGGAGGCGCGTTCGACCCCGAAGCCGCGGACCCGGACGCCCGCCGTCACCAATGCGGCGTTCACCTCGGCCAGATCACGGTCGGGCGGCTCCGCGGTCACCCGGTCGTCCTCGACGGTGACGTCCGAGGCACCCTGCTCCTTCAGCACCCGGGCCGCGTCGCCCGTGTCCGGGGTCGTGACGACCAGCCGGCCCCGTATCCCGGCCGCCAGGTCAGCCACCGCGCCCTGGGTGATCAGCCGCCCCTGCGCCATCACGGCCGCATGGGTGCAGACCTGCTCGATCTCGTCCAGCAGATGGGAGGAGAGGAAGACGGTCGTGCCGTCGGAGGCCAACTCCCTGATCAGGGACCGGATCTCACGCATGCCCTGCGGGTCGAGCCCGTTCGTCGGCTCGTCGAGGACGAGGAGGCGGCGGGGCTGGAGCAGCGCGGCGGCCAGTCCGAGCCGCTGCTTCATCCCCAGGGAGTACGCCTTCGCCTTCTTGCCCCCGGCGGCCGTCAGGCCCACCCGGTCCAGCGCCGCCGCGACGCGTGCCCGCCGGGTGCGCGGGTCGGCGGTCGGGTCGGCGGCGTCGTACCGGATGAGGTTGTCGCGGCCGGAGAGGAAGCCGTACAGCGCGGGCCCCTCGATCAGCGCGCCGACGTGCGGCAGCACCGCGCGCGTGCCCCGCGGCATGGGCTGCCCGAGCACACGTGCCGTGCCGGAGGTCGGCTCGATGAGGCCCATCAGCATGCGGATGGTGGTGGTCTTGCCGGAGCCGTTCGGACCGAGGAAGCCGAAGACGCTGCCCGCCGGGACGGTGAGATCCAGACCGTCGACGGCGAGCTGCCCGCCGCGGTAGCGCTTGGTGAGCGCGCGGGTCCGGATGATCCCGTCCCGCACGCCCTCCGTGTCCGGCTCCGTGGCGGGCGGTGCGTCCATCGGCTCCCCCGATTCGTCGTACGCGTACGGTACTTCCGGTACTTCGCGTCGAGTGTTCTCCGTACGGCCGTTACCGGTCCGCGTTGGCTGCCTTCACCAGGGCGTCCTTCGTGACCGCACCGACGTAGACCTTGCCGTCGTCCGTCATCAGGGCGTTGACCAGGCGGGTCTTGTAGACCGTGCCCTCGCCGAACGTGCCGCTCACGTTCTCGCCGAGGGAGTCGAGGAAGCTGCCGATCTCGCCGCCGGTCTCGGAGCCGGGGGGCACGCCCTCGCCGCCGGTGTCGAAGACGGCGATGGAGTTCCAGCCCTCGCCGATGATCTCCGGCTCGCCCTCGGGCGCCGCCTGCTCACCCGGAGCCCGGCCCTGCTCCTCGGCCGCGGCCTCGCCGTCCTCCGTGACCTTCGCACCCTCGGGCGGGGTGAACTCGAAGGTCGAGGCGGCCGGCTTGGCGAAGGTGACCTGGGTGAAGCCCGCGTCCACCACGGCGGCGCCGCCGCTCGTCGGGGTCTGGGTGAACTTCAGCGGCAGACCGGTCTTCGCGTCCACGCCGATGGTGATCGCACCGACCGTGGAGCCGGAGTCCTTCGGCTTGATGAGCAGCCGGTAGGCGTCCCGGCCCGCGATCTGCGCGGTGCCGTCCACGGTCACGGACGTCGTGTCGTCGACCGACTTCAGGGCCTCCTCGGCGAGCTCCTGGGGCGTGGCCGGGATGTCCTGCTGTTCCTGCTGTTCCTGCTGTTCCTGCTGTTCCTGCTGTTCCTGCGTCTTCCCGTCCGCGCTCTCGGATGCGGTGCTGTGGTAGACCTCGTTGGACGCGCTGTCGTAGCCCCAGACGTCCTTGCCGTTGTGGATCAGGCTGTATTCCGCCGCGTCCTCCAGCAGCGAGACCTTCTGCCTGTCCGGACCGTCGGCGGCGACGCGCACGGTGTGCGTGCCGGACGCCAGCTCCAGGAGCTTGGAGCTCGGGTCGGCGGACGAGCCGTCGCCCGACTGGGTCGCCCCGGACATCAGGCTGCTCTCCAGGCCGCCGAGGTCCGGCAGGCCCAGGTCCGTGCTGAACTTCACCGTGCCGGTCAACTGCTGCGCGTCCGATGCGGCGATCTTCTCGATGAGTTCCTGCGCGCTGATCTCGGGCAGGTCGGGGTCGCCGGAGTCGGCGATCGCCGGAACCAGCCCGATGGTCGCCGCCGCCACGCCCACCACCGCGACCGGAACGACGTACCGTGCGGCCTTGCGGCGTCCGGCGGGGAGGTCGTCGACCTCGCCGAAGGCCGTGCTGTCGTCGGATTCGTACGGTGCCATGTATGCCCTACCTCCGTCGTCGCGGCGGCTGTCGCTCAATCGCGCCCTCCCCCGGCTCTCGACTTCGTTCGAGCCGGGAAGGGACCCGAGCCGGGAAAACCCCGATCCCGGAGGGGACCCGAGCCGGGAGGAACCCCGATCCCGGAGGAACCCGATCCCGGAGGAACCCCGATCCCGGAGGAACCCGATCCGGGAGGAACCCGATCCGGGAGGAACCCCCATCACCCTGCGCCGCCATTCTCACCCGAATCGGTGAGGTGTGGTGTTGTCCGTGGTCTCCAGTTGACCAAATCGGCCGGGGGCTCACGTCAACCTGCGGAGCCAACTCCGCGTACGTCTGCGGTATGACACGGAAGGGCGGCGCCTCCCCCCGACCCGTAGGGGTCGCGCGGGGTGGACGCCGCCTTCCGTGTGGATCGGGCCGCGCGGGTCAGCGCTGGATGAACACGTAGTCCGCCTGGTAGGGCACGCCGACGACGGCACCCGGCTCACAGGAGCCGGTCGGGGCGACGCCGCCGACGGTGTTCAGCCGCAGGATCTCCGCGGTGTCGGCGAGGAGCCCGCGGTGCTTGCCGGACTGGGTGGCCTTCAGGTCCAGCTCCGGGATGTTGCCGCCGTTGGGCGTCCTGCTGATGACCGATCCGGTGACGGCGCTGCCGTCGGGCGCGATCCACTGCGGCGTACCGGAGTTGGGCTCGACGAACGAGTGCGCGATCTGGCCTGCCAGCACGGCGCTGACGTCCCGTTGGGCGAAGGCGTACCCGCCGCCCTCGGCCGGCTTGCACTCGTAGATCTGCTCGCCCTTGCGGACGGGGGCCTGGACGTTGTCGAGTGCGTCGCGGAAGTCGAAGGCCGTGGTCACCTGGTGCAGCTGGCCGCGGACGGCTCCGCCCGGGAACTCGGCCGTGTGCAGGTTGGCGTAGAACGAACCGGGGTCGGACTTCAGCGAGTTGAGCAGGGCGGCGTCCTCGACCTTGACGCTGCCGGTGAGGGTCTTGCCCTTGCTGCGCGCGAGCAGCTTGGTGAAGTCGATCTTGACGCCGCCGTTCGTGCCCCTGGCGCCCTGGTGGATGTGGAGCAGGGTCGGCTTGCCGGTGCCCCGCCACTTCACGGCGACGGACACCTTGTTGCCGTCCACCTTCACGAACTGGAGCGCGGAGCCGTCCTTGTCCCCGACGGCCGGACCGCCCTCCACGGGCACCTCGTTGGCGCCCCGCAGGCTGGCGGCGAGGATGGTGCCGCCGTCGCCGCCCGCCGTGGTGCCGCTCTGGCTGACGATGCCCCGGCCTCCGGTCTGCCCCGCGCGGTCGACGCGGTCGCCCCCGGCGGCATAGGCGGGAATCGTCGCGGCGACGACCCCGCCGGCGGCGGCCACCGCGACGGCGGTGACGATCAGGCTCTTACGGCGCGTCGAGGACGTCGCGTTCATGCCCACGATTCTTTTGTCTCCCCGCAGTGCGGCTGACGCTCCCTGCGTCAGCTTCCGGGCATGGGTACGGGAAGATCCCACTCTGGACTCAGCCCAGTAATGTGACCTGCGTCACGCGGCCTGTCCTCGGCGCCGGGACCAGACGTGGACTAGCCCGCCCGATGCACCACGGCGTCGCACAACTCCACCAGCGCCGCCTTCGCATCGCACTCCGGCAGCGGAGCCAGCGCGGCCCGCGCGTCCTCCGCATACCGCACCGTGTCCCGCCGCGCCTGCTCCAGCGCCGGATGCCCCCGCAGCCCCGCGAGCGCCTCCGCCAGCCGCGCGTCGTCACTCAGGTCGGAGTCCAGCAGTTCGCACAGGGCGACATCCTCGGCCAGCCCGAGCCGGGCCGCCCGTTCCCGCAGCCGCAGCACCGGAAGCGTCGGAATCCCCTCACGCAGATCGGTCCCCGGCGTCTTCCCGGACTCGTGCGAGTCGGACGCGATGTCCAGCACGTCGTCGGCGAGCTGGAAGGCGACCCCGAGCCGCTCCCCGTACTGCGTCAGCACGTCGATCACCGTCTCGTCGGCGCCCGACATCATGGCCCCGAACCGGCATGACACCGCGACCAGCGATCCGGTCTTCCCGCTCAGCACGTCCAGGTAGTGCTCGACCGGATCCCGGCCGTCCATCGGACCGGCCGTCTCCAGGATCTGTCCGGTCACCAGCCGCTCGAACGCCTCGGCCTGCACCCGCACGGCCTCCGGCCCGAGATCGGCGAGGGTGTGCGAGGCGCGGGCGAACAGGAAGTCACCGGTGAGGACGGCGACCGAGTTGCCCCAGCGGACGTTGGCGCTGGGCACCCCGCGCCGTACGGCCGCCTCGTCCATCACGTCGTCGTGGTACAGCGTCGCGAGGTGCGTCAGCTCGACGACCACGGCGGACGGCACGACCCCCGGTGCATACGGGTCCCCGAACTGCGCGGAGAGCATCACAAGCAGCGGCCGGAACCGCTTGCCGCCGGCCCGCACCAGATGCTGCGCGGCCTCGGTGATGAACGGGACCTCACTCTTGGTGGCTTCGAGCAGCCCTTCCTCGACAGCCGTCATTCCGGCCTGGACATCGGCTTCCAGAGCCTGGTCCCGCACGCTCAGCCCGAACGGCCCGACGACGGTCACGAGGGGTCTCCTGTCTGCTGGTGTCCACTGGCGGTTACACGGTTCGTCGATAGGTCGCTGCCATCAATCAAGTCAGCGTATCCGGTCACCTTTCGATCACCTATGCCACCCACCCGCGCAGTACGGGCGGTATCGGATCACGAACGGTATGTTTTTGATCATCTGAAAAGGGTGGATATATATTGACTTACCAAGAAATAGGGGAATGTGAGCATGAACATCCGTACATCCTTCCCCTACCAGACGACTCACGAGGACCTCCGTGTCCCCCTGTCGGACGGGAGCCTGCTGTACGCGCGCGTGTGGCGCCCGCTCACCGACCAGCCCGTACCGGCGCTCCTCGAATACCTCCCCCACCGCCTGACCGACTGGACCGCCCAGCGCGACTTCCGGCGCCACCCCTGGTACGCGGGCCACGGCTATGCCTCCGTCCGGGTCGATGTGCGCGGGCACGGCAACAGTGAGGGCAGGCCGGGCGACGAGTACTCGGTGACGGAGCTGGCCGACGGGGTCGAGGTGGTCAACTGGCTGGCCGCGCAGCCCTGGTGCGACGGCAAAGTGGGCATGTTCGGCATCTCCTGGGGCGGCGTCAACTCCCTCCAGATCGCGGCCCTCGCGCCCGAGCCGCTCAAGGCGATCGTGACCGTCTGCTCCACGGACGATCGCTATGACAACGACGTGCACTACATGGGAGGTTCCGTCCTCGCGGTGGACACGCACGCGTGGGCCGCCGCCCTGCTCGCCTTCACCTCCCGGCCGCCCGACCCGCGGTACGTCGGCGAGGCCTGGCGCGACATGTGGATCGAGCGCCTGGAGGCCGTCCAGCCCCTCATCCACACCTGGCTCGCCCACCAGACACGGGACCGCTACTGGCGCCACGGCAGTATCTGCGAGGACTACGGCGCGATCAAGGCGGCAGTCCTCGCGGTGGGCGGCTGGCACGACCCGTACCGCGACACGGTGCTCCGGCTCGTCGAGCACCTTCCGTCCGATCGCGTGCGAGGCCTGATCGGCCCCTGGTCGCACCGGTACCCCGACCGCGGCCTGCCACCCGGCCCGGCGACCGGCTTCCTCCAGGAGACGCTGCGCTGGTGGGACCACTGGCTGAAGGGCAAGGGCACACTCCCCGAGCCCCTGCTGCGCGCCTACGTCACCGACTCCCACCGCCCGGCCACGGCCTACGGCGCCCTGCCCGGCCGCTGGGTCGGCGAGCCCGCGTGGCCCTCCCCGAACGTGACGACGGTGACGTACGCCTGTCAGGGCACCCCCGTCCTCGTACGGTCGCCGATGTACACCGGGATCGACGCCGGCCGTTTCCTGCCCATCGGGGGCGATGCCGACCTGCCGCCGGACCAGCGGGAGGAGGACGCGCGGTCGGTGTGCTTCGAGTTTCCGGTGGCCGAGGAGACGTGGGTGCTGGGGCGGCCGCGGGTGAGGCTGCGGGTGACCGCGGGGGCGGCGCGGGGGCAGGTTGTGGCGAGGGTATGTGACATAGCACCGGACGGCTCGTCGACCCTCGTCACGCGCGGAGCGCTGAACCTCTCGGCGCGGCAGGGGCGCGACCGGGCGGTTCCATGGGCTCCGGGTACCACCGAAGAGGTGACCTTCGAGCTGAATGCCATCGGCCACGCCTTCCCGCCCGGGCACCGCATCCGGCTGGCCGTCTCGTCCGCGTACTGGCCGTGGATCTGGCCGCAGCCCGACTCGGCGGCGGGCTTCACCCTGGACCCGGCGGGCAGCTTCCTCGAAGTGCCGGTACGGGAGCGCGAATTTGACCGGAATATCCGTTTCGAGGAACCCGGGCAGGCCGAGCCGCCGGGCGCGACCCGCGGCGTAGCCGCTGATGGATGGAGCCCCGCCACACTCGACGAGCCACGGCCCGAGCGCCTGGTGGTGCGGGACGTCGCCCGGGGCGCCTGGCGCTTGGAGGTCGACCCGCGGTACGGCGGCACGCGCATGTACCCCGACGGCCTGGAATGCACCGAGGACGCGCTGGAGACGTACGCGATCGACGAGGCGGACCCGCTCTCGGCCCGCACCCGCTCGGACTGGTCGATCCGGCTGCACCGCCCGGAACGGGGCTGGGACACCGCGGTCCGCACCCGCTCGGAGATCAGCTGCGAGGGGGACCACTTCGTCACCTCCGACGAGGTGATCTGCACGGAGGGCGGCCGAGTCCTCTTCCATCGGACATGGGAGAAGCGCATCCCGCGAACGGCCGGTTAATAAGGCCCACTTGGCCTGATTGCCCGTTTTGCCGCACTTGCGCATAGGCGTGACTTGACTCACTCCCCGGCCCGCACAGAAGGCGCACAGGCACCCGCCGATCCGCCTTTCCGCCACGCCAGTTGAGCTTGGCAACCGCAAAGGATCAAGCGACACATTCACCACCACACCAAGGTCAATAGGTGCGAGGTGTGAATCCGCTACTTGTTCCGGACATGTGCTCTCGCATACGTTCCCGGCCAGTCGGGCGGACGCCGAATCCTGCCACCGCCCGAGCGACCCGTTGACGAACTCACCGCACGGCAGGAGCGGGGGACCCAGGTAAGCCGCCGGACCGGCCACACGCCGGGATGGCTCGGGGTGAAGCCACGCCCGCGGGTGTGGCCGGGCACCTCCCAGCCCGAACCCGACAGCTCACCTCGCAGGCGTCGGAGAGGAACTTCGTCATGGCTGCAGCCGATAAGCACCGCCGTACCCGAACCGCCCGCATCACCCGCGCCATCGCCGTGGCCGGCACCAGCGTCGCCGTCCTCGCCCTGCCGGTCATCGGCGCGACCAGCGCCTCGGCGGCCACCCCGGCCGTGGCCACCGCCACCTCGCTGGGCTACGCCGACAACCTCGACGGCTGGATCCGGGCGTCCCTCCAGGTGATGGCGGAGAACGACATCCCCGGGTCCTACGACGGCATCTACCGCAACATCATGCGGGAGTCCTCGGGCAACCCGGCCGCCATCAACAACTGGGACTCCAACGCCGCCGCGGGCACCCCGTCGAAGGGCCTCCTCCAGGTCATCGACCCGACCTTCCAGGCGTACCACGTGGCCGGCACCTTGTTCGACCCGTACGACCCGGTCGCGAACATCACCGCCGCCTGCCACTACGCGTACCACCGGTACGGCTCGATCGACAACGTCTTCGGCCCGTACTGAGAACCACCGGCAGGGAAGAGGCGTTCGAGGACGACGGCGATGCCGTCGTCCTCGTTCGACAGGGTGATCTCGTCGGCCACCGCCTTGAGTTCGGGATGGGCGTTGGCCATGGCGACGCCATGAGCCGCCCAGTCGAACATGGGGATGTCGTTGGGCATGTCCCCGAAGGCGATGGTCTGCCCAGGTCCCAGCCCCAGGTGCTCGGCGGCCAGCGCGAGACCGGTCGCCTTGGTCACTCCGCATGGCTGGAGTTCGACGGTGCCGGGCCCGGACATGGTGACCGTCGCGAGAGAACCGACCACGGCGCGGGCCGTCGCCGCCAACTCGTCGTCGGACAGGGTGGGATGGCGCAGCAGCACCTTGCTGATGGGCGCGCACCACAGGTCGTCGCGGCGCCCCACGCGTACGGCGGGCAGGGTCGGGTGGGGCATCAGGTACCCCGGCTCGATCAGCGTGAGCCCGTCGACGCCGTCCTGGTCGACGGCGGCGTACACCTGCCCGACCTCCGCCTCGATCTTGCCGAGCGCGGTCTCGGCCAACTCCCGGTCCAGCGTGACGGACCACAGCAGACGGTCCGCGCCGGAGTCGTACACCTGCGCGCCCTGCCCGCACACCGCGAGCCCCCCGCACCCGAGGATGTCGAGCAACGGCCGCACTCGCGGCGCCGGCCTCCCCGTTACCACCAAGTGCCGGGCGCCGAACGCCGTCACCTGCGCAAGCGCGGCGAGCGACCGGTCGGAGAGCGTGTCGTCGCCTCGGAGCAGCGTGCCGTCCAGGTCAGTGGCGATGAGTGAATATGCGGTGGGTGCGGCCATGATCAGAGAATACGGACAGAAAGCCGGACCGACTCGACGCGAACAGGACGCCTCCTACGGGGACTTCGGCCGGAGAGCCCCCGTTTCACTCCCCCGGGACGCCCGTGATCGCTGACACCGTGGTTGCGCTTACACCGTGATTGCGCTGACGCCGTGGCGCCTCCTTACCGGGGACACCACCGACAGGCCACAGCCGCCGTAACGTGTGCCGCGACCACATGACACACCTGTCATGGCCGACACTCCTGTCATGACCGACGGACCCGTCATGACCGACAGGACTGTCATACGGACCGCACGAAAGCGAGGCAGCACCCATGCCCCCCTTCGATGTCCCCGAGGGTGACCCCTTCGGCCCGCACAACCTTCCGTACGGTGTCTTCTCCCCCGCCGGTACCACCGAGCGGAGGGTCGGGGTCCGACTCGGCGACCACGTCCTCGACGCGGGCGCGGCGGCGCACGCGCTCGGCTCGCCGTACGCCCCCCTGCTCGCCCGTCCGACCCTCGGCCCGCTGCTGGCCGCGGGCCGCACCGCCTGGTCGGACGTACGGCGCGCGCTGACCGCATGGCTGACGGTGCCGTCCCACCGGGGGACCGTCGAGCCGCTGTTCCACCCCCTGTCCTCGGTGACCCTGCACCTCCCCTTCGAGGTCGCGGACTACGTCGACTTCTACGCCTCCGAGAACCACGCCCGGAACGTCGGCCGAATCTTCCGCCCAGACTCCCCCGACTCCCTGACCCCCAACTGGAAGCATCTGCCGATCGGCTACCACGGCCGCTCCGGCACGGTGGTCGTGTCGGGCACGGATGTCGTACGACCGTCCGGGCAGCGCAAGTCCCCCGCCGACCCCGCGCCCGTCTTCGGCCCCTCCGTCCGCCTGGACATCGAGGCGGAGGTCGGCTTCGTGGTGGGCGTGCCGTCGCCGATGGGCCGACCGGTGGCGCTCGGCGACTTCCGGGACCACGTCTTCGGCCTCTGCCTCCTCAACGACTGGTCCGCACGCGACATCCAGGCCTGGGAGTACGTCCCCCTCGGCCCGTTCCTCGGCAAGTCCTTCGCCACGTCGGTGTCGGCGTGGATCACACCGCTGGACGCGCTGGAGGAGGCGCGGGTGGCGCCGCCGGAGCGGACCCATGCGCTGCTGCCGTATCTGGACGACACCGCGCCCGACGCGGAGCCCGGCGGCTACGACCTGCGTATCTCGGTCGCCGTCAACGGCCATGTGATCTCCGAGCCCCCCTTCTCCACCATGTACTGGACGGCCGCCCAGCAACTGGCCCACATGACCGTCAACGGCGCCTCCCTGCGCACCGGCGACCTCTACGGCTCCGGCACGGTCAGCGGCCCGGCCGAACACCAACGCGGCTCCCTCCTGGAACTGACCTGGAACGGCCGCGACCCTCTCGAACTCCCCGACGGCAAGCGGACGTTCCTGGAGGACGGGGACACGGTGACGCTGTCGGCTTGGGCACCGGGCGCGGACGGGGCACGGGTCGGGTTGGGGGAGGTTGGGGGGAGGGTTGTGGCGAGGGGCTGAGGGGGGCGATGAGGCGGGGCCGGCTGAGGGGGGCCACGCAGGGAGGCGCCGTAGGGGGGCGCCGTAGGGGGGCGCCGTAGGGGGACGCCGTAGGGGGACGCCGTAGGGGGACGCCGTAGGGGGACGCCGTAGGGCTGAGGTGGATGCGGCTGGCTCAGGAAGGCCGACGCGGGGAGGGCTGACCGAGGGCCGGGCTCGGGAAGGCCGACACGGGAAGCTGATGTCGGGATCGGGTGGTGCTTGTCCCATGACGCGGGCGGCCATCGCCGTCATACTTACGGCGGGCGGGATGCCCAGCAGCCGCGTCCCCCGCCCGAAGCGAAGCCCTCCCCGACCAGGATCCGGAGACCCTGGCATGACCGTCTGCCTTCTCCTGCTGAGCGTCGTCGCCCTCACGGCCGCCGTGCCGGTCCCGCGTGCGCTCACCCGGGCGGTGTGGCCGGAACGGGAACCCGTGATCGGGCTGTGGGCGTGGCAGTGCCTGGTCGCCACGGTGCTGCTGTGCTGTCTGACGGCGCTCGTACTGGGCACGGCCGCCGTCTTCCACACCGTCCGCGACCGGGTCTTCGCCCCCGCGCCGCCCTCGGTGGCCGCCGCGTACGACCTGTCCACGGCCCCGGCCTGGGCCGCCGCCCTCACCCTGCTGCTGGCGTGCGGGGCCGCCTGGACGACGGCGATGCTCGCCCGCGAACTGGTCGAGGCCCGCAGGCGCCGCGGCCAGACCCGGGCGCACCTGCGCGAACGCGCCCCCGAGTTGCCGGCCGGACTGGGGGCCGCCACGCGCGGCCCGCTCCTGGTCCTTGAGGACGAGTACCCCGACGCCTGGTGGATGCCCGGCAACCCGCCCCAACTGGTCGTCACCACCGGCGCCCTGCACCGGCTGACCGACCACCAGCTCGACGCCGTCCTCGCCCACGAACGCGACCACGCCCGCGCCCACCACGACTGGCTGCTGCACCTGTCCACGGCCCTCGCCACCGGATTCCCCCGCATCCCGCTCTTCGCCCACTTCTGCGACCAGACCCACCGCCTGGTCGAACTCGCCGCCGACGACACGGCGTCCCGGCGGTGCGGCCACCTGACCACCGCGCTGGCGTTGATCGAGCTCAACCAGCACCGGGGCGTCCTCTCCTGCGCATCCAGCCACCGCCTGCTGGGCGAACGCGTGAACCGTCTCCTGGAGCCCCGCCCGCGACTGGGCCGCCCCCGCAGGATCATCGCGACGGCGACGGCCGCGTTGGTGCCGTTGGTGCCGCTGCTGATCCTTTTCGGCCCGGGGCTGACGGCGTTGGCGTAAGGGCCGGAGCAGACGGGTGCCGCCGCTGCTTCGAGTCCGCTGCTTCGGGTCGCGGTTGAAAGCCGGCTTGGCCCAGAAGTAGCCGAGTGCGGTGAGGGCGAGGCACCAGGCGATCGCGAGCCGAGGGTCATCAGCAGGATGCCCGGGACGAGGCAGGCGATGTACGACGAGGCAGGCGATGTACGCGGAGCGGTCGGTGCCGCCGCCTCCGATCCCTGAACGATCGTGGCGCCATGCACGCCAATGCGCTTCTGGAGCAAGCGATGGCACCGGAGTGGCACCACATAGCGCCACCCGGCAACCATGTGACGCCCCCGCCGTGTCGCAGACGCCCCGCACGGTCGCCGGCTCCCACGACGTGGACTCGCCGACCGACCACTGGGCGCCGACAGCAAGGCCCGCTGACAGCCCACGGCAAGGCCCCGCCGGGAGCCAACGGCAAGACCGCTACATCCAGCCGTCCGGCTCCGGCTCCGCGTCCATCTCGGGCCATTGGTCGTCGTCTCCCGTCGCCCCGGCGACCACGGGAGCGGTGCCGGGCGCCCCGCCCTCCAAGCCGGGTCCGCCGCCCTCCAGCGCGGCCAGTACCGCGATGACACCTTCCCCGTACGTCGTGAGCTTCTTCTCGCCGACCCCGCTGATGCCGCCGAGCCCTCGCACCGATGTGGGCCACACCGTGACGATCTCCCGGAGCGTGGCGTCATGGAAGATCACATACGCCGGGACGCCCTGCTCACGGGCCTGCTCGGCACGCCACGCGCGCAGCGCTTCGAAGGCGGGGAGCAGCGACTCGGGCAGTTCGGCCACGGCCGCCTTGGGCTTGCGGTCGCCGCGGCCGGACGAGGAGGACGTCGTACGCGCGGGCGCCGGCTTCTTCGGCTCCTTGCGCAGCGGCACCTCCCGCTCCCGCCGCAGCACCGCCCCGCTCGCCTCGGTCAGTACCAGCGTGCCGTACTCCCCCTCGACCGCGAGCAGCCCCTGCGCCAGCAACTGCCGTACGACGCCCCGCCATTCGGCCTCGGACAGCTCCTCGCCAATACCGAACACGGAGAGCTGGTCGTGGTCGAACTGGATCACCTTGCCGGTGCGCTTGCCCAGCAGGATGTCCACGATCTGGACCGCGCCGAACTTCTGCCCCCGCTCCCGCTGCAGCCGCACCACCGTCGACAGCACCTTCTGGGCGGCGACGGTGCCGTCCCACGTCTCCGGCGGGGTCAGGCAGGTGTCGCAGTTGCCGCAGCCCGCCGGATCGGGATCCTGACCGAAGTAGGCGAGCAGCTGGCCCCGGCGGCACTGAGCCGTCTCGCACAGCGCCAGCATCGAGTCCAGGTGGGCGGCGGCCCTCCGCCGGAACGCCTCGTCCCCCTCGCCGGACTGGATCAGCTTGCGCTGCTGTATGACGTCGTTGAGCCCGTACGCCATCCAGGCGGTGGAGGGCAGACCGTCCCGGCCCGCACGCCCTGTCTCCTGGTAGTACCCCTCCACCGACTTCGGCAGATCCAGGTGCGCGACGAACCGTACGTCCGGCTTGTCGATCCCCATGCCGAAGGCGATGGTCGCCACCACGACCAGACCGTCCTCCCGCAGGAACCGGGACTGGTGCGCCGCGCGCGTGCCCGCGTCCAGACCGGCGTGGTACGGCACCGCCTCGATGCCGTTGCGGCTGAGGAACTCGGCCGTCGACTCCACCGACTTGCGCGACAGGCAGTAGACGATGCCCGCGTCGCCCGCGTGCTCCTCACGCAGGAAGCTCAGCAGCTGCTTCTTGGGGTCGGCCTTCGGCACGATCCGGTACTGGATGTTGGGCCGGTCGAAGCTCGCCACGAAGTGGCGGGCCGTCGGCATCTTCAGCCGCTGGGTGATCTCCTGGTGGGTCGCGTGCGTGGCCGTAGCCGTGAGCGCGATCCGCGGGACGTCCGGCCAGCGCTCGCCGAGCAGGGAGAGGGCCAGATAGTCGGGGCGGAAGTCGTGGCCCCACTGGGACACGCAGTGCGCCTCGTCGATCGCGAAGACGGCGATCTTGCCGCGCGAGAGCAGGTCGAGGGTGGTATCCAGCCGCAGCCGCTCCGGCGCCAGATACAGCAGGTCCAGCTCGCCCGCCAGGAATTCCGCCTCCACCACCCGGCGCTCGTCGAAGTCCTGCGTGGAGTTCATGAACCCGGCGCGCGCACCGAGCGCCCGCAGCGCGTCCGCCTGGTCCTGCATCAGCGCGATGAGTGGCGAGACGACCACGCCCGTACCGGGTCTGACCAGGGACGGGATCTGGTAGCACAGTGACTTGCCGCCCCCGGTCGGCATGAGCACGACGGCGTCCTCGCCGGCCACGACATGCTCGATGACCGCTTCCTGCTCGCCGCGGAAACTGTCGTATCCGAAGACCCTGTGGAGCGTGGCCAGAGCCTCGCTCTCGGCTACCGCTGTCATGCCACCGATCCCGCCCGTCCCACCCATCGCTGTGCCCCCGTACGCCGTACCTCGACCACTGCCTCCACGATAGGGGCCCGCTCTGACAGTGCCGGAGTTATCCACAGGCTCCGTCCGCCCCGCGACCCACGGAACAGCAGCCCCTCACGCACCGCCGCCCGGCACCCCAGAGCAAGGGGTGCCGGGCGGCCGTACGTCCGGATCGGTTCAGCGCACGAACACTCCCGACTGGCTGGCCAGGTCCAGGAAGTACTGCGGTGCCACACCGAGCACCAGCGTGACCGCCACGCCCACGCCGATGGCCGTCGTCGTCAGCGCGGACGGCACGGCGACCGTCGGGCCCTCGGGCCGGGGTTCGCTGAAGAACATCAGCACGATGACGCGGATGTAGAAGAACGCGGCGATCGCCGACGAGATCACGCCGACCACGACCAGCGGACCCGCGCCACCCTCCGCCGCCGCCTTGAACACGGCGAACTTCCCGGCGAAACCGGAGGTCAGCGGAATGCCCGCGAAAGCCAGCAGGAACACCGCGAACACGGCCGCCACCAGCGGCGAACGGCGCCCGAGACCGGCCCACTTGGACAGGTGCGTCGCCTCACCGCCGGCGTCCCGTACGAGCGTGACCACCGCGAACGCGCCGATCGTCACGAACGAGTAGGCGGCCAGATAGAAGAGGACGGACGACACCCCGTCCGGCGTGGTCGCGATGGCACCCGCGAGGATGAAGCCCGCGTGCGCGATCGACGAGTACGCCAGCAGCCGCTTGATGTCGGTCTGCGTGATCGCGACGATCGCACCGCCGAGCATGGTGACGATCGCGACCGCCCACATGACCGGCCGCCAGTCCCAGCGCAGACCGGGCAGCACCACGTACAGGATCCTGAGCAGCGCGCCGAACGCGGCCACCTTGGTCGCCGCCGCCATGAATCCGGTGACCGGCGTCGGTGCGCCCTGGTACACGTCCGGCGTCCACATGTGGAACGGGACCGCGCCCACCTTGAACAGCAGACCCATCACCAGCATCGCCGCGCCGATGAGCAGCAGCGCGTCGTTGCCCATGGTGTCCGCGAGCGCCGGGGTGACGTTCGTGACCGTGCCGTCGACGACCTGCGCGATCGTCGCGTACGACACCGAGCCCGCGTAGCCGTACAGCAGCGCGATGCCGAACAGCGTGAACGCGGAGGCGAACGCGCCGAGCAGGAAGTACTTGACCGCGGCCTCCTGCGACATCAGCCGCTTGCGGCGGGCGAGCGCGCACAGGAGGTACAGCGGGAGAGAGAAGACTTCCAGGGCGATGAACAGCGTCAGCAGGTCGTTGGCCGCCGGGAAGACCAGCATGCCCGCGATCGCGAACAGCAGCAGCGGGAACACCTCGGTGGTGGTGAACCCAGCCTTGACCGCGGCTTTTTCACTGTCGCTGCCCGGCACCGACGCGGCCTGCGCGGCGAACGAGTCGACCCGGTTGCCGTGCGCCGCCGGGTCAAGGCGCCGTTCGGCGAAGGTGAACAGACCCACCAGACCGGCGAGCAGGATCGTGCCCTGCAGGAACAGCGCCGGCCCGTCGACCGCGATGGCGCCCATCGCCGCGATGCCCGCGCGGGTCGTGCCGTATCCGTCCGCCGCGAGCGCGATGACCGCCGCGAAGGCGGCGACAAGCGCCACGACGGAGACGAACACCTGTACGTAGTATCGGGACTTGCGCGGCACGAGCGCTTCGACCAGCACCCCGACCACCGCCGCGCCGACGACGATCAAGGTGGGCGACAACTGTCCGTATTCGATCTTCGGCGACTCGATCTGCGAGATCGGTTCGGCCGCGGTTGTCCACAGGCTGTGGACGACTGGTGCGCTCACTTGGCCGCCTCCACCTCGGGCTGGGGGTCCTTCTTCTCTACGTCGGACATGGTCTGCTTGACCGCCGGGTTGACGATGTCCGTGACGGGCTTCGGGTAGACGCCCAGGAAGATCAGCAACGCGACCAGCGGGGCCACGACCACGAGTTCACGCACCCGGAGATCGGGCATCGCCGCGACCTCCGCCTTCACCGGGCCGGTCATCGTCCTCTGATAGAGGACCAGGGTGTAGAGCGCGGCGAGCACGATGCCGAACGTGGCGATGATCCCGACGACGGGGTAGCGCGCGAACGTGCCGACCAGGACCAGGAATTCACTCACGAAAGGCGCCAGCCCGGGCAGCGACAAGGTCGCCAGGCCGCCGATCAGGAACGTGCCGGCGAGCACCGGAGCGACCTTCTGCACGCCGCCGTAGTCCGCGATGAGCCGCGAGCCGCGCCGCGAGATCAGGAAACCGGCCACCAGCATCAACGCGGCCGTCGAGATCCCGTGGTTGACCATGTACAGCGTCGCGCCCGACTGGCCCTGGCTGGTCATCGCGAAGATGCCCATGATGATGAACCCGAAGTGCGAGATCGACGCGTACGCCACCAGCCGCTTGATGTCCCGCTGCCCGACGGCGAGCAGCGCCCCGTAGATGATGCTGATCAGCGCCAGTACGAGGATGACGGGCGTCGCCCACTTCGACGCCTCCGGGAACAGCTGGAGGCAGAAGCGGAGCATCGCGAAGGTGCCCACCTTGTCGACGACCGCGGTGATGAGGACGGCGACCGGAGCGGTGGCCTCCCCCATCGCGTTGGGCAGCCAGGTGTGCAGGGGCCACAGCGGCGCCTTCACCGCGAACGCGAAGAAAAAGCCCAGGAACAGCCAGCGCTCGGTGTTGGTCGCCATGTCGAGCGAGCCGTTGGCCCGCGCCTCGGCGATCTCCTGGAGCGAGAAGTTCCCGGCGACCACATACAGGCCGATCACGGCGGCCAGCATGATCAGACCGCCGACCAGGTTGTAGAGCAGGAACTTCACGGCCGCGTACGACCGTTGCGTCGACGCCACCTTCTCGCCGTGCTCGTGGGCACGGTCGCCGAAGCCGCCGATGAGGAAGTACATCGGGATCAGCATGGCTTCGAAGAAGATGTAGAACAGGAAGACGTCGGTGGCCTCGAAGGAGAGGATCACCATCGCCTCGACGGCCAGGATCAGGGCGAAGAAGCCCTGCGTCGGCCGCCAGCGCCTGCTTCCGGTCTCCAGCGGATCGGCGTCGTGCCAGCCCGCGAGGATGATGAACGGGATCAGCACGGCGGTCAGCGCGATCAGCGCCACCGCGATGCCGTCCACGCCCAGCTCGTACCGGACCCCGAACTCCGCGATCCAGGCGTGGGATTCGGTGAGCTGGTAGCGGTCACCGTCGGGGTCGAAGCGCACCAGCGTCGTGATGGCCAGCCCGAGGGTGGCCAACGAGACCAGCAGCGCCAGCCACTTGGCGGCGTTGCGCTGGGCGGCCGGTACGGCGGCCGTGGCGATCGCCCCGAGCGCGGGAAGCGCCGCCGTCGCTGTCAGCAGTGGAAAGGACATCGGTATCAGACCGCCCTCATCAGCAGGGTCGCGGCGACGAGGACCGCCGCGCCGCCGAACATCGAGACCGCGTACGACCGCGCGTAGCCGTTCTGCAGCCTGCGCATCCGTCCGGAGAGGCCGCCGACCGAGGCCGCCGTGCCGTTGACGACTCCGTCGACCAGCGTGTGGTCGACGTACACCAGGGACCGCGTCAGGTGCTCGCCGCCGCGGACCAGGACGACGTGGTTGAAGTCGTCCTGGAGCAGGTCGCGCCGGGCGGCCCGGGTGAGCAGCGACCCGCGCGGGGCGACGACCGGGACCGGGCGGCGGCCGTACTGCGCGTAGGCGAGGGAGACACCGATGACCATGCAGGCCACGGTCGCGCTGGTGACAGTCCCCGCGCTGATCGGCGAGTCGCCGTGGTCGTGTCCGGTGATGGGCTCCAGCCAGTGCAGGAAGCGGTCACCGATGCTGAAGAAGGCACCGCCCGCGACCGAGCCGACGGCCAGCAGGATCATCGGGATCGTCATCGACTTCGGCGACTCGTGCGGATGCGGCTCCGCGTGCTCGCCTCGGGTCTCGGCGGCGGGCTCCACGCTCGGCTCGGCGGGGGAAGCCGTCTTGGCGTGGCGCCAGCGTTCTTCTCCGAAGAACGTCATCAGCATCACGCGCGTCATGTAGTACGCCGTGATGGCCGCGCCGAGCAGGGCCGCGCCGCCGAGGATCCAGCCCTCGGTGCCGCCCTTGGCGAATGCCGCCTCGATGATCTTGTCCTTGGAGAAGAAGCCGGACAGACCCGGGAAGCCGATGATGGCGAGGTAGCCGAGGCCGAAGGTGACGAAGGTGACCGGCATGTACTTCCGCAGGCCGCCGTACTTGCGCATGTCGACCTCGTCGTTCATGCCGTGCATGACCGAACCGGCGCCGAGGAACAGCCCGGCCTTGAAGAAGCCGTGTGTCACCAGGTGCATGATCGCGAAGACGTATCCGATGGGGCCGAGGCCCGCGGCGAGGACCATGTAGCCGATCTGCGACATGGTCGAGCCGGCCAGCGCCTTCTTGATGTCGTCCTTCGCGCAACCGACGATCGCACCGAACAGGAGCGTGACGGCGCCGACCACGGTGACCGCCAGCTGCGCGTCCGGCGCGGCGTTGAAGATCGCTCCGGAGCGGACGATCAGATAGACGCCCGCGGTCACCATCGTCGCGGCGTGGATGAGGGCCGAGACCGGGGTCGGGCCCTCCATCGCGTCCCCGAGCCAGGACTGCAGCGGCACCTGGGCGGACTTGCCGCAGGCGGCCAGGAGCAGCATCAGCCCGATGCCGGTGAGGGTTGCCTCGCTGGTGTCACCGGCGAGGCCGGGCTCCTCGTGGCTGCCGAGCACCGGGCCGAAGGCGAAGGTGCCGAACGTCGTGAACATCAGCATGATCGCGATCGACAGGCCCATGTCGCCGACCCGGTTGACCAGGAAGGCCTTCTTCGCGGCGGTCGCCGCACTGGGCTTGTGCTGCCAGAAGCCGATCAGCAGGTAGGAGGCGAGACCGACGCCTTCCCAGCCGACGTACAGCAGGAGGTAGTTGTCGGCGAGGACGAGCAGCAGCATCGCCGCGAGGAACAGGTTCAGATAGCCGAAGAAGCGGCGGCGGCGCTCGTCGTGCTCCATGTACCCGATCGAGTACAGGTGGATCAGCGAGCCGACGCCGGTGATCAGCAGGACGAACGTCATCGACAACTGGTCGAGCTGGAAGGCGACGTCGGCCTGGAAGCCCTCGACCGGCACCCAGCTGAACAGGTGCTGGCCGAGTTCGCGTTCCTCGGCACCCTTCCCCAGCATGTCGACGAAGAGGACCACGCCGATCACGAAGGAGACGGCCGCGAGGACCGTCCCGATCCAGTGGCCGACGGCATCGAGCCGCCGGCCGCCGCACAGCAGTACGGCCGCTCCGAGCAGAGGCGCCGCCACCAGCAGCGCAATCAGGTTCTCCACGATTCAGCGACCCCTTAGAGCTTCATCAGGCTGGCGTCGTCGACCGAGGCCGAGTGGCGGGAACGGAACAGCGACACGATGATCGCGAGTCCGACCACGACCTCCGCGGCGGCGACGACCATCGTGAAGAACGCGATGATCTGGCCGTCGAGATTGCCGTGCATCCGGGAGAAGGCGACGAGCGTGAGGTTGCAGGCGTTGAGCATCAGCTCGATGCACATGAAGACCACGATCGCGTTCCGCCGGATGAGCACTCCGGTGGCGCCGATCGTGAACAACAGGGCGGCGAGATAGATGTAGTTGACCGGGTTCACTGCGACGCCTCCCCGCTGTTCGTGCGCTCCAGGCGGTCCTTGGCGCGCTGCTCCAGGGCCTTGAGGTCGCTGATCGCCTCGGTGGACACATCACGGATCTGGCCGCGCTCACGCAGTGTCTTGCTGACGGTGAGCTCGGACGGTGTGCCGTCGGGCAGGAGGCCCGCGATGTCCACCGCGTTGTGCCGGGCGTAGACGCCGGGCGCGGGCAGCGGCGGCAGGTGCTTGCCCTCGCGGACGCGCTGCTCGGCCAGCTCGCGCTGGGTCTTGGCCCGCTCGGTGCGCTCGCGGTGGGTGAGCACCATCGCGCCGACGGCGGCGGTGATGAGCAGGGCGCCGGTGATCTCGAAGGCGAAGACGTACTTGCTGAACAGGAGGGTGGCGAGGCCCTCCACATTGCCGTTCGCGTTGGCCTCGGTCAGGCCGTTGAACTCGTTCAGGGAGGCGTTGCCGATGCCCGCGACCAGCAGGATGCCGAAGCCGAGCCCGCAGAGCAGGGCCAGCCAGCGCTGGCCCTTGATGGTTTCCCTCAGGGAATCCGCCGCCGTCACGCCGACCAGCATCACCACGAACAGGAACAGCATCATGATCGCGCCGGTGTAGACGACGATCTGCACGACGCCCAGGAAGTAGGCGCCGTTGGCGAGGTAGAACACCGCCAGAACGATCATGGTCCCGGCAAGGCAGAGCGCGCTGTGCACGGCCTTCTTCATGAAGACGGTGCACAGGGCGCCGATCACCGCGACGGTCCCGAGGACCCAGAACTGGAAGGCCTCTCCGGTGGAGGTGGAGTAGGCGGCGAGCTGCGCGTTCATGCGTCCGCCCCCTTTTCCCCGGCCGCGCCCGAAGGGCTTGCCGATGGATGCTGTTCGCCCTTGGAGACGGCGACTTGGCGCTCCGTGCCGGGCGCGGCTTCCGTCACCAGGCCCCGGTAGTAGTCCTGCTCGTCCGTCCCCGGGTAGATGGCGTGCGGTGTGTCGACCATGCCGTCGTCGAGACCGGCCAGCAGTTGTTCCTTGGTGTAGATGAGGTTGGCGCGGCTGGAGTCGGCGAGCTCGAACTCGTTCGTCATCGTCAACGCGCGCGTGGGGCACGCCTCGATGCACAGGCCGCACAGGATGCAGCGGGCGTAGTTGATCTGGTAGACGCGGCCGTACCGCTCGCCCGGTGAGTAGCGTTCCTCGTCCGTGTTGTCCGCGCCCTCGACGTAGATCGCGTCGGCGGGGCAGGCCCAGGCGCACAGCTCGCAGCCGACGCACTTCTCCAGGCCGTCCGGATGGCGGTTGAGCTGGTGCCGTCCGTGGAACCGGGGGGCAGTGGTCTTCTGCTGCTCCGGGTACTGCTCGGTCAGCCGCTTCTTGAACATGGCCTTGAAGGTCACGCCGAAGCCGGCCACCGGGTTCTGGAAACCGGGTTTGGTCTCCTTGGACTCCTCAGCCATCGGACGCCTCCTTTCCATCCAGAGATCCGTCACTGGCAGTATCCGGCCCACCACTGACAATCAGCTCCCGCTCGCCGCGCGAACGGCGCCGGGGCACCGGCGGCAGCTCCTGTCCCGGCAGTGGCGGCACGGGGAATCCGCCCGCCAACGGGTCGAAGCCCGGAGGCTCTTCAGTGGGCCGCTCGGCCGCCTTCGCCCGCTCGCGGAACATGTCGGCGGCGAAGGAGAGCAGCAGCAGGGCGAGGACACCGCCGCCGATGTACAGGGCGATGTCGGCGAAGTCGTAGTTCTCGTTCCGCAGCGTCCGCACCGTGGCGACGAGCATCAGCCAGACCACGGAGACCGGGATGAGCACCTTCCAGCCGAGCTTCATCAGCTGGTCGTAGCGCACCCGTGGGAGCGTGCCGCGCAGCCAGATGAAGAAGAACAGCAGCAACTGGACCTTGACGACGAACCAGAGCAGCGGCCACCAGCCGTGGTTCGCGCCCTCCCAGAACGTGGAGACCGGCCACGGGGCCCGCCAGCCGCCCAGGAAGAGCGTCACCGACACGGCCGAGACCGTCACCATGTTCACGTACTCGGCGAGCATGAACATCGCGAACTTGATCGACGAGTACTCGGTGTTGAAGCCGCCGACCAGGTCGCCCTCGGACTCCGGCATGTCGAAGGGGGCGCGGTTGGTCTCGCCGACCATCGTGATGATGTAGATCACGAAGGACACCGGCAGCAGGATGATGTACCAGCGGTCCTGCTGCGCCTCGACGATCGTCGAGGTCGACATCGACCCCGAGTAGAGGAAGACGGAGGCGAAGGCGGCGCCCATGGCGATCTCGTACGAGATCATCTGCGCGCACGAGCGCAGGCCGCCGAGAAGCGGATAGGTGGATCCGGAACTCCACCCCGCGAGGACGATGCCGTAGATGCCGACCGAGGCGACCGCGAGGATGTAGAGCATCGCGATCGGCAGGTCGGTGAGCTGCATCGTGGTGCGGTGGCCGAAGATCGAGATCTCGTTCCCGGCCGGTCCGAAGGGGATCACCGCGACCGCCATGAAGGCCGGGATGGCCGCGACGATCGGCGCGAGGATGTAGACCGCCTTGTCCGCGCGTTTGACGATGACATCTTCCTTGAGCATCAGCTTCATGCCGTCGGCGAGCGACTGGAGCATGCCCCAGGGGCCGTGCCGGTTGGGGCCGATGCGCAGCTGCATCCACGCGACGACCTTGCGCTCCCAGACGATGGAGAACAGCACGGTCAGCATCAGGAAGGCGAAGCAGAACACCGCCTTGATGACGACCAGCCACCAGGGGTCGCGGCCGAACATCGAGAGGTCTTCAGCGGCGAGGTACGGGCTCATGCCTCCACCTCCTTGGGGGCCTCGGTCGGTTGCGTCGCCGGGCCGATACGGACCAGGGAGCCGGGCAGCGCCCCGGTGTCGGAGGCGACGCCCCCGCCTGCGGAGTTCAGCGGGAGCCAGACCACGCGGTCGGGCATCTCCGTCACCCTGAGGGGTAGTTCGACCGTTCCCGCGGTTCCGGTCACGGCGAGGATGTCGCCGTCCTTGACGCCGGCCTCGGCGGCCGTCGCGGCCGACACGCGCGCGTGGGCGGCGTGCCGCGTCCCGGTGAGCGCGTCGTCGCCGTCCTGCAGGCGGCCCTGGTCGAGCAGCAGCCGGTGCCCTGCGAGCACGGCCTCCCCGGCGGCCGGCCGCGGCAGCACGCCCGCGGTTTCCAGCGGTTCGGTGGCCCGCGGCCCGTCCCAGGCACCGAGCCGGTCCAGCTCCGCGCGCGCGGTCCGCAGGTCCGGCAGCCCCAGGTGTACGTCCATGGCGTCGGCCAGCATCTGCAGCGCACGCGCGTCGGTCGGCGCGAGGGTGCGAGTCATGTGGTCGGGCTTGAGCGCGGCCTCGAAGGAGCGCACCCTGCCTTCCCAGTTGAGGAACGTGCCCGCCTTCTCGGCCACCGCGGCGACGGGGAGCACGACGTCGGCGAGTTCACTCACCTCGCTGGGCCGCAGCTCCAGCGACACCACGAAGCCGACCTCGTGAAGTGCTTCACGCGCGCGTGCCGGGTCGGGCAGGTCGGCGACCTCGACGCCCGCGACGAGCAGCGCCTGGAGTTCGCCCACGGCGGCGGCCTCGACGATCTGGCCGGTGTCCCGGCCGTAGCGGAGCGGCAGTTGAGCGACTCCCCAGGCCGCGGCGACCTCCTCACGCGCGCGCGGGTCGGTGGCCGGGCGCCCGCCCGGCAGCAGCGACGGCAGTGCGCCGGCCTCGATCGCGCCCCGCTCGCCGGACCGGCGCGGAATCCACACGAGGCGGGCGCCGGTCGCGGTGGCGACCCGTGCGGCGGCGGTGAGCCCGCCCGCCACGGCGGCCAGCCGCTCGCCGACGACGATCACCGCGCCCTCGGTGCGCAGCGCCTCGGCGGCCCTGGCACCGTCGTCCTCCAGGCCGACCCCGCTCGCGAGCGCGTCCAGCCACTCGGTCTCGGTGCCGGGAGCGGCGGGCAGCAGCGTGCCGCCGGCCTTCTCCAGGCCGCGCGTGGCGTGCGTGGCCAGCGCGAAGACCTTCTGCCCGTGTCCTCGCCAGGCCTTGCGCAGCCGCAGGAAGACGCCGGGCGCCTCCTCCTCGGCCTCGAACCCGGCCAGCAGGACCGCGGGCGCCTTCTCCAGGGAGGTGTACGTGACGCCCGTACCGTCGAGGTCCCGTCCGCGCCCGGCTACCCGGGCGGCCAGGAAGTCGGCCTCCTCGCCGGTGTGCACGCGCGCGCGGAAGTCGATGTCGTTCGTGTCGAGGGCCACGCGCGCGAACTTGCTGTAGGCGTAGGCGTCCTCGACCGTCAGGCGCCCGCCGGTCAGGACTCCGGTGCGCCCGCGCGATGCGAGCAGCCCCTGAGCCGCGATCTGCAGGGCCTCCGGCCACGACGCGGGGACCAGGTCGCCCTCGGCGTTGCGCACCAGCGGCGTGTCGATGCGGTCCCGCCCTTGCGCATACCGGAAGGCGAAGCGCCCCTTGTCGCAGATCCACTCCTCGTTGACCTCGGGGTCGTTGGCGGCGAGCCGTCGCATGACCTTGCCGCGCCGGTGGTCGGTGCGGGTCGCGCAGCCGCTGGAGCAGTGCTCGCACACGCTCGGCGAGGAGACGAGGTCGAACGGGCGGGAGCGGAAGCGGTAGGCCGCCGAGGTGAGCGCGCCGACCGGGCAGATCTGGATGGTGTTGCCGGAGAAGTACGACTCGAAGGGGTCGCCCTCGCCCGTACCGACCTGCTGCAGCGCGCCCCGCTCGATCAGCTCGATCATGGGGTCGCCCGCGATCTGGTTGGAGAACCGGGTGCAGCGGGCGCACAGCACGCACCGCTCCCGGTCCAGCAGCACCTGGGTGGAGATCGGGACCGGCTTCTCGTAGGTCCGCTTCTTTCCTTCGAAGCGGGACTCGGCGTTGCCGTGCGACATCGCCTGGTTCTGCAGCGGGCACTCGCCGCCCTTGTCGCAGACCGGGCAGTCCAGCGGGTGGTTGATGAGCAGCAGTTCCATCACACCGTGCTGGGCCTTCTCGGCGACCGGCGAGGTGAGGTGGGTCTTGACCACCATTCCGTCGGTGCAGGTGATCGTGCAGGACGCCATCGGCTTGCGCTGGCCCTCGACCTCGACGATGCACTGGCGGCAGGCGCCGGCCGGGTCGAGGAGAGGATGGTCGCAGAACCGGGGGATCTCGATGCCGAGTTGCTCGGCGGCCCGGATGACCAGGGTGCCCTTGGGCACACTGATCTCGACGCCGTCGATCGTCAGCGAGACGAGATCCTCCGGCGGGACCGCCGCCTCTCCCCCGCCGGAGGGAGCGTTGGTGGTCACGGTCATGCGTTCACCTCCGTGCGGTCGGCCCAGGCCGTCGACTTGGCCGGGTCGAAGGGGCAGCCGCGGCCCGTGATGTGCTGCTCGTACTCCTCGCGGAAGTACTTGAGCGAGGAGAAGATCGGCGAGGCGGCACCGTCGCCGAGGGCGCAGAACGACTTGCCGTTGATGTTGTCGGCGATGTCGTTCAGCTTGTCGAGGTCACTCATGACGCCCTTGCCGGCCTCGATGTCACGCAGCAACTGCACCAGCCAGTACGTCCCCTCGCGGCACGGCGTGCACTTGCCGCAGGACTCATGGGCGTAGAACTCGGTCCAGCGGGTGACGGCCCGTACCACGCAGGTCGTCTCGTCGAAGCACTGCAGGGCTTTCGTGCCGAGCATGGAACCCGCGGCGCCCACTCCCTCGTAGTCGAGAGGGACGTCGAGGTGCTCGTCGGTGAACATCGGCGTCGAGGACCCGCCCGGCGTCCAGAACTTGAGGCGGTGGCCCGGCCGCATGCCGCCGCTCATGTCGAGGAGCTGGCGGAGCGTGATGCCGAGCGGTGCCTCGAACTGGCCGGGATTGGCGACATGGCCGCTGAGTGAGTAGAGCGTGAAGCCCGGGGACTTCTCGCTGCCCATCGACCTGAACCAGTCCTTGCCGTTTTTCAGGATGGCGGGAACCGACGCGATCGACTCGACGTTGTTCACAACAGTCGGGCAGGCATAGAGGCCCGCGACCGCAGGAAAGGGGGGACGGAGCCGCGGTTGACCCCGGCGGCCTTCGAGCGAGTCGAGCAGTGCGGTCTCTTCACCGCAGATGTACGCGCCCGCGCCCGCGTGCACGGTGAGCTGGAGATCGATCCCACTGCCCAGGATGTTCTCGCCGAGGTAGCCGGCCTCGTAGGCCTCGCGCACGGCCTCGTGCAACCGCCGCAGAACAGGGACGACTTCACCACGCAGATAGATGAAGGCATGCGAAGACCTGATGGCATAACACGCGATGACAATGCCCTCGATGAGGCTATGCGGGTTCGCGAAGAGGAGCGGGATGTCCTTGCAGGTTCCGGGCTCCGATTCGTCGGCGTTGACAACTAGATAGTGCGGTTTTCCATCACCCTGGGGAATGAACTGCCATTTCATTCCCGTCGGGAATCCCGCGCCGCCGCGGCCACGCAGCCCGGACTCCTTCACATACGCGATGAGGTCGTCCGGTGACATGGCGAGTGCCTTGCGGAGCCCCTCGTATCCTTCGTGCCTTCGGTAGACGTCCAGCGTCCAGGACCTGTCCTCGTCCCAGAAGGCCGACAGCACGGGTGCGAGCAGCTTCTCCGGACTCGTGTCCTTGATCTCGGCAGCCAAGGTCATCACTCCCCCTCCTCGGCGGTAGGACCTGCTGGGTGGGCCGGATCGGAGGCCGAGGTGTCCTGCGGCGCGTCGTGCGAGCTCAGGTGCTCGGCCGGTGACGGCTCGTGTACGGCCCTGTCCTGCGGCTCGGTGTGCGGGCCGCCCTCCCGCGGATGGACCACGCGCGCGGGTGCGGTCTCTCCCCTGGCCAGGCGGAGGCCCACCAGCGAAGCGGGTCCCGCTCCGCCGCTCGCCTCGACGGCCCCCGGCCGCTCGTCGGGGAAGCCGGCGAGGATCCGGGCGGTCTCCTTGAAGGTGCACAGCGGCGCCCCGCGCGTGGGCTCGACCGGGCGTCCCGCGCGGAGGTCGTCGACGAGACGCTTGGCGCCGGCCGGGGTCTGGTTGTCGAAGAACTCCCAGTTGACCATCACGACCGGCGCGAAGTCGCAGGCCGCGTTGCACTCGATGTGCTCCAGGGTGACCTTGCCGTCGTCGGTGGTCTCGCCGTTGCCGACGCCGAGGTGCTCCTGGAGCTCCTCGAAGATCGCGTCCCCGCCCATCACCGCGCAGAGCGTGTTGGTGCAGACACCGACCTGGTAGTCACCGCTCGGCCTGCGCCGGTACATGGTGTAGAAGGTGGCGACCGCGGTGACCTCGGCCGTGGTCAGGTCGAGCATGTCCGCGCAGAACTGCATCCCGGTGCGCGTGACATGGCCCTCCTCCGACTGGACGAGGTGCAGCAGCGGCAGGAGCGCGGACCTGGAGTCCGGGTAGCGGGCGATGATCTCGCGCGCGTCGGTCTCCAGCCGGGCTCGAACGTCGTCCGGGTAGGCGGGCGCGGGCAGCTCGGGCATGCCCAGGCTGACGCCCCGCTCCGAAGAAGAGGTGGTCACCGGTCGACGCCTCCCATCACGGGGTCGATGGACGCGACGGCGACGATGACGTCGGCGACCTGGCCGCCCTCGCACATCGCCGCCATGGCCTGCAGGTTGGTGAAGGACGGGTCGCGGAAGTGGACCCGGAAGGGGCGGGTGCCTCCGTCGGACACGGCGTGCACCCCGAGTTCGCCCTTGGGTGACTCGACTGCCGCGTACGCCTGTCCCGGCGGCACGCGGAAGCCCTCGGTCACCAGCTTGAAGTGGTGGATCAGGGCCTCCATGGAGGTGCCCATGATCTTCTTGATGTGGTCGAGGGAGTTGCCGAGCCCGTCCGGACCCAGGGCGAGCTGGGCCGGCCAGGCGATCTTCTTGTCGGCGACCATCACCGGTCCGGGCTGCAGCCGGTCCAGGCACTGCTCGACGATCCTGAGCGACTGGCGCATCTCTTCCAGGCGGATCAGGAAGCGCCCGTAGGAATCGCAGGTGTCGGTGGTCGGGACATCGAAGTCATAGGTCTCGTAGTCGCAGTAGGGCTGCGTCTTGCGCAGGTCGTGCGGCAGGCCGGTGGAGCGCAGGATCGGGCCGGTGGCGCCGAGGGCCATGCAGCCGGCCAGGTCGAGATAGCCGATGTCCTGCATACGGGCCTTGAAGATGGGGTTCCCGGTGGCGAGCTTGTCGTACTCCGGGAGGTTCTTCTTCATCTTCTTCACGAACTCGCGGATGTGGTCCACCGCGCCCGGCGGCAGGTCCTGCGCGAGTCCGCCGGGGCGGATGTACGCGTGGTTCATCCTGAGGCCCGTGATGAGCTCGTAGATGTCGAGAATCATTTCACGATCACGGAATCCGTAGATCATGATCGTGGTGGCGCCGAGTTCCATGCCGCCGGTGGCGATGCACACCAGGTGCGAGGAGAGCCGGTTCAGCTCCATCAGGAGCACCCGGATGATCTTGGCTCGCTCGGTGATCTGGTCCTCGATGCCGAGGAGTTTCTCGACGGCGAGACAGTAGGCGGTCTCGTTGAAGAAGGACGTCAGGTAATCCATGCGCGTGACGAAGGTGGTGCCCTGCGTCCACGTGCGGAATTCGAGGTTCTTCTCGATGCCGGTGTGGAGGTAGCCGATGCCGCAGCGGGCCTCGGTGACCGTCTCGCCGTCGATCTCCAGGATCAGGCGGAGCACTCCGTGAGTGGAGGGATGCTGGGGGCCCATGTTGACGACGATGCGTTCGTCGTCGGCGCGGGCCGCGGACTGGACGACCTCGTCCCAGTCGCCGCCGGTGACCGTATATACGGTGCCCTCGGTGGTCTCACGCGGAGTTGCGTGCTGCGTGCTCATGAGTACGACCTCCGCTGGTCCGGAGCCGGGATCTGGGCGCCCTTGTACTCGACGGGGATGCCGCCGAGGGGGTAGTCCTTGCGCTGCGGGTGGCCCTGCCAGTCGTCCGGCATCATGATCCGCGTCAGGGCCGGGTGACCGTCGAAGACGATGCCGAAGAAGTCGTAGGTCTCGCGCTCGTGCCAGTCGTTCGTCGGATAGACGGAGACCAGGGACGGGATGTGCGGGTCGGCGTCCGGGGCGCTGACTTCCAGGCGGATCAGCCGGTTGTGGGTGATCGAGCGCAGGTGGTAGACGGCGTGCAGCTCGCGGCCCTTGTCGTGGAGGTAGTGGACACCGCTCACGCCTGTGCACAGTTCGAAACGCAGGGCGGGGTCGTCGCGCAGGGTGCGGGCGACGCGGAGCAGGTGCTCGCGTTCGACGTGGAAGGTGAGTTCGCCGCGGTCGACGACCGTCTTCTCGATAGCGTTGTCGGGGAGGAGGCCCTGTTCCTCCAGAGCGCCTTCGAGTTCGTCGGCGACCTCGTCGAACCAACCGCCGTAGGGGCGGCTCGCCGGTCCCGGGAGCCGGACCGAGCGGACCAGGCCGCCGTAGCCGGAGGTGTCGCCGCCGTTGTTGGCGCCGAACATGCCGCGCTGGACGCGGATCTCCTCACCGCCCTCACCGCGCTGGCCGGGGAGGTTGGAGGCGCCGAGGTCCTTTTCGGGGTTCACCCCGTTCGACGCCCCGTTGGTGCCGTTGGCGTCGCTCATCGCAGCAGCCCCTTCATCTCGATCGTCGGCAGGGCCTTGAGCGCCGCTTCCTCCGCTTCACGAGCCGCCTCCTCGGCGTTCACACCGAGCTTGGAGGTCTGGATCTTCTGGTGGAGCTTGAGGATCGCGTCCATCAGCATCTCCGGCCGTGGCGGGCAACCGGGAAGATAGATGTCGACCGGGACGATGTGGTCGACGCCCTGGACGATGGCGTAGTTGTTGAACATGCCGCCGGAGGACGCACACACCCCCATGGAGATCACCCACTTGGGGTTCGGCATCTGGTCGTAGACCTGCCTGAGCACCGGCGCCATCTTCTGGCTCACCCGGCCCGCGACGATCATCAGGTCCGCCTGGCGCGGTGAGCCGCGGAAGACCTCCATGCCGAAGCGCGCCAGGTCGTAGCGGCCGGCGCCGGTGGTCATCATCTCGATGGCGCAGCAGGCGAGGCCGAACGTGGCCGGGAAGACGGACGCCTTGCGCACCCAGCCCGCGGCCTGCTCGACGGTGGTCAGCAGGAATCCGCTCGGCAGCTTTTCTTCGAGTCCCATGACTTAAAGGCCCCTCAGTCCCATTCCAGGCCGCCGCGGCGCCAGACGTACGCGTAGGCGACGAAGACGGTGAGCACGAAGAGCAGCATCTCCACGAGCCCGAAAACACCCAGGGCGTCGAAGGTGACGGCCCAGGGGTAGAGGAAGACGATCTCGATATCGAAGATGATGAAGAGCATCGCCGTCAGGTAGTACTTGATCGGGAAGCGCCCGCCGCCGGCCGGCGTGGGGGTCGGCTCGATACCGCACTCATAGGCCTCAAGCTTGGCCCGGTTGTAACGCTTCGGACCGATCAGCGTGGCCATGACCACGGAGAAGATCGCAAAGCCTGCCCCGAGGGCTCCCAGTACGAGGATGGGCGCATACGCGTTCACCGCTCCTCGCTCCTCTCAGTCGGCACTGACTGCTGGCGGTTGGCCGGGCTCACCCACCCGCCTCACAGGTCCCACGAACCCCGCTCGTCCCGGCGAAGATCGAGAACATGTGAAGCAGGTCACAAGCCCAACTGCCTCGCATCCTATGCCCGACACTCTGTGATCTGCGACACGGGGTATTACACAAGCTTTGTGATCTCCACCACCTGACGAAGGATCATGAAGTCGGATGAGCGGTGATCTTCGCACGAGAGGCGTCCGAGTGATCACCAGAGGTGACATTTTCGCTCGTCGACCCAGCTGGAGGGCGGCATCTCCATATCAAGAGACTTCCCTTGCATGCAAATTCGCGCTGGACGTGAGGCCTTGATAGAGGGCCGCGTTCACACATCAGAGGGAGGGGCGGGCGAGGTATGGACGCGTGCACGCATTCACGAGCGGATTTCGTGGAGGCGCGCACGCAGGACGCACTCGACCCCGTGACCGTTGCGTGACCTCGGCCACACCCATGAGGGGCCGATGAGAACGGGGGTTGGCCACCTGTCCCAACAGGTGGTAGGTGGGGGGCAATTCGGGCGTAACGAAGAAAGGGCGTGATCACCGGCCAGATGGAGGCCGTCCGCAATGTCCGTTACGGCGTCAATAAAGAGCGACACACCCGGGATTCAGGGCTCCCATTGAACAACTGTGGCGCAGCACACGTTTCTTGAAGGTATGGAGGAGCCCCTGGTACCCGTTGTTCCCATGTCCCACACCGCTCACATACGCAGCCACCGGAAGCCCCGCCGCACCGCGTCGTCGACAGTCGCGATGCGGGCCGGAGTTGCCGGTGGCATCCTCAGCACCGTGGCAGTGGCCGGCACGTCCGCTTCGGCGAACGCGGCTGAGCCGGTGACGCAGACGCTCGAACTGCCCACGCTCACTGCCGACCTGGCCGCACAGGTCGAGCAGTCCGCGCAGGCCACCCAGTTGGCCGCGGCCACCTACGAACTGCAGGCCGAGCGTGACGCGGCCGCCGCCGCGGCGGCCCAGGAGGCCAAGAAGGACCTCGCGGAAGCGAAGAAGAAGGCAGAGGCCAAGAAGAAGGCGGAGGAGGCCCGTAGGGCTGCGGCGGAGGAAGCCGCCTCCCGCGCCGCCGAGCGGACGGCGCTCTCCGCCGACGCCGACACGTCCACGTCGGTGTCCGCGCCGGCGAGCGGCAGTGTCGCGACGGTCATCTCCTTCCTCCAGGCGCAGGTGGGCGACGCCTACGTCCTGGGAGCCTCCGGCCCCGACGCCTGGGACTGCTCCAGCCTGGTGCAGGCCGCGTTCAAGCAGGTCGGCGTGGACCTTCCGCGGGTCTCGCAGGACCAGTCGATGGCCGGCACCGATGTCTCCCTGTCCAACCTTCAGGTGGGCGACATCCTGTACTGGGGCGGCAAGGGCTCCGCGTACCACGTGGGCGTCTACATCGGAAACGGCCAGTACCTGGACGCGGCCAACCCCTCCAAGGGCGTGGTGATCCAGGATCTGTCCGGGTACCCGGCGTCAGGTGCGGTGCGCGTGCTCTGAGCCGCGCCACAGCGAACGTACGACCGGAAGGGCCGCAGCCGCTCGGGGGCAGCGGCCCTTCCGGTGGCGTTCTCCGGCCCGTTCAGCCGCGGTCGAAGGTTCCGGGCAGGCCCAGCCGGCAGCGGGCCTCGTCGATGCGTTTGAGCGGGTTCCATCTCCGGCGGGCGGGACAGCTGTTGAGGGAGGCACCCTGCGGCGGGCGGGCCGTCCGGGCAGCAGGCCCTCACCTGCTGCCCGGACGGCCCGCTGACCCGCCGGACGGCTACGCCTTCGGCGCCACCTTGCTCAGCCCGTTGATGATCCGGTCCATCGCGTCGCCGCCGGTCGGGTCGGTGAGGTTGGCCAGCATCTTCAGGGTGAACTTCATCAGGAGGGGGTGGGTCAGGCCGCGCTGGGTCGCGATCTTCATGACCTTCGGGTTGCCGATGAGCTTCACGAAGGCGCGACCGAGGGTGTAGTAGCCGCCGTAGGTGTCCTTGAGGACGCGTGGGTAGCGCTGGAGGGCGATCTCGCGCTGGGCCGGGGTGGCACGCGCGTGTGCCTGCACGATGACGTCGGCGGCGATCTGGCCGGACTCCATGGCGTAGGCGATGCCCTCGCCGTTGAAGGGGTTCACCAGGCCGCCGGCGTCGCCGACGAGCAACAGCCCGCGCGTGTAGTGGGGCTGGCGGTTGAAGGCCATGGGCAACGCGGCCCCGCGAATGGGCCCGGTCATGTTCTCCGGCGTGTAGCCCCAGTCCTCCGGCATCGACGCGCACCAGGCCTTGAGCACCTCGCGCCAGTCCAGCTCCTTGAAGGAGTCGGAGGTGTTCAGGACGCCCAGGCCGACGTTGGACGTGCCGTCGCCCATCCCGAAGATCCAGCCGTAGCCCGGCAGCAGCCGGTCCTCGCCCGGGCCCCGGCGGTCCCACAGCTCCAGCCAGGACTCCAGGTAGTCGTCGTCGTGGCGGGGGCTCTCGAAGTACGTCCGGACCGCGACGCCCATCGGGCGGTCCTCGCGGCGGTGCAGGCCCATCGCCAGGGAGAGGCGGGTGGAGTTGCCGTCGGCGGCCACCACCAGCGGGGCGTGGAAGGTGACCTCCCGCTTCTCCCCGGAGTCGCCCAGCTTGGCGTGCACGCCGGTGATGCGGCCGGTGCGGTCGTCGATGATCGGGGCGCCGACGTTGCAGCGCTCGTACAGGCGGGCACCGGCCTTCTGGGCCTGGCGGGCGAGCTGCTCGTCGAAGTCGTCGCGCTTGCGGACGAGGCCGTAGTCGGGGAAGGAGGCGAGATCCGGCCAGTCCAGCTGGAGCCGCACACCACCGCCGATGATGCGCAGGCCCTTGTTGCGCAGCCAGCCGGCCTCTTCCGAGATGTCGATGCCCATCGCGACAAGCTGCTTGGTGGCGCGCGGGGTCAGCCCGTCGCCGCACACCTTCTCGCGGGGGAAGCTGGTCTTCTCCAGCAGCAGTACGTCGAGTCCGGCCTTCGCCAGGTAGTACGCGGTCGTGGAGCCGGCTGGCCCCGCGCCGACGACGATCACATCGGCGGTGTTTTCGGAGAGGGGCTCGGTCACGACGGGATCTCCCCAAGTTCGAAATGTACGTGCCGACGGGCACTGGACATGGGCAGTCTATTCAGCGTTACTGATCACCCGGCTGAAGGGCTGCCCCGTGAACCGAGCACTTCCCGTGGTACGGCTCCGTGTCCCCACCGACGAGGACGCCGTCGCCTGGCACCGGATCTTCGACGACCCGGATGTCATGGAGTTCCACGGCGGCCGGTCGGCCGAGTTGTCCGTGTACGAGGAACTCACCGCCCGCCAGCGCAGACACGACGCCGAACGCGGCTTCTGCCTGTGGACCGTGCTCGACGAGCCCGGCGAGGTCATCGGCTTCACCGGCGCACAGCCGTGGGAGCGTGGCTGGGGCCCCACGGGCGAGATCGAGATCGGCTGGCGGCTCGGACGGGCGTACTGGGGGAAGGGGTACGCCACCGCCGCCGCGCGGCTGACGCTGGAGCGCGTGCGGGCGGCCGGGGTACCGAGTGTCGTGGCGATGGTCCTCGCCGACAACGCGCGGTCGATCGCGGTGACGCGGCGGCTCGGCATGCGTCTCGCCGAGGTCTTCACGACGCCGGAGTCGAAGCAGCAGGGACACTGCTACCGGCTCGACTTGTAACTCCACGTAACCAGCTGCTACAGAAAGCCACTTGACGCTTCCGGACAACACTCCCGTGCGGTTACCCTGCCAGTACCGCTGGGGGTGACATCTGTGCACATAACACCCAAGACGCCCGAAGTGCGCGTACCGAAGCTGGTCGGTCTGATGGCCATGGACGCGCGCGAGGAGGCAGAGGCTCACGGAGTGCTCCTCGCCGCACCCGACCGGCCCGACTTCCACCTCACGGTCGTCGACTATGTCGTACGGCAGTACCCGCTGCCCGGCGTCGAGGTGCCGCGCGGGGCCGTGGTCACCGTATGGTTCGACCTCGGCGAGGGCGAGGGCGGCGGAGGCGCGGGCGTGCGTGAGCCGCGGATCCCCAATCCGCCGAGGGGCGGAATGCAGCGCGAGCTGGACGCAGCCGGGGACGCCTTCGAGGTGATCCACTGAAAGGTCCCCCCTGAAAAGTGCCCCCTGAAATCTGGGTCAGCTCTCCTTGAAGCCCCGGTGCAGAGCGACCACCCCGCCGGTCAGGTTCCGCCAGGCCACCTTCGACCAGCCGGCCTTGCCCAGCCGCTCGGCCAGCGCGGGCTGGTCGGGCCAGGCGCGGATGGACTCGGCGAGATAGACGTACGCGTCGGGGCTGGAGGAGACCGCGCGGGCGATCGGCGGCAGGGCGCGCATCAGGTACTCGGTGTAGACCGTGCGGAAGGGCGTCCAGGTCGGGTGCGAGAACTCGCAGATCACGACCCGGCCGCCGGGCTTGGTCACCCGGTACATCTCGCGCAGCGCGGCATCCGTGTCCTGGACGTTGCGCAGCCCGAAGGAGATCGTGACGGCGTCGAAGACGTCGTCCCTGAACGGCAGCCGCGTCGCGTCGCCCGCGGTCAGCGGCAGCCAGGGGTGGTTCCGCTTCCCGACCTGGAGCATGCCGAGGGAGAAGTCGCAGGGGACGACATACGCGCCGCTGCGGGTGAAGGGCATCGAGGACGTCGCCGTGCCGGCCGCCAGGTCCAGGACCTTCTGGGCGGGACGGGCGTCGACGGCCCTGGCGACCTCCTTGCGCCACAGCCGGTCCTGGCCGAGCGACAGCACGTCGTTCGTCAGGTCGTACCGTTCCGCGACGTCGTCGAACATCGAGGCGACTTCGTGCGGCTGCTTGTTCAGGGAAGCGCGGGTCACGGCCCCATTCTTGCAGTACGGCTCCCAGCACCGGCTCAGGGGATGAGCCTCGGTCGCCGCTTCCCCGCCACGTCCTCCGCCCATCCGCACAACAGGACGAACACCGCGATCAGGATCCACCCGATCCCGAACATGAACCACTGGCTCTCCAGCGGCAGCCACTTCTCGAACGCGGGCACGTTCCAGAACTGGTCGATCAGCGGAACGGCGAGGATCAGGGCGATCTCGTGCCACAGGTAGATCGTCACCGCGCGGGAGTTGAAGATCGTGACGATCCGGTCCGTCCGCCGGAAGCCGGTCAGCCAGGCGAAGTCGATTCGGAAGTACGACTTCACCCAGAACAGCAGCGTCACGAAGCCGGCCGACCAGAAGGCCTGGGCGAGCGGGATGTCGTCGAGGTCGTACGAACCCGTCTCGGCCTGGTGCGTGAAGGTGTACCAGCCGCCGTAGCCGATCGCGGCGAGCGAGAGGATCACTACGGCGGCCGGCTTCAGTCGCTGCAGGACTCCGTCGCGGTGCGCGAAGCCGAGGATCCAGCAGAAGAGGAAGGTGGCGAGGTCGGTCAGCGCGCTGCCGAAGCGGTCGTCGGGGGGCTCCCAGAGGAAGTGCAGGACCAGGATCGGGGACAGGGACAGCAGCAGGACCGGTACCGGGGCCGGCCGGAACACCTTCAGCAGGAGCGGGGACAGCAGCACGAACCAGAGGTACGTCCGCAGGTACCAGAGGATCTCCCAGGCCTGGACAGCCCATGCGTTGCCCGGCGGGTCGCCGAGCGGCACGACCCAGAAGACGATCTGCCAGCCCGGCATCCAGCCGTGGATCAGCATCGCGAGGACCACGAAGAAGCCCCAGAACCAGAACGGGGGCAGGAGCCGGCGCATCCGGCTGCGCACCACCTTGAACGCCGGGCGCTCCAGGGACCTCGCCATCAGGGTGCCGGCCAGGCCGAACATGATGCCCATGGAGGGGAACACCATCCCGGCCCAGGCCCAGCCGAAGGTGTGGTAGGTGACGACGCGGATGAGAGCGACGGCCCTCAGGGTGTCGAAGTAGCGGTCACGGGTGGGGTTCTGTGCCGGACGGGCGGCAGCGGCCGGACGGTCGACGACCACGCCGCCCCTGCGATGCGAGCCCATCTCAGCTCGCCCCCGCCGGAGTCCCGACCTCACCGGTCCGCTTCAGCTTCTGCCAGCGGAGTCGGCCGCCGGTGAGGGCGGTGATGCAGGAGTGGATGAGGACGAGGTACATCATCTGGCGGTAGGCCAGTTGCTGGAGGGGCATCATCAGGAGGTAGCGGTACCGCTCCCGGTCGAGGCGGAAGGCGTACGCCGCGCAGACGAGCTGGACGCCGAGGACCGCGAGCCAGGCCAGCAGCGCCGCCTCGAAGTCGACGAAGATCATCGAGTAGACGGTGAAGACGTCGATGAGCGGGGCGAAGACCGGCGTGATGATCTGGAAGATGACCACCAGCGGCATGCCCACCCGGCCGAAGCGGCCGGAAGGGCCCTTGTCCGTCAGGGACTTGCGGTGCTTCCACAGCGCCTGCATCGTGCCGTACGACCAGCGGTAGCGCTGGGACCACAGCTGCTTCAGCGAACCGGGCGCCTCCGTCCAGGCCTTGGCGTGCTCCTGGTAGACGACCCGCCAGCCCTGGCGGTGCATGGCGATGGTGATGTCGGTGTCCTCGGCGAGCGTGTCCTCGCTCATGCCGCCGACCTCCAGGACCGCCGCGCGACGGAACGCGCCGATCGCGCCGGGGATGGTCGGCATGCAGCGCAGCAGGTCGTACATGCGGCGGTCGAGGTTGAAGCCCATCACGTACTCGATGTGCTGCCAGGCGCCGATGACGGTGTCGCGGTTGCCGACCTTGGCGTTGCCGGCGACCGCGCCGATCCCGGGGTCGGCGAAGGGCTGCACCAGCCGGCGCACGGTCTCCGGCTCGAAGACGGTGTCGCCGTCCATCATCACGACGATGTCGTGACTGGCGCTGCGCACACCGTTGTTCAGCGCGGCCGGCTTGCCCGCGTTCTCCTGGCGGATGACGCGGACGTTGGTCATGCCGAGCGAGTCGGCCGCAGCCCGCGCGATCTCCGACGTGCCGTCCGACGACCCGTCGTCGACGATGATGATCTCGATCGGATGGGTGCTCTTCGCCAGCGACTCAAGGGTGTTGGCGATGCACTCCTTCTCGTTGTACGCCGGGACGATCACGCTCACCGGCCGGGTGACCGGCGGTCCCCAGGTGAACCGGCGCTTGTTGCGCTGTCTGTAGTGGCGGCGGGCCAGGACCAGCATCATCCCGAACCGGCCCAGCACGGCCACGCCGACGACGATCAGCCCGACGGACAGCGTCGGCACGGTCCACTCGGCGACCGCGACGGCGGCGATGAGGGCCTTGCCCTCGTAGAGGGTGGCGCCGGTGGCGGTGCGGTGGGCGGCCTGGAGGCTCGCAGCGCCGTCACCGGGCTGCTGGCCGCCCGGCTGCTGACCGCCGGTTCCAGGGACACCCGCACCAGCCTGCTGGCCGGAGGACCCTTGCCCGGAAGCCGCCTGGCCGGACCCCGTCTGCCCGCTCGCCTCCTGCTGCTGGATCGCCCCGCTGATGGTGGTGAAGGTGTACCCCTTCGCCTTCATCTTCTTGATGTACGTCGGCAGCGCCTTGATCGTCTGCTCGCGCACGCCCCCCGCGTCATGGAAGAGGACCGACGCGCCCTTGCCGTCCTCCGGCGTGGCCCACTTGACGATCTTCGAGACGCCCGGCTGCTTCCAGTCGTCGCTGTCGGTGTCGATGAAGACGCTGGTGAACCCTTCCTCGCCCAGCTTCTTGTAGACCGGCCAGCTGTAGTTGTCGATGGCGTCCGTCTCCGAGGAGTACGGGGCGCGGAACAGGGTGGTCGTGATGCCGGCCGCGCCCGCGAGCGCGAGCTGCGTCTGGGTCATCTCCCGCTGGATGCGGGCGTCGCTCTGGTACGACAGGTCGACGTGGGTGAAGGTGTGGATGCCCACCTCGTTGCCCTGCTCGACCACGTCCTTCACGATGCCCGGGTAGCGGGAGACCATCGAGCCGACCACGAAGAACGTGGCGGGGACGTCGTACTTCTCCAGGATCTTCAGGACCTGGGGCGTGTACGTGGGGTTGGGACCGTCGTCGAAGGTGAGCGCGATGGTCTTCTCCGGCACGGAGACCGTGGTGGCCTGGCCGCCCCGGAAGGTGACGATCGGGCCGCCGTCGAGGATCTTGTCCGGGACCTTGCTGGAACTGGCGCCGCTGCGCACCCGCTGATCACCGCCGACCTCGGCGCGCAGATAGCCGTCGAGCAGCATGATGCTGGTCAGCGCCAGCAGGAGAAGCAGGGCGAGGATCACACGCGGCTTCTGCAGCGCCGCGGCCTTGCCTGCGGCCCGCTGCACCTTCGAGGGGGCTCGCCTGCGGCCGCGGGAGGACGTCGTCGAAGTCATGAGAGTGGCTGCGTCCCGGTCAGTTGGCGGCGGAGGTCGCGGTCGGGGTGGCGCTCGGAGTGGCGCTCGGAGTGGCGCTCGGCGGAATGCCGGTGGGGGTGCCCGTGGGCGGGGCACCGGTGGCGGTGCCCGCGGGCGGGGTGCCGGTGGGCTGCGCGGGCGGGGTGCCGGTGGGGGCGACGCCGCCCTGCGGCTGCTGGCCGCCGGGTCCCTGGTCGCCGCCGGGGGCGCCCTGGCCGTTGTTGCCGAAGGGCAGCAGCTGGGACGGGTTGAGCGAGATGCCCACGCCCATGAACGCCATGCCCAGGACGACCGCGTAGCCGAGGCAGACGACACCGACGAGGACGCCGATCCGGCGCAGCGCCTTCGACCGGCGCCCGGAGTTGTCAACGAACACGGGGCCTTCTGCGGAGGGCCCGCTGCCGCGTTTGCGGCGGCGACCGCGGACCGCGGCGCGGGTTTCGGTGGCAGGCTCGGAATGCATTCCCCGGATATTAGGGAGCCTTTATGTGGCAAAAACTCGGGAGTTCATATGAGACAGCCATGAGAAACGCCTCAACCTGTCCGTTCACTGTGAGATTACGGATTCTGCCCTCGTGAAGCCCAGCTCCGTGTGAGACATTCCCACCCCAGAAATCACGAGAGCGGGTGCGTACACAATGCGGAGTTTCCTGAGGCCGGCGGCCGGGCTCACCTGTCTGATCGCCCTGGCCACCGCGGGGTGCTCCAGTGGCTCCGCCGACTCCTCGGACGCGGCGGCCCCCGCCGGATCCGCGTCACCCGGCGCGACGTCCAGCCCGTCGTCCAGTACGTCGTCCAGCCCGTCGTCCAGCACCTCGTACGCCCCGTACGTCAGTGCCACGGCCGCGTCCGACAACGACTCCACGGGCTCCCCCACGACGTACAATCTGGCCTTCGTGATCTCCGGCGGCAGCGGCTGCACGCCGAAGTGGAACGGCACGGCCGCCATCGGCGATACGACCGTGCAGTCCCGTATCTCCGCGCTCAAGGAGTCCGGCGCCGCCGTCCGCGTCTCCTTCGGCGGGGCCTCCGGGGAGGAACTGGCGGAAAGCTGCGACAGTGCGCGCGAGTTGGCCGAGGCGTACGGCAAGGCGCTGGACGCCGCCGGGTCCGAGCAGGCCGACTTCGACATCGAGGGCGATGCGCTGACCGACTCCACGTCAGTCGAACTGCGCTCCAGGGCCATCGCGTTGCTTCAGCAGGAGCGCAGCGACCTGAAGGTGTCGTTCACGCTGCCGGTCATGCCGTCGGGGCTGGACGAGGACAGTCTGACGTTGCTGGAGTCGGCCAACAACAACTCCGTGCAGGTCGCCACGGTCAACCTCATGACCATGAATTACAGCGAGTCGTACGACGGGGACATGGGGGGCTATGCGATCACCGCGGCGAAGGCCGCGCACGATCAACTGGCCGATGTCTTCGGGCTGTCCGACGCGGCGGCGTGGCGTGGAATGGCGCTGACTTCGATGATCGGGGTGAATGACGTGGACGGTGAGACGTTCACGTTGTCCGATGCGGCACAGGTGCGGGCGTTCGCGGAGGAGAAGGAGGTCGCGTGGGTGTCGATGTGGTCCACGCTCCGGGATCAGGAGTGCGAGGACGGGAACGCGGACGACGATGACGCGGCCACCAATTGCAGTGGGGTGGAGCAGGAGGCGGGGGCGTTTGCGGAGGCGTTCGCCGAGTGAGGGTCTGTGACTGGCGCCCGCCTTACCGGCGTCTGTGCACCAAACGGCCCGCGCACACCGTCGCGATGCAGTCGCCGCCGTCGTCCAGGACCGCCAGATCCGCCCGGCCGTTCTCGGTGATCGCCGTGGGCCGAGGGTGCGGCACTACGAGCACGTCGTTCCGTGCCGCCGCCGCCCGGAGTTCAGCGGTGCCGGCGTACTCCTCCAGCACAGCCACCGCCCCCCGCTTCAGCACGGCGTGAATCCGTTCGCGCGGTGTCGGGGCGTCCGGGAGCGGGCCGTCGTACACGCGCGCGGGCCCGAGCACACCGCCGGGCCAGCGCCGTACCCGCGCGCCCGGGAACCGCTCCGTCAGCTCGGCGAGCGGACCCACCGCGGCGACCCGACCGCCGTCCACCGCCACGGCACCGCCCGCGACGGGCTCTCCGCTCCCCCAGACGGTCCGTACCTCGTCCGCCGTATGAATCGTCAGCACGGGTACGTCAGTTGGAAGCGAGCAGCTTCAGTTCGGGGTGTGCGGTGCCGCCCTCGATCGCGGTGGACGAGATGTGGGACATGACGCGCTCGTCGACGGGGTCGTTCGCCGGGTCGTCGTGCACGACGAGGTGCTCGTACGTGGTCGAGCGCTGGGCGGGCACGCGGCCCGCCTTGCGGATCAGGTCGATGATCTCCAGGCGGTTGGAGCGGTGCTTGGCGCCCGCGCTGGAGACGACGTTCTCCTCCAGCATGATCGAACCGAGGTCGTCGGCGCCGTAGTGGAGGGAGAGCTGGCCGATCTCCTTGCCGGTGGTCAGCCAGGATCCCTGGATGTGCTGGATGTTGTCCATGAACAACCGCGCGATGGCGATCATCCGCAGGTACTCGAAGAGCGTCGCCTGCGTACGGCCCTTCAGGTGGTTGTTCTCCGGCTGGTAGGTGTACGGGATGAAGGCCCGGAAGCCGCCCGTCCGGTCCTGTACGTCCCGGATCATCCGCAGATGCTCGATGCGCTCGGCGTTGGTCTCACCGGTGCCCATGAGCATCGTGGACGTCGATTCCACGCCCAGCTTGTGCGCGGCCTCCATGATCTCCAGCCAGCGCTCACCGGACTCCTTGAGGGGCGCGATGGCCTTGCGGGGGCGCGCGGGGAGAAGTTCCGCGCCGGCGCCGGCGAACGAGTCGAGGCCGGCGGCGTGGATGCGCCGGATCGCCTCCTCGACGCTCACCTCGGAGATCCGGGCCATGTGCTCGACCTCGCTCGCCCCCAGGCTGTGGATGACGAGCTGCGGGAAGGCCTGCTTGATCGCCGAGAAGTGCCGCTCGTAGTACTCGACGCCGAAGTCCGGGTGGTGGCCGCCCTGGAACATGATCTGCGTACCGCCGAGCTCGACGGTCTCGGCGCACCGCCGCAGGATGTCGTCCAGGTCGCGGGTCCAGCCCTTGGCCTCGTCCTTGGGGGCCGCGTAGAAGGCGCAGAACTTGCAGGCCGTGACGCAGACGTTCGTGTAGTTGATGTTGCGCTCGATGATGTACGTCGCGATGTGCTCGGTTCCGGTGTACCGGCGGCGGCGTACGGCGTCGGCGGCGGCGCCCAGCGCGTGCAGCGGGGCGTCACGGTAGAGGTCGAGCGCCTCCTCGGGGGTGATCCGCCCACCCTCGGCCGCACGGTCGAGGACGGACTGAAGGTCGGCCTTCTCGGTCACCGGAGCGTCCCTTTCGTCAAGGGTTGTGGACAGACCCAGCCAGCCTACGCCAGCCCTTTTGCCCGCCCTACCTCAGGCCGTGAACGCCCCGACCTCAGGCCGCGCACGCCCCGACCTCAGGCCGCGCACGCCCCGACCTCAGACCGCGTACGCCCCGACCTCAGACCGCGCACGCCCCGCTCAGCAGCCCGGCATACGCCCCCGCGATCAGGAACGGCCCGAACGGGATCGCCGTCTTCCGGTCCGCCTTCCGCGCGACGACGAGCGCACCGCCGTAGAGCGCCCCCAGCAGGAACCCCGCCAGCGTGCCGAGCAGCACGGTCGGCCAGCCGTACCAGCCGAGCGCGGCCCCCACGCCGAGCGCCAGCTTGACGTCGCCGAAGCCCATGCCGCCGGGGTTGATCCGGAACAGCACGAAGTAGCCGCCGCCGAGCGCGAGCGCGCCGGACAGGGCGGTGAGCCAGTCCCCGGTGTGCTCGGGGACGAGCGCGACCAGCCCGAGGAGGACCAGGACCGCCGCCGCGAGCGGGAGGGTCAGCGCGTCCGGCAGGCGCTGCACCCGGAAGTCGACGACCGCGAGGAGCACGCCGAGGGGGGCGAGGAGGAGCCACACGGCGACTTCGGGACGGGTGTCGGTGGCGGCGGCGAGGACGGCGCAGACGACTGCGGTGGTGAGCGGGAGGAGGGGGGTGGCGGGGCCGTACGACGGATCGGGGCACTCGGCGCAGCGCGCCCGCCCGGCCCACCCCCGGATCGCATGCCCGCCCGGACACAGCTCTCGCCACTCCTCCCCCGACGGGACGGAGAAGCGGTAGGCCGCGCGGGGCAGCAGCGCACCCGTCACCCCGCCCCACAGCGCGGCGACGATCACGAGGAGGCCGGTCACAAGGAGCCAGTATGGCAGCGGCAGTTCTACCGGCCCCGGCCCTTCGGCAGCATGATCGTGCGGGACACCACGAACGTCGCCGGAATCGCCACCATCGACGCGAGCAGCGGGGCGAAGCGGCTCCCGGCGTGCAGGATGTCGACGATGACGTACACCCCTGCCGTCGTGACGACGAAGCTCGTCGCGTTCGTCAGGGGGAACAGCAGGAACTTCCGCCAGGTCGGCCTCGTCCGGTAAGTGAACCGGGTGTTGAGGAAGAAGGACCCGATCATGCTGAGGCAGGAGGCGAGGAGGTGCGCGGCCATGTAGGGCAGGTGCGGCAGAAGCAGCAGATATAGGCCGTAGTACGTCCCGGTGTTGATGACACCGACGACCGCGAAGACGAGGATCTGCCCCGATATCGGGCGGGGCTCCGCCACGGTTCCGGTTCGCGCGCTCGCCAGTGAGTTGCTCATCACGGAATTACTCATCAGGTAATGAGGTCCTTGGTCGCTTGGCTGCCGCACGGTGCCTGGTCCTGGGTTCGCTTCACATTCGTGGCCTTCACCAGGAAGTGCGGGCGCCCCTTGACCTCGTAGTAGATCCTGCCCGTGTATTCGCCGATGATCCCCAGCATGATCATTTGCATGGCCGCGGCGGCGGTGACGGCCGTGATGATGGTGACATAGCCCGGGGTCTCCACGCCATTGATGAGCGCGGCGCCCACGATCCACGCCGTATACAGGCCCGTGCACAGCAGCAGTGCCATGCCGAGGTGGAGGGCGGCGCGCAGCGGGCGGTTGTTGAAGGAGAGCAGGCCGTCGAGGCCGTAGTTGAGGAGGCTGCGGAAGTTCCAGGAACTGCTGCCGTGGGCGCGGGTGGCGTTGTCGTACTCGAAGGTGGTGCTGGGGAAACCCACCCAGGCGAACAGGCCCTTGGAGAAGCGGTTGTACTCGGTGAGGTCCAGGATCGCGTCCACCACACGTCGGGAGAGCAGCCGGAAGTCACCGACGCCGTCGACGAGTTCGACGTCGACGAGGCGGTTGATGAGGCGGTAGTAGAGGCGCGCGGTGACCGTGCGGGTGAAGCGGTCGCCGGTCCTGGTCCGCTTGGCGATGACCTGGTCGTGGCCCTGTGCGTGCAGTTCCACCATGCGGTGGATCAGCTCCGGCGGGTGCTGGAGGTCGGCGTCCATGACGATCACGGCGTCTCCCGAGGCGTGGCGCAGGCCGGCGAGCAGGGCTGCCTCCTTGCCGAAGTTGCGGCTGAAGGAGACATAGCGCACGCGCGCGTCGAGTTCGGCCAGCCGCTGCAGCTCTCCCAGAGTCCTGTCGCCGCTGCCGTCGTCGACGTAGACGAACTCCATGTCGTGGCCGAGCGGCAGGAGTTCCTCCGCGATCTTCTGGGCCGCGTCGTGGAACCGGGCTATGACGTCTTCTTCGTTGTAACAGGGTGCGACGATCGAGATGAGCATGGTTCGGGTACTCCCCGTGAGGTTCGGTCGGCGAGCGGTGGTCATGCGCTCGGGCGGTGGTGTACGCGCCGTCGCCTGACCGCGGCGAGGACGCTGAGGACGATGAGGGTCAGCAGCGAGGCGGCGCCGACGGCTCCGCCCAGGCGCAGGCCCGGTGGGTGGAAGGTGCAGGTGAGGCTGGTCGAGGAGCCGTCCAGGGGGACGGCGATCAGGCCGTAGTACTGCTTCGCGGGTACGGCGTCGGCGTCCCCCGCCGCACAGCGCCAGCCGGCGATGCGCGGCGCGGCGACGACCGCGGTTCCCTCGCTGCCGGGCGGGAGTTCGGCGCGGATCGTGCCGTCGGAGACGGACACCTTCGTGGCGCCGGTGGTCTTCAGCTGGTCGACGGCGGTGCGCAGGCGCCCGGTGTCCAGGCAGCCGACCGCGTCCCCGGGGACGACACCCGGCCGGTTGGGGGACAGCTCGACGCGGAGCCGTCCGGAGGCCGGGACCGTGCCGAGGCGCTGCATCGCGGCGATCTTGGTGCCGGGGTCGGACCGGAAGCGCGCGGGGGTGCGCGCGCCGGTGATGCTCGCGGTGCCGGAGAAGTGCGGGGCCCAGAGGTACGCCTCGCTGCCGGCCCGGCAGGTGGCGGTGAGCGTCGAGTTGCCGGGGCCTTCGACCCGCAGGCCGGGCCGGCTGTCGGCGCTGCGCGGCGGCTGCTTCCCCGCGGGGGTGCGGACGGTGACGGTGGGCACGGTGTAGACCTGGGTGCCCAGCAGCAGTTCCTGGTTGCGGTACGGCGACGGCCCGTAGGCGGAGACGTCCGCGCCGGCGTCCGGCCGTACCGTCACCAGGGGCGGCACGTCCTCCCGGTCCACCGTCACCTTGGTGCCGTCCTGCGGGAACCAGTCCTGATGCGGGTCCGGCGGTGAGTGCACCCGCGCCCCGACGGAGAAGATCGCGTCCGTGACGGCGTTGTCCAGGCTCTGCACGCTGCGGCCACGGGAGGTGTAGCCGTCCCCGAGCGCGACGAGCGTGCGGCTGAGGACGTCGGAGGTCATGCTGCTGTAGTACTGGCCGCCCTGACCGCCCACCATCAGCGCGTCGTTGGCGACGGTCTGCTGCCGGCCCGGGTCGGTCCGGTACCGGGGCCAGCCGTCGGCCTCGGCGATCACCTCCGACTGCTGCTGCTGCCGCGGGCCCCAGGGCGCGTAGTCGTCGAGGTGGCCGTAGCGCAGCCGGGTGGCGACGGCGGAGGTGGCGGTGGCCTCGCCGACCTGTGTGCCGATGAGGAGGGTGACGGCGAGGCCGGCCAGGACGGTCTTGCGCCCGCTGTGGTGGCGGGCGAGCAGGGCCAGCCCGCACAGGGCGCCCGCGGCGGCGAGAAGGGTGAGCGGCAGGGTGAAGGAGCGGTCCGTCAGCGCGCTGCGGCTTGCGACGGCGATGATCAGCGCCAGCAGTCCGCCCGCCGCGGCCAGCGCGCGCCGGCCGGGAGGACCGTACGACAGTGCGTGCCAGGCGGCGATCACCAGCAGCCCGCAGAGCACGAAGGTCTGTCGGTACGGGCTGCCGTTCGGGGTGGAGAAGGCGTGCCAGAGAAGGTGGGTCGGGCCCCACTGGAACGACAGCGCGACGGCGGCGACGAGCAGCGTCCAGCCGTAGCGGATCCGGCGCGGGACCTTCCGGTGGAAGGGCAGCGCGAGGGCGAGCAGCAGCGCCGTGGTTCCGACGTAGATGGCCGGGCTGCTGAAGCTGTATGTCGTCGGCAGCAGCCGGGCCAGCAGGTCCTGCGTCGCTGCGGGGGTGAACGTCCGGACCATGCCGGGGTAGGCGTGCTTGGTGCCGAAGTACACGGTGACCACCAGCGGAGCCGCCAGCCCCACCCCGAGCGTGACGGTCAGTACGGCCCGTCCCGCCGCGGCGAGGCGTTGCCTCCGGTCGAGGTCCGCGAGCCACAGCCTGAGCAGCAGGACGAGACCGGCGGCGAGCGTGGCCATGTACGCCGTGTAGAAGTTGGCGATCCAGACGAGCGCCACGACGATCACGCCGAGCACCGGGCGCCGGCCGTTCAGCGCCCACTCGCCGACCAGGCACAGCAGCGGCAGGGCGAGCAGACCGTCGAGCCACATCGTGTTGTAGACGGCGGTCGCCAGCGTCCAGCCGCACAGGGCGTACGACGCACCGAGCAGCCCCGCGGCCCACCAGCGGCCGGGGCGCAGCCTGAGCAGCAGCCAGGCCATCGCGGCCCCCGCCGACGCCACCTTCAGCAGAGTGATCACATACACCGCGAGATCGATCTCGTCCCGCGGGAACACCCCTACGAGCAGGGCGAACGGGCTGCTGAGATACGTACCGAAGTCAGGCAGGAAGCTGGAGCCGTACCCGGACTGCCAGTTGACGAGGAGACCACCGTCGGCCCGCCCGTGCAGCAGGTCCCACAGGTGGGCGTGGAAGGGTACGTACTGGTTGCCGAGGTCGTTGACGCTTCGGGTGCGGGAGCCGAAGGGGTAGCTGCGGGCGATGATGTCGCCGGCGCAGAGGACGGCGACGGTCAGGGCCGCGGCCAGCAGGGCGGCGGTCGGGGCGGCACCGGCGGGGCGGTGGGGCAGACGGAGGCGGGGATGGAGGCGGAGGCGGAGCCGCGTCCGGGTTCCGGGCGCGGCTCCGGGCGACGGCGTTGCCGGGGTGGCCTGTTCCGTCCGTTCGGGACGGGTGGTCTGGTTCACACCCTGTCCCTGTCCGGGCGAACGGCTCGCGTTCCTGTGAGGAACGCCACTTGTAACCATTCTCGGCAAGCCTCCGAAGTACTGCGAGTGGTCGCCGTCTTAGATGAGCGCTGCTCACGAATGGTTGTGTGACTTGAGAAAAGTGCGGGTCCGAATTCCGGTTACGCGTACGGAGTTCCCGAACGGGGCGCCGCTAAAAGGTGACTAAAAGGTAGCCAAAGGACGTCCTGGAAACGGAAACCGCTAATTGATCTTCGACATCCGGGACGTCGGATTCCCCGACTCCGCGCTGTCCGACCGGTAGTCGAGATCGTCCCCGACCGGAGTGATCCGCACCGTCGCGGCGGCCTGACTGCATCCCGCGTGATTGCCCGCCGCCCCCACGGACGTCGCCACGATCTGCTGCTCGGACACGCTCTTCAGCGTCAGTACGTCATTGCAGACGAGGCCGAGCTGATCGGTCTGCCGGAGAGTCCCCAACTCCTCGCCCACGTCCGCCTTGTGGACGATGAGGGGGAAGGTGCCCATGGGAAGGCTGCCGTCGAGCGCGGTGGCCGGGCCCTCCCAAGTGCCGAGGTAGGCGGCGGGGACGGCGGTCGCGCTGCTGTAACCGGGCACCGGGCCGGACGCCGAGCTGGACGGCGAACCGCCCGCCGCGTCCTGCCCGTTGCCCTCACCCGGCAACAGGTCGAACACGACCACCGACCCCACGGTCACCGCCGCCAGCGCCCCCGCGATCGCCAGAGCCACCGTGCAGCTCACCTTCCGTCCCCGCCCTCCGTCACCAGGCACCGAAGTCGCCGCCACGGAAACGGAGAGCCTGCCGGGCCGCTGCGGTGACACCGTGGGCCCGGCATCCCGCGCCTGGGGCACGGAAACCGGCGGCGGGACGGGCGGCGTGGCGGATGGCGTGGCGAGTGGCGTGGCAGGAGGAACGGCAGGAGGAATGGCAGGAGGAATGACCGGCGGCGGCCCGAACTCCCCCGCGGAACCCGCAGAATCCGGCGAACCCGCAGAATCCGGCGAACCCGCAGAACCCGGCGAACCGGCGGAACCCGCCGAACCCGCCGTATTCACCGACGGACTGCTGAACCCCACCGGCCCGGACGCCACATCCCCCGCCGCCTCAAGATTCAGCAGCTGTACGGCACCCCGGCTCACCTGCTCCACCAGCGCCCCCGGCAGCCACCCACCGGCGACCAGCCGCGCCGCGCCCTCGGGAGCCAGTCGCCGGGCCACCTCGCCCGGCGCGGGCCGCGCACCCGGGTCCTTCCCGAGACATGCCGCCACCAGCGCCCGCAAGTCACCGGCCAGGGACCCGAGTTCGGGCTCTTCGTGTACGACCTTGTAGAGCAACGCCGCCGACGAGTCACCCGGAAACGGCGGCTCCCCCGTCGTCGCGTATGCCAGCACCGCCCCCAGCGAGAAGACGTCCGCCGCGCCCGTGACGCCCTTGCCGAGGATCTGCTCGGGCGACATATAGCCGGGCGAGCCGATCGAGACGCCGGTCGAGGTGAGGGACGCCGTGCCGTCCGTGGCCCTGGCGATACCGAAGTCGATCAACAGGGGCCCGTCGAGGGTGAGAAGGACGTTCGACGGCTTCACATCCCGGTGCACCAGCCCCAGTTCGTGCACCGCCGCCAGCGCCTCGGCCAGACCCGCACCCAACACCCGTACGGAAGGCGGCGGCAGCGGACCTCCGTCCGCGACCGCGGCGCTCAGCGACGGCCCCGCCGCATACGCGGTCGCCACCCACGGCACCCGCGCGTCGGGGTCGGCGTCCAGCACCGGCGCGGTCCACGCACCGCCCACCCGGCGCGCGGCGTCGACCTCACGCCGATGGGGGTCCCCCCGCGCGAGGTTGTTCGAGCGTGGGGGAGGGCGCGGAACTCCTCGTCGAGGGCGAAGTGCGGGTGCACGATCTTGACCGCGACCGTCCGGCCGCCGGAGCTGCGGCCCAGATAGACCCGCCCCATGCCGCCGGAGCCGAGCCGGCCGAGCAGCCGGTAGGGACCCACGGCGGTGGGTTCGTCGACATCGAGCGGTCGCATGGCGCCCCTCTCCCCCGCGTACGCCCGTCTCCCCGCGTACGCCTGCCGTCCCCGGCAGCCTATTGGTCCAGACGCTCCTACGGCTGGAACAGATTCACCTTCACATCCGCCGGGAAGCCGGTCGTGGGGCCGACGCGGCGGGCGAACTCGGCGACCGCCGCCAGCTGGGGACCCCCGAAGCGGAAGTCGAGGGTCGTGAAGTACTGCTCCAGGACCTGTTCGTCGAAGGCCTCCCAACGGGCCGCCTGCTCGGCGACCTTGGCGACCTCGTCGAGGGAGAGGTTGCGGGAGGCGAGGAAGGCCTCGTGGACCTGACGGGTGATCACGGGCTCGCGCTCAAGGTAGTCGCGGCGGGCCGCCCAGACGGCGAAGACGAAGGGCAGGCCGGTCCACTCCTTCCACAGCGTGCCGAGGTCGTGCACCTCAAGGCCGAAGCGCGGGCCGTCGAGCAGGTTGGCGCGCAGCGCGGCGTCCCCGATCAGTACGGCCGCCTCGGCCTCCTGCATCATCAGGCTGAGGTCGGGCGGGCAGGTGTAGTAGTCGGGCCGTACGCCGTAGCGGTCGGCGAGCAGCAGCTGGGCGAGGCGGACGGAGGTACGCGAGGTGGAGCCGAGGGCGACCCGGGCGCCGTCCAGCCGGTCCAGCGGGACCTGCGAGACGATCACACAGGACATCACCGGGCCGTCGCAGCCGACGGCGATGTCCGGGAAGGCGACCAGGTCGCCGGCGTTGCGCAGGAACTCCACGAGGGTGATGGGACCGATGTCGAGGTCGCCCTGGACCAGCTGCTCGCTGAGCTTCTCCGGAGTGTCCTTGGTCAGCTCGAAGTCGAGGAGGGTGCCGGTTCTCGCGAGCCCCCAGTACAGGGGCAGGCAGTTGAGGAACTGAATGTGACCGACGCGCGGCCGGGTGCGAGAAATGTCCACATCGCGAGACTAGACCCCATGGGGTACGGTGCACTCTTCAGGGTGCCGCTTCAGGGGGCCGCGAATCGGCTCACAGGCCCCGTCAGCCCCCGCCTGGATCTTCAAACTTCCGAGTGACGTGATCTTGGCCTCTATTGCTTTCGGCTGCCTGCGTGCTAGGCTCGCCGCAAGTTGCAGTTTGGTTTCCCTTGCAGTACAGAGCCTGCGGAGCATGTAACCGCGGGCTCTCGTCGTTTTCAGACGTATGCAGTTGTGCGGCACTGTTTTCACACTTGCAGGTTCTGGAGCAGGGCAACCCTTTGGGCCCAAGGAGGGCTTATGGCTACCGGAACCGTGAAGTGGTTCAACGCCGAAAAGGGCTTTGGTTTCATCGCCCAGGAAGGCGGCGGCCCCGACGTCTTCGTTCACTACTCCGCGATCAACGCGAGCGGCTTCCGCTCGCTGGAGGAGAACCAGCAGGTCTCCTTCGACGTCACCCAGGGCCCGAAGGGCCCGCAGGCGGAGAACGTCACCCCCGTCTGAGTCTTCGGCCTCGGAGCCTGGTGCTTTGATCCGGAACAGATAGCAGTACCCAAGGAGCCCCGCGCCGCACGGCAGCGGGGCTCCTGCCTTTCCCGCGCACATGCCCTCTCCGCGCACACACCTTTCCGCACACACACCTTTCCGCACACATGCCTTTCCGCACACATGCCTATACGTGCTGCATGACCAGCACGAACGTCGTCCCGGGCACCAGCGCCTCGTAGGAGTGCGGCACATCTGCGCGATACGACATGTAGTCGCCGGGCCCCAGATCGACCTCCTCGCCCCAAGGCCCCGCCTTCACCCGGCCCGTGCTGACGATCAGATGCTCCACACTCCCCGGAATGTGCGGCTCCGACTCCCGGGCGGCCCCCGGCTCCGCGCGCAGGTGGTAGATGTCCCGCCGGGCGCCGGGCGGGCTGGCGGAGAGCAGGGTGGCCGCGTAGTCCGCCCGTTCGGACGCGACCGTGGGCCCCTCGCCGGCCCGAATCACCTGAACGGCCGGTGCCGGCGGCTCCACCAGCGCGCTGAACGGCACACCGAGCGCGACTCCCAGCGCCCACAGCGTCTCCACGCTGGGATTCCCGCTGCCCGCCTCCAGCTGAGACAGCGTGGACTTCGCGATCCCCGCCCGCTTGGCCAGCTCGGACAGCGACAGCCCGGCCCGGGTGCGCTCGCGGCGCAGGGAGGCGGCGATCCAGGCGATGGGCTCACTCATGCGGTCCACTTCCCGTCGTTCGTTCTACAGGTACGTCTGTTCGCCTTGACGAACAACCGACCGGCGTTCATTCTGGAAAACATGCGTTCGCTTCTCCGAACACGAACACGCACACCGATGATGGCACCTCTCGTGCGCGACAGCGCCCTCGTCTGGCTGGCGAGCGGCGTGGTCGGCGTCTCCTTCGGCGCGATCGCGGTGGCCGGCGGGCTGCCGGTGTGGGTGCCGGTGCTGATGTCGCTGATCGTGTACGCGGGCTCGGCGCAGTTCAGCGCGGTCGGCGTGCTGCTGGCCGGGGGCGGACCGGTCGCCGCGGCGGCGACCGGGCTGCTCCTGAACACCCGGACGGCGGCCTTCAGCCTCGCCGTGGCGGACGTCATCGGCGGCAGGGGCCGACTCGCCCGCTTCCTCGGCGCCCACCTCGTCACCGACGAGACGGTCGCCTTCACGCTCGCCCAGACCGATCCGGTACGGCGCCGGGCGGCGTTCTGGGTCAACGGCCTCGGCCTGTTCGCCGCCTGGAACACCGGCGTCCTCGCGGGCGCACTCGCCGGAAGCGCACTCGGTGACACGGCGGCGTACGGACTCGACGCGGCCTTCCCTGCCGTCCTGGTGGCGCTGGTGCTGCCCGCGCTGCGCGAGGACGCGGGGATACGACAGGCTGCCGTGCTCGGCGCGGCCGTGGCACTGGCGGTGACTCCCGCCGTCCCGGCCGGCGTGCCGGTGCTGCTCGCGCTCGCCGGGCTCCTCGTATACGGACGGAAGCGGGCAACGGCGTGAGCGCGACGGTCGCGATGATGCTGGCGCTGGCGGTGGGGACGTATGCCTTCCGGCTGGTCGGACCGGTCCTGTACGGCCGTGTCGAACTCCGTCCGAAGGTCCGGGAATCGATGTCGGCAGGGGCGATCGTCCTGCTCGCCGCCCTCCTCGCGACCGGTGCGATGACCGAGGGCGGGGACTTCGCGGGGTGGGCGCGGCCGGTCGGGGTGGTGGTGGGGGGTGTGCTGGCGTGGCGCCGGGCGCCGTTCGTGGTGGTCGTGCTGGGCGCGGCGGTCACGACGGCGGTACTGCGGGCGGCAGGTGCGGGGTGAGTGTCAGTGGTGGTCGGTAGGGTCCCCGGTCATGACCGAAGCCGATTTCCTCACCGCCACCCGCACCTTCTACGACGCCATCGCCGAGGACTACGCCGACCTCTTCCGTACCGAGCTGGCCAAGCCGCTGGACCGGGCGGTGTTCGCGGGATTCGCGGAACTGGTGGGGGCAGGCGGTCGCGTGGCCGACCTGGGCTGCGGACCGGGGCGGGTGACCGCCCACCTCGCCTCCCTCGGGCTGTCCGTCTTCGGGCTCGACCTGTCGGAGTCGATGCTCACGATCGCCCGGCGGGAGAATCCCGAACTGCGGTTCGAGCGGGGCTCGATGCTGGACCTGGACCTCCCCGACGGTTCGCTCGCGGGCGCCGTGTCCTGGTACTCCTCCATCCACACGCCCGTGGATGAACTCCCCTCCCTCTTCACCGAGTTCCGTCGTGTCCTGGCCCCGGGCGGCCACCTCCTGATCGCCTTCCAGATCGGCGACAGGCCCCGGCGCCACGACCGCCCCTTCGGACACGAGGTGGTCCTGGACTTCCAGCGGCGACAGCCGGACCAGATCAGCGAACTCCTCCAGACCGCCGGTCTCGCCCCCGTCATGAGGATGGTGCGCGAGCCCGCCTGGAACGAGACAACGCAGCAGGCGTCCCTGATAGCCCGCAAGCCCGCATAGCCACAGCGTCCCGAAGGCGGGCGCGGTCCGGGCCAGGTCCGGTCTAGGTCAGGCCGATCGCCGCGCAGTCCGCCGCGTACTGCGCGGTGCAGATTTCCTCGACGGTGTAGACGCCGTCCTGGATCAGCGTCTCCTCGATGTTGTCCCTGGTGACGGCGACCACCGGCACCAGTTGGGCGGGGATGTCGTCCTGGGTGGGGCTGTCGACCCTGTCCTGGGTGAGTGCGTCGAACTCGATCGAGCGCCCCTGGACCTTGTAGACGGCCATTCTCGCGGCGTCGGTCGCCTCCTGCGCGAACGGCTTGTAGACGGTCATGAACTGGTCGCCGGCGACGATCCGCTGCACCGCGTCCAGATTCGCGTCCTGCCCGGTCACCGGCGGGATGCTGCTCGCGCCCGCCGCTTTCAGCGCCTCGATGACGGGACCCGCGAGGCCGTCGCTCGCCGCGTACACGGCGGCGAGGTTGTCCAGCCCGACGTCCTCGATCGCCTTTTCCATGTTCGCTTCGGCGACTGCGGGCGACCACTTGTCGGTGTCGTACTGCTTGACGATGTCGACCTTGCCCTCAAGTTCGCCGAGCGCGCCCGTCTTGAACCGTGCGGTGTTGGGGTCGTCGGGATCGCCGTTCATCATGACGACCTTGGCGGACGCCGCGTTCTCGCCGAGGCTTTCGACGATGGCGCGGCCCTGCACCTCGCCTACGAGCTCGTTGTCGTGGGAGACGTACGCGTCGATGGGCCCCTCCGCGAGCCGGTCGTAGGCGATGACCGGGATGTTCGCGTCCTTGGCCTTCTCCACGTCCGAGGCGATGGCCTTGGCGTCCAGCGCGTCGACGAGGATGACATCCACCGAGTCCTCGATCATCTTCTGGAACTGCTGGCTCTGCCTGGCCACGCTCGCCTCGGCGTTGGCGTAGACGACCTTGCCCTTGTCGTTGGTGAGAGCGGCGACTTCCTTCTCGATCAGCGGGTGGTCGAACTTCTCGAAACGGGCCGTGTCCTTGTCGGGCAGGAGGAGACCCACCGTGATGTCGTCGCCCTTCTCGGGGGACGCGGAGCTGTCGCCGCCCCCGATGCCGTCGATGACACCGCACGAGACCATCGAGAGGGCCGAGGCGGAGCAGGCGAGGGCTATGCCGATACGGCGTACAGCTGCCCTGTGGGAGAGTCGAGGGTTCACTACTGGAGCCTTCCGAAGCCTTCCGAGCGTAGAGCGGCGTTGCTGCCCGGGTGGCGGTAGCCAATGCCCCAACGGCATGTCACGTCAAGCAGTTGTCGTAACAAGGCTGCAACCGTTTCCCGCGATCATCGCCCGCCGCCGGCACGTCAGTTCGCGTACAGCCGCTCCACATCCGCCGCGAAGTCCCGCATGATCACCTCGCGGCGGAGCTTCATGGAGGGCGTCAGATGACCGGTGAACTCCGTGAAGTCCTGCGGCAGGATCGCGAAGCGGCGGATCGACTCGGGGCGGGAGACCAGCTTGTTCGCCTCGTCCACCGCACGCTGCAGGATGGCGGTCAACTCCTCGTCCTCGACCAGGAGTTCGGCGGGCACCGGGTGCTTGCCGTTCATCCGGCGCCAGTGGGTGATGCCGTCCATGTCGAGGGTGATCAGCGCGGAGACGTAGGGGCGGCGGTCGCCGAGGACGATCGCCTGGGAGATCAGGGGGTGGGAGCGGAGCCAGTTCTCCAGGGGGGCCGGGGCCACGCTCTTGCCGCCCGCGGTGATCAGGAGTTCCTTCTTGCGACCGGTGATGGTCAGGTAGCCCTCGTCGTCCAGCGCCCCGATGTCCCCCGTCGCCAGCCAGCCGTCGGGGGCCGCCGGGACCACTCCGCCCGCCTGCGGATCCCAGTAACCCCGCAGTACTTGATCTCCAGCCAGCAGGATCTCGCCGTCCGCGGCGATGCGGACCCGCGTGCCGGGGAGCGGCCAGCCGACCGTGCCCAGGCGGGGTTTGAGCGGGGGCGTGACGGTGGCCGCGCCGGTGACCTCTGTCAGGCCGTAGCCCTCGTAGATCTCGATGCCCGCCCCGGTGTAGAACGCGGCCAGCCGCCTGCCCAGTGGTGAGCCGCCGCAGATCGCGTACCGCACGCGTCCGCCCATGGCGTTGCGGATACGGCGGTAGACCAGCGGGTCGTAGAAGGCACGCGCGGTTCTCAGCGCCCGGCTCGGGCCCGAGCCCGTCCCCGTCTGTTTCGCCTCCATTCCCTCGCCGTATCTGATGGCCACGTTCGCCGCACGGTCGAACGACGAGGCCCGGCCGCCCGACTCCGCGCGGGCCCGTGCGCCGTTGAAGATCTTCTCCAGCATGTACGGGATGGCCAGCAGGCACGTCGGTTTGAAGCTCGCCAGGTCCGGCAGCAGCTCGTCCGGTTTCAGGCTCGGCGCATGGCCCAGCCGAACCCCCGCCCGTACGCATGCGATCGCCACCATCCGGCCGAAGACGTGCGACATCGGCAGGAACAGCAGCACCGACGCCTCTTCGCTCGTCCTCGCCTTGAAGATCGGATACAGGAGTTCGATCGCGTTGTCGACCTCGGCGAAGAAATTGCCGTGGGTGAGTGCGCAGCCCTTGGGGCGGCCGGTGGTGCCCGAGGTGTAGATGAGGGTGGCGAGGGTGTCGGGGATCAGCATCCCGCGGCGTACGTCCACCTCCTGGTCCGGCACCTGCTCGCCCCGCTCGACCAGCCGGTCCAGGTGGCCCTTCTCGATGACCCACATGTGGCGCAGGTCGGGCAGGCGTTCACGTTCGGGACCGAGGGCGGCGGCCTGGGCGGCGGTCTCGGTGACCAGGGCGACCGCGCCGGAGTCCTGGAGGATCCAGCGGACCTGGAAGACGGAGGAGGTGGGGTAGACGGGCACGGTCACCAGACCGGCGGCCCAGGAGGCGAAGTCGAGGAGCGTCCACTCGTACCTCGTACGGGCCATGACGGCGACCCGGTCCCCGGGGACCAGCCCTTCGGCGATCAGCCCCTTGGCCAGTGCGTGCGCCTGCGCCGCGAACTCGGCCGCCGTCACGTCGATCCAGTCGCCGTCATCCGTCTTGCGGCTGAGGACCACACGTCGCGGCTCCGCCTCCGCGCGGTCGAACGGCAGGTCGGCGAGCGAGCCGTGCGCCGGCGGCGCGACCAGCGGCGGTATCGACACCTCCCGCACCACTCCGTCCAGCCGCCGCACCTCCGGCGCCACGAGAACCGGCTGCCCGTCGTAGTCCAGGTCGATGCCGAATTCGGGGGTGTAGCCGGACGAAGACGTATGCGGGACCGACATGGGCAACTCCTGGTGCGTGCAGCTTCGTACCGCTCTGCTGCATGAGGTACGCGCAGCACATGCTGGGGCGTTCACCAGCGGTGCGCGGCCACGCGTGTTACCACTGGTTAGGTGGGAGATCGTACGGTGCCCAGGTGTGGAGTTCGTGCGGGTTACGGGGTGGTAAGGGGCCGGGGATGTGCAACCTCGGCGATCACTGGGCGGGCTGCCGACCGGACGTCAACCCACCTACTCTACCCGCGCGTTGAAGCCACCCTAAGGTGAGTAACTCTCACCTCCCGACCTGGTCTTACCTGGGGTAACTTTACTTCAGGGTAAGTAGAGTGTCCCGCGTGGGGAGATGACCATGGCCGACTTGACCGACGCGCCCGCGCTCGCGCCCCTCCTCGCCCGCGGCGCCCTGCTCTCCCCCTTCAAACGGCCCCGCCCGGACGCCGGCTTCCCCCGCCACCCACTCGTGCTGCCCGGCGTACGCATCGACCTCGCCCGGCTGGCCGCCTACGAGCGGGTCTGCGGGTTCGCCACCGGCGAGGACGCGCTGCCGGTGACGTATCCGCATGTGCTGGGCTTTCCGCTGGCCATGCGGCTGATGAGCGGGTGGGGCTTTCCGCTGCCGCTGCTGGGACTCGTCCATACGTCGATCGAGATCACGCAGCGGCGGTCGCTCGCGGCCACCGGGGAGTACGAAGTAACGGTCCAGATCGAGGGACTGGCGCCGCATCGGCGGGGCACGGAGGCCGCCGTCGTCACGGGGGTGCGGGCGGCGGGGGACGTCGTATGGGAGTCGAGGAGCACGTACCTCGCCCGGCACCGGACGGACGGCCGCACCGGACAGGCTCGGCAGGCGGACGGCCATACTGCGAAGACTCCGCAGGCAGACGGCCACACCGCACAGGCTCCGCAGGCAGACGGCCACACCACGCAGACTCCGCAAGCAGACGACCGCACCACGCAGACTCCACAGGCAGACGGCCACACCACGCAGACCCCGCAAGCAGACGACCGCACCACGCAGACTCCACAGGCAGACGGCCACACCACGCAGACTCCGCAAGCAGACGACCGCACCACGCGGACTCCGCAGGAAGAGGCGGGGCCGCTGCCCGTCGTCGCCGAGTGGCGGCTGGCCGGGGACATCGGGCGGCGGTACGCGGCCGCGTCCGGGGACCGCAACCCGATCCACCTCTATCCCCTGACGGCCCGCCCGTTCGGCTTCCGGCGGGCCGTCGCGCACGGGATGTGGACCTTGGCGCGTTGCCTGGCCGCGCACGGAGTGCCGGAACGGGCGCTGGTGCGGGCGCAGTTCAGGGCCCCTGTGCAGTTGCCGGGGACGGTGACGTACGCGGCACAGGGCGAGCGGTTCGAACTGCGGGGCGGCGACCGGACACAGGTGAGCGGCGCGGTCTACCCGGCCTGAGTCTCCGGCTCCTCCGGCGGGGTCCAGGGGCTGCCCGCCATCAGGTCGCCCAGGCCGGCCCAGGCGAAGTTCATCAGGGTCGCGGCGGCCTGGCGGGCGGTCACACCCGGGGTCGCGTTGGCCCAGGCGGCGAGCGACTCGGCGGCGCCGACCAGGGCCTCCGCGAGACCGGCGACCTCACGCTCCGGCAGATCCGGATCGTGGTGCGCCTCGCGGGCGCCGGCCAGGATCAGCTGGGTCACGAACGCGACGAGTTCCTCGCGCATCGCGGCGACCTCGGCGGCGAAGCGCTCGCCATGCGTGCGGGCCTGGAGGTGCAGGACCGACCAGCCGTCCGGGTTCCGCGCGGTGTGCGTGAAGAACGCCCCGAGTCCCTCCCAGAGTTGGCGGTCGGCGGGGAGGCTCGGGTCGACGCCCCCGCGGACCGCTTCGGTGAGAGCGGTCGCCTCCCGGCGGATGCACGCCGTGAAGAGGTCGTCCTTCGAGTTGAGGTACAGATAGACCAACGGCTTGGAAACACCAGCGAGTTCGGCTATCTCGTCCATCGACGCGGCCATGTATCCCCGCTGGCCGAAGGTCTGCACGGCGGCGTCGAGCATCTGCTGCTCACGTACGGCACGCGGCATCCGCTTGGTCTTCACGGCACCCATGGGGATCAGCCTACGGTCCGCAGGCCGCGGCAGAGCCTTAAGAGGCGTGCCCCTGCGCACGGGAGGCGTCGTCCGCCACGTCCTCCTGGGAGCGGTTGGCGTCCAGGTTGGCCTTCATGCGGTCCACCCTCTCGACGATCCGCACCGACGCCCGGTCCCGCTCCTTGCGCAGCACCACGAAGCTGATCGGGGCGGAGATCACCAGGGCGAGCAGGACGACCCACATGCCGTTGGAGTCGCCGAGGCCGCGCGGGGCCAGGCCGGAGTAGACGAGGCCCCAGACGACCACGAGGCAGCCCGCGAAGATCCCGAGGCGCATCAGCGTGTAGCGGAGCATCTCAATCCAGTCTTCCGATTCCAAAAGGTCCCGAGGTCCGTCGTCCAGTGAAGCACGCCGGACTGCGGATCTTGGAAGGGGGTACGGCGGTCAGTTCAGCGTCAGCAGCAGGTGGACGTCGTCCCGGTCGTCGCCGGGAGCGACGCGGATCGCGCCGGGGACCCGGCCGACCTCCTTGTAGCCGCAGGAGCCGTAGAACCGCTCCAGGCCGGTGCCGCCGCGGCAGGAGAGCCGGATCGCCTCGATGCCGTCGAAGCCGCGGGCCGCGTCCTCGGCGGCGGACAGCAGATCACGGCCGTAGCCCTGGCCCTGGTGCCGCGGGTGCACCATCACCGTGTAGAGCCACAGCCAGTGCGTCATCAGCCGGTGCGTGTTGAAGGTGAGGAAGGCGGTCGCCGCGACCTGCCCGGACCCGTCGTGCCCGACGAGCAGCCGGGTGCGGCCCTCCGCGATCGCCGACAGGTGCTTCACCAGCTCCGGGCGTATCGCCTCGCGCGTCACGGGCGGCACGAAGCCGACGGACCCGCCCGCGTTGGAAACGTCGGTCCACAGGTCGAGCACACCGTCGCGGAGGACGGGATCGACGGCAGGGTCCAGGGTGAAAGTAAGGGACACAGACCCATATTAGCTATTACGACAGTGCTCGCGCCGCCACTTTCAGATCGGAGACCAGGCCCTCGTACGCCGCCCTCCGGTCCCTGTCGTCCTGGGCGCGCAGGACCGACGACGGGTGCACGGTCGGGACCAGCCGTTCCCGACGTCCGTGGATCTCCTCCTCCAGCACCGTTCCGCGCACCTGCGACACCCGGAACGACGACCCGAGCAGCGCCTTGCCCGCGGTGGCGCCGAGCACGATGATCAGCTCCGGCTCCACCACCGCCAGCTCAGCGGCGAGCCACGGCCCGCACGCCGTCATCTCGCGCAGGGACGGCGCCTTGTGGATACGGCGCTTGCGGGGCTCGGCCCTGGTGAACTTGAAGTGCTTGACCGCGTTGGTGACATACGCGTCCGCCGGATCTATGCCGGCCTCTTCCAGCGCACGGTCCAGGAGGCGCCCGGCAGGTCCGACGAACGGTCTGCCCTGCCGGTCCTCCTGGTCGCCGGGCTGTTCGCCGACGAGCATGACCCGGGCGTGCGAGTTCCCGGCGCCGAAGACGGTCTGCGTGGCGTCCCGGTGCAGGGGACAGCCACGGCAGTCGGCGGCGGCGCGGCGGAGGGCGGGGAGGCCCCCGCGGTCGGGGAGGAAGGGTTCGGCGGTATAGGCGTCCTCAGGCGCCTTGATGGCAACCATGCCGGGCCGAGTACCCACGTAGGGGGCGCGGGACTGCAGCACTATGCGGCTCCGCCGCGTGGGCGCGACAAGCCCCCGCTCACCCGCAGCCAAGAGACGACCTGAGGCCCCCGAAATTCATACGCGCATCGGCTGCGGCGACTCCCTGCGCGACGGATCCGGACCGTCGTACTCCCGAATGATCTCGTACCGCGTGTTCCGCTCCACCGGCCGGAAGCCCGCGTCCCTGATCAGGTCCAGCAGATCGTCGCGGGTGAGCTTGTTCGGCGTGCCGAAGTCGTCCGCGTCGTGGGTGATCTTGTACTCGACGACCGAGCCGTCCATGTCGTCGGCGCCGTGCTGGAGGGCCAGCTGGGCGGTCTGGACGCCGTGCATGACCCAGAAGACCTTGACGTGCGGGACGTTGTCGAAGAGCAGTCGGGAGACGGCGAAGGTCTTGAGGGCCTCCGCGCCCGTCGCCATCTGCGTGCGCGACTGGAGGCGGTTGCGTACCTTGCCGTCCTTCATGTCGACGAAGTCGTGCTGGTAGCGCAGCGGGATGAAGACCTGGAAGCCGTTCGTCTCGTCCTGGAGTTCGCGCAGGCGAAGGACGTGGTCGACGCGGTGCCGCGGCTCCTCGATATGGCCGTACAGCATGGTGCACGGGGTCTTGAGACCCTTCTCGTGCGCCAGGCGGTGGATGCGGGACCAGTCCTCCCAGTGGGTGCGGTGGTCGACGATGTGCTGCCGCACCTCCCAGTCGAAGATCTCCGCGCCGCCGCCGGTGAGCGACTCAAGGCCGGCGTCGATCAACTCGTCGAAGATCTCGGACGCGCTCAGGCCGGAGATCGTCTCGAAGTGGTGGATCTCCGTCGCCGTGAATGCCTTCAGGGACACGTTCGGCAGGGCGGCCTTCAGCTCCCGCAGGGAGCGGGGGTAGTAGCGCCACGGGAGATTGGGGTGAAGTCCGTTGACGATGTGCAGCTCGGTGAGGTTCTCGCCCTGCATCGCCGTGGCGAGCCGGACGGCCTCCTCGATGCGCATCGTGTACGCGTCCTTCTCGCCCGGCTTGCGCTGGAAGGAGCAGTAGGCGCAGGACGCCGTACAGACGTTGGTCATGTTGAGGTGCCGGTTGACGTTGAAGTGCACCACGTCGCCGTTCTTGCGCGTCCGCACCTCGTGCGCGAGCCCGCCCAGCCACGCCAGGTCGTCCGACTCGTACAGCGCGATGCCGTCCTCGCGAGTCAGCCGCTCACCGGCCCCGACCTTCTGCTCCAGCTCACGCTTGAGCCCGACATCCATGGGGGTCACACCTTTCTGAGACAGACTCCGTAACGGTACTCCCCCACCCTCCGGGCGGAAGGTGCCCCATAGGCTCTCCGCGCCTACGCCTCTCCCGGCAGCTCACCCACCCGGTTCTCCCACTTCGTGGAGAGCACGATGGTGGTACGGGTCCGGGAGACGCCCTTCGTCCCGCTGAGCCGGCGGATGATCTTCTCCAGGCCGTCCACGTCCGCCGCGCGCACCTTGAGCATGTAGGAGTCGTCGCCGGCGATGAACCAGCAGTCCTCGATCTCGGAGAGATCCTTCAGCCGGCCGGCCACGTCCTCGTGGTCGGTGGCGTCGGAGAGCGAGATGCCGATCAGGGCGGTGACGCCGAGACCGAGCGTGGCGGCGTCGACGGTGGCGCGGTAGCCGGTGATGACACCGGCCGCCTCCAGCCGGTTGATGCGGTCGGTGACGCTGGGTCCCGACAGGCCGACGAGGCGACCCAGCTCCGCGTACGAGGCCCGGCCGTTCTCTCTCAGGGCCTGGATGAGCTGCCTGTCCACCGCGTCCATGCGATCGAAGCCTTCCGATGAAAAGAGATGAAAGAGATGACGGGTTTTCGGGGTGTTGCCAAGTGACTCAGTGACTCAATGCCTCAGTGGCCTGGCCTCAGTGGCCTCAGTGGCCTCAGTGGCCTCAAATGCTCAGGTCGGGACGGACCCGCCGCCGAGTTCGCCCTTCCAGCGGCGGTAGAGGTCGTGCCCGACACCGGCCGCGTCCAGGACCCGGCCGGCCACGAAGTCCACCAGGTCCTGGATGTGCGTGGCCCCCTGGTAGAAGGCGGGCGAGGTGGGCACGACGGCCACGCCCGCATCGTCCAGTGTCACCAGGTGGCGCAGGGTCTGCCCGCCCAGCGGTGCCTCGCGTACGGCGACGACCAGCTTGCGGCCCTCCTTGAGCGTCACGCTCGCCGCGCGCTGCAGCAGGTCCTTCGACAGCCCGAGCGCGACGCCCGCGACGCAGGCCGTGGAGGCGGGCACGATCAGCATCCCCTTTGCGGGGTACGACCCCGAGGACGGGCCCGCGGCCAGGTCCCCGGCACTCCAGTGCCGTACGCCCGTGACGTCCACGGCGAAGCTGTCCGGCTTGCCGTCGGCCCCTCGCGCCAGCCATTCCCGCAGGTCGTCCTGCCAGTGGGCGTCTCGGTAGGAGATGCCGGTCTCATCGAGCAGGGTGAGCCGGGAGGCGCGGCTGACGATCAGGTCGACGCTCTCGCCCGCGGCCAGCAGGGCACGCAGCACGGCGGCGGCATACGGGGTGCCAGAGGCGCCGGACACCCCCACGATCCAAGGCGTACGCGCCGTCTCTCCTGGCTTGACTCGGTCCACGACACCGAGCCTATCCGGCTTCGCCGGGCGGGAACCGGCCGAGGGTGCGGGCCGTTGCTATGAGTGACGGGACAGGGCTGGGGGATGCCATGGCGGGTATGGGTGCGGGCGCGGGGCGGCGGCCGGATGGGCGCTCGGGCTGGCGGCCGGGTCAGCGGGCGGGTTGGCGGCCGGGTGAGGTTCTGCGTCGGGGTCCGGGTGCCGGATCCGGTGCGGGCCTCGCGTTGACGCGGGGCGACCGGGCGAAGGCCGCGGCCAAGCTGATGGCGGGCTGGGTGGCCCTTCTGTGGCTGCTGGAAGTGGTGGACGTGATCAGCGGCCATGCGCTGGACGGCCTCGGCATCACCCCGCGCGAACCGTCCGAGCTGGTCGACATCGTCCCCGCCGCCTTCCTCCACTTCGGCTTCGCCCACGTCGCCGCCAACAGCGTGCCGCTCCTGGTCCTCGGCTTCCTCGCGGCCCTCGGCGGCCTGCGCCGGTTCGCCCTCGTCTGCGCGCTGATCATCGTCGCCGACGGACTGGGCGTATGGCTCGTATCCCCGGCACACAGCAACACCGCGGGCGCCTCCGGCCTCATCTTCGGCCTCTTCGGCTTCCTGCTGGTGACCGGCTTCGTGGAGCGCCGTCCTCTAGGCGTCCTCGTCGGCCTGCTGATCGCCGCGGTCTGGGGCGGCTCGATACTGGCGGGGCTCGCGCCGACCCAGACGAGCGTCAGCTGGCAGGGACATCTGATCGGCCTGGCGTCGGGAGTCGCGGCGGCGTTCGTGTTCCGCCGCCCCGCGATACCCACGCGCGGGTGAGCGGGGCGCCTGAGCGGGGCGCCGACAAAGTCACCCGCGGTTCTGCCGCACCCTGCAAGGGGCACGGGGCCATGCCATCGACGACAGACCGCCCCTAAACGGTCAAACGGTGAGTCCGCGCACCATCAGATCCAGCAGCGCACACACGAACAGGGCGATCCCGATGAACCCGTTGACGCTGAAGAACGCCCTGTTCACGCGGGACAGGTCATGCGGGCGGACGATCGAGTGCTCGTAGACGAAGGCGGAGGCGACGATCAGGAGGCCGAACCAGAAGAAGGTGCCCGCGTCGGTCGCGATCGCGTACCAGACGAACAATCCGGTCGTCGCGGCGTGGCAGACGCGCGCCCCCCAGACCGCCGCCGGAATACCGAAGCGGGCCGGAACCGACATCACCCCGATCTCACGGTCGGTCTCGACATCCTGGCAGGCGTAGATCAGGTCGAACCCGCCGATCCAGATGCCCACCGCGAGCCCGAGGATCACCGCGTCCCACGACCACTCACCGGTGATCGCCAGCCAGCCGCCCACCGGGCCCATCGCCTGGGCGAGACCGAGGATGGCCTGCGGGAAGTTCGTGAACCGTTTGCCGTACGGGTAGACCACCATCGGGATCACCGCGATGGGGGCGAGGGCCAGGCAGAGGGGGTTCAGCAGCGCCGCCGAGCCCAGGAAGACCACCACGGCGATCAGCGCACCGGTCCAGGCGTGCTTCACCGACATCGCGCCGGTGACCAGCTCGCGGTGTGCCGTCCGGGGATTGCGGGCGTCGATCTCGCGGTCGATGATCCGGTTGACCGCCATCGCGAAGGTACGCAGGCCGACCATGCAGACCGTCACCAGGAGCAGCCGCCCCCAGTGGATGTTCCTGTCCACCTGGAACATCGCGGTCAGCGCGGCGATATAGGCGAAGGGGAGTGCGAAGACGGAGTGCTCGATCATCACCAGGCGCAGGAACGCCTTGGTGCGTCCCGGCTGCGGGATCGCGGCGGCGGCCGAACTCACAGTCCGTACTCCTTCCACCGGCGGTCGACCTTCGCCGCCGTCTCCGGGTCGGACAGCACCATCTCGGGCCATCCGCCGTCTCGCGTATAGCCCTCCTCGGGCCACTTCTTCGTCGCGTCGATGCCTGCCTTGCCGCCCCAGAACTGCTGGTAGGAGGCGTGGTCGAGATGGTCGACCGGGCCCTCCACGACCGAGAGGTCACGGGCGTAGTCCGTGTTGCCGAGGGCCCGCCAGGCGACCTCGTGCAGATCGTGGACGTCGCAGTCGGAGTCGACCACCACGATCAGCTTGGTCAGGGACATCATGTGCGCGCCCCAGATCGCGTGCATCGTCTTCTGGGCGTGCTTGGGGTACTTCTTGTCGATGGAGACGATCGCGCAGTTGTGGAAACCGCCGGCTTCCGGCAGGTGGTAGTCCACGATGTCCGGGACGATGATCTTCAGCAGCGGGAGGAAGAAGCGTTCCGTCGCACGGCCCAGCGGTCCGTCCTCCGTCGGGGGGCGGCCTACGACGATCGACTGCAGAAGCGGCCGCTTCCGCATCGTCAGGCAGTCGATCTTCAGGGCGGGGAAGGGCTCCTGCGGGGTGTAGAAGCCGGTGTGGTCGCCGAAGGGACCCTCGGGCAGCATCTCGCCCGGCTCCAGCCAGCCCTCCAGGACGACCTCCGCCTGCGCCGGCACCTGAAGCGGCACGGTCTTGCAGTCGACCATCTCGATCCGGCGGCCCGAGACGAACCCGGCGAACAGGTACTCGTCGATGTCACCGGGGAGCGGCGCGGTCGAGGCGTACGTCACGGCGGGCGGGCACCCGAAGGCGATCGCGACCGGCAGCCGCTCACCGCGCCGGGCCGCGACCTGGTAGTGGTTCCGGCTGTCCTTGTGGATCTGCCAGTGCATGCCGATGGTGCGCTTGTCGTGGCGCTGGAGGCGGTAGAGCCCGAGGTTGCGGATGCCGGATTCGGGATCCTTGGTGTGGGTGAGGCCGAGGTTGAAGAAGGAGCCGCCGTCCTTGGGCCAGGTGAAGAGGGCGGGCAGGTCGTCGAGGTCGACCTCGTCGCCGTACAGGACGACGTCCTGCACGGGCGCGCTGTCGGGCTTCACCTTCTTCGGCGGCACATGGGTCATCGCGCCGAGTTTCCCGAAGGCCTCGCGTACGCCGACGAAGCCGTGCGGCAGCTCGGGACGGAGCAGGCCGCCGATCTTCTCGGAGATCTCGCCGTACGACTTCAGGCCCAGTGCCTTCAGCAGGCGCCGGTCGGTCCCGAAGACGTTCATGGCGAGCGGCATGCTGGAGCCGCGCACGTTCTCGAAGAGCAGCGCCGGGCCACCTGCCTTCTGGACCCGGTCGACGATCTCCCCGACCTCCAGATACGGGTCGACCTCGGCCCTGATGCGCTTGAGGTCACCCTCGCGCTCCAGCGCCCTGAGCAGGGAGCGAAGATCGTCGTAAGCCATGTGTCCAGTATCGGCCAAGGGCTACCCTGGGCCCGTCACCGGGGCCGCCCGAGCCCTCTCCTCGTCTGTTGGGGGACCGCCACCGACATGCTCAGGTATCTGCCGCTCCTGCTGGTCCTCGCCCTGTGGATCTACGCCTTCATCGACTGTCTGAACACCCCGGAGGACGAGGTGAAGGGGCTGCCGAAGGTGGCGTGGGTGTTCATCGTGCTGCTCTTCGGCCAGGTCCTGGTCGGCCCGGTCGCCTGGTTCGTGGCGGGCAAGGTCCGCAAGGACCCGGCGCGCGGCATCACTCCCTTCTCCCCGGGCGGCCGTACGAACTTCGTCGCGCCCGATGACAACCCCGAGTTCCTCAAGTCCCTCCAGGACGAGGAGGACAAGAAGCGCCGCGACGACCCCAAGGGCGACTGACACGCTGTAGGCCGGGGAGCCCCCCGGGCGTCGCTCCCTCCGCGGGCACGGCCCTGCGCGGGCAGCCCTCCCTTTGAGGGCATCCCCGGGGCCTGCCGGAGCGGATCCGGTCGTCGGTCAGCGCAGAGACGACGTGAACGCCGCCGCCCAGGCGGAGGTGAACTCGGCGGCGATTTCCAGGCAGTCGCCGCCGTTGTCCCCGCTGAAGCTGCTTTTGACCCAGGTCGCCGCGCTGGGTTCGGGCCTGTTCATGATGCTCGTACCTCTCCATCGCGTCGCTGATCAGAGCGGCGGAACGCGGGCTGACGGTACGTCCGCCCTGAGAACATCATGGGTCTGGCTGTGGCGCGCGTAGAGGGCCGGATCGTTGTCGAAATGGCCGCGGTCCAGCGATTCTGAACACCATCGCGAGGGCCGCGGCGAGGCTGCCGGCGCCGCGGGGGTGCTCGCCGGGGACTTCACCCGCGAGTTGACGTGCTCGATGGGGGTTGTAGCGCCGCAGCCGCACGAACTCCTGGCGCAGGATGGGGACTTTGGTGAGGATCTCCTCGACCGCGAACTCCTTCTCCATCCGGATGAGCTCGAACTCGCGGCGCAACTGCCGGGCCGCCGCCACCATCTCAGCGCCCGGCGGCTCCGACCCGGCAGGAGCCGGCGTCGCATCGGTCCCGACGGGCCATCGCGATCCCCTCCTCGTCCTTCGATCAGGCAGCCTGCACGGCGGAGGTGATCAGCATCTGCTTGCCGAAGGTGCTTGAGTCCTCGATCATCGCCAGCATCGCGGCGGCGACGTCAGAGCGGCGCGTGCGGGGCGCGCGCGGCATCTGCCGGCCGGTGGCGGCGTCGACGATCAGCGGGTGCGGGGTCCGCGGCGCGTCCGACAGCGGGCCGGGGTGCACCGTGGTCCAGTCCAGGCCGCTGCCGACGAGCTGCGACTCGCCGGCGACGTGGTCGCGGAAGTTCGAGGCGAGGAAGGTGCGGCACCCGAACCGGTACGGGTACTGGGTGTTCTCGAACGTGTCGCCGACGCCGAGGGCCGAGAGCACCACGATCCGCTTCACGCCGTTCTCCTTGGCCGCGGCGATCACCGGAGGCATGGCCGTGGCCATGATCGGCGCGTTGCGCTGGCTGATCTTCGGGCCCAGCGTCACCGCGACGGCGTCACAGCCGGCCAGAGCGCCCTTCACAGCGTTTCGGTCGTCGAGCTGGCCGCCGACCACGCTCAGCCCAGGACGGGCCCCGAGTGCCTCCGGGCGGCGCACGTAGGCCACAACCTCATTGCCCGCGGCCAGAGCCTGCTCCATGAACTCGGTGCCGGTCCGCCCGGTGGCACCCAGCAGGGCGATCCTCATATCTCTGCTCCTTCGTTCGGCCTGCCCGGCGGCGGGTCCGCTTGTCCGGTGGGTGACGACGCACTCAGGCGTCGAAGGTCTCAGCGAGGGCGTCGAGGAAGGCCCGCTGGTCGAAGCCGGGCATCGTCAGACGCTGCATGATGAAGCCGGGGATGATCGCGACCAGCACCGGGACCCGACGGGCGGCCCAGGCGGCGGGGTCGCCGCCCGCGCGCTGCGGGTGAGACATCGCCCACTCCGTCAGTTCGGCGCGCAGCAGCCCGCCGAACTGCTCGAACACCCCCGCCACAGCGGCGCGCGCCTCGGGCTCCACTGCCGCCTCGGCCCAGACCTGCGGGGCGATGGTGTAGATGTCCTCGCCCAGCTCGGCGATCACCGACCCCAGCAGTTCCCCCGGCGGGCGCGGGACATCCGGCCTGACCTGCGTGATCGCGGCCGTGCGGGTGGCGAACGTCCGCTCGACCACGGCGTGGAACAGCTCCTCCTTGCTGGAGTAGTAGCTGTAGACCGCCCCGGCCGACAGGCCGGATGCCTTGACGATCTGCGTGATCGAGGAACCCCGGTAGCCGTGGGCGGCGAACACGCGCTGCGCGGCGTCGAGGATCTCGCCCCGGCGGGCGACTCGATGGGCTTCGGTGACTTTCGGCAT
>NZ_WJBG01000227.1 GCF_009709555.1 Streptomyces blattellae | reverse complement strand
TGGGCCGGCACCGGTCCGGGTGGGTCACGGCTTGCGGGCCACCGCTCCGTACATCGCGATGTCCTCGTCCCGGATGCCCTGCTCGCCCGTGCCGTCCGGGTGCCACTTGTGGACCTGCGTGATGCCCGGCTCGACCAGTTCCAGGCCCGCGAAGAAGTCATGGGCCTCGTCGATGGTGCGCAGCCGCATGGGCATGTCGCGGGCCGCGTACTCGCGGGCGACACGGCCCACTTCCTCCGGGGCGAACTCGGCGGTGCCGATGGACATCGCCAGATAGCTGCCCGAGGGAAGCGGCTCCAGGAGCCGCCGCACGATCCCCACCGCGTCGTCCTCGTCGAGGATGAAGTGGACGATGGCGATCACGGTGAGCGCGACCGGCTGCGTCAGGTCGAGGGTCTCGCGCAGTTCGGCGGCGTCGAGGATGCTTGCCGGGTCACGGAAGTCGGCCTCGATGTACGAGGTCCTGCCTTCGGGCGTGCTGGCCAGCAGGCCCTGCGAGAGCGTGAGGACGATGGGGTCGTTGTCCACGTAGACGACCCGGGACTCCGGAGCCACCTGCTGGGCGATCTCATGGAGGTTGGGCGAGGTGGGGATCCCGGTGCCGATGTCCAGGAACTGGCGCATCCCCGCCTCCTCGGCGAGCCAGCGCACCGCGCGGTTCATCCAGTCCCGGTTGGCCCGCATGTGGATGGGGAGGGCGGGCCACTCCCCGGACATGGCGTCGCCCGCCTCCTTGTCCGCGGGGTAGTAGTCCTTTCCGCCCAGGATGTAGTCGTAGATGCGCGCGGAGTGCGCGTGATCGGTGTCTATACGGTCGGCCGGCCATCCGTTGTCGGGCAACGTCGTCTCTCCCATTCGAGTAGGGCTCTGGGTAGGGCTCTGGGTTGGGCTCTGGGTAGGGCTCTGGGTTGGGCTCTGGGTAGGGCTCTGGGTTGGGCTCTGGGTAGGGCTCTGGGTTGGGCTCTGGGTGAACGCAATGAACGCTCAGTAAAAACAAGGGGGTTCAGAGCAGGAAGTCGGCATGTCCCTCCTTCACGCCCGTAAGGAAGCTCGACATCTCACGGGGAGTGAAAACCAGCGCCGGGCCGTCGGGGTCGGTCGACTGGCGTACGGCGATGCTCCCGTCGACAAGTTTCTTCATTTCCACGCAGGCGCCCCCGGCATCGTCGCTCCACGGCTTGGACCAGCCGCGCGCGCCGAGGTCCCGGGACGGCATGCCGTTGCGTATGTGGTGGTACACGTCACAGCTCCTTACGAATGGATCCGAGGAGGGCCTCGGTCTTTCTGGCGGGCGCCGCCTGGGCACCCAGCCGGTCCATGGCCTCCCGGTACACCAGGACGTCGTCGTTCCTGTCGAGGTAGACGGCGCCCACCAGACCGTTGAGGTAGACGATGTCCGGCAGTTCGCGGGCCCTGAACCGGAAGAGGTGGTACGCACCGGCCCGCATCGCCGGGTGCGGACCGTTCATGAACGGCATGATCTGCACCGTCACATGGGGCAGCCTGTTGACCTCGATCAGACGGTCGACCTGCGCGCGCATCACGCCGGTGCCGCCGACCGGCCACCGGAGCACGGTCTCGTCCATCACGACCCACACCCGCGGGGGCATATCGCGCGTGAGCAGTTCCTGGCGGCGCATGCGCAGCGCCACCCGGCGCTCCGCGGCCTCCGCCGAGCCGTGCGGGTTGCCCGCGCCGAGCAGGGCGCGCGCGTACTCCTCGGTCTGCAGCAGGCCGTGGACGAACTCGTTCTCGTAGGCGCGGATCTGCAGCGCGGCCTGCTCCAGGCTCAGATACGCGGCGAACCAGTCAGGCATGACGTCGCGGTAGGTGTGCCACCAGCCGCGCTTGTTGGCCTCGCGGACCGACTTCAGGAACGTGTCGATCTCCTGTTGGTCCGTCACGCCGTAAACCTGCAGCAGTTTCTCGGCATCCGTCAGCCGGAGCCGGGCCACCTTGGCGGCCTCCATCCGGCGGATCGTGGAATGGCTCACCCCGATCGCCGCGCCCGCCTGCTCGTACGTCAGACCGGCCCGGGTCCGCAGCTCCTCCAGTTGCCTGCCGAGGATCATGCGCAGGACGGAAGGGGCGCCGCCCCAGTCGGTTTCCGCGGTCACGCCTTGCCTCCTCACAACGGAGCTTGAGGGCCGCAGTCTGACACGATCACGCTTTTCGTACTTTTCACGGGTGTCACAGCTTCATTCGATCACTTCCCGGCGGTAGCAGCATGCACTTGGCCTAGTGAAAATTTCAACTTGCTGGTTGCGAGAGGCTGTTGGCAGGTGCGACAGTGAACCCATGGTCGGCTCGCCCAAGCGCCGGACATCACAGCCCGGTTGGGGGAGCAGGGCCGCACCTCGGTGCCGTACGACGCCTGTTGTCGTCCGTGTCCCGTGTGCCGCCGATCGCCAGGCACCCTGCATGCGCACGGCAGACGAAAGGCGTACGGCGATGGCTCTCCCCTCCCTCCCTCAGCCGCCCAACCGACTGCCCGGCGACGAGCTTCCCGGTCTGCCCCCGCCGGCCGAGCACTCCGGACATCCCGTGCAGACAGTGCACCCCCCAGAACGCCCCGCAGGCGGGCACCCCGGTCGACTCCTCGGGCCCGACGGCCCCGGCCGCCGACCCGCCTGCGAGGCTCACCTCCCGGGGCCATCCCAGGTGTTCTACGTGCCGATGGCCCCGGCGTCGGTCGGACTGACCCGTCGGCGCGTCCGGGAGCTGCTGACCGCGTGGGGCGTCTGCAGCGAGACGTGCGACAACGCCGTCCTCGTCGCCTCCGAGCTGCTCACCAACGCGCTCACACACTCGGCCGGCTCGCAGATCGTCTGCCGGGTGCGCGTCATCGCCGACCGGCTCCGCGTCGAGGTCGAGGATCAGTACCGCGGTCCCACGCGCCCGGCGCTTCGGCAGCCGGGCCCCTACGACCAGGGCGGGCGCGGCCTCTTCCTGGTCGACGAGCTGAGCACCGACTGGGGCGTCGCGGACGCCCCGGACGGCTCCGGGCACATCGTGTGGGCCGAGCTGACGACGGCCCCGAACGAATCCACCCAGAGCCAACCCGCTCCGGCGCAGCCCGCCACCCGGCTCCGCCGTCTCCTGGCGGAAGGACCCTGACCCCGTGTACCGACCCCTCAGCCCTGACCTGCGCCCCCCAGCCTCCTCCAGGACGCTCCCGACCCACCGCGGGCGACGCCTGACGATCCCACCGCACCTGCCCGCACACCTCGGCTACGACGCCGTGGGCACGCTGCGGGAACTCGGGCAACGCATCCTGGGCCTCCTCCCGCGCGTCGGCTGCGTCTACGCCGACGACCAGCGCTGGTGGTGGATCGTCCCCGCCGGCTCCCAGATCGACATCACCTGGCCGCCGAGCACCCGTTACGCCGTCGACGCCCGCGTCGCCGACGTGTCCCTGGCAGACGTGTCCCTGGCAGACCCGTCCTGGGCGGGCCCCCGCCCCAAACCCGCAGCGGACCGCCCACGCCTGATACACACCCCGAGCGCAGGCTCCCCCTACACGCCGCCCCTCCCCCTGTACTTCCTCACCTGCCGCCTCACCGGCACCCCACCGCGCTGGTCGCCGAGTGGCGCGAACTGAGCGTTCGGCACCCGGCCGCGCCGACGACGACCAGCCGGCGCTGGCCTGCGAATGCCCCTGCGGCTGTCCCATCAGCGCAGAGCGCACCCTGACTACCTGACTACCGCCCCTCCCCCCGCTGCTGCGGAATCAGGGCCGACGCCGGTGCCAGGCCACGGGACTGGGCTGTCTGTTCGGCTACCGGCATGTCGTCGCGGAGCAGGGATTCGGGTATGTGGACCGCGGCTGTGACGCCGCCGTTCGGGGAGGTGCGGAGTTCCACGCGCAGGCCCTGGCGTTCGCGCAGGCGGTTGACCACGAAGAGGCCGATCTGCTTGGCGTCGAGGAGGTCGACCTTCTCCGACTCGATCTTGCGGTTGGCCTCGGCGAGGGCGTCCTCCTTCATGCCGAAGCCGCTGTCCTCGACCTCGATGAGCACGCCGCCGTCCCGCATGCGCGCGGCACGCAGCTGCACCTGGGTGCTGGGCGGCGAGAAGGCGGCCGCGTTCTCGACGAGTTCGGCGAGCAGATGGATGACGTCGGCGACGGAACCGCCGGCCAGGGACACCCGGGGCACCGCCCAGATCTGCACCCGGGAGGCGCTCTCGATCTCGGCGACGGCGGCGCGCAGCACGTCGGAGAGGGGGATCGGGTCGCGCCAGCCGCGGCCCGGGGCGATACCGGAGAGGATCAGCAGGCTCTCGGAGTGGCGGCGCATACGGGTGGCGAGGTAGTCGACGCGGTAGAGGTCGTGTCGCTCGGCCGTATCCTGCTGGCGCCGCTGCATCGCCTCCAGCAGGTCGAGTTGGCGGTGCAGCAGCACCTGGCTGCGGCGGGCGAGGCTGACGTACACCCCGGAGATTCCGCTGAGCAGTTCGGCGCGCTCGGACGCGGCCTTGAGCGCGGCCCGCTGGACCGCGGTCAACGCCGTGCCGACCTGGGCGAGTTCATCGCCGGCCAGGCGTCGCATGGGGGCCTCGGCATCGATGTCGACGCCCTGTCCGGCGTGCAGCTTGCGCATGGCCTGCGGCAGCCGGCGGCCGGCCACTTCGAGGGCGTCGTTGCGCAGGTCGAGCAGTTCGACGATGAGACCGCGTCCGACGAGCACGGAGACCAGCAGCGACAGCAGCACGCCGACCAGGCCGAGGACGACGGCGACGCCGGAGGCGCCGAGCGTGTCCCAGCCGAACGGGTCGGCCTGGGCGGTGGCGCCCGTACCGGCCTCCGTCTCGGCCGCGGTCATGCCCGCGAGAACGTCGGAGACCGCCGTGTCCCAGCCCTTCAGGAAGCCGGACGACACGGCCGACGCCCCGGCTCCGGCGCTGCTGACCCGGTTCTCGATGCCCTGCACGCGCGCGTACGCGTCGCCGTCCAGGATGTCCTCGTAGGCGGTGCGGTGCACGGCCTTCAGATCGGCGACCGCCGGCCGGAGCAGCTCACGCTGGGTGGCGACGGCACCCACGAACTGCGCGTACTGCTCCTGGGTGAGCGTCCCGCGCGCGGCACCGGCGCCCAGCAGCGCCTGCTCGCGTGCGACCGCCTCGCGCGCGCGGGCGAGTTCGAGCACCACACGCGCCTCGGACGCGGCGTCCGTGCCGTCGTCGTCGGTGAGCGCGCCCATCACCGCGAAACCGTGCTCGATGACGGCCGTGTAGCTCGTGTACGTCGCCGAAGGCTTGCTGCTCCTCGCGGTGGCGTCGGCGCGCAGCGCCGTGAGGCCGTCGGCGTCGCTCGCCAGCCGGTCGAGGCGCCCCGGCAGGCTCGCGTCGAGGAGGGCGGCGTCGGTGCTGGAGACGTTGATGCCGTCCAGGAGGGCCTTGGCGGTGCTGTCGGTGGCCTTGCGCGCGGTCGCGTATGCGTCAGGCGCGGCCGTGGACCGCAGGACGGCGGTGCGTTCCGCCTGGAGCGCGGTGACGAAGTCGCTTACGGGGGTGAGGAGTTCGGAGTTGACGTCCTTGGCGCGCTCGGTGGCACCGATGCTGGAGGCGGTGGTCACGGCGGCGAAGCCCCACAGGGCCATGAGGGACACGATGGGCAGCAGGAGCAGGGAGATGATCTTCGCCCGGACCGATCTGGGGCGCAGCCGGTCGGTGGGTCGGGGGACACGCATGGGGGCCTCGTTGAGGTGTGGGACAAAGGCGGGGACAAAGGGGACAAGGGAGGAGGCGGAGAAGAGGAGGCGGAGAAGAGGAGGCGGAGAAGAGGAGGAGGCGGAGAAGAAAAGGCGGAGAAGGGGAGGAGAAGTCCGGTGAAGTCCGGTGAAGTCCGGTGCGGTACAGCGCCCCCAAGGGGCGGGGCTGTATCGATGTGCGGCTCCGCCGCGTGGGCGCGACCAGCCCTCACCGGCCCGCGGTAATCGACCCGCCTACCAGCGGAGCGCTCAGGCGGCCGTGCTGAGTTCGACCTCGCGCAGCAGTTCGGCGGCGGACTCGTGGCGCTTGCCGGTCGGGGAGAGCGCGACGTACGCGGAGGCCAGGAAGAGGAACGAGCCGAGCACCACGGCGAGCGGGAAGATGAACTCCGTGGCGGTGGCGCCGGGCAGGGCCGCGCTGCTGGGGGCGAGGGAGATGCTGACGGCGTACATCGCGGTGTAGTGCATGCTGCTGACCGCGAGCCCCATGACGAGCGCGGCGACGGTCGCCAGCAGCGGGCCGCGCACGACGAGGGTGAGGGTGAGGGCGGCGGTCGCGGCGGCGACAGCGATCAGGACCGAGGCGATGACGAGCATGGGGTCGTAGTCGACCTCGCCGTGCAGGTTGAGCGCGGCCATGCCGGTGTAGTGCATGGCGGCGACGCCGAGTCCGGTGCCGAGGCCGCCGAGCAGGACGGAGGTCACCCGGGAGCGCCCGTAGCCGGCGGTGAAGACTCCGGCCGCGACCACCGCGACGGCGATCAGCAGACTGAGGGCGGTGAGCGGGACGTCGTAGCGGATCGGGCTGCCGTCGACGCTGAAGCCCAGCATGGCGACGAAGTGCATGGTCCAGATCCCGGAGCCGATGGCGAGGGAGGCCAGCAGCAGCCAGTTCCGCTTGGCGGAGCCTTCGGCCTGGAGCGCCCGCACGGTGCAGCGCAGCCCGAGCGCCGAGCCGACGCAGGCCATCACATAGGAAAGGACGGGGGTGACCCATCCGGCACTGAAATGGTCCATGTGCCCCATGGGCGATTCCTCTCGGGCATGGGGCGGTCAGACAGACCGCACCTGGATACCGCCGGTAACAGATGTCCGGGGATGGCCGATCATGCCACCCCTTCCCATGGGCCAGATGGCGCGAAAAGGACCATGAGGCCGAATATCGACTATCGAACTACGGTGACGTAGCTAACAGTTGGCCTGCAAACCTATGCAGGCCAACTGTCGGACAGACGGTCAGGAACCCCCGCCGGCGGCTGCCGCGCGGACCTCGCCGAGGAGGTCGTACATCGTCTGGCCGGGGCACTCGGTCTCCATCCAGTCGCGGTGCCCGCTGACCGTGTTCACGTCCTTCGTCACGCCGTTGACCGGGTTGACGAAGGTCACCCGCGCCTGCGGATCCAGGCCCCCCAAACGGGTGATCGCCCTGATCAGACGGGTCAGCGAGGCCTTGGCCGCATCCGTGGGCGCCTGGTCGGTCAGCGTGCCGAGGAGGGCGATACCGAGGTTGCCGGAGTTGTAGCCCCCGGTGTGGAAGGCGGTGACGAGGTCGCCGTTCGCGTCGAAGGCCGGCATGCCGTCGTCGCCGGAGTAGCGGCCCTCGTAGACGGTGCCGGCCTCGTCGATGAGGAAGTGGTAGCCGATGTCACCCCAGTCGTTGGTGATCGCGTGGTACTCGTAGATGCCGCGCACGGTCGCCGCCGGGTCGGGGTCGGCGTTCGGGGTGGCCGTGTGATGGACGGTGATCGTCTGCAACGTGTAGTACGTCTCGGGCGAGTTGACCACCCCGTCCTTGTACCGCTTCGACTCGTCGGCGCCCCACGCGGGCCGCGACAGGTACTGCACCCCACGCATCCGGGTCGGCTCGGTCGGCACCCGGAAGGTCTTGCCGGACCCGTCCGTCGTGTCGATCGCCAGCGAACGCACCTCGCTCGCGCTCACCCCCTGAGGCGCCTTCAGCTCGTACGCGGTGGCGTTCCCCGCCGCTACCAGCGCCGTGCCGCCGTTCTCGACGGTCGCGCAACCGCCGCTCAGCTCCTGCCACTTGCCGTCCGCCAACCGGATCGCGGCACCGGTCTGCTCCCCGGTCCAGCGGACACCGACGTACGAGATGGCGAAGGAGGCCGTGGTCTCGGCGGTACCGGTGGCGGCCTCGGTGCGGGTGGCCGGGAACTTCTGCGGCTCGGTGCCCGGAGTGCCGGACGAGGTGTCCGACGTACCGGAGTCCGAGTCGCCGGCCGCGAACACGACCGGGGTCACGGCGGCTCCCGCGGCGACCGCACCGCCGGCGGCGATCATGCCGCGGCGGGAGAGGGAGCGCCTCCTGCGGTGGTCGGGAGTGGGGGATGCGGACACAGGTGTGCCTCCAGGGTCGGTTCATTCGGGGGACACCACGCCGCACGCACTCTGCGAGGTACAGCGGCGAGTGCTTGAAGTTGAAATGACCCTACGCGTCACATCCGCCCCACCGGCACCGACCCAGGCCAAGGAACGGTGAATTCAATGTGTCTGTCGGACAAATGGGGTGCGTTTTGATCCTGGGGAGGTTTCAGATCCCGAGGATCATGCAAACCTCCCGGATCCCTCAAGTCCGTGTGGCGCCCGGCCACATCACGGTGGCGCCCGGCGCCGGACCCGAGGCCTGCCGTACGGAGCGGCAGGTGCCGGACGCGAGCAGCGCCTCCGCGACCTTCGACGCCGACTCCCGGTCCCGGGTGAGGAACGCCGTCGTCGGGCCCGACCCCGAGACCAGCGCCGTCAGCGCACCGGCGGCGCGGCCCGCGGCGAGGGTGTCGGACAGCTCCGGGAAGAGCGAAAGCGCGGCGGGCTGAAGGTCGTTGGAGACGGCGGCGGCGAGCGCGGCGGGGTCGCCCTTCGCGAGCGCGTCGAGGAGTTCCTGGGAGGCGACGGGCTCGGGGATGTCCAGGCCCTCGCCGAGCCGGTCGAACTCACGGAACACAGCCGGCGTCGACAACCCGCGCTCCGCCATCGCGAACACCCAGTGGAAGGCGCCGCCGACCTCCAGCGCCGTCAGCCTCTCACCGCGCCCGGTCCCGAGCGCGGCCCCGCCGACCAGGCTGAACGGCACGTCACTGCCCAACTCGGCGCAGATGCCGAGCAGTTCGTCGCGGGAGGCGTTCGTGCCCCACAGCGTGTCGCAGGCGAGCAGCGCCCCCGCGCCGTCCGCACTCCCGCCCGCCATGCCGCCGGCGACGGGGATGTCCTTGACGATGTGGACATGGACGTCGGGGGTACGGCCGTACCGCGCGGCCAGCGCATCCGCCGCGCGCGCCGCCAAGTTCGTACGGTCCAGGGGGACCTGGCCGGCGTCCGGTCCCTCGCAGGTGACGCGGAGTTCGTCGGCTGCCGTGACGGTGATCTCGTCGTAGAGGCCGACCGCGAGAAACACGTTGGCCAGATCGTGGAACCCGTCGGGCCGGGCGGCGCCCACGGCCAGCTGGACATTGACCTTGGCGGGAACGCGAACGGTGACGCTCACTGCTGACCGGGCTCCTTGTTGTCGGCGGCAGGCGCGAGGTTTTCGGCGGCAGGCGCGGAATGTTCGGCGGCAGGCGCGAGGTTTTCGGCGGCAGGCGCGGAATGTTCGGCGGCAGGCGCGAGGTTTTCGGCGATACACGCGAACTCCTCGACGGTCAACGCCTCTCCGCGCGCCTGCGGGGAGACCCCGGCCGCGACGAGCGCCGCCTCGGCCGCCGCCGCCGAGCCCGCCCACCCGGCGAGCGCGGCGCGCAGCGTCTTGCGCCGCTGGGCGAAGGCCGCGTCGACGACGGCGAAGACCTCGCGCCTGGAGGCCGTCGTCCTGACCGGCTCGACCCGCCGGGTGAGGGACACGAGCCCGCTGTCGACGTTGGGCGCGGGCCAGAAGACGGTGCGCCCGATGGCACCGGCCCGCTTGACCTCGGCGTACCAGTTGGCCTTCACGGACGGGACGCCGTACACCTTCGAGCCGGGCGGGGCGGCCAGTCGGTCGGCGACCTCCGACTGCACCATCACCAGCGTGCGCTCGATGCTGGGGAAGGTCTCCAGCATGTGCAGCAGCACCGGCACGGCCACGTTGTACGGCAGATTCGCCACCAGCGCGGTCGGCGCGGGACCCGGCAGCTCGGTCACGTGCATGGCGTCGGAGTGCACCAGCCCGAACCGCTCGGCTCGCTCCGGCATCCGCGCCGCGACGGTGGCGGGCAGCGCGGCGGCGAGCACGTCGTCGATCTCGACGGCGGTGACCCGGTCGGCGGCCTCCAGCAGCGCGAGGGTGAGGGAGCCGAGCCCCGGGCCCACCTCGACGACCACGTCATCGGGCCGTACCCCGGCGGTACGGACGATCCGGCGGACCGTGTTGGCGTCGATCACGAAGTTCTGGCCGCGCTGCTTGGTGGGACGCACGCCGAGGGCTGCCGCCAGCTCACGGATGTCGGCGGGGCCCAGGAGGGCGTCGGGGGGAGGGCTGCTGCTCACGGCGACAAGCGTACGGGTTCGCTGGCCGCGGGCATTCGGGCCTCAGCGCCACGCCGGGTAGTACGTGTTCTGCGGGCCGGTGGGGGCTGGTCGCGCAGTTCCCCGCGCCCCTTATGGGGCGCGATGCGCGCCCCGCCCCCGCTCACCGGTGCAACCGCGCCCCGCAGTGCGGCCAAGGACTGGCCCCCCGGCGCACATAGAGCCTCTTGGCCCGCTGCGTCTGCTCCGCCGCCGTCGCGTCCTGTGGCCGGCCGCTGCCGCCGAGGCTGTGCCAGGTCTCGGTGTCGACCTGGTACAGCCCGCCGTACGTCCCCGAAGGGTCGACCGCGTTCGCCCGCCCCCCGGACTCGCATGCCGCGAGGCCCTGCCAGTCCAGGTGGTCGGCCCCCTGCACGGACGTGGGCATCGGCTTGGTCCCCACCTTCACCACCTGGTCCTGCGGCTCCCGCACCACCTCGGTCTTCACCCGCCGCGGCTTCTGCTTGACGCCGTTGACGGTCCGGATCACGTAGGTGTCCCGCCGCAGCCCCACCTGTCCCGCGCGTTCGACCACTTCCGTCCCCTGGAACAGCGAGGGATCGTCCACCCGCCGTACCTGAACCGGGATCGCCTCCTCCCGCACTTCCCTGGTCCGGGTGATCCGCAGTACGGAGACGGTCTGCCCGTCGCGCGGGAAGCTTCCCGGCGCCACGGAGGTGGTGTCCTGTCCGCGCAGGGTGATCCCGGCCTCCTCGACGACCTCCCCCACCGTCGCCGCGTTCGTACGGACGGTGCGGGCCCGCCCGTCCGCCATGACCGTCACCGAGCGCTCGGTGCGCACATCCAGCGCGAGCCCTTCGCGCCCGATGCGCCGGGAGCGCGCGATGGATACGTATGCGCCCTCCGCACGCACCCCCAGCTGTCTGAGCGCCCCTTCCACCGTGCGCGCGGTCGTCCACACCTCGTGCCGCCGGCCGTCGAGGGTGAGCCGCACGGGCCGCCCGTACCGCACGGCGACCTGGTCACCATGGGCGAGTGCCGCACCGGACGCGGGCGCCACCTCGTCGTGCTCGCCCGTCTCCAGGCCCTCGTCCGCGAGCAGTTCGGTCACGTCGTCGGCGAAGGTGTGCAGCGTCCGCGGCTCCCCGTCGACGGTCAGCTCGATCGCCTTGTCCTTGGCGACGAACGCGGAGGTGCCGCCCGCGAGGAAGACGACGACCAGCGCCTGGGGCAGCAGACGGCGCATGGAACCGTCGGCGCGCTCGGCGTACCGCGCCTTGCGCCGACGCGCGGACCGCCGATGCGCACCGGAACGCACCGCCGGCGCGGGCGGCTCCTCGTCCTCCTCGCCCCCCTCGCCCCCCTCGTCCTCCTCGCCCTCCTCCGCGGCGCTCCCGGCCTGACGCGGCACCACCGGTTCGAGCCCCTCGTAGGCCGGCGCGTAGGTGTCCCCGTATCCCCACGTCTCGGCGCTGTACGGATCGAACGCGCCGCCCGACGGGTCGTACGCCTCGTACGACACGTACGGCCCGTACGCCGCGTGCACTCCGTAAGCGGCATCCACTCCGTACGGCGACTCCCTCGCGTACTGCGAGTCCTGCACGTTCTGCGCGTACTGCGAATTCCGCGCGTACTGCGAGTTGGTCACGCCGAGACGCTCCAGAAGGCCAGCGGGGTCCGGATCGGGCCCAGAACCTAGCGGAGCGCTGATCACTCTCCAAAGCGCCCCAACTACACAGAGTAGCGATCGGGCTGCGCTCGCACCTCGTGAGCGTTACCGGACGGTTATGCGTCAGTAGCCGAAGGCAGTAGCGGTGTTCGAGCCGAGGGCCGCCGCCAGCGTGTCCTCCTCGATGCCCCGCACGGCGGCCATGGCGCGCACCGTGACCGGAATGAGATAAGGAGCGTTGGGCCGTCCGCGGTACGGCACCGGCGTCAGGAAGGGCGCGTCGGTCTCCACGAGCACCAGCTCCAGCGGGGCTGCGGCGAGGGCGTCGCGCAGGTTCTGGGCGTTCTTGAAGGTGACGTTCCCGGCGAAGGACATGTAGTAGCCGGCGCGGGCGCAGATCTCCGCCATCTCCGCGTCGCCCGAGTAGCAGTGGAACACCGTCCGCTCGGGCGCCCCCTCCTCCTTCAGCACGCGCAGCACGTCCGCGTGGGCGTCACGGTCGTGGATGACGAGGGCCTTGCCGTGCCGCTTGGCGATCTCGATGTGGGCACGGAAGGACCGCTCCTGCGCCGCCTTGCCGTCGGGCCCGGTGCGGAAGTGGTCGAGCCCCGTCTCGCCGACGGCCTTCACGTGGGGCAACGCGGCCAGCCGGTCGATCTCGGCGAGCGCGGCGTCGAGCCCCGCATCCCCGCCGGGCTCCCGCGCACCCTGCCGGGACCATCCGTCGGGGTCTCCGTGGACGATGCGCGGCGCCTCGTTCGGATGCAGTGCCACGGCCGCGTGCACGGCGTCGTGCGCCGCCGCCGTGTCCGCCGCCCACTGTGAGCCGCGTACGTCGCAGCCGACCTGCACGACCGTCGTGACGCCGACCGACGCGGCCTTCGCCAGGGCCTCCTGCACCGTGCCGGACTGCATGTCGAGGTGGGTGTGCGAGTCGGTGACGGGCACCCTGAGCGGCTCGGGCAGCGGCGGGGCGGCGTTCTTGTCGGACGCGTTCGAAGGCATGCCCCGATCCTACGAAAGGGGGCATGCCTCCTCGGCGGGCGCTCGGATCAGCTCGCCTTGCGCTGGAACGCGTGCCACAGGTCGGAGAGGTGCCAGTGGTGGTCCTCCCCGGATCCCCCGGATCCCCCGGTTCCCCCGGTGTCTCCGGTCGACGCGGGCACCCCGACGTGCCCCGTCCGAGTCGGCAGTCGGCGCGGCTGACGCGCCGCCTCCCGCGCCGACGACACCTGGCCCGCCCGCATGATCCGTACGACGTGGTTGTCGCAGTTCCTGCATGTGGGCCTGGACAGTGGGGACGGGACGACCTGGCCGTTCGCCACGTACATCACGAACTCGTGGCCCTGAGCGTCCAGGTGGTGCTCTATCTCGTACGACTGCTCCCAGCCGTGCCCGCAGCGCATGCAGGCGAAAGAGTAGGACTCGTTTACGACGGCGGTCGCCCCGTTGCGAAGGCCGGTCTGCCCTGCGATCTCGGTCATGCCAGCTCCTGTTGTCCGCTGGAGGGGACGGGTTGCGTCCCGTCATCCAGTGGACTGCCGGGCCGGAGCGAAAGCACGGGACCTGTCCAGTGTTGGGGTTCATTTGGGCGTTCCTTGCCGAAAGGGCCGGGGCGCTTTACCCGCCGATGGGGCGCCCGCTCAAGGGAGATGCGCCCTGCTCAGAGGACGTTTACACCCCTCCTACACCCCACCCCTCCTACACCCCTCCGCACCCCGCCCCGCTCACTCCCCCTCACTCCCCCGCGTGCTTGGCCGCCACCACCGCGTCGAAGACCTCCCGCTTCGGCACCCCCGCCGCCACGGCCACCGCGGCGATCGCCTCCTTGCGCCGCTCGCCCGCCTCCTCCCGCACCCGCACCCGCCGCACCAGCTCCTCGGCGTCCAGTTCCGCGGCCCCCGTCTCCTCAGCCCCCTCGACCACGACCGTGATCTCTCCCCGGACGCCCTCCGCCGCCCACGCGGCCAGGTCGCCCAGCCCGCCCCGCCGTACCTCCTCGTACGTCTTGGTCAGTTCCCGGCAGACGGCGGCCCGCCGGTCCGCGCCGAACACCTCGGCCATCGCGGTGAGCGTTTCGCCGATCCGGTGAGTGGACTCGAAATAGACCAGCGTCCGCCGCTCCCCGGCGACCTCCCGCAGCCGGGCCAGCCGCTCCCCCGCCTTCCGCGGCAGGAACCCCTCGAAGCAGAACCGGTCGACGGGCAGCCCGGACAGCGCGAGGGCGGTCAGCACGGCGGACGGCCCCGGCACCGCGGTCACCCGGATGTCCTGCTCGACGGCCGCGGCCACCAGCCGGTACCCCGGGTCGGAGACCGACGGCATCCCCGCGTCCGTGACGAGCAGCACCCGCGCGCCGCCCAGGAGTTCCTGGACCAGCTCGGGCGTACGGGCGGACTCGTTGCCCTCGAAGTACGACACCACGCGCCCCTTGGGTGTCACCCCGAGCGCCTGGGTCAGCCGCCGCAGCCGCCGGGTGTCCTCGGCGGCGACGACATCGGCGCCGGTCAGCTCTTCCACCAGCCGGGGCGGGGCGTCGGCGATGTCGCCGATGGGGGTGCCGGCAAGGACCAGGGTTCCGGGTGCGACTGTCACGTTTCCATCCTCGCAGCCCGGATGCAGGGGACTCCCACAGAAGGGTTCCCTACGATGGCGCGGTGACCAGTACCGCGTCCTCCACGGACCTCCGGCAGGGCCAGGCCCCCGACGACCAGCGGCCGTCGTGGCAGCAACGGCTGCGCCGTTTCGGCTACACCGCGGGGCCCAGAACCGACATCCGGGACCGGCTGGTGCCGCCGTACAGCCGGCCCAGCGCCCGCCTGTGGGCCGCCCTCGGACTGCCGCAGACGCTGGTCGAGCGGCTGATCCGCTGGTCGGGCTGGGGCGGCCCGCTGCTGGTGACGCTGGTCGCGGGCGTGATCCGGTTCTGGAACCTGGGCAGCCCGAAGGCGGTGATATTCGACGAGACGTACTACGCCAAGGACGCGTGGGCGCTGGTCCACCGCGGTTTCGAGGTCAACTGGGACAAGAACGTCAACGACCTCATCCTGTCCTCGAACGGCGACGTCCCGATCCCCACGGACGCGTCGTACGTCGTGCACCCGCCGGTCGGCAAGTACGTCATCGGGCTCGGCGAGCTGATGTTCGGCTTCAACCCGTTCGGCTGGCGGTTCATGACGGCGCTGCTCGGCACGCTGTCGGTGCTGATGCTGTGCCGGATCGGCCGCAGGCTGTTCCGTTCGACCTTCCTCGGCTGCCTGGCGGGCGCGCTGATGGCGGTGGACGGGCTGCACCTCGTGATGAGCCGTACCGCGCTGCTCGACGGCGTGCTGATGTTCTTCGTGCTCGCGGCCTTCGGCTGCCTGGTGATCGACCGCGACAAGACGCGCGAGAAACTCGCCGCCGCGCTTCCGGGGGACGCCGACGGCCGGGTCCGCCCCGACGTGTACACGGCGGAGAACACCAGGTTCGGCCTGCGTCCCTGGCGGCTGCTGGCCGGCCTGATGCTGGGCCTGGCCGTCGGCACCAAGTGGAACGGCCTCTACGTCCTCGCGGCGTTCTGCGTGATGTCCGTGCTGTGGGACGTCGGCTCCCGCAAGGTGGCCGGTGCCCGCCACCCGTACCAGGCGGTGCTCCGGCGCGACCTGGGCTGGACGTTCCTGTCGACGGTGCCGGTCGCCGTGGTCACGTACATCGTCTCCTGGCTCGGCTGGATCCTCTCCCCGACGGACGGCACCGGCGGCTACTACCGCAACTGGGCCGCGACCGACGGCAGGAACAGCGACTGGTCCTGGCTGTTCCCGGACTGGTGGCGCAGCCTGTGGCACTACGAGCACCAGGTGTACGACTTCCATGTGGGCCTGTCCTCGCCGCACACGTACCAGTCCAGCCCGTGGAGCTGGATCGTCGACAGCCGCCCGGTGTCGTACTTCTACGAGTCCCCCGCACCCGGACAGGACGGCTGCCCCGCCGACGCGGGCGAGAAGTGCGCGCGCGAGGTGCTGGCGATCGGCACTCCGCTGCTGTGGTGGGTGGGCGCCTTCGCGCTCCTGTACGTGCTGTGGCGCTGGTTCTTCCGCCGCGACTGGCGCGCGGGCGCCATCGCCTGCGGTATCGCGGCCGGGTACCTGCCCTGGTTCATGTACCAGGAGCGCACGATCTTCTTCTTCTACGCCATCGTCTTCCTGCCGTTCCTCTGCCTCGCCGTCGCCATGATGCTCGGCGCCGTCGTCGGCCCACCGGGATCCAGCGACGCCCGCCGTGTCGCGGGCGCGACGGGCGTGGGCGTACTGGTGCTGCTGATCGCCTGGAACTTCATCTACTTCTGGCCGCTGTTCACCGGCACGGCGATCCCCATCGACGACTGGCGTTCACGTATGTGGCTGGATACCTGGGTCTAGCCATGGTCCAGCCAGTTCGGTAACTCCCCGCACAGCTTCCTCTCCGTCCACTTACAGTGCAGGGACATACGTACGGGGAGGGAGCGCATCCATGCGCAAGGGGGTCAAGGCCACCGTCATCGGCAGTGTGTTCGCGGTGATGGTGGGAGGGGCGGGGTACGGCGCCTTCAACATCGTGTCCGCGGTGAACGGCGACAGCGGTATCGGGGCGAGCGACGCGGAGGCCGTGAGAACCGGGCCACCGAGCGGCGACGAGGTCGAGGAGACGACGGAGAAGTTCTTCGCGGCCTGGGAGAAGGGGCAGGCGGCGACCGCGGCGGCGCTCACCAACAACGAGGCGGTGGCCGAGCCGCTGTTCACCGCCTACGGGCAGGCCGCGCACATCACCGGCGTCAAGATCACCCCCGGCGCGGCGACCGGTGCGACCGTGCCGTTCACGGTGAAGGCGACGGTGTCGTACGAGGGGAAGTCCAAGCCGCTGACGTACCGGAGCACCCTCACCGTGGTGCGCGGGAAGACCACCGGGAAGGCGCTGGTCGACTGGCAGCCGTCCGTCGTCCACCCCGAACTGCAGCGGGGCGACACGCTCGTCACGGGTGAGGCGGCGAGCCCGCCCATCGAGGCCGTGGACCGCGACGGGACCGTGCTGACGGAGGACGAGTACCCCTCGCTCGGCCCGATCCTGGACGAACTGCGCGGCAAGTACGGCGAGCAGGCGGGCGGTACACCCGGCATCGAGCTGGCGATCCGGCACGAGTCCGCCGAAGCCGCCGACACCTCGCTGCTGACCCTCGCGGAGGGCAAGGCGGGCCGGCTGCCGACGACGCTCAGCGCGAGCGCCCAGGCGGCGGCCGAGAAGGCGGTGAAGGACCATGCCGAATCGTCCGTGGTCGCCGTCAAGCCCAGTACCGGAGAGGTGCTCGCGGTGGCCAACAACCGCGAGGACGGCTTTAACGCGGCCTTCCTCGGGCAGCTCGCACCCGGCTCCACGATGAAGATCGTCAGCGCGGCCACGCTCATAGACAACGGGATCACCGACATGAACGGCCCGGCCTCCTGCCCGGACGAGGCGGTCTGGCAGAGCCAGACCTTCCACAACATCGAGGGCATGGACCCGAACGAGAACGCGACCCTCTCCGAGAGCTTCGCCCGCTCCTGCAATACGGCGTTCGTGAAGTACGCGGACGAGGTCGAGGTGGACTCCCTGACCAGGGAGGCCGAGGACCGGTTCGGGCTCGGCAAGGACAACTGGAAGGTCGGCGTCCCGTCCTTCGACGGCCGGGTCCCCGCGTCCGGCGGACCGGACACCGCGGCCAACATGATCGGCCAGGGCCAGGTCCAGATGAGCCCGCTGAACATGGCGTCCGTCACGGCGACCTCGATCACGGGCACCTTCCGGCAGCCGGTCATCGTGCCGCAGAAGCTCGACGGCCGTGAACTGGCAAGCGCGCGGGGCCTGTCCGCGGAAACCGTCGGCCAGCTGCGCGCCATGATGAACCGCACCGCGACCAGCGGCACCGCGGCCGAGGCGATGTCCGGGCTGACCGGCAGCGTCGGTGCGAAGACCGGCTCCGCCGAGGTCGACGGGCAGCAGACGTCCAATAGCTGGTTCACCGGGTACCGGGACGACATCGCGGCCGCGGCCATGACCGAGGAGGGCGGGCACGGCGGCGACGCGGCCGGACCGATTGTCGCAGCTGTGCTACGGACCGGCGGCTGAACGGGCGGAGGAACTCACCCCCACAGGACGGGACTCTAGGGTGGTTGCCGTCGTTGATGAGGTGCACGAGGGCAACGGGGACCCTGGGGACTCGCGGAGGATTCGGAAGCTGTGGGAACGAGAAGGCGCGTCGCCGAGCGACGGAGCACGAAGAAACCCGCCGTCATCGGCGGGACGATCGCGCTGGTCGTGGCCGGCGCCGGAGTGGGCGTCTACGCGCTGTACGGCGGCGGGGCCGCGGCCGACGACCGTACGACCCCGACGGCGGCGAGCGCCGACGAGAAGGCCGTCAAGACCGGCCCGCTGTCGGCGACCGAGGTCACCACGGCGGCCCGTACCTTCCTCACGGCCTGGCAGCAGGGCAAGGTGACCACGGCGGCGGCCGCCACGAACGACTCCACGGCGGCCACCGCCCTGCTCACCGGCTACACCAAGGACGCCCACATCGAGGACGTCACCCTCACCGCGGGCGCCCGCACCGGCGACAAGGTGCCCTTCACCGTGAAGGGGACGGTGTCGTACAAGGGCACCAGCAAGCCGCTGACGTACGGCAGTTCGCTCACCGTCGTCCGGGACGCCGAGGACGGCAAGCCCTACGTCGACTGGCACTCCGCCGTCGTCCACCCGGATCTCGCGGACGGCGACACCCTGGTCACCGGCGAGTCCGGCACCCCGCCGGTCAAGGCCCTGGACCGGGACGGCGGGGAGATCACGACCGCCGAGTACCCGTCGCTGGGCACGACGCTGGACGGGTTGCGTGAGAAGTACGGCAAGATCGCGGGCGGCAAGGCGGGCATCGAGCTGCGGGTGATCCGCGGCAAGGCGTCCAAGGCCAAGGACCTCTCCGACGAGACGGTCCTCGAACTCAGCGAGGGCACCCCGGGCACGGTCGAGACGACGCTGGACCCGGAACTCCAGGCCGCCGCCGAGGCGGAGGTGGCCAAGAAGGCGAACTCGTCGGTCGTCCTGCTGCGCCCGTCGACCGGCGAGATCCTCGCCGCCGCCAACGCCTCGCACGGCTTCAACACGGCCTTCCAGGGCTCCCTCGCGCCCGGCTCCACGATGAAGGTCATCACCTCGTCGCTGCTGATCGAGAAGGGGCTCGCGTCGGCGGACGAGGCGCATCCGTGCCCGAAGTACTTCACGTACGGCGGCTGGAAGTTCCAGAACGACGACAAGTTCCAGATCAAGGGCGGCACCTTCAAGACGAGCTTCGCCCGCTCCTGCAACACGGCCTTCATCAGCCAGGCCCCGGAGCTGGCGGACGACGACCTGACCCGGCAGGCGCAGGAGGTCTTCGGCCTGTCCATGGACAACTGGGCGATCGGCGTCCCCTCCATGGACGGCTCCGTGCCGGTCCAGTCGGACGCCCAGATGGCGGCCTCGCTGATCGGTCAGGGCGGCGTCCGCATGAACCCGCTGAACATGGCCTCCGTCTCGGCGACGATCCAGACGGGCGTCTTCCGCCAGCCGTACCTGGTCTCCCCGGACGTCGACAACCGCACGCTCGCCACCGCCTCCCGCACCATGTCCGCCGCCACGGTGTCCCAGCTGCGCGAACTCATGTCGTACACGGCCGCCTACGGCACGGCGGCGGAGGCGATGTCCGGCGTCACCGGCGACGTCGGCGCGAAGACCGGCTCCGCCGAGGTCGACGGCCAGCAGAAGCCCAACGGCTGGTTCACCGCCTACCGCGACGACCTCGCGGGCGCGGGCGTGGTCCAGGCAGGCGGCCACGGCGGCGAAACGGCGGGCCCGATCGTGGCGGACCTGCTGAAGCTGGGCGCCCCATAAGGGGCGCGGGGCTGTATCAATATGCGGCTCCGCCGCGATGGGGGTCCCCCCGGGTTCGAGCGAAGCCGAGAACTTGGGGGAGCGACCAGCCACAACGAGCCCGCAGACGCACAACGGCCTACCGCGGCACCTCCCCGCGCGCAACCGGCAGCGCCTACCGCGCCACCGGCGTCGCCAAATACGTCCGCCGCAGGAACCGCATCAACGCCTTCGTCTCGAACTGCACCACCGAAACGCCCTTCGCCGAGTGGAACTCGACCACGGCCTGCACCCGCCCGCACGGCCACACCCGTACGTCCCCCGTACCGGCCGGCGCCCGCAGCCCCTGCTCCAGCAGGGCCCGGGAGAACGTCCACTCGTGCGAGCTGCCCGGCAGGCCGACCCGTACCGAACGCGGGTCGGCCTCGGGGTCGTAGCGCAGGACCACCGGAATCGTGTCGCTGTCCTCGATGGGCGCGTCCGTGACGATATGGGCTCGTGCGTACTGTTCGACTGCAGACATCGGACGGCCCTCTCACGCTGCGTAACCTATGCGGAAATCGCGCATCCGCTTCCCCTCCAATGTCCCATATTCTGCGGATTACGCCCTCCGGCCCCGTACATCTCACGTAGCGGATGTACGGATGTACGAGCCACTCGCTCTTGCAAGGTATTCGCAACAAGCCACTATCATCGAACGGTGCATGTACCTGACGGATTCATAGACGCCCCCACCTCCGCGGTGACCGGAGCCGTCGCCGCGGCGGCGGTCGCCGTGTCCCTGCGCGGCGCGCGCCGGGAGCTCGACGAGCGCACCGCGCCGCTGGCCGGCCTGGTGGCCGCGTTCATCTTCGCCGTACAGATGCTGAACTTCCCCGTCGCGGCGGGGACCAGCGGCCATCTCCTCGGCGGCGCGCTCGCCGCGATCCTCGTCGGCCCCTGTACCGGCGTCCTGTGCGTCTCCGTCGTCCTGCTCATGCAGGGCATCCTCTTCGCCGACGGCGGCCTGACCGCGCTCGGCGTGAACATCACGGACATGGCGATCGTCACGACGGTCGTCGCGTACGGCGTCTTCCGCGCCCTGGTCAAGCTCCTGCCGCGCACCCGCCGCACCGTGACCGCCGCCTCCTTCGTCGCCGCCCTCGTCTCGGTGCCGGCCTCGGCGCTCGCCTTCACGCTCCTGTACTGGATCGGCGGCACCACCGACGTCTCCATCGGCAAGGTCGCCACCGCCATGGTCGGCGTGCACATCCTGATCGGCATCGGCGAGGCCGCGATCACCGCGCTGACGGTCGGCGCCGTCATCGCCGTACGCCCGGATCTCGTCTACGGCGCGCGCGACCTGCGCCAGCGCCTGAAGCTGCGGGTGAACGGCGAGCTCGTCGACGCGCCCGCGCCCGAGGTCGCCGTGGCCGCGCGCACCTCCCACCGCAAGGTGTGGATCGGCGGTCTGGTCACCTCCCTGGTGCTGGCCGGGTTCGTCAGCTTCTACGCGTCCGCCGACCCGGACGGCCTGGAGAAGGTCGCCGCCGACAAGGGCATCGACCAGAAGACCGAGGAGCACGCCGCCGCCGACTCGCCGCTCGCCGACTACGGCATCGAGAACATCGACAACGCCCGCCTGTCCGGGGGGCTGGCGGGCGTGATCGGGGTGGGCGTGACCGTGGTCGCCGGTACCGGCGTCTTCTGGGCGGTGCGCCGGCGTCGTACGAGCGACGCCGCCTCTCCTGTCAGTACGAGCGTCGGCACGAGCGTCTGACATGGGGGCGGGACACGCACACCGGCTCTACCGGCACGGGCACTCGCCCGTGCACGCCCTGCCGCCGCACACCAAGCTCGCGGCGGTGTTCGCCTTCGTGGTCGTCGTCGTGTCGACGCCGCGGGAGGCGATGTGGGCGTTCGGGCTGTACGCCGTGCTGCTCGCGACGGTCGCGTACATCGCGCGCGTGCCCGCCGGGTTTCTGCTGAAGCGGCTGCTGATCGAGGTGCCGTTCGTCGCGTTCGCGGTGCTGTTGCCGTTCGTGGCGGAGGGCGAGCGGGTCGAGGTGCTGGGGCTCTCGCTGAGCGTCAGCGGGCTGTGGGGCGCGTGGAACGTGCTCGCCAAGGGGACCCTGGGCGTCGCCGCCTCCGTACTGCTCGCCTCCACCACCGAGCTGCGCGAACTGCTGCTGGGGCTGCAGCGGCTGAAGCTGCCGCCGCTGCTGGTGCAGATCGCGTCCTTCATGATCCGGTACGGCGATGTCATCGCGGACGAGATGCGGCGGATGCGGATCGCCCGGGAGTCGCGGGGCTTCGAGGCGCGCGGGGTCAGGCACTGGGGCGTGCTCGCGAAGTCCGCGGGCGCGCTGTTCATCCGCTCCTACGAACGCGGCGAGCGGGTGCATCTGGCCATGGTGAGCCGCGGGTACGCCGGTTCGATGCCGGTGATCGACGAGGTGACCGCGGACCGGACGCAGTGGTCGTACGCTCTCGCTCTGCCCCTCACCGCCCTTGTCGTATGCCTGTTGGGATGGACGCTGTGACCGCTTCTCTCGATGTCTCGGGCCTCGCCTTCGCCTACCCCGACGGCCATCAGGCCCTGTTCGGCGTGGACTTCTCCATCGCGCGCGGCGAGCGGGTCGCGCTGCTGGGGCCGAACGGCGCCGGCAAGACGACGCTCGTCCTGCACCTCAACGGCATCCTGACCGGCGGAACCGGCAGCGTGCACGTCGCCGGACTGCCCGTCGGCAAGCAGCACATGGCCGAGATCCGGCGCCGGGTCGGCATCGTCTTCCAGGATCCGGACGACCAGCTCTTCATGCCGACCGTGCGGGAGGACGTGGCGTTCGGGCCCGCGGCGGCCGGGCTGAAGGGGGCCGAGCTGGAGGCGCGCGTCGACCACGCGCTGGAGCTGGTCGGCATGGCGGAGTTCAGGGAACGCCCGCCGCACCACCTCTCCTTCGGCCAGCGTCGCCGGGTCGCCGTCGCGACCGTGCTCGCGATGGAGCCGGAGATCCTCGTCCTCGACGAGCCCTCCTCCAATCTCGACCCCGCCTCCCGCCGCGAACTGGCGGACATCCTGCGCTCGTTGGACGTGACCGTGCTCATGGTCACGCACGACCTGCCGTACGCCCTGGAGCTGTGCCCCCGTTCGCTGATCCTGAGTGAGGGCGTGATCGCGGCGGACGGCAGGACGGGCGAGCTGCTCGCCGACGAGGAGCTGATGCGGGCGCACCGCCTGGAGCTGCCGTTCGGCTTCGACCCGCGGTCGGTGGCCACGGCGCCGGTAGGGCCGTAACGCGTTTCCGTGACGGCCGTCCGCGGTCGTCCGGAACAATGGGCGCGTGACGAACCAAGAGGACGCCGGATCGCTGCTGCTGGACGAGCAGCTGTGCTTCGCGCTGTACGCCGCCCAGCACGCGGTGACGGCCATGTACCGTCCGCTCCTCGACGAACTGGGGCTCACCTACCCGCAGTACCTGGTGCTGCTGGTGCTGTGGGAGCGCGGCGAGACCACGGTGAAGGAGCTGGCGGCGGCGCTGCGGCTCGACTACGGCACGGTGTCCCCGTTGCTCAAGCGGCTGGAGAGCGCGGGGGTGGTGCGCCGGGAGCGCGCGGCACGCGACGAGCGCTCGGTGGTCGTCGCGTGCACGGAGCGCGGAGCGGAACTCAGGGAACGCGCGGTGTGCATACCCGGCGCGCTTCTCACGGCCACCCAGCTCGGCGGCGCGGAGGTCACCCGGCTCCGCGGGGAGTTGTGGCAGCTCGCGCAACGGGCGCGGGCCGCGGCCGAGCGCTCCCGCTGAGCTTCGGTAACCGCGGGTTTCCTCCCCCTCCTGACCGCACCCGCCGTTACTGGCGAGTACCTTGTGCGCGATGCACTTGGGAGGTCCCGCCATGATCGACGGCACCGATGCCGACACCCGTCCCGACAGCCGTATCGACAGCCGTCCGACGAAGATCGTCTATGTCGCCGAGGCCACCGCCCACGGCGGCCGGGACGGCTATGTCACCAGCCAGGACGGTCAGATCGAGCTGAAGGTCGCGATGCCGCCCGAACTGGGCGGCGACGGCAACGGCACCAACCCGGAGCAGCTGTTCGCGGCCGGCTATAGCTCCTGTTTCCACAACGCGCTGGTCCTGGTCGGCCGCCGCGAGGGCTACGACCTGCGCGGCTCGACGGTCGCCGCGAAGGTCGGTCTCGGCCCCAACCGGCAGCGCGGCTACGGCCTCGCGGTCGCCCTCAGCGTCTCGCTCCCGGTGCTCGACGCGGACATCGCTGCGAAGCTGGTGGACGCGGCCCACGAGGTGTGCCCGTACTCCAACGCGACCCGCGACAACATCGACGTAGCGATCCTCCTGGGCTGACCTCCTGGGCTGAGGCGACGAAGGAATCGCAGGCTTCCGGCGGGTGTTGCACCCACTGTCGCAGGCGATCCGGAGGGAAGTACGGGCGTGGACGTGCACGGTGCGGTGGCCGAGGGCTTCGAGCCGGTCAGGGACGCGTTCGCGGCCGGCTTCGAGATGCTCGGCGACCGGGGCGCGGCCGTCGCCGTCTACCGGGACGGGCACAAGGTGGTCGACCTGTGGGGCGGCGCCAAGAACGTCGACGGCACAGACGGGACCGAGCCCTGGACTCAAGGCACCGCGCAGATCGTGCGCTCGGCGACCAAGGGCGTCGCCGCCGCCGTACTCCTGCTGCTGCATCAGCGCGGGGAGCTGGACCTGGACGCGCCGGTGGGTGAGTACTGGCCGGAGTTCAAGGCGGCGGGCAAGGAGCGGACGCTGGTGTGGCAGCTGCTCGCGCACCGGGCGGGCGTTCCCGTGCTGGACCGGCCGCTGACGCCGGCGCAGGCCGCCGATCCGGTGCTCGGCGCGGAGACGGTCGCCGCGCAGGCGCCGGTGTGGGAGCCGGGGACGGACCACGGCTATCACGCGCAGACGTACAGCTGGCTGACCGGCGAGCTGGTCCGGCGGGTCACCGGGCGGTCGATCGGCGAGTGGGTCGCGGACGAGATCGCGGGGCCGGTCGGGGCGGACCTGTGGATCGGGCTGCCCGACGGGGAGATACCGCGCGTGGGGCGGGTGGGCCGCGTCGAGACGCCGGATCGGGCGGGCGGCCTGAGGATCCGGCCGAAGCGTGCGGTGTCGGACGCCTACGCCGACCCGGACTCCCTCACCCGCCGCGCCTTCGCCGCGATCACCCCGCAGCCCGATGAGAACGACCCCGCCTACCGCGCCGCCGTCCTCCCCGCCTCCAACGGCATCGCCACCGCCGACGGCCTGGCCCGTTTCTACGCGTCCCTCATCGGCGAAGTGGACGGCGGGACACGGCTGTTCACGCCGGAGACGGTGGAGCTGGCCCGGGGCGAGCGGTCCGCGGGCCCCGACCGCACCCTCGTCGTCCACACCCGCTTCGGTCTCGGCTACATGCTGCAGGGCGCCGCCTCCCCGCTGCTCACCCCCGCCTCCTTCGGCCACCCGGGCCGCGGCGGCGCCCTCGGCCTCGCCGACCCCGGCACGGGCATCGCCCTCGGCTATGTCACGAACGGTTTCCGCAAGAGCGTGACCGCGGATCCCCGAGCGCAGGCGCTGGTGCGGGCGGTACGGCAGGCGACGGCCGGGTAAGCGCTCCGCGGGAAGTGCCGCCGCTCAGGGCCTGGAGGACAGGGAGGTCGCGCGGAACTGCCAGACCTGGGCCGGGTCCTCGGGGCGCAGGGCGGTGAGGTCGATGTGCGGCGGGTAGATCCGCAGCGGGCTGCCGTCCAGGGCGAGCGCGGTGCCGGGGGCCTTGAGGTGATGGCCGTTCGCGGTCTTGTCGAGGGACCACTCGACGGGGACGGCGTGTCCCATGACCCGCTTGCGGATCTCCCGGCTGCGCGCATAGCCGAGGTAGCTGCCTTCTTTGACGTTGCGGACGGTCGTGTTGCCGTTGGCCAGGACCTGGACCTCCCACACCTGGCCGCCGCCGATGCCCTCCGGCAGCAGCACGACAGCCCCTTCGGCTTCGTTGAGGGTGAGGAACTGCCACTGAAAGCGGGAGATCGTGTAGAGCCCGCTGCGCAGGGGTACGGCGGCGTGGGCGGGACTCGCGGCCGGGAAGAAGGCGGCCAGTCCCGCGGCCGCTGCGGTGCCGAGCGCGCCGCGCCGGCTGATGGATCGCCCCGTACCGATGGATCGCCCCGTGTCGATGGATCGCTCAGTCATGCCGCGATCGTGACGCCCCGCGGCCCCCTCGATCCGCCCGGACCCGCTCGGGCGGGCCGATTTCCCTCAGCCGTGTGAGCCCGCCCGGACCGGTGTACCTGATCGGTGTACCTGATCGATGTATCTCCCTGATCAGACGTGAATCGGATGCGAAGTGCGCCCTGACGCCGTATCGATCTCGGTGTGCGCCTTGGTCAGCATCTGCATGGCGAGTTCGTTGAGTGCGCGAGCCGCGGCGATCTCCTCGCCGACCCGTGGCTGATTGGGGTCCGTGTGGTGGCGCGTGGCGTGACCCTGGGCCCGTACTTCGGTGCCGTCGGGCAAGCGCACCAGCGCGGCCGCCCGGGTGTGGGTGTCGTCCTCCTGGAACTCCAGCTCGACATGCCATCCCACTGTGGTGTGCATCATGACGATCACCTCCGGAACACTTGCTTCCAGGGTGCTCCTTCCGGCGTACGGACGCATCCATGCGGCGGGTCGGAGTTCTGGCAGACCCCAGCGAAACCGGTGATAGTGACGGATGTCGCACACCGGACCGTATGACGCTGCCGACAAAACCGCCGCAGTCAACGCCAACAGGGCACAAACTGCAGTATGCGCTGCTGCCTCTCCGCTCCCCTGGCGGTCCTGGCCGCCCTCCCCAGTCCCTGCGACGTCATGCGCTCCGGCGCACTCCTGGCGCCCGCTCTGCTGCGCGGTGCCATCACGCGCGCTCAGCGCGCACGGCACGCCTTCCCCCACCACCCCGACGCGCTGGCCGCCGTACACCTCGAACTGGTCACCCTGACCGAGGACCGCGCGATCATCACCTGGTTCACCGGCATCCCCGGCACCGACGACGGCTGGGGCCATATGCTGCCCGCCTTCACCGAGGGCGAGGTCGTCTACGGCACGCACCCCGGCCGCCTGAACCGCACCGCGTCCGAAGGCCGCCTGACCGCGCACCACCAGGTGGAGATCACCGGCCTGGAGCCGGGCCAGACGTACTACTACCAGGCCCGCTCCCGCGGTACGGCCGCCACCCCCACACCCTTGCACCTGGTGCGCGGCAACGCCGTCGGCACCAACCTGCACGGCATCGGCTCGCGCGGCGGACCGTACTCCTTCACCACGCCCCAGCCGCCGCCCGGCCGCCATGTGATGTCGATCGCTCTCTGCAACGACCTGCACCTCGGCGAGACCACCGCCGGCCTGGTGGCCGGGATGCCGATGCTGCGCGGCATCTCGCAGCATCCCGGGCTCGCCCCGTATCCGGAGATCATGGGCCGGGCCATGGTCGAGGAGGCGCGGCGGCGCGGGGCGGACGTGCTGCTGGCCGCCGGGGACATCTCGGCGGGCGGCGCCCCGCGGGACCTGACCGAGGCGAGGCGGATCCTGGACGGTTTCGGCGTCCACGGGCGGGACTACTTCGTCGTACGCGGAAACCACGACCGCGCCGGGCCCGCCGGGGACACCTTCCGCGACGGCTTCCTGGACGGCGCGGGCCCCGGCTTTCTCGTCCACGACCTGGGCGGACTGCGGCTGATCGGGCTCGACACCTACGAGAAGAAGGGCAACGGCGGCGACGCGGGCGGGCTCGGGGACGAGCAACTGTCCTGGTTCCGGGCGCGGTTGCGGGAGCAGCGGGAGCAGCCCACGCTCGTCTTCGGCCATCACCCGCTGACCGTGCGGGACTCGGTCTTCCCGATGGGGCGGGGACAGCGCCTCGACCGCCGCCAGGCCCGGGCGATCGTCGACGCGTACGCCGCCTCGCCGGGCGTCTTCCTCCACCACGCGGGCCACACCCACCGCAACAAGCGCACGGTCCTGATGCGCGCACCGCACGTCACCCAGCAGGAAGTCAGCGCGGTGAAGGACTACCCGGGCGGCTTCTCCCTCCTGCGCATTTACACCGGCGGCTACGCCCTCAACTACTACAAGTGCGGCACCGACCCGGCCCGCGAGTGGAGCGAACGCAGCCGCCGCGTCGCCGGAGGCCTCTGGCCCCACCACGCCTTCGGCCGCTCCCCCGCCGACCGCAACAGCATGCGGACACACGACCTCTCCGGCATCACCGTCCCGCACCAGCGGAGCGTGCCGCTGACCGCATCGGGCGCGGCGGGGCTGCCCTGAAGACGAGCGGGAGGCGGGGCTGAGGAGAGCGGTAAGCAGTGCGCAGCAAGAACAGGCCGGTAGCTTGAGCGGCATGGATCAGGGGCGGGTAGTTGAAGCGTTTCGTCTGGAGGCGGGGCAGCTCGCGGAGGCGATGACCGGGGTCTCGGCGGCGGAGTGGCAGCTGCCGACGCGGTGTGCACCGTGGACGGTGAGCGACTTGCTGGCTCATGTCCGGGTGGTGATTGCGTGGCTGCCGGGCATGCTGGCCGGGCCGGCACCGACTCGTGCCGAGGTCTCGGCGGTGGGGTACTACCGGCCCGACGGCCGTTTCGCTCCGGACACCAACGCGGCTCGGATCGCTCTGGCCCAAGATCATGCGGCCCAGCAGCTCAGTGGTGCCGCGCTCGCCGCCGACTTCGACGCCACCCGGCAACAGGTCGACCGACTGTGCCGGGCCGAGCCCGAAGGGCGTGTGGTGCGCACCCGGCACGGCGATCCGATGCTCCTGTCGGAGTTTCTGCTGACGCGCGTGGTTGAGGTCGCCGTGCACGGCCTGGACCTGGCCGACGCCCTGGGGCGCGAGCCGTGGCTGACGTCCCAGGCCGCGGATTTGCTGCAGGACCTTCTGCTCGGCCCGGATGAGGCGGCGGCTGAGGCGGCGGCACTGGAGAAGCTGGGCTGGGGTCAGCTCCGCTTCCTGCGCAAGGCGACGGGGCGCGAGCCGATCACCAGGGAGGAAGCAGCGGACGTCAGCCGACTGGGCATCCGATGGCTCACGCTGGGGTGAGAGCGTCAGCAGGAGAACGGTGCGGGCGGTGGGAGGGCTACCCCGCCGCCGCACCGCCGGTGCCGGTCAGTCCCGTGGCGTCGAGTTCGATGTGGACCTCGTCCGCCAGGCGCAGGGTGCCGGCGAACGCCTTGTACGGCTTGATGCCCCAGGTGCTCTGGACGAGGGTGGCGGTGCCGTGCACACCGCCCTCGCCGTCCAGGCCCGCCTCGATGGTGATCGGTCGGGTCGTGCCCATGATCGTGAGGTCCCCGGTCACGGTGAAGGCGTGCGGGGCGCCTGCGACCTCGGTCGATGTGAAGGTGATGCGCGGATGCTCCGCGGAATGAAGGATCTTCTCCCTCATCGTCCGCTTGATGTCCGCCCGGTCGTCGTCCGTGAGCGGTTTCAGTCCGCCGGCTCCCTCCCGTACCTCCAGGGAGTCGACCTCGATCGTGGCGACCACGGACGACTGCCCGGGATCTGCGACATCGACCACGACATCCGCGGACCACCGGGTGACCTCGATCGTCAGATCATGACCGGCCTTGCGGCCCAGCCCGGCGCGGCCGGTCTTGAGCCGTAGCCGCCCTGTCTCCGAGCCGATGTGGTGCTTTCCGCTTACGGGGTCCATGCGGCCAACATACGTCCGAAAACCGCGTCCGGCCCTCTCGTCAGCGGCATTGTGGGACTGCCGCCGGACCGGCAGCATGCGGTGATGACCTCGACGCCCGACGCCGCACCCGCCGTACGCGGCTACCGCCCCGCCGATCGCGACGCCCTCGACGACATCTGCGTTCGTACCGCCCATGTCGGCCAGGACAGCCGCCCCCACTACGCCGACCCCGGCATCTTCCCGGTGATCTTCGCGCAGCCGTACGTCCACCTGGAGCCGGAGCTGGCTTTCGTTCTGGACGACGGGCACGGACGAGCCGTCGGCTACATCCTGGGTACCGCGGACACCCCGCGCTTCGTCGAGGATTTCCGGGCGAAGTGGCTGCCGATGGTGGCCGGCCGCTATCCGGAGCCCAGCGGTCCGCCGCGCACGCTCGACGAGGAGATCGTCACGCTGCTGCGCCGCCCCGAGCGGCTGCTGCTGCCGGAGGTCGCCGACTACCCCGCCCATCTGCACATCGACCTGCTCCCGGAGTGGCAAGGACGCGGCTACGGCCGGAAGTTGATGCGGGCATTCCTGCGGGCGCTGCACAGCGGGGGCGTACCGGCCGTGCATCTGTCGATGCTGACCGCCAACACGCCCGCGAGAGCCTTCTACGACCGTCTCGGCTTCCACGACATCGAGGTGCCGGACCCCGGGCCCGTCACGTATCTCGGGCGCAGCACGGCTGACCCGGCACGCAGGTGAGATGTGACCGCGCCCCCACCACCGGCCGTCAGACGCTGATCCAGGCCGGCACGGGCCGCGTCCGCGGGCGTCCCCCGCGTGCCCTCACCCCGCTGGTGCGTGCACCGACCACCCACCGCCCGATCGCCGACCCCAGCGTCAGCGCCGGTGGACAGAGGTGGGGCTTGCTGTGCAGAACGGGGGGTTACTGGGCAGCCGGTACCCCGAGGGCGGGGAGGACCACCGCGTCGATGTACGAGGTGAGGAAGGCCCGGGTCGGCGGCAGATCCTCGATCAGTCCGCGGGCGACGAACGCACCGAACATCATGTGCGTCACATAGCCCAGCGCCGGGTTGTCCGCCTGGATCTCGCCCCTATCGACGGCTCGTTGCAGCACACGGCCGAACTCCGCCATCTCCGGCTGGATGAGCTTCTCCCGGAACTCCTGCAGGAGATCGGGGTTGTGGTGCACCGCCATGGCCAGGCCGCGCATGAGCCCGGCGTTCTGCTCCATCTCGGAGTCGTCCGTCTGCTCCAGGTGGGCGTACAGGTCGCCCCGGAGCGAGCCGGTGTCGACGACGGTGAAATCACCGGGCTTGTTGTGCCGGATGGCCTTCACGACCAGCTCGGCCTTGCCGCCCCACTGGCGGTAGAGGGTGGCCTTGCTGGACCGGGTGCGGGCGGCCACGGCGTCCATGGTGAGGGCGTCGTAGCCGACTTCGCGGAGCAGGTCGAGCACGGCCTCGTACAGCTCGGCCTCACGCTCGGGCGTGATCCGGCTGCGACGCACCGTTGCGGTCTCGGCCATGCCACTCACCTTCTCCTGCTCCTCGCCCGAGCGACGCGGCTTCGAGAACGCGGCTTCGAACGACACGGTTTCGTATGTCAACGAATGTAGCGCAAGGCAACCTCGAAACGAAACCGTTTCGTACGTGCACTGGGTCACGCCCACAGATTTCTCAGGAGTTGCCCGCGCCCACCCAGCGGAAAAGCATGGGGAGGTGAGCTATCTGCGCCTGCCGCACCTCAGCGGCGACCTGCTGTGCTTCGTGACCGAGGACGACCTGTGGCTGGCCCCCCTCGACAGACCCGGCCGCGCCTGGCGGCTCACCGTCGACCGTACCAAGGCCGGTCACCCCCGCTTCTCGCCCGACGGCCGCCACATCGCGTACACGACCTGGCGCAGCCTCGTCCCCGAACTCCATCTGGCGCCCGTGGACGGCGGACCGGCCCGCCGGCTCACCTACTGGGGTTCCGCCGACACCCGCGTCTGCGGCTGGACCCCCGACGGCACGATCCTCGCCGTCGCCTCCCACGGCGAGCCCTTCTCCTACTTCACCTGGGCCTACAAGGTGACCCTCGACGGCGACCCCGGCCGCAAGCTCCCCTGGGGCCCGGTCTCCGACATCCAGGTCGCCGACATCGACGGCGAGCGCAGGACCCTGCTCCTCACCGGCACCCCGCCGCACGAGCCCGCCGCCTGGAAGCGCTACCGCGGCGGCGCCATGGGCCGCCTCTGGCTGCACGGCGACCGGCTCCTCGCCGACCTGGCCGGCCACCTCGACTCCCCCATGTTCGTCGGCGGCCGGATCGCCTTCCTCTCCGACCACGAGGGCGTCGGCAACCTCTACTCGTGCGCCTACGACGGCTCCGGCCTGCGCCGCCACACCGACCACGACGCGTTCTACGCCCGGCACGCCGCGAGCGACGGCACCCGCGTCGTCTACCAGTGCGCGGGCGACCTGTGGATCGTCGACGACCTGACCGCGGACTCGGCGCCGCGCAGGCTCGACGTACGCCTGAGCGGTCCCCGGGCGGGCCGCCGTACGTACCAGGTGCCCGCCGCCCAGCACGTCGACGGCATCTCCGTCGACGAGACGGGCCGCGCGAGCGCGGTGATCGTACGCGGAAGTCTCTACTGGCTCACCCACCGCGACGGCCCGGCCCGCACGATCACCGACACCCCGGGCGTACGGGTCCGGCTCCCGGAGATGCTCGGCAAGGTCGGGCAGGTCGCCTACGTCACGGACGCGGAGGGCGAGGACGCCGTCGAGATCGCGTACCTGCCGCGAGCGACGGGCGACCGCGCGCCCCGCCGCCTCGCCTCCGGCGAGCTGGGCCGCGTCCTGGAACTGGTCTGCGACCCCCAGGGCGAGCGCCTGGCGATGGCCTCGCACGACGGCCGCCTCCTGCTCATCGACGCGACGGAGGACTCGGGTGGCGAAGTCACCGAGCTGATCCGCTCGATCAACGGCCCGGTACGGGACCTGGCGTTCTCCCCGGACGGAGCCTGGCTGACCTGGTCGCACCCGGGCATCGGCCGCTCCCTGCGCCAGATCAAGATGGCGAGGATCAAGGACCGTTTCATCGTCGACGTGACGAACGGCCGCTTCGAGGACGAGAACCCGGTCTTCACCCGCGACGGCCGCTACCTCGCCTTCCTGTCCTGGCGCGGCTTCGACCCGGTGTACGACGTCCACACCGGCGACCTCTCCTTCCCGCTCGGCTGCCGCCCCTACCTGGTCCCGTTGTCCTCGGCGACCCCCTCCCCCTTCGCCCTGAACCCGGAGGGCCGCCCGGCGGCGGGCGGCCTGGACCCGGTGGAGGACGAGGAGGGCGGCGACGGCGCGGTGACGGTCGAAGTGGAAGGCCTGGAAAGCAGAGTCACCCCCTTCCCGGTCGCCGCCTCCAAGTACTCGGCGCTGTATCCGGTCGCGGGCGGCGGCCTGGTCTGGCTGCGCTGGCCGATCTCGGGCGCGCTGGGTGAGACGTTCGCCAATCCCGACGACACGACCGGCCGCCCCACCCTCGAATACTTCAACATCACCAAGGCGACGAAGTCCGAACTGGTCGGGCACCTGGACTGGTTCGCGGTGAGCGGCGACGGCACCCGGCTGGTCGTCGTCGACGAGGGCGACCTGCGGGCCGTCCCCTCCACCGAATCAGGGGACGGCGACACGACGGTCTGGATCGACCTCCGCCGCATCCTGCACGAGGCCGACCCGGTCGCCGAGTGGCGCCAGTCGTACGAGGAGGCGGGCCGCCTGATCCGCGCCTACTTCTGGGAACCGGCCATGTGCGGCATCGACTGGGACGCGGTGCTGGACCAGTACCGCCCCCTGCTGGAGCGCGTGGCGTCCCCCGACGAGTTCGCGGACCTGCTGCGCGAGGTGGTGGGCGAACTCGGCACCTCCCACGCCTACGTCTCGGCCGCCCGCCGCAACGAGGGCCCCGCGCACTACCAGCGCCGGCAGGGCCTGCTCGGCGCCAACTTCGTCCGCAGGGACGGCGGCTGGACGGTCAAGCGCATCCTGCCCGGCGACTCGTCCGACTCCAAGGCCCGCTCCCCGCTGGCCGGCACCGGCATCCGCGAGGGCGCGGTACTGACCCACGTGGACGGCCGCCCGGTCGACCCCGTGACAGGCCCGTACCCGCTGCTGGCGGGGGCAGGCGGTACGACGGTGGAGCTGACGTTCATCCCGGCGGCGGGCGAAGGCCGCTCACGCCGGGTCGCCGTGGTCCCCCTGGTCGACGAACGCCCCCTGCGCTACCAGGACTGGGTGGCCAAACGGCGTGCGGTGGTCCGGGAGTTGAGCGGCGGCCGGTGCGGCTACCTCCACATCCCCGACATGGGCGGCTCCGGCTGGGCCCAGTTCAACCGCGACCTGCGCATGGAGGTCTCCCGCCCGGCCCTCATCGTCGACGTACGCGGCAACGCCGGCGGCCACATCAGCGAACTCGTGGTCGAGAAACTCACCCGCACCATCCTCGGCTGGGACCTGACGAGAAACGCCCAGCCGGTGTCGTACGCCTCGAACGCCCCCAGAGGCCCCGTGGTAGCCCTCGCCGACGAGGCGACCTCTTCGGACGGCGACATGATCACGGCGGCCTTCAAACTCCTGAAGCTGGGCCCCGTGGTCGGCCAGCGCACCTGGGGCGGAGTGGTCGGCATGACCGGCCGCCACCGCCTCGGCGACGGCACGGTGATCACGGTCCCGATGAACGCGGCCTGGTTCGACGCGTACGGCTGGTCCATCGAAAACCACGGCGTCACCCCGGACTTGGAGATCCTCCGCACGCCTTTGGACTGGGCGGAGGGCAGGCACGCCCAACTGGACGACGCGGTGAGGCTGGCACTGGACCTGCTGACAACGAACCCCCCGGCAACGCCCCCCGACTACTCACACGTACCGGACCGCTCAAGACCAAAACTGCCGCCCAGGTCTTGAGAAGGGGCGCGCTGTCCTGCCCAGGGGCGCGGGCCTGTATCGATGTGCGGCTCCGCCGCGTGGGCGCGACCAGCCCCCACGGCGGGAAAGCCGAAACACAAACGTGGGGCGCCCCAAAAACACAGGGCACCCCACGTCAACGGCTGAAGCCGAGCGCAGCGGCTACGCGTCGTAGTCCTGGCTGAAACGGTCCTCTTCCTCCCGCCGGAGGCGTTCCGTCTCTTCGTCCTGCGGTCGGCCACTGCGCTGATGGCGCTGCTGCTCCTGCTCCTCACGCCGGCCGCCCTGCTCCTCACGCTGGCGGCCCTGCTCCTCACGCTGGCGGCCCTGCTGCGCCTTGTCCTTGGCCTGCTGCTGCCACTGCTCGGACTTGTCCTGGAACTTGTCCTTCATGCCCATGTGGTTTCACTCCCGAAATGGGTGAGGGGGATCGGGCTCGACCAGCGTCACACGCGGTATGACGCTCCGCATGTCGATCAGTTACGCCGTGTAGCGCGCTCCTGTTCATCGGCGGCGCCTCCCGCGCCGACCAGCCCCGTCCGCATGCCCTCCAGCCGATGGGCGAACCGCTTCACCTCGCGCTGCCCGACCGCCCCGATGACGCCCGGCAGACACCCCCGCACCCCCTGCATCCCGCGCAGCCACCACTGCCCGTACACATGGCCGGCCCGCCGCTCGATCCCGGCGACGATCCGGTCCACCGCGGGCGCCAGCGGATACGTCTTGTTGGCGGGCCACGGCAGCCGCTGCCGCAACTCCCGCATCACGTCGTCCTGATCGGCCCCGCGCACCATGTCCGTGTCGGTCCACGACAGATACCCGACCCCCACCTTCACGCCCTGGTGGCCGACCTCGGCGCGCAGACTGTGCGCGTACGCCTCGACGCCCGACTTGGACGCGCAGTACGCCGTCATCATCGGCGCCGGAGTGATGGCCGCGAGGGAGGCGATCTGCAGCAGATAGCCGCGACTCTCCCGCAGCACCGGCAGGAAGGCGCGGGCCGTCACCGCCGACCCGATGAGATTGACCTCGATCACCCGCCGCCACGCGTCCGGATCGGAGTCCGCGAACGGACCGCCGCTCGCCACGCCCGCGTTGGCGACGACGATGTCGACCTTCCCGAACCGCTCCTCGACCTCGCGCGCCACCCGCGCCATCGCCTCGTGGTCGGTCACATCGGCGTGCCAGTGGCCGCTGTCACCGTGCAGCCGCTCGGAGACCCGCTTGAGCGCGTCCGGCTCCAGACCGACCAGCGCGACCTTCGCGCCGCGCGCGGACAGCTTCCGGGCGAGCAGCTCGCCGACGCCGCGCGCGGCCCCGGTGACGACGGCGACCTGCCCCTCCAGGGTGGCCCTGCTCATTCGCCCTCCTTGACCTGCACCTGCACCTGCACGTACGTCCTGACGAGTTCCCGTATCTTCCCGGTGACCAGCTCGGGAGCCTCGATCGGCGTCATATGGCCGAGCCCCGGCAGTTCGGTGATCCCGACGCAGTTCGGCAGCGCGGCGACCAGCGAGCGGGCGTGCACGACCGGCGTCAACCGGTCCGCCGTACCGACGACGACGGCCGTCGGCACCGTCAACTCCCGTACACCGTGGGCGAGATCCAGCAGGTCGAGCACCTGCGACCAGGCGTACCGCACCTTGCGCGGACAGGCGTGCACGAGCCGCGCGCACGCCTCGACCATGTGCGGGGCCGAAGCCGGGCCCATCGTCCCGTACTTGAGGATCCGCCGGGCCGGCGGCGTGACCGGTCCGAGGGGTGCCCGGGAGCCGAGGATCCGCCGGGTCAGCGCGGTCCGCAGCCGCCCGGCCCGCATCGGTACGACCGTCGACTCGGCGACCAGTCGCGACGCCCCCGTGCTGCACAGCAGCACCGCCACCGCATGCTTCCGGAAGCCCGCCCGCGCGGACGACGCCAGCACCGTCATCCCGCCCATGGAGTGCCCGGCGATCACCGCCTTCTCGCCCGGGGCGAGCGTCGCTTCGAGTACGGCGTCGAGGTCGTCGGCGAGTGCCTCCGTACTGCATGCGCGGCTCGCCGGGCTGCGTCCGTGGCCGCGCTGGTCGTAGGCGATGACCCGGTGGTCGACGGCAAGTTCGCGTATCTGGGCCGCCCAGAAGGCGGTCGAGCAGGTCCAGCCGTGGGCGAGGACGACCGCTGGGGCGCTGTCGGGGCCGTGCAGTTCGACGTGCAGCCGGGCGCCGTCGGCGGAGACGGCGGTGAGTTCGCGGGCGGGGACGGGCGGGGCGTACGGGCCGGAGGCCACGTGTGTCAGGCGGCTCACGCGTCCACCTCCGCGCGCTTGTCAGCCGCGACGCGCAGGACGTCGTACTCCCTCAGATCCACCCGCCGTGTCGCCCGCCGGAACTCTGTCGTCGTGCCCGGCCAGACGGTGGTGTTGCGGCCGCTGGCGTCCAGGTACCAGCTGGTGCAGCCGCCGGTGTTCCACACCGTGCGCTTCATGCGCTCCTGGACCTTGTCGTTCCATGCCTGCACGGCGCCCGTCCGGGCGTCGAGGGCGACACGACCGCCTAGAACGTTCAACTGCCGTACGAAGTCGGCCAGGTAGTTCAGTTGCGACTCGATCATCAGGATCATCGAGGAGTTCCCCAGCCCCGTATTGGGCCCGATGATCGACAACCAGTTGGGGAACCCGGCCGCCGAGGTGCCCCGCAGCGACTCCATCCCCGTCTTCCACACCTCGGCGAGCGTCCGCCCGTCCGCGCCCACCACCTGCTCGGTGATCGGCATGTCCGTGACGTGGAAGCCGGTCCCGAAGATGATCGCGTCGGCCTCGGCCGCACTGCCGTCGGCGGCGACGAGGGTGGCGCCCCTGATCTCACTGAGCCCGCTCGCGACCACGTCGACATTGGGCCGGGCGAGCGCCGGATAGTAGTCGCTGGAGAGCAGGATCCGCTTGCAGCCGATGCGGTAGTCGGGGGTGAGCCTGGCGCGCAGGGCCGGGTCCTTGATGGCACGGGTCATGTTGCGCCTGGCCAACTGCTCCACCAGCCCCAGCTCATGGGGGCGCTTGGTGAACGCCTGGACCTGCAACTCCCGTATGCCCCACAGCAGTCCACGGCGGGCCTGGGCGGTGAAGGGGAGCTGTCGGTGCAGCCAGCGCTCCGCGCCGCTGATCGCCCGGTCGGCGCGGGGCATCACCCACGGCGGGGTGCGCTGGAAGAGGGTGAGCCGCTCGGCGAGGGGCTGGACGGCCGGCACGATCTGGATGGCCGAGGCGCCCGTCCCGACCACGGCGACCCGCTTGCCGCGCAGGTCGTGGTCGTGGTCCCAGCGGGCGGAGTGGAAGACCTTGCCGGGGAAGGAGTCCAGCCCCGGAATGTGCGGGATCTTCGGGTCGGACAGCGGTCCGGTGGCGGAGACCACGATGTCCGCGCTCAGGTTCCCGCCGCTCGTCTCGATGTCCCAGCACAGCCGCTCGCCGCTCCAGGTCATGCGCTTGACCTCGGAGTTGAAGCGGATGTGGGGCCGCAGCCGGAAGACGTCGGCGACATGCTCCAGGTAGGCGCGGATGTGCCGCTGCCCGGAGAAGGTGCGGGGCCAGTGCGGATTCGGCGCGAAGGAGAACGAATACAGATGGGACGGAACGTCGCACGCGCACCCGGGATAACTGTTGTCCCGCCAGGTGCCGCCGACGCTGTCGGCCCGCTCCAGGACGACGAAGTCGGTGACGCCCTCGCGCCGCAGCCGTACGGCAGCGCCGAGCCCGCCGAACCCGGACCCGACCACCGCCACCCGCACATGCTCGTACTCCCGATCCTGCTCCTGCTCCTGCTCGGCCATCCCGCCTCCCGCCTCCACCCATCCGCTCGCGACCATGCCAGTGGGCACTGGCGCAATGGGAGAGTAGGCCAGGGACCGTACTCATGGGTAGGGGGCGTGCGCGGGGAAAGCTACCGGCGGTACGACATAGGCTTCCGGCGTGGCAGAAGACGGAGGACGACGCGAGTACCGCATGGAGGAGCTGGCCCGCCTGGCCGGCATCACCGTCCGCACCCTGCGCTTCTACCGCGAACGCAAGCTGATCCGGCCGCCCCGCCGCGAGGGCCGTATCGCCTGGTACGACGACCACCACCTGGCCCGTCTGCGTACGATCTCGGCGCTACTGGAGCGCGGCCACACCCTCAACGGCATCGCGGAACTGGCGGAAGCCCTCGAACACGGCCGCGACGTGGCCGACGTACTCGGCGTCGACGCCCCCACCGAGGAGGAGCCGGTCCACCTCACCCCCGAGGAACTCGCCGCCCGCTTCGAGGGCGAGGTCACCCCCGAGAACCTCGCCGCCGCGATGGACCTGGGCTACCTCGGCACCGACGGCGACGAGATCGTCCACGTCAGCCGCCGCCTCCTGGACGTGTCGGCCACCCTCGTCCGCGAGGGCATCCCCTTGGCGGAGGTCCTGGCAGCGGGCAAGCAGGTACGCGAACACGTCGACGCCCTCGCCGAACTCTTCGCCGACGTGGTCCTCCGCCACGCCACGGAGGACGACATGCAACGCCTGCGCCCGCTGGCCCGGAGCGTGGTGGAGGCGGAACTGTCGCTGGCGATGGACCGCAGGATGCGCAAGCAGCGGTAGACAGGTACAGCCGGAGACAGGTGCAGCCGGAGCGGGTACAGCCGGAGCGGGTGCTTGGGTGCCGACGGGATCAGCGGTTGCCGGCTTCCCGAGCCACCCGTTCCAGCCGACGCCGATGGGTCTCCCACCACGCCTGATCACCCGGCGGCATGTTGTCCTTCCCCTTCACCCACCCGGCAGACCCGTCGATCAGCTCCCGCACGATGTCGGCGTGCCCGGCATGGCGATGCGTCTCGCCGACCATGCGCACCAGGATGTGGTGCAGCGTCGTCTCCCGTCTCTCCTGCGGCCACCACGGGACATGACCGACCGCGTCGAGCGCCAGCGACTCGATGGTGCTGTCGGAGTGCTCCCATGCCCGGCGGTACAGCCCGACGATTTCCTCGCGCGACTCGTCGGCCGTGGCCCACATGTCCGCATTCAGCTCATAGTCCTGCGTGTACCACCAGGGCGGTGGATCCTCGCCGAAGAACGGCCGCCCGAACGTGTCGCCGAAGTACCCCAGCTCCACACCGGCGACATGCTTGACCAGCCCCAGCAGGTTGGTGCCGGTAGGGGTGAGAGGACGGCGGATGTCGTAGTCCGAGAGCCCGTCGAGCTTCCACAACAGGGCTTCACGGGCGAGTTGCAGGTAGTGGGCCAGATCCGCTTTCGGGTTCGCTTCGACCATGCCGGGAGTCTCGCACCCGGCACTGACAACCGGGCGCCGCCTGGACGGCCTCAGGTCTCGAACACCACCGTCACCGGAGCGTGGTCCGACCACCGCTCCCCATGACTGGCGGCCCGTTCCACGAATCCCTTGACCGCGCGCCCCGCCAGCCCTGGCGTCGCGACAGCCAGGTCGATCCTCCAGCCTGCGTCATGGTCGAAGGCCCGCCCCCGATACGACCACCACGTATACGGCCCCGCCACATCCGGATGCAGCGCCCGCACGACGTCGACGTACTCGTCGAACACGCGGGACAACCACTCGCGCTCCTCCGGCAGGAATCCCGAATTCCTGGTGTTCCCGCGCCAGTTCTTCAGGTCCGCCTGCTGGTGGGCGATGTTCCAGTCGCCGCAGACCAGGACCTCACGCCCGTCGGCGGCGGCCCGCTCGCGCAGGCCCTTCAGATAGGCCAGGAACTCGCCCATGAAGCGCACCTTCTCGTCCTGCCGCTCGGTGCCGACCTCGCCCGAGGGGAGGTAGAGGGAGGCGACGGTGACGCCGGGCAGGTCGGCCTCGACGTAGCGCCCGCTGGTGTCGAACTCGGCCGAGCCGAAGCCGACCTGGACGCGGTCGGGCTCGCGGCGGGAATAGAGGGAGACGCCCGCGCGACCCTTGGCGGCGGCGGGGGCGTGCACGGCGTGCCAGCCGTCCGGCGTGCGCACATGCTCCGGCAGCTGCTGCGGCTCGGCACGCACCTCCTGCAGGCACAGCACGTCGGCTTCGGTCTGCGCGAGCCACTCCACGAAGCCCTTCTTCGCAGCGGCACGCAGCCCGTTCACATTCACAGAGGTCACAGTGAGCACGCGCGCACCCTACCGGCACACTGGACAGAGTCTAGATTTCCCTCACCTCATAGATATACGATCAATGGCATGCATATACGTCGCGTCCTTTTCGACCACCCCGACGCCGTCAAACTCGACGCCGAGGTCCAGGCCGAGTACCACGAGCGCTACGGCGACGGCGGCGACGCCACCTCCCTCACCCCCTCCGACTTCGAGCCCCCGAACGGCGTGTACCTGATCGCGTACGACGAGCAGGACCGCCCCGTGGCCACCGGCGGCTGGCGCAGCCAGGACGAGAACGACGAGGGCAACCAGGACGGGGACGCCGAGCTCAAGCGGATGTACGTCATCGCGGAGATGCGTGGGCGGGGACTGGCGCGGCGCATGCTCACCGCCCTTGAGGACGACGCGCGCGCGGCGGGGCGCATCCGCATGGTCCTGGAGACCGGGCTCCAGCAGCCGGAGGCGATCGGCCTGTACACGTCCAGCGGCTATGAGCCGTGCGAGAAGTTCGGCTACTACCGCTTCCACGACTCCAGCCGCTGCTTCGCGAAGCCCCTCAACCCCGCAGGAAGGTGAGGACCGCCAGACGGCCACCTCGGACACCACGAGCGCCTTGACGACTGCGCCGTTCAAGCCGTTCAAGCCGTTCAAGCCGTTCAAGCCGTTCAAGCCGTTCAAGCCGTTCAAGCCGTTCAAGCCGTTCAAGCCGTTCAAGCCGTTCAAGCCGTTCAAGCCGTTCAAGCCGTTCAAGCCGGATAAAATCCGGCACCAAAGCGGACATGGTCTGACAGACAGGGCGGAACTAAACTTACCGTCGTGCCATCGTCGTATATATGGGCATACGCCTGAGAACGGACGAGTGATCATGGACGGGCACGGCGTCACCCCGGCTGGAGTCCCGACCGATCGGGACTCGGCGTTGGCCTGCGTCGCTGTGGCCGTGATGGACGATCACGGCGTTCTCATCGAGTGGAGCACGGGCGCCGAGCGGCTGCTCGGCTACTCGCCCTCCGAAGCCGTAGGGCATTCCATGACCGATCTGGTGGTCGGGCGGTTGTCCGAGACAGCCAGGCAAGCTCTCGGCACGCGCTCGCCGTGGAGCCGCGAGATCGAGCTGCGACAGCGGGATGGCGGCAGCGTCACCGTGGACCTGCTCGCCGTTCCCACGACCGGGGAGAACGGCAACTCTCGGTGGTTCCTGATGGCCGCCTCAAGGGCTGAGCGCCGCCCGCGCGAGGAGCAGGCACTCACGGAGTGGGCGTTCAACCAGTCGGTCTTCTTCTCCGTGATCTACGACGCCGAGGGCCGAGTGCTCAGGGTCAGCGATACGGCCGCCAGATTGCTCGGCCTCAGCGAGGACGAAGTGCGCGGGCTGCGGGTGACCGAGTTCCTCCAGGGTCCCGCCTACACGGAGGGCGAAGAAATGATCTTCGCCGCCTTGGCGAGCGGTGAGCCGCAGAACACGCAGATGTTTGTGCGGGCGCCGGGCGAATCCCGTGCTCATGCATGGGACTTCACCGTATGCCCGCTCAAGGACGAATCCGGCCGCGTACGGGGTGCATGGGTGTGCTCTCTCGACATCACCGATCAGCACCAGGCCCGGGAGAGGCTCGCCCTGCTGGACGAGGCCGGCGCCCGGATCGGAACCACGCTGAATGTGGAGCGTACGGCTCGGGAACTGGCCCTGGTGACCGTTCCGCGGTTCGCCGATGTCGCCTGCATCGATCTTCTGGAATCGGTGCTTCGCAGTGAGGAACCGGTCTCCCGCCTGGCCCCGGGGGGAGTACTGCTGCGACGCGTCGCATGGGAGACCGCTCTCGAAGATGCCGTCTCGACCGCCGTGACGCCTGGGACGGTGAAGGCCCATCCGGACGACTCTCCCTCGGGCCGCCTTCTGGCCTGCGGTGTTCCTGCCCTGGTCAGAGCGGGGAATGCCGACTTCGAGCACTGGGTCACGCAGCTCCCGCCCCCCGCCGGACAGACCCGCGACCCCGGCATCGACTCGGTGATGGCTGTGCCGCTGCGCGCCCGCGGGAACCCCCTGGGCGTGGCCGTCTTCGCCCGCCGAGGACGCCCCGAGCCCTTCGCTGAGGACGACCTGGTCCTTGCCGGGGAACTGGTGGCCAGAGCGGCGGTGTGTGTGGACAACGCACGCCGCTACACACGCGAGCGCGCGACGGCAGTCGCCCTCCAGCGGAGTCTGCTGCCACACCGACTGCCCAGCCAGCCGGCGGTGGAAGCCGCCAGCCGCTACCTGCCCGCAGACTCCCGGGTAGGCGTGGGCGGCGACTGGTTCGATGTCATTCCCTTGTCAGGCGCCCGGGTCGCCCTGGTCGTCGGGGACGTCGTGGGGCACGGTATCCATGCCTCCGCGGCGATGGCGGGGTTGCGGACTGCGGTCCGGACCCTTGCCGACGTCGACCTTTCTCCGGATGAGCTCCTCACCCAGCTGGACGACCTGGTCATCAGCCGGTCCGCGGACCTGGAAGGCGACGAAGGCGACGAGGACGGCGACGTTCCCGGTGAGACCGGTGCCACCTGCCTGTACGCGGTGTACGACCCGATCTCCCGCCACTGCAGTCTGGCCCGTGCCGGACATGTGCAGCCTGCGATGGTCACCCCCGACGGGTCCGTCGACTTCATCGACGTACCGGCCGGCCCTCCGCTGGGCCTGGGCGGTCTGCCGTTCGAGACCACCGAGCTGGAACTGCCGGAGGGGAGCCTGCTCGTGCTGTTCACCGACGGCTTGGTCGAATCCATGGACCGAGACATCGATCTGGGCCTTGGCCGGCTGCGCCGCGCCCTGGAGGGATCTGCCGGACCGCTGGAGAGCATCTGTGACAACGTGCTGGACAGCGTGCTCCCCGATGATCCCGCCGACGATGTCGCCCTGCTGATCGCCCGCACCCATGCGCTGGACGCCGACCGGGTGGCCACCTGGGATCTGCCCGCCGACCCCGCTGTCGTCGCCGAGGCCCGCAAGAACGTGGCCGCCCGACTGGCCGCATGGGGACTGGACGACACCGTCTTCATCGCAGAGCTGGTCATCAGCGAACTGGTCACCAACGCCATCCGCTACGCATACGCGCCCATCGTGCTGCGGCTGATCCACGACCAGGCCCTCATCTGCGAGGTCTCCGACGCCAGCGCCACCGCCCCGCATCTGCGCCGGGCGCGCACCTTCGACGAGGGAGGTCGCGGCCTGTTCCTGGTCGCCCAGCTCTCCCAGCGCTGGGGCACCCGCCAGACCACGGCAGGCAAAACGATCTGGGCCGAGTGCGCCCTGCAAGAAACTCACAACCCGCCCGAACCGAACCATGGATGACGCACCATCAGAAACGGCGACACCATCCCAAACCCAGCGCTGACAGCGGAGTGGGCGGCGGACCAGGCCAGCCGATTCACGCCACCCTGCTCGGCCCCTTGGGCGTTCACCGCGGGCGATACACCGATACGTGATCCGGCCTCTTGAGGATTTCCCCCCGGTCGGCTGTTGATCGTTCCCCACTGATCCGGTGATCGCCCTGTCCCGTCCGCTGCCGAGGATGGCGTCAGCGTCCCGGGACTCCCTGTTGTCTCGCGGCAGCGTCGACGGTCTGTGCCAGCAGGACGGCGATGGCCATCGGCCCGACCCCGCCGGGGACAGGGGTGATCAGGCGGGCGCGGGTGCGGGCGGTGTCGAAGTCCACGTCGCCGATGTTGCCTGGGTTGTATCCGGCGTCGATCACCACCGCGCCGGGTTTGATGTCTTCTCCACGGATCAGCCGGGGCCGCCCTACGGCCGCGATCACGATGTCCGCCTCCCGGACGACCGCGGACAGGTCCGCGGTGCGGGAGTGGCAGTACGTCACCGTGGCGTCCTTGGCGAGCAGGAGCATCCCGACCGGTTTGCCGAGGATCGCGCTGCGGCCGATCACGACGGCGTGTTGGCCCGTGAGGTCGACGTCGTACTCGTCCAGCAGCCGCATGATTCCGCCGGGCGTGCACGATACGAAGCCGGGCAGCCCGAAGCTCATCGCGCCGAAGGAGTGCATCGTGACGCCGTCGACGTCCTTTTCCGGTGCGATGGCCTCGAAGGCCGCGCGCTCGTCGATGTGCTCACCGGCGGGGTGCTGCAGCAGGATGCCGTGCACGCCGGGGTCCTGGGACAGGGCGGCGAGTGTGTCGACCAGTTCGGCGGTCGTGGTGGTGGCGGGCAGAGGGACATGGCGGGAGGTGATGCCGGCCTTCGCGCAGCGGGCCCGTTTCATGCGGACGTATGTCACGGACGCCGGGTCCTCGCCCACGAGCACCGTCGCCAGGCACGGCGCCACGGTGGTGCGCCGCGAGATCTGCGCCGCACGGGCGGCGGCCTCTTCGATGACGCGCCGGGCGAGTGCGGTGCCGTTCATGAGCTCGGCCGTCTGTGTCGGGGACATGGTCGCCTCCCAGGCGTCGTTGACCACTCGCCCAGGCGCACGGCATCGACCGATTCGTCAGGCCGCTCCCCGGTGGTGCTCCACCTCAGCGCCAGTCACCCGCACTGTAGTGGACGCCTAACCCGCCTGGCCGTTGTCCGCTTCTGGCGGGGCTGAGCGGACAGCGGTCGGTTACCCGAGAAAGCGCAGTGAACGACCGTCCGGCCAGCGAGCGCGGCTGTGACAACTCTCTGAGAATCCCGTGTAGTTACTGGGTCATGGAGCCCGCCCGGCGCCCGGGTGACCCGCCTGCCCGAGTGCGGTGCGGGTACGAGGCCGACCGGAAGTTGCAGGTGTGAGTCGGCTTGATAGCGGGACGACTGTCCGCTAAATTTTCTCGTGTTGGACAGTTGTCCGATTCACTTCGTCGTCGCGGGCGAATGCGGTAGCCGACCAGGACCAGCGTTCTCCGAGTCTTCCCCCCACCCCACACGGAAGATTCCGCCGCCATGAAGCTGCTCATCCTGGGCGTGACCGCTCCACCGGACACCATGTCGTCGGCCTGACCCTGCGATCCGTTGACTCGGCCACGGCCTTCCTACGCACCCCGGAGACCCTGGGTTGCCTTGCTGAGAGACTCATGTACCTGCCAGGCCGCGGTGACGCATGCATCCACCGCAGCCGTGCTCACCGATTGACGCTCGATGCCGGAGACGAGGCCACGGAGCGTCAGTGGCCAGCCCTCCTGGACGGGGCCGGCGCATTTTGATTCGACCCTCTGAGACCTGCTGAGACCTGCTGAGACCTGACCGAGTGGGCTGTACCGGTCGGGCCGGTCGACCGCTGTCGTCGATCTCCAGTTTGTCGTCATATGTACCCACCTCATGGATGTTGTCGGCCTCGCTTCGCCGACGACTGAAAGGACTTCTCATGACCAGAGAAGAGCGCTTACCTGCACGCCGCCGGTTCAGCAGACGAAATGTGCTGAAGGTGACCGGCGCCACAGCGGTCGGCGGTGCGGTCCCGCTCACGGCCCGTGACGCAGCCGAGGCCAAGGAGGCATCCGCCTCACCCGCTGCCGTACGCGACGGGATGACGAAGAGCCGAACGCGAATCACAGGCATCGAAGAGCACTGCACCATCCCCGAACTCCTGGATGCGTGGAGCAAGCTCGGCGCCCCCTGGAGCGAAGATCCCGCGTTGCAGGTGTCGGCGATGCCTCAGTTCGCCGGCCCTCTGGCCGATGCGGGGGATGCGCGCATCACGGCCATGGACGCGACCGGAATCGATACCCAGGTGCTCTCCCTGCCGCCTCCCGGCCTGCAGATCCTGGACCAGGCCGACGCGGTGGCCCTGCAGCGCATCGGCAACGACCGGCTCGCCGAACTGGTGCGTGCCCATCCCGACCGGCTGCAGGCTTTCGCCGCGCTGGCGACGTCCGCGCCGGAAAAGGCGGCCGCCGAACTGGAGCGAGCGGTGCGGGAACTGGGCTTCAACGGTGCGATGCTGCTCGGCCGCACCCGCGAGCACACCCTCGACCACACGGACATGTGGCCGGTCTTCGAAGCGGCGGAGGCGCTGAACGTCCCGCTGTACCTGCACCCGCAGACGCCGCCGCTCGCCGTCCGCGACACCTACTACCAGGTGGACAGCCCGGCGGTCAGCACAGCACTGTCCCTCTTCGGGATCGGCTGGCACTACGACACCGGCGTACAGTTGCTGCGCCTGATCTTCAACGGTGTGTTCGACCGCTTCCCCAACCTCCAGGTGATCAGCGGCCACTGGGGCGAGGTCGTGCTGTTCTACCTGGAGCGGATCGAGGAAGGCGCCCGCCTCGTGAACGCGCCCCTCAAGCGTCCAGTGATCGACTACTTCCGGGAGAACATGTACTTCACTCCGTCCGGCATGTACAGCGAACGCTATCTGCGCTGGACGGTCGAGATGGTCGGAGCCGACCGGATCATATTCGCCTCCGACTACCCCTTCCAAGCCCCGCCGGAAGGCGGGATGCCGGAGTTCGTCAGGGACACCGGCCTGAGCCCGGCGGACCAGGCAAAGTTCGCGTCCGGCAACTGGGAAGGGCTGATCGCCGGTATCAAGCGGTGAGCGGTTCACCGTGCGAGCGCTGTCACCTGCGTCAAGTCCACTGAGTGCGTGGCCCGTCGCGCAGGGCCGCCCGGATCGACGGAACAGAACGGGCTGCACCTGGCGCTCGACGCCGACAGCCTCATCGCGCGAGCCGACGCGGATCGCGGCTGCCCCGCCCCTGGTGGCGCCGGGGTGAGCAGCAGGGCATTCTCACCGAGGGGAGAGCCAAGGCGGTCCGTGCCGCGCTGGGCGTCTGAAGCCCGAGACGTCCAGCGCGGGCCGGCGCAGTTGTCTCGCGGCAGCGTCGACGGTCCGTGCCGGCAGGACGGCAATGGCATCGGCCCGACCCCGCGGGGGACAGGGGTGGTCAGGCGGGCACGGGTGCGGGCGCTGTCGAAGTGCCCGTATCGGTTCCCGCTCTCTCAGGGGTGCCGGTGGTAAACCTTGTTGGCGATGCGCCACCTGTCGCCGGCGCGGACCAACAGGAAGATGTCCGTGAACGTGTCTGCGCCGTGCGAGAGCGTCATGGTCGCGGTCGCGGCGGTGGCAGCGGTTGGCTCACCGAGGAGGAAGCGTCGCTTGCGGACCACGAGCCCGCCGAGCCGGCCGAGTTCGAGGACGTCCAGCGCCTGGGTACGGGGCAGGCCAAGAGCGTCGGCTTGCCTCAGCGAGTCCCGCAGCGCGAGGACGGCTCCGGCGAGGCTGCTGTTGGCGATCAGCTTGAGCGCGGCGGCGGTGGAGGCGTCGTCCGCGCGCCGGACGGTGCCCAGCGTTTCCAGAACCGGTCGGACTCGGTCGAGTGCGTCCCGTTCGGCGGCGACCAGAAGGCGAGGACAGAGGGACTTCGCGGGCACGAATGAGTGGCAGATCGAGGCGACCGGCGGCGGCCGCATCTGGTACCTCCTGGACACCGCCCGGGAGACCTGCTGGATCACCTTCGCCGGTACGGGGCACCCGCGGGCCACAGACCGGCGCTGAGGGGGACGTTGGTCGACTGGGCCAAGCAGCGCCTCGACATCAAGATCAAGACAGTCCGACGCCCTCTGGACGCCCAGGGCTTCGTGGTCCTGCCCCGTCGCTGGGTGGTCGAGAGGTCGCTATCGTCGATCATGCGGGCCCGTCGGCACTGCCGGGACCACGAGAGACTGCCGCAGGTCAGCGAGTCGCTCATCACGTGGGCGTCCATCACGCTGATGACCCGCCGCCTCACCCGCAAACCGGCACGGCGATCGACTCGGACACCGGTCGCGCCGGTGGCGTTGGCGGCTGCCGCTTGACCGACGCACGTTCCTCAGAGGCAGAAGCGGGGCGCCTGCCCCGGAAACTACTGTATGGGTGGGAGCCGGTAGACGGAGACGTGGGAACTCGACTCGGCGGTGAATTCGCCACCAGACCAGTCCGCATGCCTGCTTTCCAGCTCGAATCCGGCCAGTTGGGCCATCAGATCGAGTTCGGCCGGCCAGATGTAGCGGTGGGAACTGCGGAACAGCCGAGCCTGCCCGGGCTTGTCGAACGAGAAATGGTGGGATACGACCTGCTGACGCAGAACATCGTAGGTGCCCAAATTGACGTAGCCGGGGTCGGACCGCCACACCGCGGCCGTCTGGCCCGGCGGGAGCCTGCGCAGATCGGGTACCCCGAGCTCGATCGCGAACCGCCCACCGGGCGTGAGGTGACGGGCAGCGTTACGGAAGCATTCAACCTGCTCGGCCTGGGTGAGCAGGTTGGAGAGCGTGTTGTAGACGAGGTAGACCAGGGTGAACTTTCCGGGGGCGACCGTAGTCGCCATGTCGCCGATGATCACGGGAATGGTTGCTTCATCAGCCTTGGAACGCAGCTGCTCTACCATCGGCCGAGACAGTTCGATGCCTGTGACAGGCACTCCTCGCTGCGCGAGAGGAACCGCTACTTACAGCGGCGGCTCCGGGGAAGGCACCTTTCGGCTACAGCGCCACCTTCGTCGTCGCGGCCCACCGCCGCCGCCCCGGCGAAAGCGCGGGCAAACCGACCGCCTACCCGCAGATGTGCGTCGGCCTGGTCCTGGACACCCCCACCGTCCGCACCGGCCGCAACGCGGTCCTCGCCCTGGAAGAACTGTCCGCACTCGGAGTGCCGGCAGGCACCTGCGCGGCCGACCGCGCCTACACCGGGTGCTCTCCCGAGAACTTCCAGATCCCCGTCCGCCGCCACGGCTACCGCCTCGCCCTCGACTACAAGGTCAACGACCGCGGTCAGCAGGGCAGCCGGCAGGGCGCCCTGCTCGTCGACGGCTCCCCCGCCTGCCCCCACATGCCCGCCGCACTGGTGCAGGCCACCCGCGGACTGGACGACAAAGCCGTACGCGAAATCCACGACAACCAGCAGCTCACCGAACACGTCACCGCCCGCGAGCCGCACTACCTCAAGACCAAGCAAGGGCCCGACGCGCGAGGCGCCATCCGCCTCCAGTGCCCGGCCGCCGGGCCGTCGCCGTCGGTGAACTGCGCGCGCCGCGACCGGCTCCGCCCCCGCACAGCCCGTACCCCGGGCCCGCCCTCTGCAGTGGTCGACTTCAGCGACAGCCGCCAACGCGCCGCCCACCCCGCCGCCCGGCCCACCGTCCAACTCCCCCAGGACGAATGGCTCAACCCACCGCCAGCGGACGAACTGCCCCGCGTCTGCAGCAAGTCCGACATCACCGTCCCCGCCGACGCCTCCGGCGACCTCAAGACCGCCAAGTTCCGGCAGGACAGCCACTACCTGTCCGACGACTGGACCGCCGCCTACAAGCCCATCCGTTCGCACAACGAGGGGATCCACGGGCGTCTCAAGGGCGAGGAAATCGACATCGGCAACCCGAAGCACCGCCCGGCACCGGGCCAGGCAGCCCAGACGCTCCTCGTCGCCATCCTGGTCACCGCCGGGAACCTCGACATCCTCGAGACCTGGCTTTATCAGCGCACCGGCACCCGACTCACCGACACCGTCTTCGACAACACCGATCCCCAGCCGCCGGCACCGCGTGAGACGGAACCACCCGCACAGGCCGGGCGGCCGCCGCCACCCACCACAGACCGCTGAACCGCAAGAAGCGAACACGACCACAGCCAGCCCCGGCGCCCCGGGGCTGGCTGTGATGCGCGCGACGCGGAAAAGCGGGGCAATGACACAGCCACGCTCCATACTCGCCGCCATCCACCACGCCGAACACCCTCGAACAGACTCCGGAAACGACGAAGATCCCGCACGATCATCATGATCGCCGGGATCTCGTCAACCGACCTTGAGCGAACTCAAGAACAGTCGTGCGTGGACCTGAGGGGATTTGAACCCCTGGCCCCCTCGATGCGAACGAGGTGCGCTACCGGACTGCGCCACAGGCCCTTGCAACGAGTGAAACCTTAGCACCCCGATCCGGATGCTTGGAAATCCGTTCCCGCGCTGGTTGAGGGGACAGCACCCGGGGGCGGGCAGGGGGCTACTCGTTCGCCGCGCGGGGCCGCTCGCCGTCCTCGTACTGGTCGAACAGGGGCGTACGGCCCCTCTCCCGTGCCCGGCGGGCGGACGCGGCGCGGCGGGCGTTGCTGCGGCCGCCCCCTTCTTCCTTGTCCTCGGCGCGGGCGCCCGTCTCCTCGCGCTCGGCGGCCTCGCGCTCGGCGGCCTCGCGTACGGCAGCGGCGTCGGCGCTGTTGCCACGCTCACGCGCCGCTGCCCCCGCCTCGCCGTCCCGGACGGCCGAACTCGACCGCGCGGAGCTCCACGCGTCCGGCGCCCCGAGGTCCACGTCGGCGGTGGCCCGCGGAGCGACGGGCGCTGTCACATACGTCGGCAGCGGCACCGGCACCGGGTCCCAGCTGTCGCCCTGACCCGGCCGCCGCTGCCGCTCGCGCTGCTGGTCGACCCACTCGGCGTGGTCGGTCTGCTCGACGAGGGCACGGCGGTCGGCGGCGAGGGCCGAGAGGCCGGCGTCCTGCTCCGGCTCGGGCCCTTCGTCGTGCTCATCGGTTCCCGCGCACGCGCCCGCGCCGGCTTCGGCGGAGGTTCGCCGACGCGGCTGGCGGGCGCGCTCCCGCAGCCGCTGCGCGGCGGCCTCGGCTTGGCGCCGGTCCATCTGGTAGGCGAAGCGACGTCGTTCCTGGGCGCGCAGGTAGACGATGTACGCGCTGAGCAGCACAGCCGGCACGCCGGGCGCCCAGAGGAACGCGAGCCCGCCGACCGCGGCGACGATCGCGCCGAGGGTGAAGGCGAGGAAGAGGACCACCGTGGTGCGCCGGCGACGCGCGAGGACCTTCGAGCGCCGGGCCCGCGCCTCGGCCGCCTCCGCGTCAGGGGCACGCCGGGCGGACGGCACCCGCTTGCGCGGCGGCGCGGCGGCGGATTCGGGTGCGGGTTTGGCTTCGTGCCCGGACGCATGCGTGGATTTCGGCTGCGGCGCGGGCGCCTGTTCACGCGCCGGCTCCGAGCGCCTCTGAGCCGCCGGCTGAACCGCCGCGCGTGCCTGCGGGCGGGCCGGGGCCACGGCGAAGGCCCGGACGTCCACCGAATCGGTGACCGTGCCCGGGTCGTCGGCGCTGGGCTCCCCCTCGTCGGTGGAGCGCGCCCGCAGGTCCTTGGCGTATCGGCGCTCCATCGCCGCCCGTCCGGACAGCAGCCGGATGGCGGTGCTGAAGCGTTCCGTCGGACGGGCCTCGTTCAGCTCGTCCTGCCTACGGAGCCACATCGGCACCAAGTAGGCGGCCCAGGCCCCGACAATGACTGCGTAGATGAGGCCGCTGCTGCTCACGCCTCACACGGTAGAGGGGTTTGCGTGAGGCCATCTGCCAATTGAGCCGGTGTGTCGCACGATCTGGCTGATATTTCGAACTTTTTTTGTGACCGATGCGATCAGCAGGCCACCGAGGGCGGGAATTTAATGCCCCGAGCCGGTCATCGGCGATTAATTTCGAACACTTATTCACTCGAACACATATTCAATTTCTGAGCTACGCGGGGTTCCCCTGGGTGTTGTGCGGGTTCGTACGCGGCGCTTGCTGGGAGCGCTGCGCCCGGCGCCAGCGGCTCAGCAGCCCCTCGGGGACCTCTTCCGCGGTGAACGCGAAGACGAGGTGGTCGCGCCAGGCGCCGTCGATGTGCAGATAACGCGGACGCAGCCCCTCCTCGCGGAATCCGAGTTTCTCCACGACCCGGCGGCTGGGCCCGTTCTCCGGGCGAATGCAGACCTCGATGCGGTGCAGACCGACGGTCCGGAAACAGTGGTCCACGACCAGCGCCACGGCCGTCGGCATCACACCGCGGCCGGCCACCGCCTCGTCCACCCAGTAGCCGACGTGCCCCGAGCACATCGAGCCCCAGGTGATCCCGGCCACCGTCAACTGGCCCACCAGCCGCCCCTGGTACTCGATCACGAACGGCAGCATCCGGCCCGCGCTCGCCTCGGACCGCAGATGGCGCACCATCTGCCGGTAGGTCGGTCGGTGCGCGATCGGCCCGCTCGGTGTGGGCGGCGGAATCGTCGCCTCCCAGGGCCGCAGCCAGTCGCGGTTGCGCCGGTTCACCTCGCGCCAGGCGCGCTGGTCGCGCAGCTTTATCGGCCGGAGGACGACATCGCCGTCCGCCAGCACGACCGGCCAGGATGGGGTGTTCAGCTCGCACCCCCACTACCGGCGCCGGGTCTGGCATGGTCCCCGCCGCGGAGCTGCTCGACGGCGTGCACCAGCAGCGGCTCAAGGACGGCCAGTCCGTCCTTCACCCCGCCGGTGGATCCGGGCAGATTGACGATCAGCGTCCGTCCCGCCACCCCGGCCAGACCGCGCGAGAGCGCCGCCGTCGGCACCTTCTCCCGACCGAACGCCCGGATCGCCTCCGCGACACCCGGCACCTCGTGGTCGATCACCCTGCGGGTCGCCTCGGGCGTGCGGTCGGTGGGTGAGATGCCGGTGCCGCCGGTGGTGACGATCACGTCGTATCCCGTGTCCACACCGGCGCGCAGGGCGGCCTCCACGGGGTCCCCGTCGGGGACGACCTGCGGTCCGTCGACCGCGAAGCCGAAGCCCTTGAGGCCCTCGGCGATCAGCGGGCCGCCCTTGTCCTCGTAGACCCCGGCGGCCGCCCTGTTGGAGGCAGTGACCACAAGAGCGCGATACGTCATGCCCGGCTCCAGTCGCCCGACTTGCCGCCCGTCTTCTCCTCCACCCGTACGTTCGTGATGACCGCTCCCTTGTCGACCGCCTTGACCATGTCGATCACGGTGAGTGCGGCGACGGAGACCGCGGTGAGCGCCTCCATCTCGACACCCGTGCGGTCCGTCGTCTTCACGGTGGCCCGGATCTCCACGGCGTCGTCCGCGACCGACAGATCCAGTTTCACACCCGACACCGACAACGGGTGACACAGCGGGATCAGATCCGGGGTGCGTTTGGCGCCCATGATGCCCGCGATGCGCGCGGTGGCCAGGGCGTCGCCCTTGGGCATCCCTTCGCCGCGCAGCAGCTCGACCACGCGAGGCGAGACGAGGACGCGGCCACTGGCGCTGGCCGTGCGCGCGGTCACGTCCTTCCCGGACACGTCGACCATGCGCGCGGCGCCCGCGTCGTCGATATGCGTCAGTCGGTCCTGCATAGGGGGTCCGGGGGTCTCCCCCCGGGAAGGCACAGTCATCGTGCGGCGCTCCCGGTCCGGGCCCGGGGCGGTACGGCGCCGGGCCTGTTGTGCGCGACACGGTACTCCCAACCTGGGACGCTCAGCGGAGCAGGACCACCTCGACCTCTGTGCCGGGCTCGACGGACTCCACGTTCTCGGGGACCACGATCAACGCGTCCGCGTGCGCGAGGGCCGCGACCAGGTGGGATCCGGCCCCGCCGACCGGGGTGACCTTGCCGTCGGCGTACGTCCCCCGCATGAACTGTCTGCGCCCCTTCGGCGAGGTCAGCGCCTGGTCCGCGGTGAGCGTGGCCCGGGTCGTCGGCCGGTGGACGTCGTCGAGGCCCATGAGGGTGCGGATCGCGGGGCGGACGAACAGCTCGAAGGAGACGTACGACGACACCGGGTTGCCCGGGAGCGCGAGCAGCGGTGTGTGGTCGGGGCCGATGGAGCCGAAGCCCTGGGGCTTGCCGGGCTGCATGGCGAGCTTGCGGAAGTCGATTCCGCTGCCCGCCTCGTCCTCGTCCCCGACGTGCGACAGCGCCTCCTTGACGACGTCGTACGCGCCGACGCTCACCCCGCCGGTGGTGACCATGAGGTCGGCGCGGACGAGCTGGTCCTCGATGGTGGACCGGAGCGTCTCGGCGTCGTCGGCGACGGCGCCCACGCGGTAGGCGATGGCGCCGGCGTCGCGGGCGCAGGCGGTGAGGGCGAAGCTGTTGGAGTCGTAGATCTGGCCGCTGGCGAGTTCCTCGTCGGGCTGCACGAGTTCGCTGCCGGTGGACAGCACCACCACGCGCGGGCGCGGGCGCACCCGCACCGTGCCGCGGCCGATGGCGGCGAGCAGCGCGATCTGCGGCGGCCCGAGGACGGTGCCGGCTTCCAGGGCGCGGTCTCCGGCCTTCACGTCGCTGCCCTTCGCGCGTACGTGCGCGCGTGCCTCGGCCGGCCGGTACACCTGCACATGCCCGTCGGCGCCCGCGGGGGCCAGGCTGCGCGCGCGCATCCCGGTCACCGGGCCCTCGCCGAGGCCTCCGTCGGTCCACTCCACGGGGACCACGGTCTCGGCGCCGGGCGGCAGCGGGGCGCCGGTCATGATGCGGGCGGCCTGGCCGGGCCCCACCTGGAGCAGCTCGGCCTGGCCCGCCGCGACGTCCCCGACGACCTCCAGGACCGCCGGGAACTCCTCGCTCGCGCCCGCGACATCCGCGACCCGCACCGCGTACCCGTCCATGGAGCTGTTGTCGAACGGCGGCAGGGACACCGGCACTGTGACGTCCTCGACCAGGACGCAGCCCTGGGCGTCGAGGAGTTGCAGCTCGATGGGATCGAGGGGGCGGACGGTGGCGAGGATGTCCTCCAAGTGCTCGTCCACCGACCAGAGGTGGTCCTGACCGGCGGTGCGGGGCGCGGCGCTGCTCAACGTTGCTACATCTCCTCGGCTACGTAACTGCGAAGCCAGGCCCGGAAGTCCGGGCCCAGGTCTTCACGTTCGCACGCGAGTCTGACAATGGCACGCAGATAGTCGCCGCGGTCGCCGGTGTCATAGCGGCGGCCCTTGAAGACGACGCCGTGCACCGGGCCGCCGGCCTTCCCCGCGGCGGTAGCCGCTGATGTATGCGTCTGTGAGAGCTGCTGGAGGGCGTCGGTGAGCTGGATCTCGCCACCGCGGCCCGGCTCGGTCTCGCGCAGGATGCCGAAGATGTGCGGGTCGAGGACGTAGCGGCCGATGATGGCGTAGTTCGACGGGGCGTCCGCCAGGTCGGGCTTCTCGACCAGGCCGCTCACCCTGACGACATCGCTGTCCTCGGTCTCCGCGACGGCCGCGCATCCGTAGAGGTGGATCTGCTCGGGCGCGACCTCCATGAGTGCGATGACGCTGCCGCCGCGCTGCTTCTGCACCTCGACCATCCGCTTGAGCAGCGGGTCGCGCGGGTCGATCAGGTCGTCGCCGAGGAGGACGGCGAAGGGCTCCTGGCCCACGTGCGGGGCCGCGCAGAGCACGGCGTGGCCGAGGCCCCTGGGGTCGCCCTGGCGCACGTAGTGCATGGTGGCGAGGTCGCTGGACTCCTGCACCTTGGCGAGCCGGCCGGCGTCGCCCTTCTTCTGAAGGGCCGATTCCAGCTCGTAGTTGCGGTCGAAGTGGTCCTCCAGGGGGCGCTTGTTGCGGCCTGTGATCATGAGGACGTCGTCGAGACCGGCGGACACGGCCTCCTCGACCACGTACTGGATCGCCGGCTTGTCGACGACCGGCAGCATCTCCTTGGGAGTGGCTTTGGTGGCCGGCAGGAACCGGGTGCCGAGGCCCGCCGCGGGAATGACAGCCTTGGTGATCCTTGGGTGCGACTCAGTCATGCCCGCAACCTTATCCGGTGCCTTTGTAGGGAATCTGTGGCTCCGGTCAATTGGCTGCCATATGAGCGTATTGGAAGGATTCGGGGTGCGACCTGTGAGTCACATCGAACGTCCGACTGAGCCTGACAAGCGAACGTTGCGCCGAGGGTTCGTCACGGTGAGAAGCAGGTTGACGGCGGATGACCTGCGGGAGGCCGCCGACACGCTGGGCGAGCGCGCGCTGGAGCTGCCCGAGCTGGCACAGGCCCGCACGGTGGCGGCGTACGTGTCCGTGGGGAGCGAACCCGGAACGCTCGCGCTGCTGGACGCACTACGCGCGCGGGGCGTACGTGTTCTGCTCCCGGCGCTCCTGCCGGACAACGACCTGGACTGGGGCGCCTATGCCGGAGCGGACTCCCTCGCACGGGTCCAACACGGCGGCAGAATGGCCCTCTTCGAGCCCACCGGAGAGCGCCTGGGTCCGGACGCGGTGACCGACGCCGACGCCGTCCTGCTGCCCGGTCTGGCCGTCGACGCGCACGGTATGCGGCTGGGGCGCGGCGGGGGATCGTACGACCGGGTGCTGGCCCGCCTGGAGCGCGCGGGCGCGCATCCGGCGCTGGTGGTGCTCCTGTACGACTCGGAGGTCGTCGAGCGGGTTCCCGCGGAGGCCCACGACCGGCCGGTGCACGCGGTGGTGACGCCGTCGGGCGTACGTCGCTTCAGTCGCCCATGAAGAGCAGTCGCCCATGAAAAGGAAATGGCCCTCCACGCGCGCGTGGAGGGCCATTTCAACTCCTCAGGGCTTCAGCACGAGCGTGTCACTGGTGCTCTCCTCGACCGCCTTGTCCGAGAAGGACCAGTCGAGCAGCTCACCCTTGACCCATTTGTCCGTCTGATCGGTGTAATGGGCGTTATAGGCATGCCCTGACGCGCCGGTCAGGTTGATCCACTTCGATTTGTCGAGGTCGGCGAGGTTGACCACCATGCGCATCGACGGCACCCAGACGACGCCGTAGCCGCCAGCGGCGTTCCAGCCGGTCGCGTTGACCGCCCCTTCGCCGCCACTGAGCCTCCAGGGGCCGCGGTTGAGGACGTACTGCAGGAAGGCGGGGCCGTCGGTGCCCAGGGTCTGGTTGTCCAGGAACAGCCGGTGCAGCCGGCCCCAGCTCCAGGTGTCGATGTCCTTGCCGAGCTCGGCGGTCAGCTCCCAGCGGGCGTCGATCATGGCGCGCTCGAACAGCTCGTCGCGGTTGTCGGCGGCCGGGCGGGTGCCCGAGCGGGGCGTCGTCCACCAGTCGCTGTTCGGGTCGTCCATGAGGTTGCGCACCACCTCGAACCAGCGGTCACCGCCGTCCGGCTGTGCCTGGGAGGCATCGCGCTGGCCGCACTCGCGCACCTTCCGGGTCTCGTCCGCCGGGCCGGTGGTGTCGACCGGGTCGACCCACAGGCACTGGCCCTCGACCCGCAGCTCCTTGGGCAGCTTGTTGCCAAAGGCGAGCTTGAGGATGTTGCGCCAGACCGAGTTGAAGTAGGCGGCCGCCGCCGAGTCGGAGTCCTGGGTGTAGTCCCAGCCTTCGAGGAGCTTCTGGGCCTCGCGGACGTCCTTGTCGGCGACGTCGATCTTCAGCAGCTGAGGCACGAGCAGCTTGGCGATCTCACTGCTGTTGTCGAGCTGCATCTGGCGCATGTCGTCGGTGGAGATCTTGCCGCCGTCGTCGATCTTCGACTGGATCAGGTCGGTGATCCGCTGGCTGCGGGTGCCGTAGCCCCAGTCCGTGGTGAGCGTGTAGGGATACCTGTCCGGATCGATGACGGCCTGGTTGGCGGTGACGATGTAGCCGCGTTGGGGGTTGAGCTCGTAGGGCAGTTCGTCCTGGTCGATGTAGCCGGTCCACCGGTACGCGGGGTCCCAGCCCGGCGCCGGGATCGCGCCGGTGTGCTCCGCGGAGCGCGTGGGGATCTTTCCGGGCAGCGTGTAGCCGATGTTGCCCTCGGTGTCGGCGTAGACCAGGTTCTGCGAGGGCACCTCGAACAACTCGGCCGCCTCACGGAATTCGTCCCAGTCGGCCGCCTTGTTCATGGCGAAGACGGCGTCCATGGTGGTGCCCGCATCCAGGGCGGTCCAGCGCAGGGAGACGCCGTAGCCGTCGCCGCGGTCGGGGGCGGCGGTGTCGACGGTGGCCTTCTTGCCGACCTTCACCAGCTCGTCGTCGCGGTCGGACAGCAGGGGCCCGTTGTTGGTCTCACGGACGACGATCTTCTTGGAGGGGCCGCCGGCGACCTTGATGGTCTCCTCACGCGTGGTGAACGGCTTGACCTTGTCGTCGTACAGGTAGCCGTCGCCGGTGAGCTTCTCCAGGTAGAGGTCGGTGACATCGACGCCGGAGTTGGTCATGCCCCAGGAGATGTCCTGGTTGTGGCCGATGATCACGCCGGGCATGCCCGCGAAGGTGTAGCCGCTGACGTCGTACTGGCACTTGCTGGAGACGCTGCGGCAGTGCAGGCCCATCTGGTACCAGACGGACGGCAGCGAGGCCGACAGGTGCGGGTCGTTGGCCAGCAGCGGCTTGCCGGTGATGGTGTGCTGGCCGGAGACGACCCAGGCGTTGGAGCCGATGCCGCTGCCGTTCACGCCGACTGCCGCGGGGAGGTCGTCCAGGGCGTCGTAGAGGCCCGACAGCTGGGTCTGGAGGGCCGAGGAGGCCGTGTCGGAGGTCTGGCCCGTCGTGCCGCTCGTGGACGTCCCTGACGTGCCGCTCGCGCTGTCGCTCTGCTCGAAGGTCTGCGTGAGGTCGTCGTACTGGCCCTCCTCGACGATCGCCTGGTTCCGGCTGTACGGGTACTCCGGGTACAGGTCCTCGATCTGCTGGGGTCCCAGCCGACTGGTCATCAGGGCGCGGTCGATCTCGTCCTGCATGTTGCCGCGCAGGTCCCAGCCCATCGCCTTCAGCCAGGCGACCGAGTCGACCGGGGTCCACTGCTCCGGCTTGTAGTCGTTGCTGAACCCGAGAGCCGCGTACTCCAGGGAGATTTCCTTGCCTTCCTTGCCCTCCAGGTAGGCGTTGACTCCCTTGGAGTACGCCTGGAGGTACTTCTTCGAGGCGGGCGACAGCTTGGTGTCGTACTCCTCCTTCGCCACGCGGTCCCAGCCCAGGGTGCGCAGAAACTCGTCGTTGTCGACCTGGTCCTTGCCGAACATCTCCGACAGACGACCGGAGGTCATGTGCCGGCGCACGTCCATCTCGTAGAACCGGTCCTGCGCCTGGACGAAGCCCTGCGCCATGAACAGGTCCTCGTCGGTGGAGGCGTAGATCTGCGGGATGCCGTTGCCGTCACGCTTGACGTCGACGGGCGCCGACAGGCCGTCGAGCGAGATTGAGCCCTTGGTCTGCGGGAAGGAGGCGCGGACGGTGCTGATGGACCAGTACCCCCCGTAGGCGACGCCTCCGACGACGGCCAGCACGAGGACGAGGACGATCAGACGGGCTGTGCGCCCCTTCTTCCTCCGGGACTTGCCGGGCTGCTGACCCGATGAGGCGGTGGTATTGGGGGGCATCGCTGTCCTTGCTGTCCTTACGCGAGCGGCAGGGCCGGCTGTCCTTTTGAATGAGCGCTGGAGCAACCATAGGCGCAGGGCCCGGCGCCACTTGACGCGGAGTGGGGAACCGGGGCGGATGAGCGTTCGATCCCGCCCCCGGAACGTCAAGAAATCGCCAAGAGTTAGGTAAGGTAACGAAGTACTTGGGTACGGAGCACCGCACATTCGTGTCCGATGTACATGAGCTGACGCCCACGCGCGCGTGCCGTGTGTGAGCCAGGAAAGGGAACGGCCGCTGACAGTCCACGAACTCAACGAACTTCTGCTCGTCTGCTCGCTCGTCCTGCTCGTCGCCGTCGCAGCGGTCCGGATCTCCTCGCGCAGCGGGCTCCCCGGCCTGCTCGTCTACCTGGGCATCGGCATCCTCATGGGCCAGGACGGCATCGGTGACATCCACTTCAACGACGCCGAGCTGACGCAGGTGATCGGGTATGCGGCACTGGTCGTGATCCTCGCCGAAGGCGGTCTCGGCACGAAGTGGAAAGAGATCAAGCCGGCTTTGCCGGCCGCCACCCTGCTGGCCCTCGTCGGGGTCGCGGTCAGCGTCGGCATCACGGCGACGGCCGCGCACCATCTGATCGGGCTGGAGTGGCGTCAGGCACTGATCATCGGCGCGGTGGTCTCGTCGACGGACGCGGCGGCCGTCTTCTCGGTGCTGCGGAAAATCCCCCTCCCCGCGCGCGTGACCGGCACCCTGGAGGCCGAGTCCGGCTTCAACGACGCCCCCGTGGTCATCCTGGTGATCGCCTTCTCCACGGCGGGACCGATCGAGCACTGGTATGTGCTGCTGGGCGAAATACTCCTGGAACTGGCCATCGGCGCCGCCATCGGTCTCGCGGTCGGCTGGCTGGGCTCCTGGGGGCTCCGGCACGTGGCACTGCCCGCCTCCGGCCTCTACCCGATCGCCGTCATGGCCATCGCCGTCACCGCGTATGCGGCCGGCGCCATGGCCCACGGCAGCGGCTTCCTCGGCGTGTACCTCGCCTCGATGGTCATGGGCAACGCGAAGCTGCCGCACTGGCCCGCCACGCGCGGTTTCGCGGACGGGCTCGGCTGGATCGCGCAGATCGGCATGTTCGTCCTGCTCGGCCTGCTGGTCACCCCGCACGAGCTGGGCGACGACATCTGGCCTGCGCTGGTCATCGGGCTGGTGCTGACCATGGTGGCGCGTCCGCTGAGCGTGGTGCTCTGCCTGGTGCCGTTCCGGGTGCCGTGGACGGAGCAGGCGCTGATGTCCTGGGCCGGGCTGCGCGGCGCCGTGCCCATCATCCTGGCGACGATCCCCATGGTGGAGGGCGTCGACGCCAGCCGCCGCATCTTCAATATCGTCTTCGTCCTGGTCGTCGTCTACACCCTGATCCAGGGGCCGACGCTGCCGTGGCTGGCCCGCAGGCTGCATCTGGGCGAGGAGGCCGAGGCCGCCGACCTCGGCATCGAGTCGGCGCCGCTGGAGCGGCTGCGCGGGCACCTGCTGTCCCTGTCGATCCCCGAGGGGTCGAGGATGCACGGCGTGGAGATCAACGAGCTGCGGCTGCCGGCCGGGGCCGCCGTCACGCTTGTCGTACGTGACGGAAAATCGTTTGTTCCGCTGCCGACGACCGTGCTGCGGCACGGGGACGAACTGCTCGTGGTCGCCACCGACCCCGTTCGGGACGCGGCGGAGCGACGGCTGCGGGCGGTGGGACACGGCGGCAAGCTGGCCGGGTGGCTGGGGGCCAACGGTGACAACAATGACAGGTGAACACCGCCATGGTGCTCACTTTCACAGGTGCACCAGCCACTGATCCCTGTACGATGAAGGCGCACCTTGATCGAACCAACTCTGCCTGACGCAGAGCTGGCGCGACCGTATGGCGGCCGGGACGCCCTCAAGCAGTGAGCGCCCGGCATCTACCGCAGTTCCGCGCAAGAGGACAGCTCTCGGCGCCGCCCCCCACTCGCAGGGCGCGCTACCAGGTGGCAGAAAGGCAAGGACCGTGGCATCCACGGTCACCACCGAGCCGTCGAAGGACTCGCCGGCCTCCTCCCGCCCGGGCTACGGGCAACTGCTGCGCACCCCCGGCGCCTGGACGTTCCTGCTCCCCGGCTTCGCCGCACGCCAGCCGTTCGCGATGCTCACCCTCTCCATCGTGCTGCTGGTGCAGCACACCACCGGCTCGTACGGTGCCGCGGGCGCCGTCGCGGCGGCCACCGGTGTCTCCATGGCAGTGTTCGCGCCCTGCACCGGGCGCCTTGCGGACCGCTGCGGACAGCGCGCCGTACTGATCCCCGGCGTGCTGGCGCACACACTGTCGGGCCTGACCCTGACGGCCCTCGCGCTCGCACAAGCGCCCCTGTGGGCGCTGTTCGCGGCGGCCGTGCCCATGGGCGCCTCCGTGCCGCAGATCGGGCCCATGGTGCGGGCCCGCTGGGGCGTGAAGCTCCAGGACTCGCCCCTGATGACGACCGCGGCGGCCTTCGAGTCCGTCACCGACGAGCTGACCTTCGTCGTCGGCCCCCTGCTGGCGACCGCCCTGTGCACGACCGTCGACCCCGCCGCGGGCCTGGTGGCCGAGGCGGCCCTGACGCTCATCGGCGGACTGCTGTTCGCCGCGCGGAAGAGCACCCAGCCCCGCGTCACGGCAGCCGGGCACGCGCGCGTGGCGCACGCTTCCGCGCTGCGCGTCCCTGGAGTGCGCGTGCTGATCATGACGTTCCTCGGCATCGGCGCCGTCTTCGGCGGCATGCAGGTCTCACTTGCCGCGTTCAGCGAGTCGATCGGCGAACCCGGCCTGAACGGCGTCCTGTACGGCGTTTTCGCCGCGGGCAACATGCTCTCCGGCCTCGTCTGCGGCGCGATCGCCTGGAAGGCCGCTCCGCAGCGCCGCCTCCTGGTGGCCTACGGCGCGCTCGCCCTGACCGCCTCCGGTCTGTGGGCCGCGCACTCCGTGCCCGTCCTCGCGGGCCTCGGACTGCTCGTGGGCATGTGCATCGCGCCCGCGCTGATCACCGGCTACACGCTGGTCGAGGGCCTCGTCCCGGCCGGCGCCCGCACCGAGGCCTTCACCTGGCTCACCGGCGCGGTGGCCCTCGGGCAGGCGGCCGCCGTCACGGCCGCCGGCCAGTTCGAGGACCGCTTCTGGGACGGTGCCGGGTTCCTCGTCCCGATGGGCGGCACCGCGCTCGCCCTCGTGGCCCTTCTGGCGCTGCGCTCGCGGCTGGTGCCGCCGCGCGCGACCAAAGTGGTCGCTCGCGGCGCGGCCCATCGCGAGCCTGTCGCGATCGGCGAGATGCGACGGTGAATCACCAATTCATTCCCGCATTCCCATTCCCGAGGAATACGTCACTGTGACTCCGCCGCTGCACGGCTTCCCCCTTGGGCACAAGTACCCTCGCGGCGGTCAAGCCCTGACCGCTGCCTTGTAGCAGGTGACGCGCGTTACTCCATTTGCTGGCGGCGCGGGTTAGTATGGACGATCGTTAGCACTCATCGAGTGAGAGTGCCAGGAGGAAGACAGTGCCCACCTACCAATACCAGTGCACCGAGTGCGGCGAGGGCCTTGAGGCGGTGCAGAAGTTCACCGACGACGCCCTGACCGAGTGCCCCAGTTGCCAGGGCCGCCTCAAGAAGGTGTTCTCCGCGGTCGGCATCGTCTTCAAGGGCTCCGGCTTCTACCGCAACGACAGCCGCGGCTCCTCGTCGAGCAGCTCCCCGGCGTCGTCGAAGCCGTCGGCGTCCTCGTCGGACTCCTCGGACTCCTCATCCTCCTCGACCGGCTCGACCAGCTCGTCGTCCTCGGACACGAAGTCGTCGGGCACCGGCACCTCGTCGAGTTCCGGGACCTCGTCCAGCAGCAGCTCCGCCGCGTAAGGGGTGTAGCGCGCAATGCCTGTAGGCGTGCAAGGCGCGTAGGCGTGCATGCACGTAGGCGTGCAATGCCTGTAGGCGCGCAAGACCCGCTCACCGGACCCTGTCGTCGTACGACGGCAGGGTTCCCGGCATTTCCCGGGCCCCTCTCTACGCCCGGCCGGGGCCAGCTAGTGTGCTGGTCATGGCGAACGCAGAGATCGGTGTAATCGGGGGCTCCGGCTTCTATTCGTTCCTCGACGACGTGACCGAGATCCAGGTGGACACCCCTTACGGTGCGCCCAGTGACTCTCTCTTCCTCGGCGAGGTGGCCGGGCGGCAGGTCGCCTTCCTGCCCCGGCACGGACGCGGCCACCATCTGCCGCCGCACCGCATCAACTACCGGGCCAACCTGTGGGCGCTGCGGTCGGTCGGCGTACGTCAGGTCCTCGGCCCCTGTGCGGTGGGCGGCCTGCGCCCCGAGTACGGACCCGGCACGCTGCTCGTGCCGGATCAGCTGGTCGACCGTACGAAGTCCCGGGTGGGGACGTACTTCGACGGGTTTCCGCTGCCCGACGGCACCTCGCCGAACGTGGTGCATGTGTCCCTGGCCGACCCCTACTGCCCCACCGGACGGACGGCGGCGCTGAAGGCGGCGCGGGGGCGCGACTGGGAGGCGGCGGACGGCGGCACACTGGTGGTGATCGAGGGGCCGCGCTTCTCGACCCGTGCCGAATCGTTGTGGCACCAGGCGCAGGGCTGGTCCGTGGTGGGGATGACCGGGCATCCCGAGGCTGCGCTGGCCCGTGAACTCGAACTCTGCTACACCTCGATGACGCTGGTCACCGACCTCGACGCGGGCGCCGAGACCGGCGAAGGCGTCTCGCACGACGAGGTTCTGCGGGTGTTCGCGGCGAATGTGGACCGGCTGCGCGGCGTACTGTTCGACGCCGTCGCCGCGCTGCCCGCCACCGGGGAGCGGGACTGCCTGTGCACGGCGGCGCTGGGTGGGGTGGATCCGGGGTTCGCGCTGCCGTAGACCACTCTGCCTGGAGGCACTCTGCTGTAGACCACTCTGCTGCCGACCGTCTGAGGGCGGAACTTCCCCTTCGGGTGAGGGAGTTGTCCACAACCGGCCAGTAGCGCACCGGCGTCAGCGGGCGACGGCGCGAAGCCTCATCGTGGCGTGGAAGCCGATTCCTCGTCACGGGTGGTGATCCGCATGTCCTTCGCTCCTTCGCCCTCTTCGTCGTCCTCTCCTTCTTCCCCGTCCTTGCCGTCTTCTCTGCCCTTGCCGTCTTCTCTGTCCTCTCCCTCACCCGCTCATATTTCGCCTCGTCCTCTCGGCACCGACGCCCCCGCCACCTGCGAGGTGCCGCACTTCGCCCCGGTGCGGGTGCGCGGCGGTCGCTATCAACTGCGCCGTCTCGTACGGCACCGGAGGCGGGCCGTGGCAGCCGGGCTCGCCGTCACCGCAGCGGCGCTCGTGGCGGCGGGCCCGCGGGAGGCCGATCGGGCGCGCGGGCACCCGGTGTCCGAGCCGGTACGGCAACACCACGCCGTCGAGTCGGTGACGGCACCGGTGCGGATCGCCGACGCGGAGACGGTCCGGCTGCTGCGGCCCGGCGACCGGGTGGATGTCATCGCCGCCGAGGAGACCGCGACGGGCGGTGACGCACGCGTGGTCGCTCGCGGGGCGCGGGTGACGAAGGTGCCCGAGCCGCTGGACGGCGCCACCGAGAGCGGGGCGCTGGTCGTCCTCTCGGTGCCGCGCTCCACGGCGGCGCGTCTCGCCGGTGCGAGCACGATGGCGCGGCTGGCGGTGACGCTGTGCTGAGCCGGTTGGTGCGCTTTCTGCGTGTACGGGTGTCAAGTCCCGCGTTCCCACTAGCCAATTGGACAGGGCCGCCGCGGGCTGACGTAAGTTGCGGAGCGTTTTGTTCCACAGCCTGTGTGTGTGAGGAGAGGCTCCGCGGTGAGCGAGAAGAAGGAACCGAGCGTCTGGGACGGCTTCAAGGCCTTCCTGATGCGCGGGAACGTGGTCGACCTGGCGGTCGCGGTGGTCATCGGGGCCGCCTTCACCAACATCGTCAACGCGGTGGTGAGGGGGCTCATCAACCCGCTGGTCGGAGCGATCGGCACGAAGAACCTGGACAACTACAGCTCCTGCCTGAGCGACAACTGCCAGGGCGATCAGGGGATCCGGCTGCTGTGGGGCTCGGTCCTCGGCGCGACCCTGAGCTTTGTGATCACCGCGGCGGTCGTCTACTTCCTGATGGTGCTGCCGATGGCGAAGTACTTGGCCCGCATGGAGGCCCGCCGGAAGGCCAAGGAAGGCACACACGAGGTCATCGAGGTGACCGAGCTGGAGGTGCTCAAGGAGATCCGCGACGCGCTGGTCGCACAGCGCGGCTCGGGGCACAACGAGCAGTAGCAGCACTGGTGCGGGAGATCCGGCGGGCGCGGGCGTGCTGGGCCCGCCGGACTCAGAGGTGGTGCGGCGGCTTCTCGTCCAGGAAGCGCCTCAGGTCTGCCGCGCTGCCGCCGCCGGCGCCGGGCCACTCGCCCCAGCCGCGGTCCGTGTCGTCCGGGGACTGCTGGTCCAGCGGGTCGTCGAAGATCAACGCGGGCCTCGGGGCGGGCTGCCCGGGGTCGGAGCACCGGTCGGATTCGGTGCCCATGGGGTCGGGGCCGGTGCTCATGGGGTCGGATCCCGTGCTCATGGGGTCGGGGCCGGTGCTCATGGGGTCGGATCCCGTGCTCATTGGGTCGGATCCGGTGCTCATGGGATCGGGGGCGGTGCTCATGCCTTCAGAGTACGGCGGGGTGCGACCGCTCCCGCCCATATCGCGGCTGACCTGGCCTTTCGCGGGAACTCTGGGGCCCGCCTCTGGGGGTACCGCCGTATGCGGAGAAGGACTTCACCACGTCATGGCATCCACACCACATCTCCGAGCGGTACGGGCTGTTCACCATGATCGTGCTGGGCGAGACGACCGCGGCGGCCACGATCGGGGTGAAGACCGGGATCGACGAGAACGACGCGCTGGGCGAACTGGTGCCGATCGCGGCGGGGGGCTGCTGATCATCTTCGCCGCGCGGTGGATCTACTTCGTGGTGCCGATCCACGGCCACCTGCGGTCCAACGGGCAGGCGTTCCTGTGGGGGCTGACAGCTGCTGAACGGTCCATCAGCGCATCTCAGCCTCTGTCGGCTCGTGTCGTGCTGGCGTGAACTCTCCGAGTGAGGGATGGGGCGTCGTGGAGTGCCCTGCCCGGTGTGGTCCGGGTCTTTCACTCTGGAGGGGAACAAGGGTTCCTTCACCGAATGCGTGACCTTCGGGCCGGGTGCTCGTTGGGTGCGGTGAGGGGATCTACGAAACGGGGGGTGTCGAGTGAGGGCGAAGTTCCGGCCGCGGTCCGGCTGTGTGGTGCAGGCCTACAAGTTCGCTCTCGATCCGAACACCGGGCAGGAGCGGGCGCTGCGCTCGCACTGCGGTGCCGCCCGCGCCGCCTACAACTGGGCCGTGTCCTGGGTGACCGCCGCATGGTGGCAGCGCAAGGCCGAAGCCACCTACGGCATCAGTGAAGACGAACTCACCCCGTGGCGACCGTGGTCGCTGCCCGCGCTGCGCAAGGAGTTCAACCGCATCAAGACCGCCGACCCGAGATTCGCCGACTGGTGGCAGGAGAACTCCAAGGAGGCCTACAGCACCGGCCTGGCGAACGCGGCTGCCGCGTTCGACAACTACGCCAGGTCCAAGCAGGGCAAGCGCAAGGGTGCCAGGGTGGGCATCCCGCGCCGCAAGCCGAAGCGGAAGGCCCGTCTGGCCTGCCGGTTCACCACCGGCACGATCCGTGTCGAGCCGGACGGCCGGCACGTCACC
>NZ_WJBG01000226.1 GCF_009709555.1 Streptomyces blattellae | reverse complement strand
TGAACCGCCCCGGCTCGAATGGAGACTCGATTTCGTGAAAGGATCGAGTCATGGCACGACCTTCCTCCTATCCGCTTGAGCTGCGCCGTCGCGCGGTGCGCATGGTCGCCGAAGTTCGCGGCGACTACCCGACCGAGTCCGCCGCGATCAAGGCCGTGGCCGAGAAACTGGGCATCGGCTCGAATGAGACGCTGCGCAAGTGGGTGCGGCAGGACCAGGTCGACTCCGGGCAGCGGCCGGGGACGACGACGGAGGAGTCCGCGCAGATCAAGGCGTTGAAGAGGGAGAACGCTGAACTCAAGCGGGCGAACGAGATCCTGAAGGCTGCGGCGAGTTTCTTCGCGGCCGAGCTCGACCGGCCACACCTGCGCTCGTAGCGTTCATCGACGAGCACCGGGACCGCTTCGGCGGTGTCGAGCCGATCTGCCGCGTGCTGTCCGAGCACGATTGCAAGATCGCCCCATCCACCTACTACGCCCACAAGAAACGACTCCAGAACCCGTCCGCGCGAACCGTGCGGGACGAGGAACTCAAGGAGCTGATCCAGGAGGTCTACACGTCCAACTTCCGTGTCTACGGGGCAAGGAAGATCTGGCGCGAGCTGAACCGCCAGGGCCACCGGGTGGCCCGCTGCACCGTCGAGCGGCTGATGCGCGAGATGGGCATCGCCGGCGCCGTGCGGGGCAAGAGAGTGATCACCACGATCCCCGACGAAACGGCCGACCGGGCACCGGACCGGGTGGACCGCAAGTTCGTCGCCGACGCACCGAACCGCTGCTGGGTCGCCGACTTCACGCATGTGGCCACGTGGGCGGGGGTCGTCTACGTCGCCTTCGTCGTGGACACCTTCTCCCGCCGCATCGTCGGCTGGTCCGCCTCCACCTCCAAAGAGACCCAACTCGTCCTGGATGCATTGGAGATGGGGCTTTGGCAGCGCGACCGTGAAGGCCGCCCCCACATCCCTGGCGAGCTGATTCATCACTCAGATGCGGGCAGCCAGTACACGTCGTTCAAGCTCGCCGAACACCTCGACGCCGCCGGCATCGCGGCCTCGATCGGCTCGGTCGGCGACGCCTACGACAACGCGCTGATGGAGTCGACGATCGGCCTGTACAAGACCGAGATCATCAAGCCCCGCCGCCCCTGGAAGACCCTGAGCGAGGTCGAGCTGGCTACCGCCGAATGGGTTGACTGGTACTGCCACCGCCGACTCCACGGTGAAATAGGCCACATCCCGCCCGTCGAATACGAGACCAACTACTACCTGGGAACCACGAAACACCAGGTCACAACAACCATCTGAGATCTCTATCGAACTCGGGGCGGTTCAGTGACAGTGTGGGTGCCAGCCGTGAAAAGGGGCAGGTGGTGGTTGTTCCGTAACCCGGTTCGGAACACCGTCACCCTGGTCGACGACCGTGCCCGCTCGCGACGCTGAGGGCGTGAACAGCGAGAACTTGCAGAAGCACTCCGAGACCCGGCTCCCGGTCGGTCAACTCGCCCACGACACGCGGCTGGAGAGGCGCGGGATCGTCATGGACCACCAGGATGAGCTCGTGTGGCTGCGCCCCGAGGGCGGTGGGACGGAGTGGACGGCCCGGCCCGGCGACGTGAAGCCGCTGAACGTCCGTGCGGATGCGGAGGCCCTGATGTGGGCGCGGGTGGCCCAGGCCAACGCCCGCAGCAGAGGGGAGGTTCTCTGAGCGATCCATCCGAAACTGTGGGGACAGCCCAGCAGGCTGCGCCCGACAGTCCAGATGCCACACCATGGCCACATGGCCTTCTCACCCAAGACCCGCGCCGCCATGGAGCACCCCGACATCAAGGAAGTCGCCGACCTGATCCGTCAGGCTGACGAGCTACGCGAAAAGATCGACGAACGCATTCACCACGTCCTCACCGCAGACGACATGCCGGCGAACCGCGTCGCCGCCCTCGCAGCCGTCACCGACCGGGACCGCAGCTCCCTGTACGAGGCCCGGGACCGCGTAGCCGATCGCCTCGCCAAACACACAGCCGCCCTGCGCATAGCCGTCGCCCGCCTCGATCCCGAAGCTCTGTCCAAGTTCGATGCGCACTGGACCGAGTCCATGGCACAGGCGCGCGACGAATTCAGCCTTCTCCCCGGCCGACACTTCATTGACCACTGGTGGGCATGGGTCGCCATCCATCGCCGGCCCGAGCGTGCCGCGCGTTTCCGTGATTGCGAACAGATCGTTGCCACCAGCGAAGACCGCGCCGCACGCCGAGCCGCCTCCGCCGAACTCGGCCGCATCCTCGCCGACGCGGAGGCCGACGCCGCGTGAGTGACTGGACCTGGGAGTACAGCCCCGCGCCCGCGACCGGACACCATCATCCGGCCGTGTCGGTGGTCAGCCGATGTTGGGGTCCGTGCCTACGAGGCCAGACAACAACTCGATGATCCGTGCGTTCGCCGCGCGCTGCTCGGTGATGAAGGAGTCGAGCTTCTGATCGAGGTTCCCGACCTGCAGTCGTACGGCGGTCAGGTCGCTCTTCACGATTCCGAACTCGCGGTCGGTCTTCTCAGCCCGCTCTTCGAAGCGACGGGTCAGGGCGGCGATCTCGGCCTGTGCGATCTCGTCTTCGGGCATCTCAGGTTCCCTCGTTTCGATGGTCGTTCCATTGCGTCGTCGGGCCTGGTCTGCCGCGTGACCACTCTACCGCTGGTGGAATGATGGAGTGACCGTCGCACTGCCCAGTGTGATCTGTACGCGACGCGTTGTCAGTGGGGCGTCCTAGAGTGTTCCGTGACACAGCTGTCGACGCGTGTGCCTGGGGATACCCGGGTGTGTGAACACGGCGGGACACGCACGGCGGAGAACGGGGAGCGGGGGCGGGGCGATGGCGCGGATCATCGAGAAGAGCGATGCGCAGAAGGCCACGGACGAGGCCTTCGTCAGGGGGATGGTCAAGGTCGATTGCCGACCCCGAGTCACAAGGCACGGCGGTGCGACACGGACTGCCCTCGGCTGACCCGACGAGCAGAGAGCCGCGCTTCGCTCCGGACGGAGGGGAAGCGTGGCTCTCTGGTTTAAAGAGGCCGCCGTCAGTAGGAGGAGCCCGACGCGCCCAGCGACCCCGTCGGGTGCCAGACCGTCTTCGTTTCCAGGAACGCTGTCATGCGGTCGATGCCCGGAGTCTCGGTGTAGTCCACAGGCTGTGGACGCAGGACGCGCTTGAGGTTGTCGGTCGCGGCGATCTCCAGTTCCTTTGCCAGGCCATCGTCGGTGTCGGCGCCCGCGAGGTCGATCGCGTTGACGTCCTGGTGGGCGGCGAGGGGGGTGGCGATTTCTGCCGTACGGCCGGAGAGGACGTTGACGACGCCGCCGGGGAGGTCGGACGTGGCCAGGACCTCGGCGAGGGAGAGGGCGGGGAGGGGGGACTTCTCGGATGCGACCACGACCGCCGTGTTGCCCGTCGCGATCACCGGGGCCAGCACCGAGACCAGGCCCAGGAACGACGACTCCTGGGGGGCCAGGATCGCCACTACGCCCGTTGGTTCGGGGGAGGAGAGGTTGAAGTACGGGCCTGCCACCGGGTTTCCGCCCCCCACCACCTGGGCGATCTTGTCGGTCCAGCCCGCGTACCAGACCCAGCGGTCGACCGTGGCGTCCACGACCACGGCCGCCTTCGATTTCGACAGGCCCTCCGCGTCGGCCACCTCGCGCACGAACTGGTCCCGGCGGCCCTCCAGCATCTCTGCCACGCGGTAGAGGATCTGGCCGCGGTTGTATGCCGTCGCCCCGGACCACGCCCCGAACGCCTTGCGGGCGGCGACCACCGCGTCACGGGCGTCCTTGCGGGACGACAGGGGTGCGTTCGCCAGCCACTTGGCCTTTGAGTCGGTCACCTCGTACACCCGGCCGCTCTCGGAACGCGGGAACTTCCCGCCGACGTACAGCTTGTAGGTCTTGAGCACACTCAAGCGATCAGACATCGAGGTACGCCTCCAGGCCGTGGCGGCCGCCCTCGCGGCCGAAGCCCGACTCCTTGTAGCCGCCGAAGGGCGAGGTCGGGTCGAACTTGTTGAACGTGTTGGACCAGATCACGCCCGCGCGCAGCTTGTTCGCGACGGCCAGGATGCGGGAGCCCTTCTCGGTCCAGATGCCGGCCGAGAGGCCGTACGGGGTGTTGTTGGCCTTGGCCACCGCCTCGTCCGGCGTGCGGAAGCTCAGGACCGACAGGACCGGGCCGAAGATCTCGTCGCGGGCGATCCGGTGCGCCTGGGTGACGTTCGTGAAGAGCGTCGGGGCGAACCAGTAGCCGGACGACGGGAGTTCACAGGCCGGGGACCAGCGCTCGGCGCCCTCCGCCTCGCCCTGCTCGACGAGTGAGCTGATGCGGGAGAGCTGTTCGGCCGAGTTGATCGCGCCGATGTCCGTGTTCTTGTCCAGCGGGTCGCCCAGGCGGAGCGTCGAGAGGCGGCGCTTCAGCGCGTCCAGCAGCTCCTCCTGGACGGACTCCTGCACCAGCAGCCGGCTGCCCGCGCAGCACACCTGGCCCTGGTTGAAGAAGATGCCGTTCACGATGCCCTCGACGGCCTGGTCGATCGGGGCGTCGTCGAAGACGATGTTCGCGCCCTTGCCGCCGAGTTCGAGGGTGAGCTTCTTGCGGGTGCCCGCGACGGTCTTCGCGATCTCCTTGCCGACCGCGGTGGAACCGGTGAACGCCACCTTGTTCACGTCCGGGTGGGCCACCAGGGACGCGCCCGTGTCGCCGTATCCCGGAAGGATGTTGACGACGCCCTTGGGCAGACCGGCCTGGCGGCAGATGTCCGCGAAGAACAGGGCGGAGAGCGGGGTCGTCTCGGCGGGCTTCAGCACCACCGTGTTGCCCGTCGCCAGCGCAGGGGCGATCTTCCACGCCAGCATCAGCAGCGGGAAGTTCCAGGGGATGACCTGGCCGGCGACGCCCAGCGGCCGGGGGGCGGCACCGAAGCCGGCGTGCTCCAGCTTGTCCGCCCAGCCCGCGTAGTAGAAGAAGTGCGCCGCTACGAGGGGGAGGTCGGCGTCCCTCGTCTCCTTGATGGGCTTGCCGTTGTCCAGGGTCTCCAGGACGGCGAGCTCGCGGGCGCGCTCCTGGATGATGCGGGCGATACGGAAGAGGTACTTCGCCCGCTCGGAACCGGGCAGCGCGGACCACTTCTCGAACGCCTTGCGGGCGGCCTTCACCGCACGGTCGACGTCCTCCGCACCGGCCTGGCCGACCTCGGAGAGGACCTCCTCGGTGGACGGGGAGACCGTCTTGAAGACCTTGCCGTCGGCCGCCTCCACGAACTCGCCGTCGATGAACAGGCCGTAGGACGGGGCGATGTCGACGATCGAGCGGGACTCGGGTGCGGGTGCGTACTCAAAAGCCATGATGGATCAGTCCACCGTCACGTAGTCGGGACCGGAGTAGCGGCCGGTGGCCAGCTTCTGACGCTGCATCAGCAGGTCGTTCAGGAGCGAGGACGCGCCGAAGCGGAACCAGTGGCTGTCCAGCCAGTCCTCCCCGGCGGTCTCGTTGACCAGGACCAGGAACTTGATCGCGTCCTTGGAGGTGCGGATGCCGCCCGCGGGCTTCACGCCGACCTGTACCCCGGTGGCGGTACGGAAGTCCCGTACGGCCTCCAGCATCAGCAGGGTGTTCGCGGGGGTCGCGTTGACGGCGACCTTGCCCGTCGACGTCTTGATGAAGTCGGCGCCCGCCAGCATGCCGAGCCAGCTCGCGCGCCGGATGTTGTCGTACGTCGACAGCTCGCCGGTCTCGAAGATGACCTTCAGGCGGGCGTGCGCCCCGCAGGCCTCCTTCACGGCGACGATCTCGTCGTACACCTTCATGTAGTTCCCCGCGAGGAAGGCCCCGCGGTCGATGACCATGTCGATCTCGTCGGCGCCCGCGGCGACGGCTTCCCGCACGTCGGCCAGCTTGACGCTCAGCGCCGCGCGGCCCGCCGGGAAGGCGGTGGCGACGGAGGCGACCTTGACCGTGGAGCCGGCGACGGCCTGCTTCGCGGCGGCCACCATGTCGGGGTAGACGCAGACCGCGGCCGTGGCGGGAGTCGTACGGTCGGTCGGGTCGGGCTGGACCGCCTTGGCGCCGAGCGCCCGGACCTTGCCCGGGGTGTCCGCGCCTTCCAGTGTGGTCAGGTCGACCATCGAGATGGCGAGGTCGATGGCGTACGCCTTCGCCGTCGTCTTGATGGAACGGGTACCGAGCGAGGCGGCACGCGCCTCCAGGCCGACCGCGTCGACGCCGGGCAGCCCATGGAGGAAGCGGCGCAGCGTGCTCTCGGAGGCCGCCACGTCCGTAAGGGTGTGTGCAGTGGTGGGCATGGTCACAAGACGAGCATATCTACGCGCGTAGCGGCTGTACACCCCGGAGAGGGGTTCCTTCTGGGAAAGGGTCGGGGAGGCTGGGAGAGCGTCGAAGAGGCTGGGAGAGGCTGGGAGAGGGGCGGAGAGGCTGGAGAGATGGGGAGATGGGGAGATGTCCGAGGTTGCTAACCCTCTTGCGCAACCCCCCGGTACTGGCAGGCGGAAACGCGCAGGTCAACCGTGCTGCGAAGGTGCCAACCCGTCTTGGTCACCCCTCGGCACTGGCGATAATCCGCGGCAGGCAGGCGCCGGGATGGTGCCCGTTGTGACATGACAACGGCCCCCGCCATGGGCGAGGGCCGATCACTCGGGGCCGGTGGGGGCGCGGGTCACCCGTGGCGCTTGGCGAACTCCACGAGACTGGCGAACCCCCCACGGGTCAGGGCCAGGTGCGGGCCGTTCGGGTCCTTGCTGTCACGGACCAGGAACTCACCAGTGGCCGCCGCGTGCTCCGGCGCCCACTCGATGCACTGGCCACCTTCGCCACCGCTGTACGTGCTCTTGACCCACCGCAGGGGTCGGGGGCCGTGCGTGCTGCTCATCTGGCGTACTCCTCCGCGATTTCTCGAATCAGAGCCAAGGACTCTTCAGGGTCGCGAGCGGAAGCCCGCAGACGCTCATACGTCGTGCGCGCGTTGTCTACCGCCGTAGCGGAGTCCGTCACGTGGCCCTGCCCCCTGCTCTCCGAGTACAGGACTGTTGCCCCGTCGTCTGGTGTAAGCAGGGTAAACGGTAGGGACGACGCAGGGGCACCCGCGTTGAAGCGAAGAACTTGAAGCGTGACGTGGGGGTTTCCTGCATCTGAGGCAAGGTGGCGGAGCTGGTCAGCCATGACGGCTCGGCTGCCTACTTCTGTTCGTAGCGTCGATTCGTGCAAGATCACCCACAGCAGGGGCGGGGCGTCGCGCTCCATGACCTCTCGACGGGCCAACCGGGCTTCAACCCTGGCCTTGATCTGGTCGTCAGCCTCGCGCGGGTGCGTGGCCCGGAACGTGGCTTCCGCGTAGGCCGGAGTCTGCAACATGCCCATGATCAGGGCGTTGGAGTAGTCCTCAACCCGGCTGGCCTGCTTCTCCAAGTTGATGTACGGCACGAACCAACCGGGGTGCCCGCGCTCGCTCACCCGAACCAGCAACCGGGCGAAGTAGCCGGACGTGTTGAAGAACCGGTCGCACCCTTCGGCGAAGTGCATCGACGGCAGTGCCTTGCCGTTCTTGACCTTGGACACGTACGGCTCTTTGTAGCCCGTGAAGTCGGCTAGCTCCCGCTGGGTGGCTCCCTTGTGGGCCAGGGCCGCTTCTACCTCACGCCCGAACCACTCAAGGCCATTCGCGGGCTCACCGTTCAGTTCGGGTGATGGTTCGGTCATCTGTTCAACTCCCATTCTTTCCAAGCGGTTTGGAAAGCCTTCCGACCTGTTGAGAGTACGTCGCGCTGGTGATGCTGGGAGTACACAACGTAAGTACCCGCCCCGCATGAGGGACGAACGACCAACGGCGTACGGAGTGGCAGGCATGACGACGGCAGGCAGGCAGCAGACGGCCCCGGACAAGGTCAGAGACGCTGAGCGGGTGCGCGACGAACTGCGCGACGCGCTCAAGGCGGCGGGGGTGCAACTGCCCTCCCTCGGGCTCGACGCCGCTTCCTGCGCCGGGCCTGATCCGCTCGCGTTGATCGACTTGGGGCGCTGCAACGTGGCGACGGCCCGCGCGCTCGCCGCCGCGCTCCGGTCGGACGTGGGCGAGCAGCAGGGGGCGGCGCGGTGACCCGGCGCGTGTTCCGCTACGTCCCGTTCACCATCGAGCAGGACGCGACGGCAGAGCCGGAGTACGAAGCGCGCTGCGTGTCCGGCGACGAATCCGAGTGCGGGGCCGAGTCCGGAACACACAGCGGCCCGGGGCCAGTCGAGGAGTGGCAGCGCAAGCACACGCAGGAGACCGGACATCGGCGCTACCGCCGGAACTTCGGCGACTACGCGGTCATGCAGCCCCTGGCGGAACTGGCCGAACTCGCGCGGGCGAGCGGGGGCACGGCGTGATGTTCGCTCCGGCCGTCGAGCGTCCGTGGCGTGATGCTTGGCCCCTGGTCGCGCAGGTCGGCGACGGTAACCCGTGGGTGACGGGGTCGTGTTGGCTGTACTGCCGTCGCGAGGGAGTGGCCGTGCTGTGGGTCGGCTCGGTGACCACGCCCGGCGCGACGGGGGACGTGTACGCCTGTGGCCCCTGCCTTGCTGAGCTTGACCACATAGTGCGTGTCCAGACGCACGGCCGGGACGGGATCACGAACCGCGCCGCTCAGTCCGCCACCCTCGCCGTACCCGTCCACGTGCCCCCGCCGCGCGCCCTGCCCGCGGACGGTTCCGGCGGCCGTCACCGGGCGCCCCGCCGGGGCCGCGACCTGTACGCCGCGGCCCTGCCCGCAGGGGTGGCGCGATGACCAAGACCAAGACGTGTGAGCACCGGCAGACCGAGAAACGAGACGGCAAGACCTACTGCCGGGACTGCAAACGACAGCTCTACCTGTGAAGACTCCGCCCCCTGCCGGGGATGACCTGTCAACTGGTTCTCCCACACCAACCCCCGGCAGGGGAGCGGGAACCACCCCCGCCCCGGTTGGATCATCCGCCCGTAACCCTTGGACAGGTCGAGCGCCGACCGGGGCGGGTCCTGCACCACAGCCACCGTATGAAGCGACCAAGGAGGAGACTTGCAAACGAGCCTCGCAGGTACAGAGACCACCGCACCGGCCCCGTGGGGGCTGCGCCGTATGGCTCCGCTGCGCAACGGTTCCCCCTCGCCGTGGCGGTACGCGGGCATCGACCCGGCCACGCAGACCGGCCGATGGGTCGGGGAGGACGGCGCGATGACGCCGGCCGAACTCGGCAAGCACGGTACGAGCGTGAACACCTACCCGCCCACGCAGGTCGGCAAGGACGGCAAGGTAGACAGCGACTCCGGCCACGACGCGACGCAGGACTAGGGGGTAGCGCCATGGACGGACGCCCGGTGCTGGTCTGCACGGAGTTCGAGGACGCGACCGCTGATCTGGTCATCGCGGAGTTGAACCGGCGCCGGGTGCCCGTCCTGCGGTTCGACCCGGGGCGCGACTTCCCGGCGCCCGTGGTGCTCGCCGCGCGCGTCGGGGCGGGCGGATGGGGCGGGCGGCTGACGGTCGGGGAGCGCACGGCAGACCTGTCCGCCGTGCGCGCCCTGTACCACCGTCGGCCGAGTCCGTACCCGACGGGTAGCGGTGAGCAGGCGGCCCGGTTCGGCGCGCAGGAGAACCGGCGCGGCCTGGGCGGAGTGCTGGGCGCGCTGCCGGGGTGCCTGTACCTGAGCCACCCGCAGGCCATCGCGCGGGCGGAGTACAAGCCCGCGCAGTTGTCCGCGGCGCTCCGGGCCGGGCTCACGGTCCCGGCCACCCTGATCACGAACGATCCGGTGGAGGCCAAGGCGTTCTGCGCCGCACAGCCGACCATCTACAAGCCGCTGCACGCGGGGGCGTACGAGGTCGAGGGCGAGCCCGCCGGAATCTGGGCCGCCCCGGTCGAGGCGGGCGAGGTAGACGGCGCGGTGAGCCACAGTGCGCACCTGTTCCAAGCGCAGGTGCCCAAGGTGGCGGATGTGCGCGCGGTCGTCGTCGGCGAGCAGGTGTTCAGCGCCCGGATCACCGCGCCGCCGGGGGTCGTGGACTGGAGAGCCGAGTACCAGAGCCTCACCTATGAGCCGGTCGCCTGCCCGGAGGAGATACGCGGGGCGCTGCTGCGGTTCCTCGCAGACTTCGGGCTGAACTTCGGCGCCTTCGACTTCGCCGTGACCACGGACGGCGCATGGTGGTTTCTGGAATGCAACCCCAACGGCCAATGGGCGTGGCTGGAAGACGCGGCCGGACTGCCGATCACACACGCAATCGCAGACCTGTTGGAGAACGGAGCGAGTCAGCATGAGTGACCCCCTGCCGTCGGAACACCTACGGTCCGACCTCGCGCGGCGCCTGTCCAAGGCTGGCGCCCTGCACAGCCCGGAATGGGAGGCGGCCGTCATGTCGGTGCCCCGCGAGGCGTTCCTCTCGCGCGGTTGGTTCGAGTACGAAGACGGCGGCTGGTACCGACCCGCGGCCGGAGACTCCGCGGAAGGACTCGCGCGGATCTACGAAGACGACACCCTCGTGACGCAGGTGGCCGGGGGCGTCTTCCCCGACCAGGTCGAGGGGCGCATCGCGGCGGCCCCCTCGTCGTCGTCCACCCTGCCGAGTCTGGTCGTGCGGATGCTCGAAGACCTGCGGGCGACCGAGGGGACGCGCGTTCTGGAGATCGGCACGGGCACGGGCTACTCAACCGCGCTGCTGTGCCATGTCGTCGGCGAGGACGACGTGACCACGGTCGAGGTCGACGCCGAGGTGTCCGCCCGCGCAGGGATCGCGCTCGCGGGCGCCGGGTACTGGCCTGCCCGCGTGGTCGGTGACGGACTGGCGGGCTACAAGGAGGGCAGCCCGTATGACCGCGTGATCGCCACGTGCGGCGTGCACACCGTGCCGGCTGACTGGCTCGCGCAGACCAGGCCCGGCGGTGAGGTCCTGGTCACGGTCGGCGGATGGATGCACGCATCCGAACTCGTACGGCTCACGGTCGCCGACGACGGCACGGCCAGCGGCCCGGTTCTCGGCGGACAGGTCTCGTTCATGCTGGCCCGTCCCCACCTTCCGCCCCCGCTGGGCATCCTGCCGAACCTCGGCGAGGGCGACGCGGTGCCTGCGGAGCTGGGCGCGGATGTGCTCGACGACTGGACCGCCCGGTTCGTCGCGCAGTTCGCCGCGCCGCGCGCGCAGCGGCTCACGCTGGAACGCGACGGCCGGACCGAACACGTCGTGATCGACGTGGACGCCGAGGCGTGGGCGGTCGTCTTCCAAGACGGCGGCCGGTGGATGGTCCGGCAGGGCGGCACGGCCCGTCTGTGGGACGAGATCACCGAGCACGTCACGCAGTGGCAGGCGGACGGGCGCCCGCCTGCCGACCGTATGCGGCTGCACGTCGGCCCCGACGGGCAGCGCCTCACCTGGGCTTAACCGCGGGCTGACAGCCTCCATACCGCCCCGTCCGTCCGTCGTTCCCCCGTGGCGGACGGGCGGGGCTTCCTTACGCGCTCGGGGTGGGTTCCTCCGGTGCCTGCTCGGGCTTCTGCTCGGCCACGTACGTACCGCGCCCCGACACCGCGTATACGAGACCTTCCTCGGTGAGCACGGCAATCGCCCGGCGGACGGTCGGGCGGGATAGGCCGTACTCGTCGGCGAGGGCGTTCTCGCTTGGCATGGCGCGGTTGGGTTTCCAGTCGCCTCGCTTCACGCGTGCGCGCAAGATCCCCGCGAGCTGCTGAAACGGCGCCTCTGGCGCGTCGCGCTCCACCTGGTCATCCGGCCCGTACTCCATGGGCCGACGGTATCCGGCCGACCGCCCCCTGCCACCTCCTGACAGGCTCATGCAGCCATTTACAGGCTTTTACAGGTAGGTCTAGGGTCGGCCACACAAGAAAGCCCCGGCAACGACGGGCTAGGTCGTCACCGGGGCGGAGCCCATCAGCTAATAGGGAGCTGACGAACATGGCCGACCTTATCGCGCGCGCCCTCGCGTGCCTGTGCTCGCTGCTGCTGCCCTCTCGGGGGAAGCACCGTGCCACCCCCGCCCCCGCGCCGGACGCGGTGCCCGCCCCTTCTCCGTGGCCCCGGCGCTCGCTGCCGGAGCACAAGAGCCCGTACGCCCGCGAGGCTGCCGAACGGCGCCCCTTCGTGGACACGATCAGCCCCGTACGGCCGTACGTGCTCGCGGAGCCTCGCAAGCGGCCGGACGACCCGAAGCGGCGGGCGCAGGCCGAACGACTGTGGGCGCTGGACATGGCGGCGCGCGGTATCGACGTGGGGCCGACCGTGATTCATGGCGTGCACGTCGGCGCCGGTACCCGCACGGTCCGGGTGGCGGTGGGAGCGTGAGCGCCGCTGTCTGCTGCCGCTGCGAGCGGCTGACCCTCGCCCCCGTCGCGGTGCGCTACGTCGAGCGGTCGAGCGGCCCCGGGTGGACGCTGTACGCCTGCCCCGACTGCGCGCCCCTGATTGCCCCCGGTCCCCTTCCCGCGGAGACCGCCCCGCCTCGGCGCGGCTGACTCGCTGCCGACCTCTGCCCCGTCCGGATCGTTCCGGGCGGGGCTTCGTCGTCCCCGGGGTGCGGCGGGGCGCGCTGCCCGGGTGGCTACGCGGCGGACAGCGGGGCGGCCTGCTGGTCGGCGAGGCGGGCGGCGACGGCGGAGCGCAGGGCGTTGCCGGGGTCGGCGGTGCCGTCGACCTCTCGGCGGAGTCCGGCGAGGGTTTCGCGTAGGCCGGGCTCGATGGCGTCGAGGTTGAGGCGGGCGCGCAGTGCGGCGCCCTGCTCGGCGGGCAGGCGGTCGGCGAGGGCGCGCTCGACCCTGTGCACAACGCGCGCCGGGTCGGGCTCGGTGAACTCGGCGCCCGCGAGGCCCTGCGGCTTGGTGTGCCGGGCTGCGAGGTAGGCCGGAAGTTCGGCGCGCAGCGCATACAGGGTGTCGGCGTCGGCCCCGTCGATGATGTCGGGCACGGTGCGGCCGGCGTCGAGCAGCGCGCGGGCGCGGTCCCATGCGCGGGCCTGCCGGGTCTCGGCGAGCAGTTGCTCGGCCGCGCCCCCTGCCGGAGCGGTGGCGCGGTCGGCGACGGTGCGTACCAGGGCGGCGGCCTGGTTGGCCTGCGCCTCGATGCGGTCGAGGTCGGCGGCGGCCTGCTCGCGGGCGGCGCGGGCCATGTCGGCGCGGCGCTTGTTGGTGGCTTCGTCGGTGAGGTCGGGGTCATGGAAGGTGTGGGCGGCGGCGAGGGCGTCGGACAGGCGGCGGCGCAGCGCGGCAAGATCGGTCTTGCGGGTCTCGGTGAGCCGGTGCACGGCGGCGCCTGCGTCGATGTGGTTCGGGCCGGTGAGGGTGAACATGGGCGGTCAAGTCCCTTCGGATCGTGGGGAGTTCAGTACGGGCGGACGCGCGGCGCGGTGCCGTCGGTGTCCGGGGCGGGGACGGTGGCGGGGCGCATCCCGTGTGTCTCGGCGTAGCGGCGCATGGCCTCGATCTCGGCGAGGTGGTCGGCGGGCGGCCCGTCGGGCGCGTCCTCCTCGGCGAACGGGGCGCCGGACTTGCGGGCCGTGTCGCGGATGTGGGCAAGCCATCGGGCGTTGTCCGTGTACAGGGTCCCGTCGACCCACCACGGGGCGGTGTGCACCATGCTGCGGTCGCCCATCACGGGGTATGTGCTGAGCGGGCCGGATCGGGCGTCGGGCGCGGTGACCTTGCGCCACGGGATACGGACGGCGGCGGGGGTGTCGTCGTCCCACTGGTCACGGTGAACGGTGGCGGTCGTCATGGCCGGGGGTCTCCTTGTCGGCGGTCGAGGTGGCGGGGCGTGGGCGGCGGCACGGGGGTCACGCCGGGGTGCGGCCGGTGAGGCGGTCGTACAGGGCGCGGTCCGTGGTGTAGACGCGCACGCGGTCGGCGTAGCTCATGGCGTCCAACTCCGCCGGGGTAGTCGGCAGGGTGAACGTGTCGGCCGGCGGGCGGGCGGCCTGCTCGGCCCATCGGCGGTAGGCGGGCGACACGTAGCCGCTCGGCTCGCCGCGCGGGCGCGGGGCGGCCTCGGCCTGGTGGTGGTTGTCGTCGGTGATGTGCTCGCGCGCGGTCACTTGGCGCCCCCTGTCCGCAGCTCGGCGAGCGCGGGAAGGTTCGGGCTCGCGTCGCGCCCACGGGCGGCCTGCTCGGTGAGCGGCGTACGGGCGAACGGCGGTTGGAAGTCGCCGGTTGGAATCTCGCGGAACTCGCGGTCGAGGTCGTCGAGCAGGACGGCGAGGCGCAGCCCCGTACCGGTGGCGCTGAGCGCCGTTCCGTCGGCGAGGCGGAGCGTGCGCGTGCCCCAACGGGCCATGGCGCCCGGGGCGGGGTGCTCGCCCCCACTGCTGTCGGGCACGTCGGCGGCGGCGAGCAGCCGGGACGCATCCGCAATGGCGGCGTTGAACGCCTCGGATGCCGTGACGAACGCCCGCACCGCGTCGCGGGCGTTCGCGTACGCGGCGGCGAGGGCGTCGGCGTCGAGGGGTCCGCCGGGTGCGGCCATGGCGGCGGCCTGGTCGAGGCGGGCGGCGCGCTGCCGCTCGGCCGCTTTGGCGGCGGCGCGGTCGGCCTTGCGGCGGGCGGCTTCGGCGCGGAGCTTGGCGAACCTGCCGAGTTCGCGGGCGTCGGCGAGCTGCTGCGCGGTGACCTGTTCGTCTCCGTCGCGTACGCGTTCCTCCAGTGCGGCGAGCAACTGCTCGGCCTCGGTGGCTTCCTGCTCGGCCTGCTCGACGGCGGGCGCGGCGGTGGTCGTGGTGGTCATGGTCGGGCGTCTCTCTGTCGGTGGTGTCGGTAGTGGTCGAGGGCGTCGGCATCGATCGCCCACACGCGCGCCCCGACACGCTCGGCGGACAGGCGGCCGTCGGCGATCAGGGCGCGGACGTGGCGGGGCGTGCAGCCCATCAGGGCGGCGGCCTCGGCCACGCACACCGTGCCCGACTGGCCGGGCGCGGTTCCGGTAGCGGCGGTGGAATCGAACGGCGCGGTGACGGAATCGAACGCGTCGGCGCGCTGTGCGGCCGTGTGCAGCGCGTACAGCAGACGGCGCACGCCGGGGGCCACTTCGCCCCCGTCGGCGCGCACACGGGCCGTGAGGTCGCGTACCAGGGCGCGCAGCACCTCACCCGCGACCGACGCGGGCACGATGACCGACCCATCGGCGCGCGTCAGCCGCTCGGTGTCCGGGTGGCTCACCCGTCGGCCCCCTCGGTCCCGTCGGCGCCCTCGTCGTCTTCGGCGCTGTGCAGCGACACGGGGCGGTGTTCGTCGTGGGCGGCGCACCACTCGGCGGCCACGGCGCGGATGGTGCGGCCCATCATCGACGTGTCGTCGTCAGGGTCGAGCATGGCCAGTGTGCGGACGATGTCCGGCGGGGGTTCGGTGACGTGCTGGCCGTGCAGGGCGAGGCCGTCGTGTACGGCGCCGAGAACGTCGAGGGTGGACAGGCGCACGGTGCGGCCGTCGGTGAGCCGGTGGGAGTGCATGAGGCGCCGGCCGTCGCGTCTCTTCTCGACGGCGAGCAGGCGGCGGGCGAGCGGGGGCGTGCGGCTCATCGGCGGCGGCCCTCCCTGTCGTCCTCGGCGGCTTCGAGGGCGGCGAGGCGCTGTTCGAGGTCGAGGGATTCACGCAGCGACAGGCAGGCGTCGAGCAGCGTTCGGGCGGCCTGTACGCGGTTACGTCCGTCGTCGTCGACCAGGGCGGCGCGCAGCGCGGTAACGGCCTCGGCGGCCCCGGCGGCGAGTTGCCCGACGGCGGTGCTCAGCAACTCGGTTCGCATGTCGCGGACTTCGAGGGCGAACGCGGGATCGGTGCACCAGCGTTCCACGGTGCGTGTGCTGACGCCTGCGGCCTTGGCGGCGGCACTGGTGGGCTCGCCTTGCGCGAGGGCGAAAACGGCGGCGGTGCGGCCTTTCACGGGGTGGGGTCCTTCCGGTCGGTCTACGCGCGCACGCGCGCGAGACAGGGAACGTCGCGGAGCGACAGAGGATGGGGGTTCGGGTTCGGCCCAGAGCGGCTGGCGGGGCCGGGGAGACGGTGAGTGTGTCCCGGCGGAGGTGTGGGGCCTGCGACTGTGTCCCGTTTGACCGTGTCCCCTATAGGGACACTGGGACACGGTCATACGGTCACTGGGGACCGTGGCCCGGATACGGTCGGGCGACGGTGGGCCACGGTTCTACGCTGCGTGGGCCTCGTCATCGGTGAACGCGCGTTTCAGCGTGTGGAGTTGGGCGCCCCGTGGTCCGGGGGTCATGGTCACGTTGCCCTCGTCGACCAGGGCGGCGAGCGCGCGGCGTACGGCGTCCTGCTTGCCAGGCACCCGGTCGAGCACTCCGCGGACGCTGAGCGGTTCGGGCGCGGCGGCGAGGGCGTCGGACACCTTGTGCATAAGCGCGGTCGGGCGGAACGGTCCCTCGCGCTCGATGGGGGCGGGCAGGGACGCGAGGGCGGACCCGTCGGGCTGTGGCTCGACCACGAAGTCACCGAACCAGTGCAGTGCGCCCCCGCTGCCAGGTAGCGCGTTGCGGCGGACTTGTCCGGGGCGGTCCTTGGCGACGCGTACGCGGGACTTGCCGGTCTGGCCGGGCGCAAGCGGGGTGATGTTCTCCAGCACGAACGCGCACCCGTTGAGGCCGGACAGCTTGTGCTGTGAGCCGGTGGCCCATCGGCCGCGGGTCTCGCGGTCCTTGTTGACGTGGTCGAGCAGCAGCACCGCGGGGCCATGCTCGGCGAGCCAGCGGGGCAGGATGCGCCAGAACCCGGCAACGTCCGTATCGTCCTTGGGCTTGAGGCCGAACAAGCCCATGGCTTCGGTGACTCCGTCGACCACGGCGAACGTGGTCGGCGCGGCGAGGTACGGGGCGAGGGCCGCGCGGCCGGCGTCGCCCATCGGCCCATCGGGGCGGAAGTAGTGAAACCGCTCGGCGATCACTTCGGCGGGGGTGCCGAGTGCGAGCAGACGGGCGACGATGCCGCCCTCTTCGTCCTCGAAATCGAGGTACACCACGGCGTTACCGAGAGCGAGTTCGGCCGCGGTGACGGTGAGCGCAAGCCATGTCTTCATGGCCTCGGGCTCGGCAAAGATGCTGTGCAGGCGGCCGGGGTAGAACATGCCCGCCCCGTCGTCCCGGCGCCCGATGGTCGGTGCGGGCGGCGTGTACTGGCCGGACAGCACCGGGGCGAGGTCGACACGCTGCCACGACGTAGCCGGGGCGGCGCCCTCGCCCGGTCCGTAGGGCGCGGGGGAAGCGTCCGCGGGGGTGTCGTCGGGCGGGGGCGGCGCGGTCAGCCAGTGCACCACCGGGTCAAGCGGCGCGGGCTCGCCCGGCGGGTCGGTTTCGGGGGTCACGGTCGGGTCTCTCCTGGGGGGCGGTTGTGCGGGAGGTCGAGGGGTTCGCCGCGCGGCCCAAGGTGGCGCCACCATCCGGGGCGGCCGGGGATGGCGACGGGCGGCCAACCGGGGGCGGCGGTCACATCGCGGGCGCGCGCACGGACGGCGCGGCGGGCGGTGAGTTCCGCGTGGGTCGGCCGGCGGGCGAGGGCGGGCGCGATGCGGCGGGCGTAGGCGTTGGCGTCCGCGGTGACGATGCGGAACCACTCCTCGGGGTCGTCGTCGGCGAGGCGGTCGAGCCATGCCTCGCGGGCGGTGCGGCGGCGCCACTGCTCGGCGGCGGTGACGACCGCGACCGCGCGGCGCGGGTCGGCGGCGCGTAGCGCGCACCATGCCGGACTGCCGTACTCGGGGACGTGGTCGACGTTGAGCGCGGTCACCTGGGCCGACGCCCACAGCGCCACGGGATCGTGTGCGGCCGTCTCGGGCGATGCCGGGGCCACTCGGGCACCAGGCGGCGCGGCGGGGCGCTGCGCGGTCCGTGGGGCGCTCATGGGGCGGCCCGTGCGGTGTCGAACCGGGCGGCGAGGTCGGCCTCGCTCCAACCCCGCCCGCGGCACCGGTCCACCTCGGCGGCGAACTGCGCGGGCGTGAGCCCGTACGTGCTCGGGCCGGGCGGCGCGGCGAGGCACAGCAGCGGGTCACGGTGCCCGCACGCGAGCGGGGGCAGGCGGTCGGCCGCACCGCGCCGCGCCCGCAGCGCCGGGGGTATGCCGGGGGTCGTCATGCCGCCGCGCTCCCCGATCCGGGGCGGCGCCCTCTCGCGGTGCCGGTATCGGCACCGGACGGGGCCGGGCGGGCGCGGAAGACCAGGCGCAGCCGCTCGCGCTGCCGCACGCTCAGCGGGGGCGCGGCGTCCACCAACGCCCGGATCTCGGCGGCGTAGTCGTCGGCGTGCTCGGTGCCGTTGGTCGGCGCGGTGTCGGTCACGGGTGGTGCCTCCAAAAGGGGTGCGGGCACGCGAAACGGCCACGAACCGCGGGGGTTCGTGGCCGTTCGGCGTACGGGTGTGGGTGTCGGGTCTACAGGTCGGATTTCCACGTGATGCGCACGCGGTCGGCGGGGCGCAGACGCTCGGCCGGAATGAGCGCGACCAACTTCTCAGCCGCGGATTCCGCGTCACACAGGCGGCACCACAGGCGCACCTCGTCGGCGGTGGGCGTACCGCGCCCGCGCTCGGCGTTGTTGACCTTGTGCGGGGGCCAGCCCGCGAGCTTGGCGAGCTGACGCTCGCCCATCCCGAGCAGCCCGTATCCGCGGCGCAGCTCGCGCAACCGTCGGCCGAGTTCCACGCGCGCCCGCTTGCGGGCCTCCATGTCGGCCTTGCCGGGCCGGTCGGCAAGGGTCGGCATCAAGGTCACGTCCATGAGTGCCTTGATCACCTCGCGCTGTTGCGCGACGGGGAGCGTTGGCCAGACCTCGGCGATATCGGGCCGGATCAGCCCGCGCAGTACCGGCGCGGTGCTGGCTTCCTCCGCCTGCCGTTCGAGGGCTTCCACCTCGGGCAACAACTGTGCCTCGATCCGCGCGGCCATGGTCACGGTCATTTCGCCCGTGGCGACCTTGTCGGCGGTCTCGTCGAGGGTGGCGCGCTTCTCGGCGGCCTCGGCGAGCCATGCGGCGATGCGCTCGGCCTGCTCGTCGTCGTCGGCGAGCAGTTCGACGGCATCCGGGCGTGACAACCGCTCGATGACCAGCGCCGTAACGCGCTTGTCAAGGGCCGTCTTGTCCATGGACACGCAATGCCCGTGGTGAACCTCGGTGCCCCGGCACGAGTAGCGCATACGCCGCTCACTCTGGCCGGGCTTCCTCTCCCGGTATCCGGCCGACAGCTTCCCGCCGCACGCCCCGCACACGGCAAGGCCGCTCATCAGGTGCTTGACCCCGCCCGGCTTGGTGGTCGTCCGCTCGGGCGCGCTCAGGCGCCGTACACAGGCGTAGAACGCCTGCCGGTCCTCGGCCGTCTTCAGAATCGCGGGCCACTCGGCATCCCCGATGATCACGCCATGGCGCACCCGCTTGCCGAGATAGCCGGGGTTGGTGACCATGGCGCGCAGCGTGTAACCGCGCCAGTAGCTACCGGTGTTGGTGCGCAGACCGCGCCGGTTGAACTCCCGGCACAGCCCCGTGACGGGCTCACCCGCCGCGATCCGGCGCACCGCCTCACGGACGATGGCGGCCTGATCCTCACGGAGCACGGAGCGTACGAACTCGCCCGTACGCGGGTCATACTCGCGCGCGTAGCCGTAGAGCTTGCGGCCGTTGGGCCGCCCCGCCGCGGCGCTCGCCTTCTTCCCGCGCAGTACGCGGTCACGGGTGATGCCGGACTCCCGCTCATCGAGCAGGGCGTCAAGGCCGGTGGTGAACCGGTCATCCGTACGTGACAGGTCGTACAAGCGGCCCTTGTAGCACCACTGCACGCCGTTGCCCTCGGCGATCTCCCGAAGCCTGAGATACGCCTCAAGGTCACGTTGTGCCCGCGACGACTCCCACGTCATGAGGACGTCGGCCTTACCGGCGCGCAGGAACTCGACCAGCCGGGCGTAGTTCTTGCGTTCCTTGGTCGTACCGCGAGGCGCTGCGGTCGTTGTCCTCGAAGACCTCGACAAGCTGCCAACCGCGGTGCTCGCACTCCCGCTTGCACTCGGCGACCTGATCGGCGACGGACTTACCGCGGTTGTTCGGGTCGCTTGACACCCGCGCGTAGATCACCGCGCGCAGCACCGTGCGGCCGGTCACGGTCACGGTCCCGGCGGTCAGCGCGGTTTCCGTCGCGCGCTCCAACAGGGCGGAACGGCTCACAGCACACCCCCCGCCTTGCGCGCCCGGATCACCAGAGACGCGAGAGTCGCGACGGTCGGGGAGTCCCAACCGGCAAGCCATTCGATGATGCGGCGGTCGTACTCGCCCAGCTCGACGCCCTCGAACGCCTCGGCGAGCGCGGCGCGGTACTCGGTCTCACCGGACAGTGCCGACCACGGGGCCGACTCGATCGGGCCGGCGGGTATCGCCGACTTCCTGTCGTCCGCGTCTGCGCGGTCGATAGCCTTACGCATGGGTCCTCGCCCTCCTACACAGGGTGTGGATCAAGGCCCCGTGTTGGTGGTGGTGCACCGGGCGGGGCCGCTCCGTACATGGGTGTTGCGCAGGCATCTTGGCTGTAAAGAGGCACGGGGAGCCCCGTCACCCCGCTGAGGCAGAATCAGGGCATGACCACCCCGGACTCCGAGTACAAGGACCGCGTCTTCCGATCCTCCGCCGGCATCGCAGGCGGCGTCGTCCTGCTCGGCCTCGTCGCCTGGCTCGGCATCGACGCCCTGGTCCAGGGCGACGGCCGTACGCCCTGGCTGGCCCTCGCGACGATGATCCTCGTCGTCCCGCTGATCGTCGCCTTCACCGTGCGCCCCGCCGTGTACGCGAACGCGGACCGCCTGCGCATCCGCAACCCCTTCCGCGTGATCGTGCTGCCGTGGGAGCAGGTCGCCTCGTTGCGCTCGGGCTACTCGAACGAGGTCGTCGACCGGTCCGGCACCAAGTTCCAGCTCTGGGCCATTCCGGTCTCGCTGCGCGCCCGCAAGAGGGCGGCCCGGCGCGAGGCTCGCGCGATGGCGAGCGGCGAGGACAGCGCGCAGCGCCTTGCGCGGGGCGGTTTCGGTTCCGTGCCGGACGGGCCGACCCGGTCTGCGGGCGACCAGGCGATGGACGATCTGCGTGAGCTGCAGGAGGCCCGGGAGGCGGCGGAGACCGCGCAGGGCGAGGGGGTGGTCGTGCGCTGGGCGTACGAGGTCTTGGGGCCTGCGGCGACCGGGGTGGTGCTGGTGGCGATTCTGGTGGCGGTGGGCTGACGGGCGAGCCCGTTGGTGACGAACCACCCGTCGGTGACGAACCGGTCGTCGGCATGTCCGGCGGATCCTCGCCCGATCCGTCGTCGAAGGCGCCTTGTCGTCGCGTCGCCGTCAGCTCGGCCGCGGGGAGGCCTCGATGAGGGAGAAGGTGTTCGGGGCGGGGAGCGAAGTGATGGACGGCGCGGTGAAGCCGGCCTGTTCACACAGGACGGTGAAGTCCTCTTGGGTGCGTTCCCGGCCGCCCAGGTTCACCAGCATGTTGAGATCGCTGAGGTACCAGCCCGCCACCGCCAGGTCCACCGTCGAGGGCAGCACCGTCTCGACGATCAGCACCCGGCCGTCTACGGGGAGAACGTCGCGGCAGTTCCTGAGGATCGTCACGCACTGCTCGTCGTTCCAGTCGTGGATCACGCTCTTGAGGAGGTAGAGGTCGCCGCCCTCCGGCACGGAGGCGAAGAAGTCACCGGTCACCGCCGAGAAACGGTCGGCCACGCCTGCCCGCTCCATCGTTTCGGCGGCCTGGGCGAGGCCGTGCGACGTGTCGTGGACGATCCCTCGCAAGGACGGGAACGCGCGCAGCACCGCGGCCAGGAGCGTGCCGTCTCCTCCCCCCACGTCCACCACCGTTCGGTACCGCCCGAAGTCGTAGCAGTCGGGCAGCACGGCCGCCGTTGCCCGGGCGGCCTCGCTCATCGAAGCGTTGAACTCGGCGGATAGCTCGGGCAGTTCCTCCAGGCGCTCGAAGAAGCCCTTGCCGAAGACGTGCGGGAACGCAGGCTCCCCGCTGCGTACGGCTCCCGGCAGATCCTCCCAGGCGCGGACCATCTGCGGATCGGTGAAGACCTTCGCCAGCATCGCGTGGGAGCCGGAATGCCCGGTCCCCAGCAGACCGCCGGCCGACGTGGCACGGAAGAAGCCCGGCCGGGGCTCGATGAGCAGTTCCAGTCCCGCCATGGCCCGCAACAGCCGCAGCATGGCCTGCGGCTGAGCCCCGCAGTCGGCCGCGACCTCTTCGGCGGCACGTTCGCCATCCCCCAGGGCGTCCACGACTCCTAACCGCGCGGCCGTGCCGACGGTCTGGGCCGCCATGGTGCCGAAGATCAGCCTCATCAGGTATCGCCGGTCCGTCTCGTCCACGGCCGGTCGCGCACCGTTTCCCTCGGCTGCCGTCATGCCTGCTCCTCTCTTAGGTTAGGTAAGCCTTACTCAGGCTGCCGGCACGGTCAAGGGACGCAGCGCCGACCACGCCGACCGCCTTCCATGAAGAAGGCACAGGCCAGGCTGTCGCGGTACGACCGCATGATGGCCCGCCGCAAGCCGACGAA
>NZ_WJBG01000225.1 GCF_009709555.1 Streptomyces blattellae | reverse complement strand
GCAGGGGCTGGTCGAGGTGGGGGAGTTGATCCGGTCAGTGGGGCGCGGGGGCGGGGCGGTCACCGTGGGATCGGGGTGGGCCGTTGTGGCGGGGGGCGTGGCGTGCGATTTCGGTGGGTGCCCGCAGGAGCGCGCCGAAGGTGTCGGCCGGCAGGAGCAGGTCGACGTAGGGCAGTGCCGCGGCCATCGTGGTCGTGCGCGGCTCGAAACCGGGGGCGCCCGCACGGGGGTTGAGCCAGATCACCGCGTGCGCGCGGCGCCGCAGCCGGGCCATGGCCGCGGCGAGCCGCTCCGGCGGATCGCCGTCCCAGCCGTCCGAGCCGATGAGGACGACGGCGCCGCGCAGGCCGCTGCCGTGGTGCGAGGCGAGCAGCGCGTCCAGGCAGTGCGCGATCCGGGTGCCGCCGAACCGGTCGGCGACCCGTTCCGTCGCCTCGTCGAAGGCGGTCTGAGCCGAACGGTGCGCGAGTACCGCGGTGAGGCGCGTCAGCGATGTCGCGAACGCGAAGACCTCGGCACGGGTCGTCAGCGCGAGTGCCCGCATGAGATGCAGGTACGCCACGGCCTGCGCCTGCATCGACCGGCTGACGTCGCACAGCACGACCACCCGGCGCGGCCGGTGCGTGGGCCCGGTACGGACCAGCCGGACCGGTTCCCATCCGGTGCGGCGGGCCCGCGCCACCGTCTCGCGGATCGCCACCCTGGGACCGCCCGGGCGCACCGCGTACCGGCGGGACCGGCGCGTGGGCCACTCCCGCAGTGCCGTTTCCAGCCATAGCCCCAGCAACTCGGCCTCCGACGCGTCCAGTTGCTCGAACGGCGTGTCCACCGCACCTGCCAGATCGCTCGGCAGCCGCTCCGGCACGCGCGGCAGGTGGTCGTCACGATGCTCCGCCTCCGCGACGACGGCCGGCAGGGTCACCCAGGGCAGGCCGCCCGCACCGCCGACAGGATCGCCGGCGTCTGCGGGCAGCGACGCGGAGGAGTCGTCCCTGCCGGCGGTCGTCTCGTGGCCGTTCCGGCGGGCATGCGGGTCGACGGCGAGCAGGGACCCGCCGAAGACGGCATCGAAGACCTCGTCGAATCGGCTCAGGTGCGGGTGGTCGCGTACGAGGGTGACCCGGGCCGTCCAGTACAGCGCCGTCCGCGAGGCGGGAGCGGAGACGGCGAGCGCGTTCACGAAGTCCCGCGCCGCGGTGAGACCGACGGGTATGCCCCGTTGCCTGAGCCGGTCGGTGAGTGCCACGGCGAAGGCGGCCCGGTCGACGGCGGGCAGCAGCGGACCGTCCCCGGTCATCACACCAGCAGGTAGATCACTACGGCGACCACCACGACCCCGACGACCACGGGGATCAGCCGCTTGTACACGGACGCCCCGGCCAGTCGCATCAAGTCGAGCGGCTCGTCCGCGTCCGCGTCCGCGTCCGCCTCCGCCTTCGTCTCCGTCTCCGTCCGCGGTGACGGGGACGGAGACGGCTCGCTCGTCCGGGCCGCCCCCACGTCCGCCGTTGCGGTCGGCGCGGGTGCGGTCGCGGGCCCTGTGTCCGATGCCGCCGCAACCGTGTCCGGTACCGGGTTCTCCGGCTCGGCCGGAGTCAGCAGCCGTGTCTGGACGTTGTCGACGAACTGGGCGAACAGCTTCTCCGAGATCTCCTTGATCATGCCGCTGCCGAACTGGGCCAGCTTCCCGCTGATGCTGAGGTCGGTGCTGACGGTCACGACCGTGCCCGCGCCCTCGGGCCGCAGCAGGGCGTGGATCGTCGCGGACGCGTTGCCCTGCCCGCGCATGTCCTTGCCCGCCGCGCTGATCACGGCGCGATGGGCGCTGTCGTCCTTCTCCACGAAGCGTGCCGTGCCCGCGAACTGGCTGATCACGGGCCCGACCTTGACCCGCACCCGCCCGCGGTAGACATCGTCCTCCACGCCGGTGAGCTGGGCGCCCGGCATGCACGGAGCGAGACCCTCCAGATCGGTGAGCACCTCCCACGCCTGCTCGACGGGTACGTCGACGCCGAACTCGTTGTCGATCTTCATGGTCTCCTCGCTTGTTCGGAGCCTGCTGAGTCTGCGGAGCCTGCGGAGTCTTCGGAACAGCCCACCTCTTCGAGGGGCCCGGCTTCTTCGAGGGCCTCGGTGATGGCGGTGCGGTCGTCGGGGCTCTTCGCGACGGCGCTGAGCGTGGCGACGACATCGCGGCGTGCCAGTCGGGAGACGCGCAGGGCGGCGAGGGCGGAGACCCAGTCGATCGCCTCCGCCATGCCGGGCGCCTTGTCCAGGTCCAGTGCGCGGACCCTGCCGATGAACTCCGTCGCGGACGCGATCAGCGGTTCGTTCGCGGCCGGCACCGCGAGGCGCAGGATCTCCGCCGCCCGTTCGGGCGTGGGGAAGTCGATCCAGTGGTACAGGCAGCGGCGGCGCAGCGCGTCGTGCAGCTCGCGGCTGCGGTTGGAGGTGAGGACCACGACCGGCGGCCGTACGGCGGCGAACGTGCCCAGCTCCGGGATGGTGATGGCCCACTCGCCGAGGAACTCGAAGAGCAGCGCTTCGAATTCGTCGTCGGCCCGGTCGATCTCGTCGATGAGCAGGACCGGCGGCAGCGGGCTCCGGTGGCGCACGGCACGCAGCAGGGGCCGGTCGAGCAGGAACTCCTCGGTGAACAGGTCGGCGTCGGCGAGTTGCCGGCCGCCCGCCTCGGTGAGCCGCACGGCGAGCAACTGGCGCTGGTAGTTCCACTCGTACAGCGCCTCGCCCGCCGTCAGACCCTCGTAGCACTGCAGCCGGATCAGCGGGGTGCCCAGGGCCCCGGCGAGTGCCTTGGCCGCGCTGGTCTTGCCGACGCCGGGCTCGCCCTCCAGCAGCAGCGGCCGGTCGAGGACCGTGGCCAGGAGGAGGGCGGTCGCCATGCCCTCGTCGACCAGGTGGCCGACCGTGGCGAGGCGCCGGCGTACGTCGTCGGCGTCCGTGAACAGTTCGCTCACCCCTGGCCCACCGGTCCCGCGGCGTGGCGATCCCGGCAGCCGGTCCCGCAGAACCAGAACTCGTTCTTCCCGGCGGTCAGATGCGGGGTGTCGGCGCACACGGTCACCGTCATCCCGCAGACCGGGTCCACGGCCGTGGCCGTACGGCCGGCCACGGGCAGCGGTGTGCCGGTCGCCCGTAGGGCCCGCACCACCTCCGCCAGGATCGACAGCGCTATCTCGGGTGCTGTGCGGGCACCGATGTCCAGCCCGGCAGGGGTGTGGATCCGGGCCCGCTCCTCCTCCGTGAGGCCCAGTTCACCGAGGAGGGCGGCGGCGCGGCGGCGGCTGGCAACCAGCGCGATGTGCGGCACTCCTGCGGCGAGGGCGGCGCGCAGGGCCTCGGCGTCGCCCCGGCCCTGCCCGGCCACGATGACCGCCGCCGCTTGGTCGGCGGGCGGCCCTTCGGGCAGGGAGCGTTCGGTGGCGTAGCCGAGGACGCCGGCGAGCGCGGCGAAGGCCTCGGCGATCGGAGTGTCCCCGACGACCTCGACCAGGGGCGGCGGCAGCACGGGCTCCAGGAAGATCTCCAAGGCGCCCCCGGACAGGCAGGGGTTGACCACGACCCGGGCGCCGGGCGTCTGGGGAAACTCGGCCTCGCCCTCCGGCAGGACGCGCAGCAGCAGGGGTCCGCCGTCGTGCAGGGCGCCGAGCGCGGCCGTGCGCACCGAGCCCTCGGCGCACTGACCGCCGACGAATCCGTCGATCGTGCCGTCGCTGTACACGATGGCCTCGTCGCCCGGATGCGCGGACGCGGGGGCCTGGGCGCGCACCACGCGCGCGTGGACGAACGGCACGCGCCGCTCGGCCAGTTCGAGCGCACGCGCACTCACCGCCTGGGGCATCTGCACCACCACCTCCTCGACAACTCCCGGACGGGGCCAATCAGATCGGCGGGGCCGGCCTGCCCTGCATCGCCTCCCACACCCGTGAGGGCGTCAGCGGCATGTCCGCGTGCCGGATGCCGAACGGCTTCAGTGCGTCCACCACCGCATTGACGATCGCCGGCGGCGAGCCGACCGTCGCGGACTCGCCCACACCCTTGGCGCCGATGGGGTGGTGCGGGGACGGCGTGACCGTGAACCCCGTCTCCCAGTCGGGGACCTCCAGCGCGGTCGGAATGAGGTAGTCCATCAGCGAACCGCTGAGGCAGTTGCCGTCCTCGTCGAAGGCGATCATCTCCATCAGCGCCATGCCGACGCCGTCGGTGAGCCCGCCGTGCACCTGCCCCTCGATGATCATCGGGTTGATGCGGGTGCCGCAGTCGTCGACGGCGACGAACCTGCGTACGGTCACCTTCGCCGTGCCCGGGTCGATGTCGACCACGCAGATATAGGCACCGTGCGGATAGGTGAGGTTCTCCGGGTTGTAGCAGATCTGCGCCTCCAGGCCTCCCTCCACGCCCTCCGGCAGATCGCCGGCGCCGTGTGCGCGCATCGCGATGTCCTGGATGGTGACCGAGGCCTTCGGGTCGCCCGCGACGTGGAAGGAGCCCTTCTCCCATTCCAGGTCGGCGACCGACACCTCCAGCATCGAGGAGGCGATCAGCCGGGCCTTGTCGCGGACCTTGCGGGCGACCAGTGCCGCGGCGGCGCCGGAGACGGGGGTCGAACGGCTGCCGTAGGTGCCGAGGCCGAACGGCGTCTGATCGGTGTCGCCGTGCACCACCTCGATGTCCTGCGGCGGGATGCCGAGTTCCTCGGCGACGATCTGTGCGAACGTCGTCTCGTGGCCCTGTCCCTGGGTCTGCACCGACAGCCGCACCACGGCCTTCCCGGTGGGATGGACCCGCAGCTCGCAGCCGTCGGCCATGCCGAGTCCGAGGATGTCCATGTCCTTGCGCGGGCCCGCGCCGACCGCCTCGGTGAAGAACGACACCCCGATGCCCATGATTTCGCCGCGGGCCCGCTTCTCGGCCTGCTCGGCGCGCAGCGCGTCGTAGCCGGCGAGCCGCTTGGCCAGCTCCATGGTGGGCGCGTAGTCCCCGGAGTCGTACACCCAGCCGGTCTTGGTGCGGTAGGGGAACTGCTCGGGCCGGATGAAGTTCTTCATGCGCAGCTCGACCGGGTCCGTCCCCAGCTGGTACGCGAGACAGTCCACGATCCGCTCGACCAGGTACACGGCCTCGGTGATGCGGAAGGAACAGGCGTACGCGACGCCGCCGGGCGCCTTGTTGGTGTAGACGGCCGTCATCTTGCAGTAGGCGGCCTGGAGGTCGTAGCTGCCGGTGAAGACGCCGAAGAAGCCTGCCGGGTATTTCACGGGCGCGGCGGTGCCGTTGAACGCGCCGTGGTCGGCGAGCACGTTGGTGCGGACGGCGAGGATCTTTCCGTCCCGGGTCGCCGCGATCTCCCCGCGCATGACGTAGTCGCGGGCGAAGCCCGTGCTGATGAGGTTCTCCGCGCGGTCCTCCATCCACTTCACGGGCTTGCCGGTGAGCAGCGAACCGACGATGGCGCACACGTAACCGGGGTAGATCGGGACCTTGTTGCCGAAGCCGCCGCCGATGTCGGGGGAGACGACCCGGATCTTGTGCTCGGGCAGCCCGGCGACGATCGCGTAGAGGGTGCGGTGGGCGTGCGGGGCCTGGGTGGTGGACCACAGGGTGAGCTTGCCGTCGACCGCGTCGTAGTCGGCGACCGCGCCGCATGTCTCCATGGGGGCCGGGTGCACGCGCGGGTAGACGATGTCCTCGCTCACCACGACGTCCGCGCGGGCGAAGGCGGCGTCGGTCTCGGCGGCGTCGCCGGTCTCCCAGTCGAAGCAGTGGTTGTCCGCCTTGCCTTCGAGGTCGTCGCGGATGACGGGCGCGTCGGGGGACAGGGCGGTGCGCACGTCGATCACCGGGTCCAGTGCCTCGTACTCGACGTCGATCAGCTCCAGCGCGTCACGGGCCGCGTAGCGGTCCTCGGCGACGACGAAGGCGACCTCCTGGCCCTGGAAGCGGACCTTGTCGGTGGCGAGTACGGCCTGCACGTCGTTCGAGAGGGTCGGCATCCAGGCCAGGCCCTTCTCGGCGAGCATGGCGCCGGTGACCACCAGGCGGACCTTGGGGTGGGCCTCGGCCAGAGTGGTGTCGACGGACACGATCCGCGCGTGCGCGAGCGGCGAGCGCAGGACCGCCAGATGCAGCATGCCGGGCAGTTGCAGGTCGTCGACGTAGCGGCCCTTGCCGCGGACGAAGCGCGGGTCCTCCTTGCGCAGCATCCGCCCGTGGCCGCAGGGCTTCTGGTCGTTGTCGACGAACGCCGTGCGGTGCCCGTTTCCGGCAACGGTGGTCATGACGCGCTCCCTGAGGTGGCCGCCGCGGCGGGTTCCGTGGCACCGGTGCCCAGGGCCGGGTCCGTGGCCGTCGTACGGGTTCCCGCCTCCTCCGCGGCCGCCCAGCGGATCGAGCGGACGATGCTGGAGTAACCGGTGCAGCGGCATATCTGCCCCGAGATCGCCTCGCGGATCTCCTCCTCGGAGGGGTCCGGTTCGCGGTCGAGGAGGGCGCGTGCGGTCATCATCATGCCGGGGGTGCAGAAGCCGCACTGCAGTCCGTGGCACTCCATGAACCCGCGCTGCACGGGGTCGAGTTCACCGTTCTGCTCCAGCCCCTCGACGGTGCGTACCTCGTGCCCGTCCGCCATCGCGGCCAGCACCGTACAGGACTTGACCGGTTCGCCGTCCAACCACACCACACACGTGCCGCAGTTGCTGGTGTCGCAGCCCCAGTGGGTGCCGGTCAGCCGGAGGTGGTCGCGCAGGAAGTGGACGAGCAGCAACCGCCCCTCGATGTCCCGGGTGATCTCTTCGCCGTTGACGCTCATGTTGACCTGCACGCTCACGCCCCCTGTCCGTTGATCCTGGCCACGGCCCTGCGCAGCACGCGCACGGTCAACTCCCGCGCCAGATGGCGCTTGTACTCGGCGCTGCCCCGCCGGTCGGTGACGGGGGAGCAGGCCTCGGCCGCGATGTCCCCGGCCCGGGAGTACAGCTCCTGCGCCGGCCACTGTCCGCGCAGCGCCTGAGTGATCCCGGGGATGCCCGCGGTGTTGGGCCCTACGGCGGCCAGCCCGACCCGGGCATCCGCGATCAGCCCGTCCTCGTCCAGCCACACCGCGGCGCCCGCCGAGACCACCGCCCAGTCTCCTGCGCGCCGTTCGACCTTCTCGTACGCGCTCGAACCGCGGGGGCGGACCGGGAAGCGGACCTCGGTCAGCATCTCCGCGTCGCCGACGGCGGTCTCGTACGGGCCCTGGTGGAAGTCCTCCATCGACACCACCCGCTCGCCGTCCACTCCCTGGATCACACAGGAGGCGTCGAGCGTGGTGCACACGGCGGACAGGTCCTCGGACGGGTCCGCCTGGCACAGGGATCCGCCGAGCGTGCCGCGGTTGCGCACCACGGGGTCGGCGATGACCCGCTCGGCGTCGCGGAAGACCGGGAAGGCGGCGGCGAGTTCGCCCGACTCCAGCAGCTCGCGGTGCCGGGTCATCGCGCCGATGCGGATCAGGCCCGGCTCGACGCGGACGTAGCCCAGTTCGTCGTGGAGCTCGTTGATGTCGATCAGGTACTCGAAGTTGGCCAGCCTGAGCTTCATCATCGGAATCAGGCTGTGTCCGCCGGCCACCAGTCGTGCCGTATCGCCCAGCCGGTCGAGGAGCGAGATCGCCTCCCCGACACTGTGCACCCGCTGGTACTCGAACGGAGCGGGAACCTGCATGACACATCCTCCCTGACGTGCCCGGTCCCCACCGGGCGGCGTATCCGGCCATTGCGCTCCGGGTCGCGAACGGTGTCAATGGCTGGTTAACCGTTCGCTTAAGTCACCGGCACCGCGTCAGACGGTCCTCCGAACCGTCCGTCCCCGCGCCGCACTGGTGGCCGGTTCGGATAGCCGGGAGATGGGGTCCTGACAGGATCCATGTCGCGATATAGCGTTGGTCTTCTACTCGCGCCGCCGCCTGCGTCGCGCGGGAGACGTTCGACAGGACCAGGACGGATGGATGTCGGGAGAGATGTCGCCCACCGGGAAGCACTCCGGCCCCGGAACCGGCCCCGGAACCGGCCCCGGAACGGGCCCCGGAACGGGCCCCGGAACGGGCCCCGGAACGGGCCCCGGAACCGGCTCGTCGCCCCAGCTGCGAGCCTCTCACGCGGACCGGGACCGCGCGGTGGATGTGCTGCGGATCGCGGCGGGGGACGGCCGGTTGACCGCGGACGAGCTGGACGAGCGCCTGGAAGCCGCCCTGTCGGCGCGGACCGTCGGTGAACTGACCGTGCTCACCGCGGACCTGCCGCCCGTATCGGCCATGGCCGGCGCGACCGGGGTAGAGGCCAAGGACGTGGTCCGGATCGAGCAGGCCCACAGCAGCGCGGTCGAGCGCGTGGGGCGCTGGGTGGTGCCGCGGAGGCTGGAACTCGCGGTGCACTGGTGTGCCGTGACACTCGACTTCACTGAGGCCGTGATCACGCAGGACACCCTGCTGATCGATGTGGCCATGGCGGGGAAGACCCTGACACTGGTCACGAGGCCGGGCGTCGTGGTCGATGTGGACGGTCTGCAGCTGGTACACAGCAGGGTCAAGTACCGTCAGCCCGCTGCGAATCCTGACCGGCCCGTCACGCTGCGAGTGGAACTGGTCGGTAAGAAGGCCTTCGGCCGCGTGGTGGTGCGGCCCGCGCGCCGGACGCTCGGACAGCGGCTGCTGCGCAGGCCCGCGTCCCCTTCTGCCGGCGACTGACCGCGGTATCGCGAGATCCCAGCAGGGGAGTGGCCGGGCGGTCGGGCCCGTGCGGGCGGCGGAGCCGAGCTGTCCCACACCACCAGTTCCGGCGAGTACGAACTGCGCACCGGCGTCGCGCGGTTCGCCCCCAGAGCGTCGGCTCCGGGGCGCGGGCTCGGCGGTTGCCACGGCAAGCGCGGCTGGGTGTGAGCGTGGAGTTCTACGTCCAGCACGGCCCCGTCACCCCCGTCACCCCCGTCACCCCCGTCACCCCCGTCACCCCCGTCACCCCCGTCACCCTCTTCGGCCTCGGCCAGTGTGATCCGGGGGCGGGACGTCCGCCCGCCCCCGGTATCGATCGGCTCAGTCCCGGGCCGGCGGTGTGTAGAAGTCGCCGACAGACGTCCAGACGCCGTTCTCCACGACCACTCGCTGCACGCTGCGGGTGCCCAGATGGTTGCTCGCGCTGAAGCTCATGACCGGGGACACCCCCGGGTCCACCTTGGACGCCTTCTCGTACGCCGCGGTGATCGACTGGGAGGTGACGGGCCCCTTGATGGTCTTCGCGATCTCGGCGAACACCTTCGCGTTGCTCCAGCCCCACAGCGCGAGGAAGCCGGCGGTCTCATCCGGCTCGTACTCGGCCATCGCCGTCCGGAACTCCTTCACCGCGGGGTCGGAGTCCGAGGGCGCCTTGACCAGCTGTACGGCCTTGAGGCCCTCGGCGGCGTCCTTGGCCAGGGAGACCGTCGACTCGGCGGCCACGGGTGCGTAGGCGTAGGTGGGCAGGTCGAGCCCCTGGAGCTTGGCCTCCTTGACGAAGGCGGCCGCCTCGGGAGAGGTGAGGATCAGGATCACCGCCTGGGTGTCGGCCGCCTTCACCTTGCTGATGACCGGGGTGTAGTCGGTGGTCTGGTACTTGACCGACACCCGGTCCACCTCGACCGAGGGATCCAGTTTCTTCGCGACGGGCTCCACCTGCTCGGCCACGTTCACGAACGCGGCCGGGTCACTGTGCACGACCGTGATCTTCTTCGCGCCGTCCTGCACCGCCCAGGCGGCGATCGCCGCGGCCTGGTCCTCGTAGAGCGTCTGGGTGCCGAACAGCCCCGGGCGCGGCGGCTCGAACCAGGACTCGCTGCCGCCCACCTCGTTGAGGACCGGGACCTTGGACTGATCGAGGACGAACGGGAAGGCCGCCTCCGCCTGGGAGGTGCCGTTGGCGTTCACGATGGCCACGACGTCGTCCTGGCCGACGAGTTCGCGTGCGATCTGGACGGTCTGCTGCGGGTCTCCCGCGTTGTCCTTGACGGTCCAGCGGACCTTGCGGCCGTTGATGCCTCCAGACGCGTTGAGCATCTTGAAGTACGCGTCCGCGCCCGCCTTCTGGGGCCCGCCGTACGCGGCGGTGGAGCCGGTGAGGGGAAGCCACGCGCCGATGTGGATCTCCGACCCGTCACCTCCGCCGGCTCCCGCGGAGTCCTCGTCGGCACACGCGTTGGCCGTCAGCGCGATCACGGCCAGGACGGCCGTCGCTCCCGCGGCGCGGCGGAATCTTCTCATTATCCGGAACACGGTCCACCTCGTTCACAACGGGATTGTCACTTCACTGGGGAGGTCCGGGCGTCGGCCGGCACGGCCGTGGTGGCCGCATCCAGGCCGCCGCTGAAGTACGCCGCTTCCGCCAGAGCCGCGAACTGAGGGTCGTCCGGCCGGCCGTGGGCGGCGATGCCGCCCTCGTGCAGCACGACGACCTCGTGGCAGACGGACAGGGCACGGCTGAGCAGTTGTTCGAGCAGGACGACCGTCAGGCCGTCGTGGGCGAGCCGGGCCAGCCGGTCGTACACCTCGTCGACCAGGGCGGGGGCGAGCCCGAGCGCCGGTTCGTCGACGATCAGGACGTCCGGCCGGACGATGAGAGCCCGGGCGATGGCGAGCATCTGCTGCTCGCCGCCGGACAGCCCGGCGGCCGAGGCGGACATCCGGTCGCGCAGCCGCGGCGGCAGCCACTCGACGGTGTCCTCCAGCCGTTCGCGCAGTGACGCGCCGGTGATGCCCGCCGCGTACGCCGCCACTTCGAGGTTCTCGCGCAGTGTCAACGTCTTGAACAGGGCCCGTCCCTCGGGCGCCAGGCTGGTGCGGACGGCTCCGCCCGTCTCCCTGGCGCCCCGGGCCGGCTTGAGTGAGCCGTGCAGGATGCCGCCCAGCGTGCTCTTGCCCGCTCCGTTGGCCCCGGCGATGCCCAGCACGACCCCTTGGCGGATGTCGAGGTCGATGTCGCGCAGGGCGACCACACCGCCGTAGGTGTGGCCGATCCCGCGCAGGCGGATCATGCTCCGCTCGCCCACCCGCTCGGGCGGCCGGGTCCTGCCGTCGACCGTTCCCAGGTACGACGACCGGACCGCCGGATCCTGCAGAACGGTGTCCGGAGCGCCCTCGCCGATCGTGCGGCCGAAGTCGAAGGCGATCACCCGGTGGGCGACGGCGAAGAGGTCGTCGAGGACGTGGTCGATGACCACCACGGCGGTACCGTTGGCGTGCAGCCTCCTGATCTGCTGTGCCAGCAGCGCCCGTTCGCCCGTGTCGAGGCCGCCGAACGGCTCGTCCAGGATCATGAGCTTCGGTTCCCCGGCCATCGCGCGGGCCAGGTCGAGACGCTTCTGGAGGCCGAACGGCAGCTCATCGGGGCGGCGGTCGGCCACGTCCGCGAGACCGACGGAGCGCAGCAGCCGTGCGACGGCCTGCCGGTCACGGGCGGTGATCAGGCGACGGGTGCACAACACGTTCTCCGCGACGGTGAGTTCGGAGAAGACCTCCGCGTGCTGGAAGGTGCGGCCGATGCCCAGCCGCCGCCGCGCGGTCGCCCTGGCCTTGAGCAGGGGCCGGCCGGTGAAGTCGGCGCTCCCGTTCACCCGGCCGTTGCCGGTCAGTCCCGACAGCGCGTTCAACAGCGTCGTCTTTCCCGCTCCGTTGGGCCCGATGACGGCCAGGATCTCGTTCTGCCGCAGGGACAGCGAGGCATCCTCCAGGGCTTTGAGTCCGCCGTACGACACCGATACGTGCTCCAGCCGGAGCAGGACGGGGGTGTCAGCGCCGGTCTCAGCCGCGGCCCGGAGCGGCGACGGGTCCGCCGGCTCGTCGACAACCGCCGGGACGTGGCCCTCCGGCCGCCGCGGCACGCGCCGCAGGATGCTGCGCCCGAGCTTGGCGAGGAACGGCACGGCTCCCCCGGGGAGGAAGAGGAGCACCGCGATCAGTACGAGGCCCTGCACGACCGGCTGGGGCAGCCCGACGGCGGACGAGAGCGAGGGGTTCCAGGTCAGATAGGCGCCGCCGGCCACGGCGCCGATGAGCGTGCCGACCCCGCCGAGCACACAGGCCGCGATCAGCGAGATGCCGAAGGCCAGCGAGAACGGCTCAGGGCTCACGAACCCGGTGAGCAGACCGAGCAGCACCCCCGCGAAGCAGGTGCAGGCCGCGCTCACCGCGAACGACAGCGCGGACTGGGCCTCCGGCGCGATGCCGATCGTACGGGCCGCGAGCGGATGCGACTTGGCGGCCACCAGGCGCATCCGCAGCCCGGAGGCGGCGGCCGGCACGGCCAGTGCGAGCACCACGGCGGCGGCCCCGACCGCGAGGTACTGGGCGTTGGTGCCGCCGCCCAGAAGAGTGCCCAGGCCGAGGGCGCTGCGCAGCTGGATCACCGGCACTCCCTGGTCGCCGCCGGTCACGCTGCTCCAGCGGTTGACCACTTCCAGGGTCACCGTCGTGAACGCCAGGGTCAGCAGGGCGATGTAGAGCACCGAGAACCTGGCTCCCGCATACCCGATGAAGCCGCCCAGGACGGCGCCGGTGGCGACGGCACCGAGGACCACCGCCTCCAGGGGCCAGTCGTGGGCGCTGCCGTAGGCGGTGAAGTAGGCGCCGATGGCGAAGAACGCGGGGTGGCCCACCGACCAGATGCCGGACCAGCCGGCGAGCAGGCCGACCGACAGCACGACGATCGTGTACACGGCTGCGAGCCCCACCGAGTACATCTGGTACGCGGGGATGGCGCCGCCGGCCATGAACGCCATGAGCACCGCGCCGGCCGCCGGGCCCAGAGCCGCCTTCGCCAGGAGGGAACGGTTGAAGACCATGGATGCGACCCCTCAGACCCGTTGGAAGGTGCGGGTGCCGAACATGCCCTGCGGACGGATCAGCAGGACCAGCACGGTGAACGAGAACACGAACGTGTCCCGGAAGCTGGCGGAGACGTAGTTCGCCGCCAGGTTGTCCAGGACACCGATGGTCAGCCCGCCCAGGACGGCGCCGTACATGCTGGTCAGACCACCGAGGAAGATCCCGGCGAAGGCCCGGAACAGCGGTGCGACCAGTGCGGTGGGCACCAGTCCGGAGCGCGGGGCGTACAGACAGGCTGCGAGCGCGGCGAGACCGAGGCCGAGCGCCCAGGAGATCCTGGCCAGGCGCTGCGAGCTCAGCCCGATCACCCGGGCGGTGTCCGCCGACTCGGCTGCGGCGCGCATCGCGGAGCCGAGCGTGGTGCGTGCGAACAGATAGCCGACCAGCGCCATCGCCACCGCGGCGACCGCGATCGTCACCAGGCTCTGGACCGGCAGCGCGGCGCCCGACCAGCGCACGGTCCCGTCGACCAGGTTGGGGAAGGCCTTCGGCTGGTCGCCCCAGATCGATCCGGCGACGCTCTCGGCGATCAGGGACACGCCCATGGTCACGACGAGCGCGGAGAAGAGCTGCCCCTGCCCCAGTGGCCGGATCACCGTCTCGCGTACCAGCATGCCCGCCGCCACGGTGATCGCGATCGCGGCGAGGACGCCCACCACCGTGGCCACCCCGCGGTCGTGGAGTGAGACCGCAACATACAGCCCCAGGGTCGCGAGCGACGCCATCGCGAAGTTCACGACGTCCGTGGCCCGGTAAATGATCACCAGCCCGAGGCCCATGAGGCCGTACACCGCTCCGCTGGCCACCCCGCTGACCAGGACAAGCAGGAACTGACTCACTGTCCCTCCCCAGTGGAGGAGCGCGATCGAGCCACGTGTGTGAGAAGCATGACCACCTCACGAACCGTTGAGGTAAAGTGAACTCAATTCAGTAAGCTAGGCACTCCGGAGCCGGGCGGGCAAGCCTCGTGCACCGGATTTCGCGCCGAGCAGCCGACCCGACCCTCCGAGCCGGGCGGCCGACCCGACCCTCCGTCCTCGGCGGTCGGCCCGACCCTCCGTCCTCGGCGGCCGACCCGACCCTCCGTCCTCGGCGGCCGACCCGACCCTCCGTCCTCGGCGGTCGGCCCGAGCCTCCGTCCCGAGCAGTCGGCACGCGGCGCGGCGGTAGGGGTTCCGGCCGGATCAGTCGGGGACCAGGACCACCCGTCCCCGTGCCTCGCCGGAGCGGAGCCTGGTGATCGCCTCCGCCGCGTCCGACAGCGCGAACTGCTCCACGTCCACCCGCAAGGCGCCGTTGAGCGCCAGCGCGACGACGGCTTCCAGTTCGGGCAAGGTCCCCCAGAAGGGCAGGGAGATCCGCGTTCCAGGAGGGAGCGCGCCGGGCTTGCGGACCGCCAGTTCCCCACCGCCGCTGCCCACCACGGACAGCTCCCCGCCCGCTCGCAGCACGGCCACCGCCAGCTCCATGCTGGACCGGCTGCCGACGAAGTCGAGCACGGCGTCCGCCCCGACGCCGCCGGTCCGGTCCCGCAGGACCGCCGCGGTGTCGGGGCGCAGGAGCGTACCGAAGTGCGCGCCGCACGCGTCGGCCAGGGCGAGCGCCTCCTGCCGTACGTCCACGGCGAGCACCCGCACGGCCGTGACGGCGCGCAGGATCTGGACCGCCAGGTGCCCCAGCCCGCCGACGCCGAGCACGACCACGCTCGCCTCCGCGTCGGCGGCGAGCGCCCCCCGGACCGCGGCCACGGCGTGGTGAGCGGTCAGCCCGGCGTCGGACAGAGGTGCTGCCTGGACCGCGGTCAGGTCGCCCGCCGGCACCAGCAGTCGCCCGGACGGCACGAGCAGCAGATCGGCCATTCCACCGTCACGCCCGAGCCCCGCCCCGGTTCCGCGGCGGTCCGCGTCCAGGGCCGTGCGCCGGTCGCAGTAGTTCTCCGCCCCGGCCGCGCAGCGTGCACACCTCCCGCACCCCCAAGGGCCGTACACGATCACGCGCTCTCCGACCGCGGGGCCCGTGGCCCGTGGACCGCGCTGCGCCACCCGTCCCGCGACCTCGTGCCCGAGGGTGAACGGAAGCCGGTAGGGGAGGTCGCCCGCCCGGGCGTCGATGACGTGGAGGTCCGAGCGGCAGAGGCCGGCCGCCTCCACCCGGATCAGGACCTCTTCGCCCGTGGGAGTGGGCGGGGGCACCTCGGTGAGGTCCGGTGGACCGCCCCAGCGGGTGAGCCGGACCGCTCTCGTTCCGCCTGTTGACATACCTGGGACATTAACAAAAATGAAGTCAGTTCAGTCAATGGGTGAGGCGGTGACCGCGCATGGGCGGTGGGCACACGGGACGCTTCGACGGACGGGTCGCGCTCGTCACCGGCGCGGGATCCGGTATCGGCGCGGCGGTCGCCCGGCGACTCGCCGCGGACGGCGCCGAGGTGTTCCTCGCGGACGTGGACGGCCCGGCGTCCGAGGCCGTCGCGAAGGAGCTGGCGCGAGCGCAGCCGCTCACCGTCGACGTCGCCGAACCCGCGCAGGTCGAGCAGGCCTTCGCCGACGTCGTACGGCGGCACGGGCGGCTCGACGTGGTGGTGCACGCCGCCGGGGTCGACGACCCCACGGCCAAGGAGTGGATCGCCGAGGCCCTGGTCGCGGACCGGCCACCGGAGGTGACGGCGCGGCTCGACGACAGCGCCTGGGAGCGGGTCGTGCGGGTCAACCTCGACGGCACCTTCCATGTGCTGCGCGCGGCTCTCCGGGTCATGGCGCCGCGCCGGTCCGGAGCCGTCGTCACCATCGGTTCCTCGTCGGCCTTCGACACTCAGGCCGGCTATCCGCACTACGCGGCCTCGAAGGCGGGCGCGCACGCGCTGAGCCAGTCCGTCGCCAAGGAGGCGATCGCGTTCGGTGTCCGCGTCAACACCGTGGCACCGGGGCCCACCGAGACCGGCATGGCCGCCAGGACCCCCGCGGCGCTGCGCCGTGGCTTCGCCGATCCGCGGGTACGCCCGTACGCCACACCGGAGGAGATCGCCGACATCGCCCTGTTCCTGGCGAGCGACCAGGCCGCGAACCTCGTCGGCGCGGTCCTCCTGGCCAACGGTGGACGCTTCACGGTCTAGCTCTGAGCTGCCCCGCCTGCGCCCCGGCGCCCGGCCCGCACGCTCGCCGCACCGACCGCCGCTGCGCCCGCGCTCCGCGCGGACGACGGGGCAACTGAGAACCGGCCCTAGGGAGGCTTGGAATGTTCCGGCTCGATGCCGACCCGGCGCTGCTGCTGGACAGCGAAGAACGACGCCAACTACGCCAGATCCTGCGGCAGTTGCTCACGGAGACCTGCGGGCCGGAGGAGGTGCGGAAACAGACGGAGAGCCCGCGCGGTCACGACCGGGTGCTGTGGGAGCGGCTCGCGGGCGAGATCGGCGTGCACGGGCTCGCCGTGCCCGAGGAGTACGGTGGCGCCGGTTGCACCTTCACCGAACTCGCCGTGGCCCTGGAGGAGACCGGGCGCGTGCTGAGCCCGGTGCCGCTGCTGTCCACCGTCGTCCTCGCCGGACAGGCCCTGCTCGGCAGCGGCGACCGGCGGGCCTGCGCGCGCTGGCTGCCCCCACTCGCCTCCGGCGCGCTCACGGCCACCGTGGCCGGATTCCTGCACCCGGCAGGCCTGACGGCCGAGCGGGGCCCCGGCGGATGGGTGTTGCGCGGGGAGGCCGATTTCGTGCCCGACGGGGAGGGGGCCGATCTCCTGCTGGTGCGCGCCCGAACGGCGGACGGGGAGCGGTTGTTCGGCTGCGAGCCGGACGGCGCGACCTGCGACCGGACACCGCGCCGGGTCCTCGACGCCACGCGCCGTCAGGCACTCGTCCGCTTCCGGGGGGCGCCGGCCGAACCGGTCGGCGAGCCCGGACAGGCGTCGGGCATCGCCGAATCCGTCGTCGACGCGGGACGGGTGGCGCTCGCCGCCGAGCATGTCGGCGGCAGCGCGCACGCCCTGGACGCCGTGCTCGACTACGCGTCGCAACGAACCCAGTTCGGCCGGGCCATCGGCTCGTTCCAGGCGGTCAAGCACCGGCTGGCCGACCTGCTCGTCGAGATCGAGGGCGCCCGGTCGGCGTCGGCGTACGCGAGCGCCTGTGTCTCCTCGCGGGCGGCCGGGGTGCCGGTGGCGGCGAGTGCGGCGGCGGTGGCCTGCACGGGTGCGTACCGGCTGGCCACCGCCGAATACGTCCAGCTCCACGGCGGGATCGGCTTCACCTGGGAGCATCCCGCCCATCTCTATGTACGCCGTGCGCGGGGCGACGAGGCCCTGTTCGGCACCGCCGACGACCACCGGTTGCGCCTGGCCGGACTGCTCGGCCTGGCCGCCGGTCCCACGGACCATTGACACGGGCCGTTGCCGCCCCCAGAATCGTACTGAATTCAGTTCAGGTTGGAGGAGCTCATGGCAGTCGAAGACGAGATCCAGTTCGAGCGGGACGGGCATGTGGCGCGGGTCTGGCTCAACCGGCCGCACAAGAAGAACTGCGTGACCGTGCCCATCCTGGACCGGCTCGACGAGATCATCTCCGAGGTCGACGCGGACCCGGAGCTGCGCGTGCTGATCCTGCGCGGGCGCGGCAACACCTTCTGTTCCGGCTTCGACCTGGACAGCCTCCAGGCCGACTTCGTCGGACGGTCCAACGCCATCGACGTCGCCGTGAAGTCGGCGAAGGTCTGTGACCGGCTGTACTCGATGAAGACCCCGTCGATCGCCGTACTCGAAGGCCACGTCACCGCGGGCGGCTTCGAGCTGATGATCTCCTGCGACTTCGCGATCGCCGCGGACGACGCCCTGATCGGCGACTTCCACATCCGCCGTGCGCTGTTCGGCGGAGCGGGCCCCATCTACCGGGTGCCGCGGATGATCGGTGTCCGCAAGACCAAGGAACTCATGCTCACCGGCAAACTGCTCACCGGAGTCGAGGCCGCCGAGTTCGGCCTCATCAATTCCTCGGCGCCCGCGGACAAGCTGGACGCGACGGTCGAGGAGTTCGCCGGACAGCTCACCGACAAGAGCCCGTTCACGATGTGGATCACGAAGATGACCATCGACCGGAGCCTCGACGCCGACACCCAGTCCCTGATGGTCATGGAGCACCTCGCGGTCGGCGTGATGCTCAACTCCGAGGACGCGGCGGAGGGCGTGGCGGCGTTCCTGGAGAAGCGGGAGCCGCAGTGGAAGGGGCGCTGAGCGGCTCCCGGTGCGCCGACTGCGCGGTGGCTGCCTACCCGGCCGAGCCGGTGTGCCCGCGCTGCGGGGGCCCGGCCGAGCCGGTCGCCCTCTCGGCGACGGGCACGCTGTGGACGTGGACCGTCCAGCGGTACGCGCCCAAGTCGCCGCCGTACGCCGTCCCCGGCACCGGCTTCGAGCCGTTCGCCGTCGGATACGTCGAACTGCCCGAGGGAGTCAGGGTGCTGGCCGCGCTCGACATACCTCCCGAGCGGATCACGATCGGTATGCCGCTGCGGGTCACGGCAGCCGGCGGCGTCCCCAGGGCCGCCGCGTCGGGAGTCACCGTATGACCGCCGATGAGGTACTGGTCTGCGGCGCCGGGATCACGTCCTTCGCCCGTACGGAGGCGACCGGCCGGCAGCTCGCCGAGCAGGCCGTCCGCGCGGCCCTCGCCGACGCCGGGCTGCCCTGGTCACGGGTCCGGGCGGCGTACGGCGGCAGCGACGCGGCCGGGAACGCCGACACGCTGGTGGCCGAACTCGGCCTGACCGGCGTGCCGTTCGTCAACGTGCGCAATGGGTGCGCGACCGGCGGCAGTGCGCTGGTCTCGGCCGTGAACGCCATCCGCTCGGGCGCGGCCGACGTGGCCCTCGCCGTCGGCTTCGACAAGCATCCGCGTGGCGCCTTCGACCCACGGCCGGCCGACTGGGGGCTCGACGAGGCCTACGGCCGCGACGGGCTCATGGTGACCACCCAGTTCTTCGCCATGAAGATCCAGCGGTACATGCACGACCACGGCATCAGCGCCCGCACCCTCGCGCTGGTCGCGCAGAAGGCGTACGCCAACGGAAGCCTCACCCCGCACGCCTGGCGCCGGGGGCCGCTCGACGCGGCCGAGATCCTGGCGTCCGACATGGTCAACGACCCACTGACCAGATACATGTTCTGCTCACCCGGCCAGGGGGCGGTCGCCCTGATCCTTTGCAACCGGACGGTCGCGCGTGACCTGGGCGGCAGCCCGATCGCGTTGCGGGCGGCCGTCGTACGGACCAGGAGGTTCGGTTCCTTCGAGGTGTTCAGCCCGTGGGCACCGCCCGGCACTCCCGCCAGTGTCAGCACCGACGCGGCACAACTGGCCTTCGAGCAGGCGGGACTGGGGCCGGGGGACATCGACGTGTGCCAGCTCCAGGACACCGAGAGCGGCGCCGAGGTGATGCACCTGGCCGAGTGCGGGTTCTGCGAGCACGGCGAGCAGGAGCGGCTGCTGGCCTCCGGCTCCACCGCGATCGGCGGAGCGCTGCCGGTCAACACCGACGGCGGCTGCATCGCCAACGGCGAGCCCATCGGTGCCTCCGGGCTGCGCCAAGTCCACGAGATCGTCCAGCAGTTGCGGGGGAGAGCGGGCGAACGGCAGGTGCCGGGCGGCCCGGCGGCCGGCTTCACCCAGGTGTACGGAGCACCGGGCGTCAGCGCCTGCACCGTACTGACTCGCTGAAGGGAGGACCATGAGCGGCATCCCGGACCCTGAGGAGTTCCGCGCCGAGGCCCGGCGCTGGCTGAGCGGCGTCGCGAAAGCCCGCCCCACGCGCCGGGCATGGGGCAGCGGCGACGACTCGGTGGCCGTCTTCGAGAACCGGACCGAGGCACAGGAGCGCGAGCACACCGACCGGACACGGGAGTGGGAACGCACCCGCCACGACCAGGGGTGGGGCGCGCTCGGCTGGCCGAAGGAGTACGGGGGGCGCGAACTGCCCGCCTACTACGAACAGTTGTACCGGGAGGAGGAAGCCGCCTTCGACGTGCCCCGGCGCACCGAGATCTTCCCCGTCACCCAGCAACTCGTGGCTCCCGCGATCCGCGTCTGGGGCACCGAGGAGCAGAAGCGGCGCTGGCTGCGCCCCATGCTCCGTACCGACGAACTCGCCTGCCAGCTCTTCTCCGAGACGGAGGCGGGCTCCGACCTCGCGGCCGTCCGCACCCGGGCGGTACGGGACGGGGCGGGCTGGGTGCTCAGCGGCCACAAGATCTGGACGTCCGGCGCCGGCGTCGCCACCTGGGGCGTCACCGTCTGCCGTACCGACCCGGACGTGCCCAAGCACGCGGGCATCACGGTCTTCCTGGTGCGGATGGACGCACCCGGCGTGACCGTGCGCCCCATCCGCCAGATGACCGGCGGCTCCAGCTTCAACGAGGTCCACCTGGACGAGGTGTTCGTGCCGGACACCGACCGGCTCGGCCCCGTCGGCGAGGGCTGGCGGGTCACCCTCACCGTGCTGGCCGCCGAGCGTCTCGACTCCGGCGGGCTCGGCCTGGACAACGCCGACCGCGCACTGGACCTCGCCCGGCACCTGCCCCGGCCGCTCACCGGCGGAGAACGGCAGCAGGCCGCCGGCCTTTACGTGCGCGCCCTCGTCCAGCGGCTCATCGGCCTCCGCGTCACCGCCGCACTCGTCGCCGGTCGCGAACCGGGAGCCGAGGCGTCGGTCGGCAAGCTCCACGCCACCGCCACCATGCGCGCCACCACCGACCTCGTCCAGCAACTGCTGGGGCCTCGCCTCGCCGCCGACACGGGGGAGTGGGGCACCTTCGCCTGGACCGAGCACCTGCTCGGCGCCCCCGGCTACCGCATCGCCGGCGGCAGCGACGAGATCCAGCGCAACATCCTGGCCGAACGTGTGCTGGGGCTGCCCAAGGAGCCGAAGGGAGCCGGGCGTTGACCACCGCGACCGAGGTGACCGAACTCGCCGGACGGGTCCGCGCACGCCTGGCCGGCCGGCATCCGGGCGAGCCCTTCGGTGACCTGCGCACCCTGCCCGGCGGCCACTCGGGACTCACCTACACCATCGCCTCGGCGACGGCCCGGTACGTCGTGAAGGCGGTGCCACCCGGACAGCGCCCCATCGGCCGCAACGACGTGCTCCGCCAGGCCCGGATGCTGCGCCTGCTCGCCGGATCGGCCGTGCCCGTCCCCCGGGTCGCCGCCGTCGACGAGCAGACACCGGCCTGGTTCGCCATGGAGTTCGTGGACGGCGAGGCGATCGAGCCGGTCCTCGACGAGCACCGGCTCGATCCCGGGCTGTGCCGGAGTCGCATGCTGGCCGTGGCCGACGTGCTACGAGACCTGCACGACACGAGGACAGAGGCGTCCGAGCCCCCGCTGGACCCGGCGAGCGAGCTGGAGCGGTGGACCCGCACCATGCGCGCCGTTCCGGTCGAACTGCGGCCCGGGTCCGAGGAGTTGCTGGACGCGCTGGCTTCCCGGGTCCCGGCGCGCATCCCGCCCGTGCTGACCCACGGCGACTTCCGCCTCGCCAACGTGCTGTGCCGGGGCGAGCGGCCGGTCGCCGTCGTCGACTGGGAGATCTGGGCCGTCGGCGATCCCCGTATCGACCTCACCTGGTTCCTTCTCTTCGCCGACCACGGCAACTTCCCCCGGCTCGGGCGGACCGTGCCCGGCCTGCCCGGCGAGGAGGAACTGCTCGCCGCCTACCTCGACGGCCGCCCCGAACCCCCCGCCCTCGACTGGTTCCGCGCTCTGGCACGCACGAAGATGGCCGCGATCATGGGCCACAACCTGCGCAGGCACCGCGAGGGCAAACACCACGACCCCGACCAGGAGCGCCTGCCGCCGACGATCGCGGAAATGATCCGCACCGCGCGCGGCATCGTCGCCCCCATGCCCTGAAGGAGCGCCGGCATGGATTTCGGACTCACCCCGAAGGCCGAAGAACTCCGCGACCGCATGGCCGCGTTCATGGACGAGTACGTCCTGCCCGCCGAAGCCGTCTACGACCGGCAGCTCGCCGAGGGCGATAACCCCCATCGACTCCCGCCGGTCATGCGGGAGTTGAAGGAGAAGGCGCGCGCCGAAGGCCTCTGGAACCTCTTCCTCGCGCACGGCGACTGGGGCGCCGGCCTCACCAACCTCGAATACGCGCCGCTCGCCGAGCTGGCCGGACGGTCGGTGATCGGGCCCGAGGTGTTCAACTGCTCCGCACCCGACACCGGCAACATGGAGCTGCTCGCGCTCTTCGGCACGCCCGAGCAGCAGGACCTCTGGTTGCGGCCCCTGCTGGCGGCCGAGATCCGCTCGTGCTTCGCGATGACGGAACCGGAGGTCGCCAGCTCCGACGCGCGGAACATCCGCACGCGGATCGTCCGTGACGGTGACCAGTACGTGGTCAACGGCCGCAAGTGGTACACCTCCGGCATCCTCGACCCCGACTGCCGGCTGATCATCCTGATGGGCGTCACCGACCCGGACGCGCCGACGTACCGGCAGCAGAGCATGCTGCTGATCCCACGGGACACGCCCGGCATCACGATCCTGCGCGATCTGCCGATGTTCGGCTACACCGACCGCTGCGGCCACGGCGACGTGCTCTTCGAGGACGTACGGGTGCCGGCGTCGGCGCTCCTGGGCGGCGAGGGGGAGGGATTCGCCCTGGCTCAGGGGCGGCTGGGACCCGGGCGCATGCACTACGCCATGCGGGCCGTCGGATTCGCCGAACGCGCACTGGAGTTGATGTGCCGCCGGACCCTGACCCGTACCGCCTTCGGCGGCCCGCTCGCGGAACAGGGCGTCGTCCGCGAGTGGATCGCGCGCAGCCGCATCGAGATCGAGCAACTACGGCTCCTGGTCCTCAAGTCGGCCTGGCTGATGGACACACAGGGCAACGCGGCGGCGCGCACCGAGGTCGCCGCCATCAAGGTGGCCGCCCTGGAGGTCGCCCACCGAGCGGTCGACCGGGCCGTCCAGGCGCATGGCGCGGCAGGGGTCAGCGACGACACCGTACTGGCGCGGCTGTACGCCATCACCCGGGCGCTCAGGATCGCGGACGGGCCCGACGAGGTGCATCTGCGCACGGTCGCACGGCGTGAACTGGCCAAGTACCCGGAGGAGTCGGCGTGAACGAGCAGGCACTGAGCGGCCGGGTCGCGGTCATCACCGGCGGTTCCCGGGGAATCGGCCTCGGGATCGCCAAGGCGTACCGCGAGGCGGGCGCCCATGTGGTGATCGCCGCCCGGAAGCCGGACGGACTGGCCGCGGCGCGCGAGGAGTTGCTGCGGGCCAAAGGGGACGGCGAGGTCCACGAGGTGGTCGCCAACGCCGGCGAACCCGACGACGCCCGGCGGTGCGTCGAGGAGGCGATGTCCCGCCTCGGCCGTCTCGACGTCCTGGTCAACAACGCGGCCACCAACCCGTACATGGGCGACCTGCTCGACCTCGACCTGCCGCGCGCGGAGAAGACGGTACGAGTCAACCAGTACGGCATGGTCGCCTGGACCCGCTGCGCCTGGCGGGCGTGGATGGAGGAGCGCGGGGGAGCGGTCGTCAATATCGCCTCCGTCGGCGGACTGATCGTCGACCCGCACATCGGCTGGTACAACGCGACCAAGGCGGCCATGCTGCACATGACCCGGCAACTCGCTTACGAACTCGGGCCGAAGGCACGGGTGAACGCGATCGCGCCCGGACTGATCAAGACCGAGCTGGCCCGTGCCGTCTGGGAGCCCAGGGAGCCGATCCTGACCGCGAAGCTGCCGCTGCGCAGGCTGGGGACGGTGGCGGACGTGGCGCATGCGGCCGTCTTCCTGGCGTCCGAGGCCTCGTCCTGGATGACGGGGCAGACGCTGGTCCTGGACGGCGGGGCGACCACGCTGCCGATCGGAGTGGAGGGATGACCGCCGTCGTGCGCCCGGCACCGGAGCTGTTCTCACTGCGCGGGCGGACCGCCGTGGTCACCGGGGCGTCGTCCGGGCTCGGGGCCCGGTTCGCCGTGGTGCTCGCCTCGGCCGGCGCCGTCGTCTTCGCCGCCGCCCGGCGACTGGAGAAGCTGAAGGAACTGGCCGACGACGATCCGCGCATCCGCCCCGTCGTGTGCGACGTCTCGCGAGCGGAGGACCGGGTACGGCTGATGGAGACGGCGCTCGACGAGACCGGCCGCCTCGACGTGCTCGTCAACAACGCGGGCGCCTCCGGGGCCGTACGGGCCGAGGAAGAGAGCGCCGAGGACTTCGCCGGTGTCCTGGCCGTGAACCTGGTGGCACCCTTCCATCTCGCGCGGCTGCTGGCCGAGGCGCCGGAGTCCGGTCAGACGCGATCGGTGGTGAACGTCGCGTCCGTCCTCGGGCTGGTCTCCGCAGCCCCGCTGGGTGGTGCGGCCTACACGGCGTCCAAGGCCGGTCTCATCGGCCTGACCCGTGAACTGGCCGGGCAGTGGGGAAGCTCGGGTGTGCGGGTCAACGCGCTCGCCCCCGGCTGGTTCCCCTCGGAGATGACCGACGGGCTGTTCGCCGACGAGCGCTCCCGGCGCTGGGTCGAACGGGGCACGATGCTGGGGCGCGGCGGTGAGCAGCAGGAGCTGGACGGGGCACTGCTCTACCTGGCCTCCGACGCGTCCTCCTACTGCACCGGGCAGGTGCTCACCGTGGACGGCGGGTGGACGGCGCGATGAGGGTCACGGTCGAGGTCGACGGGGACGGGCTGGCACGGGTCGAGATGTGCCGCGGGTCGGGCAACGCGATCGACCTGGCGACGGCCCGGGAGATGCTGGACGCCGTCCGGGAGTGCGAGACGGCGCGGGCGGTGCTGCTCACCGGGCGCGGGCGGTCCTTCTGCGTGGGCGGTGACCTGAAGGAGTTCGCCGCGCTGTCCGGGGAGCGCCTGACAGGGCATCTCACCGATGTCACCGACGCGCTCCACGAGGCGCTGCGGATCCTCACCGCGCTGGACGCTCCCCTGGTGGTCGCCGCGCAGGGGGCCGTCGCGGGGGCGGGGCTGGGGCTCGTGACGGCGGCGGACGTGAGCCTCGCGGCGACCGACGCCTCCTTCACGGCCGCGTACACCGCGATCGGGTACACCCCGGACGCGGGCGTCAGCTGGTCGCTGCCCCGGCTCGTCGGGCCACGGCGGGCCCTGGACCTGCTGTTGACCAACCGGAGGGTCCCGGCCGCCGAGGCGCTGGAGATAGGGCTGGTGAGCCGGATCGTCGCGCCCGAGCGGCTGCGTACGGAGGCCGTCGAGACGGCGAGGGCGCTGGCGCGCGGAGCCACCGGCGCCTACGGGGTGACGCGGCGCCTCGTCCGCGGGGCACTCTCCGCCGCACTGGACGAACACCTCGACACGGAGGCCCGCCACCTGGCCGCCGCCGCGGCGTCCCCGCAGGGCCGGGAAGGCGTGACGGCATTCCTCGCCGGGCGTCGGCCCGACTTCACACGACCCGAGTCCGCACGACCCGAGTCCGCACGACCCGAGTCCGCATGACCCGAGTCTGCGGGGTCCGAGTCCGCGGGGTCCGATGGCGTGGGGTCCGGGTCTGTGGGGTCTGGGTTGGCGGGGTCCGATGGCGTGGGGTCCGGGTCTGTGGGGTCTGGGTTGGCGGGGTCCGATGGCGTGGGGTCCGGGTCTGTGGGGTCTGGGTTGGCGGGGTCCGATGGCGTGGGGTCCGGGTCTGTGGGGTCTGGGTTGGCGGGGTCCGATGGCGAGGGGCCCGGGTCCGCGCGGCCCGGGTCCGCGCCGGCCGGGCCTTCGCCGCGAGGGTTCGCGAGGCCGGACGGGGTGCGCGGAATCCTGCCGATCTCCGATTCGAGCCCGACCTGAATTTGGGTCTACTCTCGGACGACCGGACGGTGATCGGAGCCGCCGTGGAGCAGAGGGAGAGGCGATGGCAAGGGCGCGGATCGTGGATCCGGAGGAGGGGCCCAGGTCGAAGCGCGGCGCGATCCTCGTGGCGGCCGTGGAGCGGTTCGGCGGGGACGGCTACGAGAACACGAAGTGGTCGGAGGTTGCTGACCGGGTCGGTATCGGGCAGACCGCGCTGTACCACTACTTCGAGTCCAAGGCGCACTGTCTGCTCACCATCATGCGCCTGGAACTCCAGCGCTCCCACGACCAGTTCGTCGAGGCCACGACCGGGGAGACGGAACCGGTGGAGGAACTGCGCGCGGCGGTCCGCAGCGCCTTCGCGGTCACCGAGCAGGAGATCCGCCAGATGCGCATCCTGCAGGCCAACATGTCCCTGCTGGCCAACCCGCGGAAGTCCGAGCGCGAGGAGACGGAGCGCGTCGCGGCCCGCCAGCTGGTCCAGATGGTCGAGCGGGACTGGACGAACCTGCTGATGCGCGGCATGGCGAAGGGCGCCTTCCCGGTCCGTGACACGCACACCCTCGGTCTCGCCGTGCTCGGCATGATCGTCAGTGTCTGGCGCTGGTACCGGCCGACCGGAGCGATTCCCCTGTCGGAGATCAGCGAGATGATCGAGGGGTGCGTGGTGCGGATGGTCGCGGAGTAATAGCCCTCGGCCCCGGCGCGGACCGGCCCCGGCGCACGCCCGCCCCGCCTCTTGTCGGCGGCGGAGCGGCGGGCGTACAGTCAAATTGAACTGAACTCAGGTTGTTTTATGGCAGACGCTGAGGGAGAACGATCCGCAATGGTGCTGCGCGAGTACATGGCCAGAATGGACGGCCAGGACCCGGAGAAGGCCCTCGAACTCCTGGAACCCGGCTTCCGGTTCCTCATCGCCCTCCCCGGCGGCCAACGGACCGGCACGTCCCGCGAGGACTTCGCCGCGTACATCGCCGGGCGCGACGCCGTGGACCGTACGCATGAGATCGTGCGGTACACGGTCGACGGCGACGTCGAGACGGCGTACGGCTTCGTCGTCGACCAGGGCGTGACCACCGGCGCCTTCCTCTCCGCCGTACAGGTCTCACCGGCCGGACTGATGGCGCGCTACCAGTCGTTCTTCACCCCCGACTTCGATCTCGTGGACCGGCCGTGAGCGCGCCGTCCACGTCCGCCGCGCCGTTCCTGACCACCTGGTTCGCCATCCTGGACAGCGACGACGCGGACCGGATCCTCGACCTGATCAGCGACGACTTCACCTTCTCCATCCTGTTCTCCACCGGGGGCGACGCAGGCACCGACTTCCACGGTGGCCGGGCCGAGATGGAGGGCTACCTGGCGCAGCGGGAGGTGGGCGTGCGCACCCACCACCCGCTCTGCGCGAGCACGGTCGGCCGGGACGAGCTGTACCTCGGCGAGGTGCGGAGATCGGGCGTGCCGGAGGCGAGCTTCGTGGCCTCGGCCCGGCTGGACGGCGAGGGCAGAGTGAGGCGCCTGCTGATCGGGCGTTCACCGGCGGTCCTGTTCACCACCTGAGGAGGCGTGATGTACAACCTCGTCCTGCTGGCCGCCCGGCCGCCCGAGTGGACCCATGAGCGGTTCATCGACTGGTGGCGCGGCGAGCACGCCGAGCTCACCCGTCGGCTGCCCGGGCTCCGCGCCTGGCGCCACACCGACATCGACGAGGCTCTCGAACCGCGCTCGGAGGGCTGGGACGGCGTCTCCGTCCTGAGCTTCGACACCGCCGAGGACCTGCGCAAGGCGCTGCGGAGCCCGGAGTGGGCGGCGGCCGTCGCCCAGGTCGGCGACATGCGCGGACGCCGGATCGCCGTCATGGGCGGTGAGGCGGAGATGTACGCCGGCTGAGCAGGCCGGGCCGAGGACCCGGCCCGGCGTGAGCCACCCCCTTCGCGACGAGGCGAGGAACCGGATGCGACAGACAGTGCGGGAGTTCTACGACCGGGCCGAACAGGCCGACTTCACAGCCGTCATCGACGACCACGGACACCACTCCGCACGCGGCCTCCTGCGGAGCGCGACCGAACTGGCGGACGAGATGACCCCCGACGGCACGCCGGGCGGCACCGTGCTCCTCCAGGCCGACAACTCGTGGCGCACGGTCGCCGCGACACTCGCCGTGGGGCTGACCGGCGGTGTCCTGGCCCTGGTCAACCGGCACACCACTCGGGCCGAGTTCGCCGCCGCCGTGGCGGACATCCGGCCCGACGTCCTGGTCGCCGACCCGGCCGCGCTCGATGAGTGGGACGGCGGCCGGGCCCGGCCGGACGCGCGCACGGCCGAGGCCCTCGACGGCTGGTCGGTGCGTGCCGCCCGCGGCCCGCGCGATGTCTCCCGCTGGTCCGGCGGCACGCTCATCGGCCTCACCTCGGGCTCCACCGGACGCCCCAAGGGCGTCGTCCAGTCCGAGAGCGCGCTGCGGTACGCGTGTTCCTGCACCATCGACGTCAACGGCCTGCGCGACGGGGACGCGGTGGCCGCAGTCGTGCCGCTCTCCTCCACGGCCGCCTACTGCTTCGGCACCTGTCTGTCGCTCATGCTGGGCGGACCGCTCGTCCTGGCCGGTCGATGGGACCAGCGGGCGGCGCTCGAACGGATGGCCGCCCACGACGTGCGGTGGACCATGTGCGTGCCGACCATGGCCCTCCAGATGGGCTCTGCCGCGGCAGGTTCGAAGGTCCTCGACGGGGTCCGTTCGATCACCGTCGGCGGCGGCCCCATGGACCGAGGAGCGCTCGCCCGCGCCGAACGCTCCCTGGGCACGACGATCCTGCGGGTCTTCGGCATGTCCGAGTGTCTCGGACACACCTCGCCCCGCCCCGACGACCCCGAGGACATCCGCCTCGGCCGCGACGGACGGCCCTTCCCCGGCACCGACCTCAGGGCCGTCGCCGCCGACGGCACGGTCCTGGGGCCGGGTGCGACAGGCCGCGCGCAGGTCCGCGGACCGTCCCTCTTCCTCGGCTACGCCCGCGACGGCAAGGTCGAGCCGCCGGACCTCACCCCGGACGGCTTCTTCCCCACCGGTGATCTGCTGGTGACCGGCGCGGACGGGACGGTCACCGTCATGGGCCGGGAGAAGGACGTCATCATCCGCGGCGGACGCAACCTCGACATCACCGAGATCGAGCGCGCCGTCGCCGCCCATCCCTCGGTGGCCCGCGCCTGCGTGGCCCCCGTGCCCGACCCGCTCCTCGGCGAACGCGCCGCCGTGCTCGTCGTGGTGGAGGAAGGCAGCGCGGAACTCGGCCTCGACGAGCTCACCGCGCATCTCGCCGGCACCGGCCTGTCCAAGACCAAGTGGCCCGAATTCGCCTTCACCGTCAGCGAGCTGCCCCAGACCACCGTGGGTAAGCTCGACCGGTCGGGAGCCCGCAGGCTCGCCCGCGACCTGCACGAGGGGCTCTCCGCACCGCCCGAACGACACCGGCAAGGAGATGCATGACCACCCCCTCGACCCGCACCCCCCGTTTCGACCACGGCGGTTGGGCACAGGGCGGACCCGAGACCGTACGGCCCGGCGTCCACCGCATTCCGCTCCCGCTGCCGGAGGACGGGCTGCGGGCCGTCAACGTCTACGCGCTGGAGGGGCTGACGGAGGGGCTGGTGCTGATCGACGGGGGCTGGTCGATCCCCGAGTCGCGCAAGGCACTTGAGGACGCCCTGACCGAACTCGGCCACGATCTCGGCGAGATCAGTCACATCCTGGTCACCCATATCCATCGCGACCACTACACTCAGGCCGTCGAGCTGCGCAGACTGCTGGGCTCCCGGGTCTACCTCGGTGCGGGCGAGCGGCGCGGTCTGGAGCTGCTGGGGGAGCTGCGGACGGACCAGCCGACCGGTTCGCTCCAGACGCTGCGCCGGGCCGGCGCCCACGACCTCGCCGAGCGGGTCGCCGCGCTGGACCACGGCAGTTTCGACCCCGGTGTCTGGGAGGCCCCCGACCGCTGGCTGGAGGCGGAGGAACTCCGCTTCGGTGACACCCGCCTGACGGTCGTTCCGACGCCCGGCCACACCCAGGGGCATGTGGTCTACCTCGACCAGGCGCGGGGACTGCTGTTCGCCGGCGACCACGTCCTGCCCCACATCACCCCGTCCATCGGCTTCGAACTCGGGTCTCCCGCCCTGCCGTTGGGCGACTACCTCGACTCACTGCGTCTGATGACCACCCTCGGCGACGCCCGGCTGCTGCCGGCGCACGGCCCGGTCGGCGACAGCGTGCACACCCGGGTCGCGGAGCTGCTCGCCCATCACGACGACCGGCTCACCGAGACGCTGGCCGCCCTCGACGGCCGTACCCGCACCGCGTACGAGGTGGCGGGGGACCTGGGCTGGACCCGGCGCAGGGTGCCCTTCGCGGACCTCAACGCCTTCAACCAGATGCTCGCCGTCAACGAGACCGCGGCCCACCTCGACGTGCTGGCAGCGCAAGGGCACGTCCGATGTACGCGAACCGATGACGTCAACTCGTATGCGGCTGCGACTGGTTGAGCCGCGCCCCTTCGGAAGCGGCCGGCTCAGCGCGCCGTCCAGCCTCCGTCGACGTACAGCTCGGACCCGGTCATGAAGCTCGCGTCGTCAGAGGCGAGGAACGCAACCGTCGCCGCCACCTCCTCGGGCGTGCCGAGCCGGCCCAGCGGTGTTCCCTCGACCATCGCGGTCAACCGGGGCGTGTCCCGCCAGAGTTCACGGGAACGGGGCGTCTCGATGAAACCGGGGTGCAGGGAGTTCACCCGTACGCCGCGCTTCGCCCAATGCAGCGCGGCGTTCTTCGTCATCAGGCGTACGGCACCCTTGGCCGCGTGGTAGGAGAACTGGGCGCCGAAGCCGCCCACCGTGCCGAAGATCGACGCGACGTTGACGATCGAGCCCCCGCCGGAGCGCTCGATGGCCGGGCCGCCGTACTTCATGCCGAGCCACACTCCGGTCTGGGTCACGCCGAGGACCTGGTCCCAGGAGTCCATGGTCTCGGTCTCGACGGTGTGCATCGTGGCGATACCGGCGTTGTTGACCAGCACGGACAGACCGCCCAGCGCGGCGGTCGCCGCCGTGACGGCCTCGCGCCACCCCGACTCGTCCGACACGTCCAGGGCCAGCCCCAGAGCGCCGCCCCCGACCTCCTCGGCGAGTTTCTCGCAGCGATCGCCGTCGAGGTCGGTCACCACGACCGCCGCGCCCTCGGCCGCGAGCCGGCGTACCACGGCGTCGCCGATGCCTCCGGTGGCGCCGGTCACCAGCGCCGTCTTCCCAGCCAGCCTTGCCTGCATGGATTCCTCACTTCTCGCTGTCGGTGGCCGTCACCGCCGTTCCGCGCCCCTCAGTCCCTCCGGCCGAGCCAGGCGAGCGCGCCGCCGTCGATCACGTACGACGACCCCGTGATGAACCCCGCGTCGTCGGAGGCCAGGAAGCACGCCAGCCTGGCGACCTCCTCCGGACGCCCGAGCCGCTCCACCAACTGAGGTGCGGTCAGTTCACGTTCCATGGCGTCACGGTCCGCGGCGGCGGCGAAGTGACCCTGGGCGAGCGGGGTGTCGACGACGCCGGGGCAGAGGCAGTTGCAGCGCACCGGAGCCAGGTCGACGGCGGTGACCTTGGTCAGATGGATGACACCGGCCTTGGTGACGCCGTACGCGGGGGCGTCGGGAAAACCGGTGAGGCCGGAGACGGAGGCGGTGTTGACGATGGCGGGCCCACGAGTCGAGCGGCGCAGATGGGGCGCGGCGAACTTGGTCGTCAGCCACACCGCCTTGAGGTTGACCTCGTAGACCGCGTCCCAGACCTCCTCGGGCAGCGCGTCGACCCCGCGCTCCGGTTCGGCCGTGAACGCGGTCTCGATCACACCCGCGTTGTTGACCAGGACGTCGAGTCCGTCGAAACGCTGGGCCGTGTGCGCCACCATGGCGGCGACACCGTCCCGCACACGCAGATCGCAGACGATCGCCTCGGCCCGCGCACCGGCGGCGCGCACCAGCTCCGCGGTCTCGGCGGCGGTCTTCCCGTTCAGGTCGGCGACGGCCACGGCGGAGGCGCCCGTGCGGGCCATCTCCACCGCGATCGCCTGCCCGATGCCCTGCCCCGCGCCGGTGACGAGCACGGTCTTGCCGTCCAAGGAACCCAGCATGAGTCTGCTCCCGACCGCTGTCGCGTACGGCACCTGAACTTACTTCACTTCAGTGAGTCTAGAGTCAGAGAACGAGGGCGACAAGACTCAGCTCCCCGGACCTGTGGGGAACGGTTCGGTGTTCGCAGGCGTCGTCCCTCTCCGGGGCACGGTGGCCGTGTCCGGGAGAGGAGTGACCGGGTGCGCACGGACGGATTCGCCAAGTGGACGCAGCGGTTCGAGGACGAGCGGGAGCGTCGGGACGCCGAGGGGGACCCGGACTGGGGGCGCGGAGCGACCCTGCATCCGGCGGTTGCGGCGAGCATTCAGCGCTTCCAGGTCGGCGAGGACGGCGACGGCGCCAACCTCGTCGGCAAGGCGGACCAGGCCGGCGACGCCGACTACGCGCGGGCGGTCCGGCTCTTCGTCGCCGAGGAACAGAACCACGCCCGCCTGCTCGCCCGGCTGCTGGCCGCGGGGAGCGTGCCGACGCTGAGCGGCCACTGGAGCGACACGGCATTCGTACGCTTGCGGCGGCTCATGGGCCTGCGCATGGAACTGCTGGTGCTGATGATCGCGGAAGTGGTGGCGCTGCGTTATTACCGTGCCCTGCGCGATGGCGCCGATGACCCGCTCACTTCGGATGTGGCGGGACGGATCCTCACCGACGAGCAGCGCCACGTGCCCTTCCACTGCGAGCGACTGCACGCCTCCCTGGCCGAACTGCCCCGCCTGACACGCCGCCCGGTGCTGGCCCTCTGGCGACTGCTCCTCCTCGTGGTCTGCCTCGTCGTCGCCGCCGACCACGGCTCGGCACTGCGCCGGCTCGGCATCGGCCGCCTGCGCTTCGTCGCCGACGTCATGGCATCGGCCGACGCCGTGGTCGCCGCGGTGCTGGCACCCCGTCCTGACGCGTGGTCGAACGCGGGTTGACACCCGGGCCGTTCTTCGGGGAGCGGCCGTTCACGCTGTCGGCGTCGTGAACTACCGTCGTCTTCGCCTCGACCATGGCATGGCCGGCCGAACCCCGGCCGCGGCCGAGCAGCGACAGGAGCTTCCGTGACGTACGACGTAGCCGCTCTCCGTGCGCAGTTCCCAGCCCTGAGCGCCGGGATCGCGTACTTCGACGGACCCGGCGGCACCCAGACACCCCGGCCGGTCATCCAGGCCGTCGCCGACGCGCTGGCGCAGCCGCTGTCGAACCGGGGCCGGACCACGCCCGGGGAGCGCAACGCCGAGGCCATCGTCGCCGAGAGCCGCCGGGCCATGGCGGACCTGCTGGGCGCGGAACCGGCCGGGATCGTCTTCGGCCGCAGCGCCACCCAGCTCGTCTACGACGTCTCCCGCACCCTCGCCAAAACCTGGTCGCCCGGCGACGAGGTGATCGTCACCCGCCTCGACCACGACTCCAACATCCGCCCCTGGATCCAGGCCGCCGAGCAGGCAGGCGCCACCGTCCGATGGGCCGACTTCGACCCCGCGACCGGCGAGCTGGGCGTCGAGGACATCCGCGCCGTGCTCTGCGAGCGGACCCGGCTCGTCGCGGTCACCGCCGCCTCCAACCTGATCGGCACCCGGCCCCCGATCGCCGCGATATCCCGTGCGGTGCACGAGACCGGGGCGCTCCTCCACGTCGACGGAGTGCATTACACCGCCCACTCCCTGGTCGACGTCGGGCAACTCGGTGCCGACTTCTTCGTCTGCTCCCCCTACAAGTTCCTCGGCCCGCACCACGGCGTCCTCGCCGCCCGGCCCGAACTGCTGGAGAGCCTGCACCCGGACAAGCTGCTGCCCTCGACGGACGCCGTCCCGGAACGTTTCGAACTCGGCACACTGCCCTACGAGTTCCTCGCGGGCACCCGTGCCGCGGTCGACTTCCTCGCCGGCCTCGACACCGCCGCCACCGGCACCCGCCGCCGGCGGCTGGTCTCCGCGTCCGCTGCGCTGGAGGAGCACGAGAACGTCCTGCGCGCGCAGATCGACAAAGGACTGTCCGCCCTGGAGCAGGTCACCGTGCACTCCCGCGCCGCCGACCGCACCCCCACCCTGCTGCTCACCTTCGACGACCACGACCCGGCCGACGCGTACGACTTCCTGGCGCAACGCGGTGTCCAGGCACCCGCCGGCTCCTTCTACGCCCTCGAAGCGTCCCGCAGACTCGGCCTCGGAGACACCGGCGGCCTCCGCGTCGGCCTGGCGCCCTACAACAGCACCGAGGACGTCGACCGGCTCCTGGAAGGCCTGTCGGACTTCCTGCGGCTCCGGGGCAGGGTGCGGTGACGGCCTCCCTGACATGGGAGATCCCGGCGCCGGGCCCTGCGGCTCGGTGCCGGGATCTGCGTCCTGCTCTCGGCCGACTGCGCGACCGTAAGGTGCTCAGAACGCGCTGTTGCTGCAGCCCATGTCCGAACCCAGGTGGGTGCCCTGGCCACCCGAGTTGCCCTCGCCGTTGAGACCCTGGCCCAGCAGGCCGTTGAGGATCCCGACCTGGCCGAGGATGTCGAGGTTCAGGTCGTGCGACTTGCACTCGGTGCTCTGCAGGACGCTGTAGTTTCCGCCCTTGCCGCCGTGACCGTCGCCGCCGTTGGCGCTGGCGGTGCCGGCGCCCAGGAGCCCGACGCTGCTGAGAGCGGCGACCAGGACGGCAGCCTTGTGAAGCTTGCGCATGTCATCTCCGGTGAGTGAGGTGGGTGCGATCCGTGAAAGATCGACTTCGTACCGTGACCGAAGATTAGAAGGAAAAGTGATAGACGAGCCGGTGTGGCACGCCGGACTTGGTGATCTGGCGGCGAAAGCACCCTGACGCCGTAACGCATGCGCGTGGGCCTTCGGTCACGATCTCCTGACGGCTTGTCAGCTCGCGCCGATGGCGGCGATTCCCGTATGTCCCGCCCTGATTCGACACGGCGCGCGGAGCCTCCGGAGATCCAATACCGCTACGGCTCGTGTGCTTATCATCACATTACGTAATCAAGCGAGGGCGATTGCCCACGTAAGAAAGGGTCAAACCATGCGCAAGATTCAGCGTGTTGCGGTCGTGGCGGTAGCGATCGCGGGGCTGTCCGCCCTCGGTGCCGGCGTCAGCTTCGCAGGCGGCCACGAGAAGGAGAAGGACGCCACGGACATCACCGCGGTGGCCGTCTCGCAGTCCAACGCCGTCGCCTCCTGGGACGCGCCGAACGGTGGCAAGCACGGTGACAAGGGTGGCGACTCGCCTGAGTTCGGTATCGATCAGTACGCCGTTCCGCACATCTCCCGCTAAAGAGGCGCCGAGGGGCCGATGCGCAGGTTCCAGCGCGTTGCGGTCGTAGCCGTGACGGCCGCGGGGCGGGTGGCTTCGTACTCCGTCGCGTAGCGGCCCCCAAGTCGCAACAACCCCGTCAACTCCCCTTCGAACGGCAATCGCAGCCCGGACGCGCGACACCACCCCCACCAGGGTGCGCGCCCGGGCTGCAGCCGTGCTGGGGGGGCGCCCCGCCCGACTCGGTTGCGTTCGGCGGCGGTTCACAAAGCTCGGGCGAACGCCGGACTCAGGTGATCAACGGGCAGGGCGTTGCCTGTTGCCTCGGGGTGCCGAGGCTCGGCGGGGGGCGGCCTTGCCGGAGGCGGCACCGGTCGAGGCGGTGTCCGAGGCTCGGCGGTCCGGGGTGCGGCCGCCACCCGTGCCGGGGGTGACACCCGTCGCCGCTCCGGCCGCCCCGTTGCCGTTTCGGCGGCGGCGGTTGGAGCGCTTGCCGGGCTCGCCGACGGGCTTGCGCTTCGGGCGGACTGCCGGCGGTGCCGCCGGCTGGGGGACCTCGATGGTGACAGCGATGCCGGAAGGCTCACGGGCGCCGGTGATGGTGGACAGGTGGGGGTCGCTGGAGGTTATGCGGGCGGTACGGGGACGGATTCCCGCGTCGGACATGAGCCGGGTGACGTCCCGTTTCTGGTCGGGCAGGACCAGGGTGACCACGCTGCCGGAGCCGCCGGCGCGGGCCGTGCGGCCGCCGCGGTGAAGGTAGTCCTTGTGGTCGGTGGGGGGATCGACGTTCACGACGAGGTCGAGGTCGTCGATGTGGATGCCGCGGGCCGCGACGTTCGTGGCGACCAGCGCGGTGACCTGGCCGTTCTTGAACTGGTCGAGGGTGCGGTTGCGTTGCGGCTGAGACCGGCCGCCGTGCAGGGCCGCCGCGCGGACGCCGACCGCCAGGAGCCGCTTGGCGAGCCGGTCGGCGGACCGCTTGGTGTCGAGGAAGAGGATGACCCGGCCGTCCCGGGCCGCGATGCGCGTGGTGACCGCCTTCTTGTCGGTCTCGTCCAGGACGTGGAGGACGTGGTGCGTCATCGTCGTCACCGCTCCCGCGGACGGATCCACGGAGTGCACGACGGGATCGGTCAGGAACCGCTGCACCAGGCGGTCGATGTTGCGGTCCAGAGTGGCCGAGAAGAGCAGGCGCTGCCCGTCGGGCCGCACCTGCTGGATCAGCCTGGTGATCTGCGGCAGGAAGCCCATGTCGGTCATCTGGTCGGCTTCGTCGAGCACCGTGATGCGGACGCTGCCGAGCACGCAGTCCCCGCGTTCCACGAGGTCGTTGAGGCGGCCGGGGGTGGCCACGAGGACCTCGGCGCCGCGCCGGAGAGCCCCGGCCTGCTTGGTGATCGACAGTCCGCCGACCACGGTGGCCAGCCGGAGGTTCACCGCGGTCGCGTACGGAGTCAGTGCCTCCGTCACCTGCTGGGCGAGTTCGCGGGTCGGCACCAGCACGAGGGCGAGAGGTGCCCTGGGCTCCGCGCGCTGTCCGGCCGTGCGGGCCAGGAGCGCGAGCCCGAACGCGAGGGTCTTGCCGGAGCCGGTGCGTCCACGGCCCAGCAGGTCACGGCCGGCGAGCGAGTTGGGCAGCGTGGCGGCCTGGATGGGGAAAGGGGTGGTCACGCCTTGCGCGGTGAGGGTGTCCAGCAGTCCGGCGGGCATGTCCAGACCGGCGAATTCCTCGACGGCGGGAAGTGCGGGTGTGGTGTTTTCCGGCAGCCGGAATTCCCTGGGCGACGCCGCGGACGGTGGGGGTGACGACGAGCGCCGGTTGGGCTTCTGGGGCCTGCGGGGCATTGCGGATGCCTGCCTTCCTGGAAAACACACTGGAAACAGCACTCACCGGGGTCCGCACCATGACGGTGCGGACCCCGGTGAGCGGAAAAGCGTCCGGCGATCAGGCGGGGACGATGTTCTCCGCCTGCGGGCCCTTCTGGCCCTGCGTGACGTCGAAGTTGACCCGCTGGCCTTCCTGCAGCTCACGGAAGCCCTGGGTCGCGATGTTCGAGTAGTGGGCGAAGACGTCGGGGCCGCCGCCGTCCTGCTGAATGAAGCCGAAACCCTTTTCGGCGTTGAACCACTTCACAGTGCCCTGTGCCATGACTTTCTCCTTCTGTAGGCAGAGGCCCCATCCGGAGATGCCGGAAAACAAATAATGCGCCTGATGGATAAACATTCCCGTCAGGCGCACATAGGTTCATGGGTACCACAACTGCAACTCGGAAACCGTAGCACAACCCGCCGGTCGACGTTCACCCGCCCCCAACCCGCCCTGAGCAAGCGCCAGTCGACCGCGCCGGCGGCCGGGGATTCGGGAGGGCTCCCGGACGGACGGGATGAGCATGGCGGGGCGCTCTTTGACGTGGTGCGCGCACGGCCGAAGGGAGAACGCTGGTGGCAGGGGAGCGGGAGCAGGTCGTCGCCGGGCGGTACCGGTTGCGGCAGCGGCTGGGTTCCGGCGGCGGGGGGAGCGTGTGGCTGGCCGAGGACCAGGAACTGCGGGTGCAGGTCGCGGTCAAGGAGATCGACGTACCGCACACCTCGGAGGCTGCCCTCGACGACCCGGCCGGCCGGGGGCGCAAGGAGGCGCTGAAGGCGGCGCAGTTGCGCGAGCACCCGAACGTGATCACGGTGTACGACGTCGTGGAGGCCGACGACCGCCCGTGGATCGTGATGGAGTACCTGCCGGGGACGCGCGACCTGAGCGCCGTACTGAAGGAGCGCCATCCGCTGCCGAGCGACGAAGTGGCCCGGATCGGGGCCGCCGCACTCGACGCGCTCAGTGCCGGGCATCGGCTCGACATCATCCACCGCGACGTGAAGCCCTCCAACATCCTGCTGGCGCCGGACCATGCGGGCATCGCCGACCGCCGGGTGCTGCTCACGGACTACGGCATCTCGCTGCGGCTGCGCGAGACCCGGATCACCCAGAGCGGCATGGTCGTGGGCACGCCGGGCTATGTGGCTCCGGAGCGGCTGTCCGGCGGTGAGGCGACTGCCGCGTCCGACCTGTTCTCGCTCGGCGTCACGCTCTACGCCGCCGTCGAGGGCACCGCTCCGTTCGAGCGGGACACGCTCGACGCCACCCTCCTCGCCGCGCTGAACACCGACCCCGCCGTGCCGCAGCGGGCGAGCGAACCGCTCAGCCGCGTGATCATGGGCCTGCTGGCGAAGGACCCGGCGGACCGAATACCGGTTGCGGAGGCGGCCGAACTGCTTGCCGAAGCGGCAGCGACCGGAACGGGAACGGGAACGGGAACGGCGAGTGTGCCGCTGCCCGAGCCGTCCGGGACGGAGACTCAAGCGCCCCTCATCGCCACCTCCCGTCCGCCGGCCGGGCGCACCACCGTCCTGCTGGCGCTCGCCGCCGTGCTGATCGGCGCCGGAGGGTTCGGGCTGGGGGCCACGACGTTCGACGACGCGGGGGACACCGCGAAGACCCCCGACGTCAAGGCGAAGGCCGTCGCGACCCCCTCCCCGTCGGTCACCCGCGCCGCCTACCCGTACGGCGAGCAGGTGCGGTTGCGTGAGGAACTCACGGCGGGCCAGTGCGTCGACGCCGACTGGAAGGACGAGGATTTCCAGGGACGGCCCGAACTGGACCTTGTCGACTGCTATGACGACGACCCCCAGGGACAGGTCATCACCACGATCGCGACGGACGGCACCGAGAACGTACGGGACGAGTGCACCCGGCGCACCGCGGAGCTGCGCGGCACCATGGCCGATCCCGTGCTGTACGTCCTCACGCCCGAGCCCGGCCAGAGCGATCCCCCTGCCGCGGCCTGTCTGCTCTTCCTGAAGAACGCCACGATCGGCGGCCCGCTCGGCGAGTTCCGGAAGTTCGGCGACGAGGCGTACGTCACCCAGCTCGGCCCGGGTGACTGCATCAACTCCGAGGAGGACGAGGACGGCACGATCACCGACACCCTGGTGAGCTGCGACGAGCCGCACCACGAGCAGATCGTCGGCTGGGCCTGGGCCTCGGGCGACGGCTCGGCGGACAGCGTCGACTGGGGAGAGCTGTGCTATGAGAAGTACGGCGTCAACTGGGCCCGCGGCGAGGGGCACGAGATGCTGGGCTGGTACTCCACGGACGAGGAGTGGGAGGCCGGTTTCCGCTATGTGGTGTGCAGTGTCGCCCGGGAGGACGACAAGAAGCTCCCCGGCGGGACCCTGAAACCGGCCTACTGAAACCGGCGTACCGACCCGCCTGCCGTCGCGCACGTCGACGCGCACGCGCTCGTGGACGACGGTTCCGCTCCCTCCCCGGAACCGTCGTCCTGGGCGCCACATCCGGTGGAGCGCGGATGGGCACGCTCCTTTTGTACGAGGGCGTTTTGGGGAGGGGTCCCGTAGGTGGTGCCGGATCCTGGTAGCAGCGCCCGTACGCGTGTCGAGAAAGCACCCGATCCAAGGAGAACCGCGATGACTCTCTCCGCCAGCCTTGCGCGCGGAGTCGCGCCCGCCCAGCCCGGCACGCTGCATGTGCGCTCGGTCACCGGCGACCTCAGTGCCCCGCCCCGGCCGGGCCTGACGGTCGCCTTCGGCCGTGGCGAGAAGCCGGACGTGGACCTGGGCGTCGGCGTGGACGACCTGCGGGTGAGCCGCCGGCACGGCGAGCTGACGTACCGCCAGGGGCACTGGTGGCTGCGCAACATCGGACAGCAGCTCGTCCGGCTGCCCCGCGGCCGGATGATGCACTTCAGCACGGAGCCGATCCCGCTCACCACCGGTTACACGCCGCTGTTCGTCAAGGGCTCCGGCTACCGTGAGCACCTGGTCGAGCTGTATGTGGCGAGCCACGACGACGAAGGACCGGTGTCGCGGCGGCACGCCGAGACCGCGCGGCCGGAGACCTGGGCCCTGGACGACGACGAACGGCTGCTCCTGGTTGTGCTCGGCCAGCGGTACCTGCTCTACGAGGAGGATCCACGCCCCCTGACCTACGCGATGGCGGCCGAGCAGCTCGCGTATCTGCGCCCGGACGCACGCTGGAACGAGCGCAAGATCGAGTACCGCATCGAGGCCGTACGCCGCCGTCTGGACCGCACCGGCTTCAAGTACCCGCTGATGCACGACAAGTCGCAGGGCCGCCCCGCCGACAACAGCCTGCTGCAGAACCTGCTCAAGGGGCTGGTCGAGTCAACGACACTCGTACCGCCGGACCTGGACCTGATGGAGGACGAGGCGACCTGGCCCGACCCCATGCCCTGAGCCCGCCCCCCCCGTGTCATCGCGGGGGGAGTTCGGCGGCCGCGGAGCGGGCCAGGTCGGTGGCCATCCCGCAGAGTTCGTCCATGGACCGCTCGCCGCCGACGTCCAGGCGCACCATCTCGGCGAACATCTCGGCGCCCATGCCGCTGTACTGGCGGTACTCGACGAAGGCCGAACAGCTGTCGCCGTCGTCGTCCGGCTCGATGACGGTGCGGTAGCCGCTGAGCGTGATCTCCTCGCCGCCGTCCTCCGCGGACTTGGGCTGGTCACGGAAGAAGGCGATCTCCGTGTCCAGGTTGTCGACATCGCTCGTCCACTCGCAGCTCCAGTCCGCGACACCGGCGTCCGGTACCTCGCCCTGGAGGCCGGGAACGACGGACAGCGCCTTGGAGTCGAGCAGTTCGCAGGCGTTCTTCCAGGCCAGCGACTCGGGCCTGTAGCGGGGGTCCCGACGGGGTAAAGGGCCGTTGTTGAGGACGTTCGCCGCGCTCGTCGCCGCCTCGTTGGCGACCGTGCACAGTGTCGCGTTGCCGCCGGTCACGGACCCCTGGCCCATGTTGACGCGGACCCCGACCATGGTGTTCTCGGTATTGCCGTCGGACGTCAGGAGCAGATTGCATTCGTCGCTCTCGGCCTCCTCCTCCCGGATGTCGATCCTCCCGACGGTGCTGGAGGGCTTCGACGACTCGGGCGGCGAGCCCGGGAGCAGCTGGATCGACACATCGATCCGGGTGTCGGAATCGACGCTCACGAGGGTGTCGCAGCGGTCGAAGTTGCCGTAGTCCACGTCGACTTTGGCGGTGCCGAACTGGTCGAAAGCCTCGCGGTCGGCCAGAGCGCACACGTCGGCGGTTTGCGGATCGCCGATCAGGGCCGATGTCTTGGAGTTCGAGGCGTCTCCCGCCATCTGACTCGGGGCGGCCCCGTCGGAGCCGGTCCCGCCGTCCCCGTCGCCGGGGAGGGCGACGAGCCCCAGGGCCAGCACGGCACTCAGGCCGACGGCCGCTGCGAGCAGCCGGCGGCGCCGCTGGGAGCGCCGGGCCGTGTCCTGCAAGGTGTCCTGCGTGGTGTCCGCATCCGGTCCGGCGACGGCCTCCAGGAGCCGCTTGACCTCGACGGCGTCGGGGCGCTGCCGCGGGTCGCGCTGCAGCATGGCGGTGAGCACGGGATACAGCGGTCCCACGGCGTCGGCGTCCATCTCGACGACGCCCTGCTCGGCCTTCCAGTACCTCAGGCGGTCGGAGTCCTGGGAGTCCCCGGGCTCCCTGCGGCCACCGTCGTCCCGCTCGGTCTCGACACCGCGCGGCGGCGAACCGGTGATCAGCGCGTAGAGGGTGGTGCCCAGGCAGAACACATCCGAGGCCGGGCGAGGCACATTGCCCCGCGCCAGTTCGGGGGCGGCGTAGTCGGGAGTGAAGCTGAAGGGCCCATTGGCCGTGATGGTGTCGGTGCCGCCGACCCGGTACGCGGCGCCGAAGTCCAGCAGCTTCGCCGTACCGCGTCGGCTGAGGCCGATGTTGGCGGGCTTGACGTCGCAGTGGACGACGCCGGCGTCATGGAGCGCGGCGAGCGCGTCGGCGAGCTGGGCACCCATGCGGGCCGCACGCAGCGGAGAGACCGGGGGCAGTCGGTCCAGGCCGCCGCCGGGAACGTACTCCATGACGAACCAGTAGGTGTCCGCCCCCTCGCCGTCCGCCGGCACGGTCACGACATCGAACAGGGTCACGACGTGCGGATGGTCGCGGAACTTGGCCATGGCGCGCGGCTCGCCCAGCAGTCGTCGCACCGCCGTCTCGCGGTTCTCGTCGACCCGCTCCGGTTTCAGCGCGACATCCTGGCCCACCATCGAGTCGTGGGCCAGCCACACGTCCCCGCTCCGCCCCGCGCCGATGACCTCCCTCAGCACATAGCGACCGGCAAACTCGTCCCCGGAACGCACGGAAATTTCCCCCTCGTTCGAGTCCAGAACGCGTACGACCGTGACCGTGCGCGCACATCGAACTTACTGCGCCGGAGGGGCCGTACGCGGTGTCTACCCAGACCCTCCATCAGTCGCACGCAAGCGTAGACGCGAGGGAGGGGGAGGGCGGTGGGGTGGCTGGGGCTTTCGGCCATGGTCAACAAGTGCAGGGAGGTACTTCGGGACCCGTCCCGTCGGCGGCGCATACGGTTCGGGACGGCCAGAACCGAGTATCCGAGAGAGGGAGGAAACCCTCCATGCCAAGCACTCCGACCAGCGTGCTGGCGGGCGTCATCACGGCCGTGTCGACCGCCGCGCTGACGCTGTCCGCCCAGCCCGCCGCCACGGCGGCCGCGCAGGAGCGGCCGGCCGCACGGTGCGCAGCCCCGTCCGACGTCCTCGACCTGAGCGACTGGAAGCTGACCCTGCCCACCGGCGAGGACGAGGACCCCACCGAGATCACGCAGCCCGAGCTGACCGGCTTCTCCGCGTCCCCGTGGTTCCGGGTCAGCGGCAACTGCGACGCTGTCCGGTTCCGGGCCGCCGTCAACGGCGTGACGACCGGGGGCTCCAGCTATCCGCGCGCCGAACTGCGGGAGATGACCGAAGGCGGCGAGGACGAGGCCGAATGGTCCACGACGGAGGGCACCCACACGCTCGTGGTCGACGAGGCGTTCACGGCACTGCCCGAGGAGCGGCCGTACCTGGTCGGCGCGCAGGTCCACGGCGGGGACGACGACGTCACGGTCTTCCGTCTCGAAGGCAGCAGCCTCTATGTCACCAACGGTGACGACCGCCACCATCACCTCGTCACCGACGACTACGAACTGGGCACGAGGTTCGAGGCCAAGTTCGTGGCGGAGGACGGGGAGATCGACGTGTACTACAACGGGCGGCTGGAGACCACGATCTCGCACGAGGGCGACACCAACTACTTCAAGGCCGGGGCCTACACGCAGGCCAACTGCGGCAACTCCGACCCGTGCAGCGACGACAACTACGGCGAGGTCCGCATCTCCGACATCAAGGTCACCCACTCCTGACCCGGGGCTCCTGCCCGTGCGGAGAAGGAACCCCGGCGCCGTACGCCGGCGCCGGGTTCCGGCACGGGTTCAGGACCGGGTTCAGGACCGGGTGGGGAACAGGCCGCTCACCGTGTGCTGCACGAGGGTGGGCGTTCTGTGACCGCGGTTGTGCGCTGACTGTCCGGGCCGCGCCGGAGGTGCGACGCTGGGACGAGAGGGCTCCGCCGAGGGAACTCGGGAGGACACGATGGGACGTGATGTGCCGGCCCTTGTGTTCACACGGGAGGACCGGCGTCGGTACCGGGAGAAGATGCACACCTGTCTCGACGTGCTGGCGCAGATGCTGCGCGAGTCGGCCTTCGAGAGCGAGCGCCCCCAGGTCGGGCTGGAGATCGAACTCAACCTGGTGGACGGTGACGGGCGGCCGGCCATGCGCAACACGGAGGTCCTCCAGGCGATCGCCGACCCCGCCTGGTCGACCGAGCTGGGCCGCTTCAACCTGGAGATCAACATCCCGCCCCGGCAGCTGACGGCAGGCGGCCCCGGCGCCTGGGAACAGGAGATCCGCGACGCGCTCAACCACGCCGAGGAACGCGCCTCGGCCGTGGGCGCGCACCTGATCATGATCGGCATTCTGCCGACGCTGGGGGAGGCGGACGTGGGCGAGGCCGCCCTCTCCGGAGACCCCCGGTACCGGCTGCTCAACGAGCAGATCTTCGCGGCGCGGGGCGAGGATCTGCGGATCAGCGTGGACGGTGTGGAGAGCCTGTCGATGTACGCCGACGTCATCACCCCCGAGGCGGCCTGCACCAGCATCCAGTTCCACCTCCAGGTCGACCCGAAGGAATTCGCCGGCTACTGGAACGCGGCCCAGGCCATCGCGGGCGTGCAGATCGCCCTCGCGGCGAACTCGCCCTTCCTCTTCGGCAGGGAGCTGTGGCGCGAGTCCCGTATCCCCCTGTTCGAGCAGGCCACCGACACCCGCCCGCAGGAGATCAAGGCCCAGGGAGTACGGCCGCGGGTGTGGTTCGGAGAACGGTGGATCACCAGCGTCTTCGACCTCTTCGAGGAGAACGTGCGCTACTACCCGGCGCTGCTGCCGCTGTGCGACGACGAGGACCCGCAGGCGGCGCTCGACGCGGGCGGCGTGCCGCAACTGGGCGAACTGACCCTGCACAACGGCACGATCTACCGCTGGAACCGGCCCGTCTACGCGGTCACCGGCAGCGGGCCGCACCTGCGCATCGAGAACCGCGTCCTGCCGGCCGGTCCTACCGTCGCCGACATCATCGCCAATGGCGCCTTCTACTACGGCATGACGCGTGCCCTGGTCGACGAGGACCGGCCGGTGTGGACGCGGATGTCCTTCGCGGTCGCCGAGGAGAACCTCCACACCGCGGCCCGCGACGGCATCGACGCCCGCCTGTACTGGCCCGGCATGGGCGAAGTGCCGGTCACGGAACTGGTGTTGCGGCGCCTGCTCCCCCTGGCTCATCGCGGCCTGGAGCTGGCCGGCCTGGACGCGACATGGCGTGAGCCCATGCTGGGCGTCATCGAGCAGCGCTGCGTCACCGCCCGAAACGGCGCCCTGTGGCAGGCGGAGACGGTCCACCGCCTGCAGAAGGGCGCCGCCCCGGACCGGCGGGAGGCGCTACGGCAGATGACGGCGACGTACATCGACTACATGCACCTCAACGCGCCCGTACACACGTGGCCCGTGGACTGACGGTGGCCCGTGGACTGACGCCCGACGGCTTCACCCGGCGGCGAGTCCTTCCCAGGTTCCCCGCCACTCCTCGGCGGCCGTCAGCGGAACGGGGACGGGCGGCTCGGCCGACGTCGTCAGCTCGATGCGCCGCCCCTCGGCGCAGGAGCGGAGCAGGGCACTCATCGTCTCCAGCACGTGCAGGGCGAGACCGCCGCTCGCGCGGGGCGCCCGCCGGCCGTCGGCGGCGACGAAGTCGAGCAGACCGACGCCGCGTGCGCCGGCGACGTAGCCCGCGGACGGCGGGAGCGGGCGCCACCGCGTGCCGCCGAGTGCGTGGAGCCGCACCTCGCCGTCGAAGTGGTTCGGATCAGGGACCGCGAGGGTCCCCGTCTCGCCGTGGACCTCGATCGGCGCGGCTGTGGTGGCCACGCCGTCGAAGCTCGTCGTGAGCGTCGTCAGGGCGCCGCCCGAGTGCTCCAGGACACCGGAGACATGGGTGTCCACCTCGACCGGTATCCGCTCGCCCGCGCGCGGTCCGGACCCGATGACACGCTCGGCACGCAGCCGGCCGGCCGCCCCGATCACGGCACGCACCGGACCCAGCAGATGGACCAGGGACGCCAGGTAGTACGGCCCCATGTCCAGCAGCGGGCCGCCGCCGGCGGTGTAGTAGAAGTCGGGGTGCGGATGCCAGCGTTCGTGTCCCGGGGTGACCATGACCGCCGAGGCGGACAGGGGCCGTCCGATGCTTCCCGCCTCCACCGCGGCTCGCGCCGTCTGGATGCCGGAGCCCAGGACGGTGTCCGGCGCGCACCCCACACGGACCGCCGCCCGATCGGCGGCCGCCATCACGGCCCGGGCGTCGACGAGCGTCGCGGCCAGCGGCTTCTCGCCGTAGACGTGCTTGCCGTGGCCGATCGCGCCGAGGGCGATCCCGGCGTGCGCGGCGGGAACGGTGAGGTTGAGCACCGTGTCCACGTCCGGGCTGCTCAGCAACTCCTCGACGGTCAGCGCCTCGACGCCCGGCCGCTCGGCGGCGACCGCGGCCGACCGGGAGGCGTCGAGGTCGGCGACCGCGGTGACGCGGACCGCGGGATGGCCGAAGAGCGTGTCCAGGTACGCGCGGGAGATGACGCCGAGCCCCACGACGCCTATGCGGTGCGCGTCGCCCACAGCATGCCCCTCTCGATGACGGTGCGGACGTTCGGGTTCTCCAGCACGTCGAGGCTGTGCCCCGGTGTCGTCACCACGATCCGCCCGGCGCCCCAGCGGCGGGTCCAGACCGCGGGCGAGGTGACCGGGCGGTCCCAGGGCTGCCACTGCCGCACGGGATGGGTGGTGGTGGCCAGTACGTCGATGAGGTCGTCGTGGAGCACCCAGTACTGCTCGGTGCAGAGACCGAAGTCCTCGATGCCGGCCGTGACGGGGTGCTCGCGGCCGAGTTCCGTGATGGTGACGGTGTAGGGAAGGTAGTTGTCCTCCTGGCCTCCCCGGCGTTCGCAGGGCTCTTTGCCGGGGTGGGTGGCGAACTGCCCTCCCACCAGGTGGAGATAGTCGGAGGAGGCGCGGAACGAGTCGGCGATGCCGCCGTGCCACCCGGTGAAGCCGGTGCCGGCCTCGACCGCCGCGCGCAGTCCCGACAGCTGCTCGGCGGTGATCTCCGACATCGAGACGCACTGCACGACGAGATCGGTGCCGGCCATCGCGGTGCTGTCGGCGTACACGTCGGTCGACTCCTCGATCCGGACGTCGTATCCACTGCTTTCCAGGAAGGGCAGGAACAGCTCGGTGGCCTTGACCGGCTGGTGCCCCTCCCATCCGCCTCGGACGATCAGGGCGTTCTTCCGCGTCATCTCGTTCCTTCGTCGGGCCCGTAGAACAGCGCCATCACTATGCGTCAACCGCCCGTGTTTCGAACAGGGTTGGCGTGTACACGAAAGTTTTCGCGGGTGACAAGGCCCGGCATCAGGCTCGGGCGCCGACCAGCCAGCAGGCCCCGGTGAAGCGGACCTCCGCGCCCTGCACGAAGGGATCGAAGGCGGCGCGGACCGTCTCGACGACCTGCGCGCGGGTGTTCTCGTCCACCTCGGGCAGCATCTGGCCGACCGGCCCGAAGCGCGTGAAGTAGGGAACCAGCTCGCTCTCGGGCAGGGAGCAGTCCACGTCGACCGGCCGGATCCCGATCCCGGCCCACCCGCTCTCCGCCAGGATGCCGTGGACCCTGTCCTGGTCCGCGAAGGCGAACTGGCCCGGCTGGTCGGGCCGGCGGGCGGGGAGGTCCGGCAGGAGCGGTGCCGCGGCGCGTTCGGCGGTGGTCATGAACGGATTCTCCGCGGCGTCGCGCCAGGCGATGAACCGCAGCTCGCCTCCGTCCCGGACGGCACGCCGGAGATTCGCGAAGGCGCGGACGGAGTCGCTGAAGAACATGACGCCGAAGCGCGAGATGACGGTGTCGAAGGCGGCCGGTTCGAACGGGTGCTCCTGCGCGTCGGCGCGGATGAAGTCGGCCGGTGCGCCCGCACGCCCGACACGTGCCCGGGCGGCTGTGATCATCGCTTCCGAGATGTCGATGCCGACACAGCGGCCCGCCGGCCCGAGCCGTCGGGCGACGGCCAGCGTGGTGCTGCCGGTGCCGCAGCCGACGTCGAGCACGCGGCGTGCGTGCTCGACGGACACCGCTTCGAGGAGCAGATCCTCATAGGGCCGGAGCACCTCGTCCATCACCGCCTGCGCCTCGACCCAGGCACGGCCGGAGGCCCCGTTCCAGCGGGCCGCCTGTTCGTCGTCGGTCCTGCGTGCGTCGCCCATGATCGTCTCCTCTGCTTGCCTTTCCTCTGCTTGCCTTCGTCCGGCCGGGATGACAGCGTTCTACTTCAAGTCGACTTGAAGTCAAGGGGTGACAGACCTGGACATCGCCGAGGTGGCGCAGCGCGCCGGGGTGCCCGCCTCGACGCTGCGCTTCTACGAGGGCTGATCGCCTCGGCCGGCAGGCGGGGCCTGCGCCGTCAGTACGACCCCGGCGTACTGGAGCGCCTGTCCCTGATCGCGATGGGGCGCACCGCGGGGTTCTCACTCGACGAGATCGCGGACATGTTCGGCCCGGACGGGCGGCCCCGCCTCGACCGCGAGATGCTCACGGCCAAGGCGGACGAGCTGGACCGGAGGATCCGTGAACTGGCCGTCCTGCGTGACTCCCTGCGGCACGCCGCCGCCTGTCCCGCCCCGAGCCACATGGAGTGCCCCACCTTCCGCCGCCTCCTCAAAGCCGCCGTGCCGCGGAAGCGGGCTCAGCGACCACGGTGAGTCCAGGGGTCCGTGTCCTGCCGCGCCCACTCCCGCGTGGGCAGGTCGAGGAGCCGTTCGATGCGGGCGCTGTCCGGCAGCGGGCCATGGTCGCTGATCACCCGGAGCGCGGACGCGGCGGTGATGTGCCCGAGCCGCAGGGCGCGCGGTACGTCGCCGTCGCGCAGCAGCCCGGCCAGGAATCCGGCGGCGAAGGCGTCGCCCGCTCCGACGGACTCCACCACGTCCGTGCGCAGCGCGGGCACGGTCCAGCTGTTCCCCTCGCCGAACGCGGTGGCCGCAAGTCCGCCGTCCTTGACCACGAGAAGACGCGGACGTGGCACCAGCCGGCGTACCTCGGCAGGCTCCAGATCCGCACCCCAGAGCCCCTGTGCCTCGTCGAGTCCGACGAAGGCGATGTCGGCGCGATCGGCCAGATCGCGCAGGACGGCGGCGGCGGTGCCGTCCGGCCAGAGGACGGGCCGGTGGTTGACATCGAAGCTGAGGGCGTGGGGACGTTCGCCCGGCGGGGTGGCGAGCGCCCGTTCCACCAGGCCGCGGCAGGACGGGGACAGTGCCGGGGTCACGCCGGTGAGATGCACGACGGACGCCGACTTCAGCCGGACGTCGTCCAGCACCTCGGGGCCCAGGGCGGACGCGGCCGAGCCGCCGCGGTAGTAGCGGACGCGGGTGCCGGTGCGGCCGGTCTCCTTGACCAGCAGGCCGGTCGGCCGCTGCGGGTCGTGGCGTACGCCGCTGACGTCGACGCCCGCCGCGCCGACGGCGGCGCGCACCCGCAGGCCGAAGGCGTCGTCGCCGAGAGCCGAGAGCCAGGCGACCGGAACGCCCAGATCGGCGAGGTACATCGCCACGTTCGACTCCGCACCGGCCACGGACACCCGCAGGTCCTCTACGGTCTCCAGCGGCTCCGGTACGGCGGGAGCCAGGGCCGCCATGGTCTCCCCGATACAGACGACGGGTCCCCCGCCGGGGCGCCAGGTGCTCGTCATTCGCTGATCTCCCCTCGGCGGCAGGAGGCCGCCGGGGTCGACGTGCCCGGCACGTCGACCCCGGCGGTGAACACCGCGCCGTCCTCGGCGGGGGGAGCGGTGAGCCCCACGCGGGCCGTGGTGATGTGCAGGGTGTCCGACTCCGGGCACACGCCGGCGGGCTGTCGTGCGGGCAGCCGCAGCACACGGTCGACGCGGCCGCCCGGCGGATACCGGCGCACGGGCCCGGTGCCCCACACCGCGACCCGTCCGGCGCCGTCGGGATGGCCGTCGTCCAGCACGACGAACGTCTCCGCTGCTCCGAGACCGGCCGTCACCGGGTCGACCGGGTGGCGCCGGATGATGCCCCGCGCGCTGTCGGCCAGGTCCATGGTGGTGCCGTCGGCCGTGAACGCCGGTCCGTTCGGCACGGTGAGGCCGTCGAGGACGCGGACCGGCGTGCCGTCGCGGTCGACGCGGTAGAGCGAGCCGGCGCCGTCGCCGGCGTCGTTCATGCGCATCGGCACGGGAGCGCCTGATCCGGGTCGGGCGAGCCACCGCGTCGAGCCGTCGGGGGCGATGACGCAGATCCCGGTGCCCTCGGCGGCGATCCAGGTGCCGGGGGACTCGCACACCGGGGCCACCGCGCCGAGGGGCACGGGCAGTCGGGCCGGTTCATCGAGCGGGGCGGTGGGGTCTTCAGGGGCGGTGAGCAGGCGGCCCGCGAGGATGTCGACGAGCATGACGGCACCGTCGGCCCAGCGGATGGCCTCGCCGAGTCCGAGGCGGTCGGGGCGGAGGACGGCGACTTCCGTCATGGTGTGACGTCCCGTACGGCGCCGAGGAATTTCCGGGCGCGTTCGCGCAGGGCGCTCACACTGCCGCCGTCGGCGGCGTCGCCGACCAGGGGCGACCCGACGCCGACCGCGGTCGCTCCGGCCGCCAGATATGCGCGGGCGGCAGCCTCGTCGACGCCTCCCACCGGCACGAACAGCTCGTGCGGGAACGGTCCGCGCAGGGCCTTGAGATAGGCGGGGCCGCCTGCTTCGGCGGCCGGGAAGATCTTCAGCGCGGTGGCGTCGTAGGTGCGCGCGGCCACGATCTCGGTCGGGGTCAGCACGCCTGCCAGCACCGGCATGCCCAACTCCCGCGCCACGCGCACGCCTTCACCGAGCGCGGGCGTCACGGTGAAGTCCGCGCCGGCCCGCCGCGCGGCGTGGGCGTCATCGGCGGTCAGAACGGTTCCGGCGCCGAGGGGGCGGTCGGGGCCCAGTGCCTGCCGGGCCCGTTCGATGACGGTGAGGGCGTCCTTGCCGCTGAGCGACACCTCGATCAGCTCGATGCCCTCCGCGGCCAGGGCCAGTACGGTGCTGAGGGCGGCTTCGGGGTCGTCTCCGCGCACGATGGCGATGAGGCGGTGGGCGGTCAGGGCTGCTCGTAGGTTCATGAACAGGTGCTCCAATTCGGGGTGGTTCAGGGGCGGATGCGGTTCGGGGTGAGCGTGCGCCGCCAGCGCGCCTTGCCCGAGGCCGGTGCGCGGGCGGCGTCTTTCGGGCCCGCCTCGGCGAGGTCGAAGCCGCGGCCGATCATCGGCTCGACTCCCGTGCTGCGGTAGGGGTGTTCGGCGGGGGACCCGCCCAGGTTGCGCCACAGGGCGATCGACGTCGGCTGTCCGTCGGTTTTCCAGGGCGAACGTCAGACGGTCCGCGTCATCGTGGACGCGGCAGCGGGAGGCGTCGACGACAGCCCGGCCGCGGTGTCGTCGTCGGGCCCGAGCCGGTCCAGGCGCACACCGCGGGCGACGGGCCGGTTCGCCGCCACCCAGGGGCCCGCGTCCGGGGGCGGGCGGGTCCTCGCTCCCTCGGCCAGGTGGAGTGTGGCCCGCCGGGAGAGGGTCGAGCAACGCATGGGCGGCCCAGACGAAGCGGAAGCCGGTCTCGGCGATCAGGACGTCATCGACCACGTCTCCCGCGCGCAGGGTCCGGGACAGCGAGAAACGCCCGCAGCCGACGCTCTCCGTGCCCTTCCCGTCGCTCGTCCACGGGCGTGACCAGGCGTCCCCGTGACCGGGAGCGCCACGCACCGTCGGCACGCACTCCTCCAGCCCGCCCGCGTCGACGAAGGCATCACCCGGCGACACGCACTCGCGGGGCCGTGCCCTCCCGGCGCCACAGCCACTCACGGCGCCCGGCACGCAGGGGGCCAACGGCCGCGTGGCCCTGCGGCATCGGTGACGACCGGCATCGGTGACGACCGCCGACGGCACCGTCACCACTCCGCGAACGACCCGTCGGCATGCCGCCACACCGGATCGCGCCAGCCGTGACCGGTGCGGTCGGCGGCGCGCACGGCGGCCTCGTCGACCGTGATGCCCAGACCGGGTGCGTCGCCGCGCGGCGCGTACCCGTCCACGAAGCGCAACGGCTCGGGATCGACGACGCAGGAGAGCAGGTCGGCGTCCTTGAGCCGCGGGCGCCAGAAGGCTGCCCGAGCGGCGGAGCCGGCTACGGAATCCGCCGCCGCGGGCTGACGGTCACGGCTTGATGCCCACGCCGGTCCACAGGCTGACCTCGGCGTCCGAGGCGCTGGGCTGGTCGTCCGGGCGCCAGCGGTGGCCGACGGTGATGCCGGGCTTCAGCAGGTCGAGCCCGTCGAAGAAGCGGGCGACGTCCTGCTGGGAGCGGAACCGCACCGGCGTGCCGGCGTTCGTGTAGATGTCGGTGACCTTCTGCCAGGTGCCCGGGTCGAAGTCGGGGGTGCAGTGGCTCAGGGCCAGCGCGCTGCCCGAGGGGAGCGCGGCCAGCAGACGGTTCACGATGCCGTACGGGTCCTGGGCGTCCGTGACGAAGTGCATCAGGGCGTTGAGCGACAGGGCCACGGGCTGGCTCAGATCGAGGACCTCGGCCAGCTCGGGCGCGTCCAGCAGCCCGTCCGGGCTGTTGACGTCGGCCTCGATGTACGTGGTGCGGCCCTGGGGCGTGCTGCGCATCAGGCGCTCGGCGTACTTGAGGACGAGGGGATCGTTGTCGGCATAGACGACGCGGGCCTCGGGGACCGCGGACTGGGCCACCTGGTGCAGGTTCGGCTCGGTGGGGATGCCGGTGCCGATGTCCAGCCACTGGCGGATGCCGTGCTCCTGGGCGAGGACGCGGGTGGCGCGGTGCATGAAGGCACGGTTCTCGCGGGCGCAGACGAAGATGCCGGGGTAGGCCGCCGCCACGGTCTCGGCCGCCTTCTTGTCCACCTCGAAGTGGTCCTTGCCGCCGAGGTAGTAGTCGTACATCCGGGCAGAGTGCGGCCTGCTGGTGTCGATGTCCCGGGCGGCGTGGGGGTTGGTCATCCTGTCCCTTTCGGTGTGGTGCGTGGGGGGTGTCGGGCAGGTCGTGGCCGGGGCCGGCTCGGGTCCTTCCCGCTGGTGAGAGGGTTCAGCCGGCGGCCAGATGGTCGGCGAGGCCGCGCTTGACTCCGGCGACGAACGCGGCGATCTCGGCCGGGGTGTAGATCAGCGCGGGGCCGGCGGGATCGGTCGACTGCCGCAGGGCCACGCGGCCGTCGGCGAGCTGCTTCGTCTGCACGCACTGGCCGCCGTTGGGGCCGCTCCACGGAGACTCCCAGCCCTGCTCGCCGAGGTCCGAGGCCGGCATCCCGTTGTAGACGTGACCGTCGATGGTGGTCATGCATACTCCTTGCGCATGCGGTTCAGGAGCGCCCTGCTGTCCGCGTCGGACGTCAGCAGGGACATGCGGTTGTGCGCCTCCAGATGGGCCGCGACATCGGAGCGCTGGTCCAGGTACATGGCACCGGACAGGATCTCCGTGTAGACGATGTCGGGCAGTTCCGGCTCCTCGAACCGGAAATACGTGTACGGGGCGCACACCCCGACATGGGCGCCGGCGGTGAAGGGCACGACATCGACGCTGACGTGCTCCAGTTCCGAGACCTCCAGGAGCCGGTCGATCTGCTCCCGCATGACCTCGGGGCCGCCGACCACCCGGTGCAGTACGGCTTCCTCCATCACCACCCACAGCGTGGGTGCGTCGGGTCTCTCCAGCAGGCTCTGGCGACGTAACCGCAGGTCCACTCTGCGCCGCAGGTCCTCGTCACCGGAGCCCGGGAAACCCCCGTTCAGCACTTCGCGCGCGTACCTGTCGGTCTGGAGCAGCCCCGTGACGTAGTGCGGCTCGTAGGTGCGCAGGGTCTTGGCGCCGGTCTCCAGACTGACGTAGGCGCTGAACCAGTTGGGCAGCACATCTCGGTACGCGTGCCACCAGCCGGGCTCGTTGGCCCGCTCGGCGAGGGCGACGAACTCGTCGATCTCCTGCCGGTCGGCCCCGTAGGTCTCAAGCAGCTTCTCCACATAGAGGGGCTTGAGCGCGACCTCGGCCTTCTCCAGCCTGCGGATGGTCAGCGGTGTCACGCGCAGGGCCTTCGCCGAGTCCTCCAGCGACGCGCCCGCCTCCCGCCGGCGCTCTTGCAGCCGTCGGCCGAGGATCATGCGGAGAACGGTGGGGGCACCAGAAGCGGTGCTCGCGCCCGAACGACCTTCGCTCACGCCCTACCTCCTGAGGGACAGTCACCAGTGCGAGTCTGACAGCGACTTGATGATGCGGCCAGACCGATACCGGCTTGCTGAAAATATCAGGGAGTCGGTTGCAGCTTGAACTAGGGTGCGAGCATAGTTACTCGTGTGAAGCGTCCCGCCACCCGCGAGTCGTCTCATCACCGATCTCCCATGCCCTCATGGGAGTTGGCACGCGCACCAGAGTCGGCACACGCCCCGCCCACGACGCCGGTCCGCTCGGAACACCCCCTCCCGGGCAGCCCGCTCGCTCACCTTCCCCGCTCCTCGCGGCGCCCGCCCCCCACGGAAGGCGAACCCGTGTCCCCCCACACGACCTCTTCCCCCCAGTCCTTAGACGCCGTCAGCCCGGACCGGACCCACTGGCTCGAACTCCCGGCGCACCGTTCCAGCGTCGGAGCGGCCCGCCGCTCGATGAGCGACCGGCTGGCCGAGTGGGAGCTGCCGGGGGAGCTGTGCGCGGACGCCGTCCTGCTCCTGTCCGAACTGGCGACCAATGCCGTGCGGCACACCCTCAGCACACGGTTCCTGTGCGGCGTCGGACTCGTCGAGGACGGGTGCCTCCGGGTCGAGGTGCACGACCGCAACCACGCCTGCCATGCGCTGCCCCCGTGTGTGGCCGGTCCCGACGACGAGGGGGGCCGCGGACTGTTCCTCGTGGATCAGCTGGCCGAGAGCTGGGGAGTCGATCGGTCCAGGCTCACCGGTGGCAACGCGGTGTGGGCGACTTTGCGGGTCTGAGCGCGCGGCGGGAACCACTGCCCGGTGCTGTTCGTTTCCCCGGTGTCATGGCCCGTTCCCGAGCTCGTCCCGCATTCCTGGTCGGCGTTGGCATCGCCGTGATCCTCGGCTGCTCCGGCGGCGGGGACACGACCGGCGAGCCCACCCGGGCCAAGGAGACGACGTCCCCCGCCACGGACTCGGCCCGGCCTCCGTCCCCGTCCCCTTCGGACCCGCCCGCCGCCCCCAGGACCGGCACCCAGCGTCAGGACGCGTGGCTGACCATCGAGGCGATCGGCCTTGAGGACCTGCGCGTCGTCCCGTACGAGGGCACGACGGACGACTGGCCCGGCACCCGGATCCAGAACCGCGGCTTCGGCGCCAGCCCGTACGGCGAGCAGGGCGGTGTCGGCCCCGGTGGGGTCGGCAACTACCTCGTCACGGCCCACCGTCTCTCCGCCGGCGGCCCACTGCGTCTCCTTCCGGATCTTGACGAAGGGGAGCGGGTCGTCGTCATATCGGCGGGCACGCGTTACGAGTACGAGATCACCGACACGCGAGAAACCTCCTTCCGCTCCGCACGCTCCCTCGCCGAGCAGCGGGCAGCCGTGCCGGGCGACCCCGGAGAGCGCCCCACGCAGGCCATGATCACCATCTCCACCTGCATGACACCCGAGGACAACGCGGCAGGGAACTTCTGGCGCGACGACAGGGGAAACCCCGAGCACCGCCTCGACAAGATCGGCGTGCTGACGTCCACACAGCCGGTGCAGTGACGCCCGTGCTCTGACCACCGGTCGGGCGCGGGGAGCGGTACAACCCTCGGTCCTGCTCGGGTGTCACCAAAACCGCCGAGCTGCACTCCCCGGAGCGCTTCGTCCTCGACATCAGGCACGCCAACAGGTGTGCCTGAGCGAGGGGCGGTACGCTGCCCGGTCACCAGTCGCCGGTCAGGGGGTGGGACGGGTGCAGCGGCCCGTGGGGCTCTCGGCCGGCGGTCGGCACAGGAAGTCCATGTCGGCCGGGTCCGTACTCAGGTAGCGGCCTATGCAGGCGTTCGCTGTCGTACGCCCGCGCTCGGCGCAGAAGGACAGCGCCGCGCGGCCGTCGGTGAACGGGCCCGGGGCGTAGATCACCCAGTAGCCCTGGCGGAGCGAGGCGTAGTCGTCACTGCGGAGGTAGCGGGCCTCGGGCACTGACGCGCGGATCTGGGCGAGGCGTTGATTGCGGGCCATCCTGCCTGAGGAGACCGGTTCGGAGTGGAGTTGGGCGATCCAGCGGCCGTTCATGGCCGTTGGGGAGGGCGACGTGGGCTGGGGCGGCTCGGAGGACGGGGTCCGTGTAGGGGTCGGAGCAGGGCTCGGGGGAGCGGTGGGGACGTCCGAAGTGGAGGACTCGCTCGTGCCGGTGCTGCCGTCCGTACCGACGTTCTTCTCGTCGCCGGAGCCGAGCAGGGCGACGGTGAGGGCCACGGCCGTACCGACGGCCACGACGGTGGTCACCGCGACGAGGACCGGCGTACGACGGCCTCCCGCCGGACCGGGGCGCGCGGTGTCCTGCACGGTGGGCGTCACCGCGAGAGGCGGAGTCGGACTGGGTCTAGGCGCCGGTGCGGCCGTGAGCGTCGGCTGCCAGTGCGGTGCGGCGTCGGACTCGGCCTGCGCCAGCATCGCGTCCAGCTGCTCGGCGCGAGGACGGGCCGCCGGGTCGCGTACCAGGAGAGCCTGGAGCACGGGGGCGAGCGGGCCGGAGCGCACGGGCGGGGGCACCGGATCCTCCAGCACGGCGGCCAGCGTGGCGAGCGTGCTCGCGCGGCGCAGTGGACTCACGCCCTCCACGCACACGTACAGCACCACCCCCAGGGACCACAGGTCGGACGCCGGGTCGTCGTCGCGTCCGCGGAGGCACTCGGGAGCGATGTACTCGGGTGAGCCGACGAATTCGCCCGTGGCCGTCAGCGCGGTCGTGCCCTGGATGGCGGCGATTCCGAAGTCGGTGAGTACGGCGGTGCCGTCGGGGCCGAGCAGGATGTTCGCTGGTTTGACGTCCCGGTGCCGGATGCCTGCCGCGTGCGCCGTACGCAGTCCGGAGAGCACCTGACGGCCGATACGTGCCGTCTCCACCGGGCTCAACGGCCCCTCGGCCAGCCGCTGTTGGAGCGAAATGCCCGGCACCAGCTCCATCACGATCCACGGGTGGGGGTCCGCCTCGATGATCTGATGGACCGTCACCACATGCGGGCTGCTGAGCCGCGCCAGTGCCCGCGCCTCGCGCATGACCCGCTCGCGTATGACGGGAGAGTCCGCGGCGTCCGGGCGTACGGCCTTCAGGGCGACCTCGCGGTGCAGCACGGTGTCCCGGGCCCGCCATACCGTGCCCATCCCCCCCTGCCGAGCCGCCCGAGCAGTTCGAAGCGTCCGTCGACCATGTCCCCTGGTGCGTTCACCCGCCACAGGTTAGGGCAGCGGCCGGCTCCTGAGCGCCTCCGTTCGGCGTCCGTTGCGTACCGGACGTGCACACGGGGCAAGATCGGCTGAGAAACGCCGGGCCATGGTCCGTAATCCGGTTCCGCCCCGTACGTTGCCCTCAGTGGTCTCTCCTGTCCGGCACACCAACTCCGTGTACTGGGAGCTCTTTTGGACACCGAAGGCACCTCGGACAACCTCCATTCCGACCCCCTCTCCCGCCGTAGATTCCTTCAAGCCACCGCCACCGCCACCGCCACCGCCACCGCCACCGCCACGGCGCTGGCCACCGTCACCCCGCCCGCCGCGACCGCCGCATCCGGTGCGACCACCCTCTCGTTCACCGCGGCCACCGGCGGCTCCGCGACCCTCGCCCCCGCCGGTGACCGGCTGATCGCCGAGGTCCAGAACGTCCTCTGGTCCGTCCCCCGGGGCGGCGGCACCGCCCTCGCACTCACGCCGCCGGGCCTCGAACCCACGCGCCCGCAGTACTCGCCCGACGGCACCCGGCTCGTCGTGTGCGCGTATCGAGGCGGAGGCTTCCACCTCTGGACGCTGCGGCCGGACGGGACCGGGCTGCGGCAGCTCACCGACGGGCCGTGGGACGACCGGGGTCCGGCCTGGTCACCGGACGGCACCCGGATCGCGTTCGCCTCCGAGCGCGGCGGCGACACCGTGAGCGGCGCCCCGTACCGCATCTGGGTGGTGGACGTGCGCACGGGCGCGCTGACCCGGCTCACGGGCCGCCCCGGCCGGCAGGACCCCGGACAGGACGCCCGCTGGGAGGACTTCGACCCCACCTGGTCGCCCGACGGCGAGCGGGTGCTGTTCGTCCGCGGGGCCGTCACCGAGACGGGCACCCTCCGCGCGGCCACCGTCGCATCGGTGGCCGCCGACGGCTCGGGCCCGGTCGCCACCGAGCACACCGACGACTCCGGCGCCCAACTGATGACCCCCGCCGTCTCGCCCACCGGACGCCTGGCCTATCTGCGCACCACGGCCTCGCCCGCGGCCTCCTGCACCCTGGTCGTCGACGGCGAACCGGTCGCCGTCGGGGACGACATCCTCCCGGCGCCACCCCGCTGGACGGACGACGAGCGGCTGCTGCTGAACGTCGACGGTCACTTCCGCCTGATCGACCCGGCCGCCCCGGGCGACGGCGAGGAGATCCCGTTCACGGCCACGCTGCCCGTGGACCGGCCCCGCTACCGCGGAAAGTCGTACGACTTCACCGGCACCGGCACCCGTCCCGTCCGCGCGCTGCATCTGCCCGCCCTCTCCCCGGACGGCCGTTCCATCGCCTTCGCCGCACTCAACGCGCTGTGGACCGCCGGCACCACGGGCGGCCACGCACCGCGCAAGGTCCTCCAAGTCCCCGCCACCCGCTATGTGCTGGCGCCTACCTGGACCCCGGACGGCACGGCGCTGGTGTACGCCGACGACTGCGACGGCCTGCTCGCCGTGCGGCGCCACGATCTCGGCTCCGGCGAGGAGACCGTGCTCGCCGGGGGCGGCCGGGTCTTCCCGGCGCTCTCGCCGGACGGGAGGCGGCTGGCCTGCCTGGACATGTCCGGCAACCTCGTGGTGCGCGACCTGCCCGACGGCGCCGAACGGGTCCTCACCGCACCCCTCGGCGCGGGCGGGCTGCCCGGCCGTCCCAGCTTCTCGCCCGACGGCCGGTATGTGGCGCTGTGCGACCGCAACCGGCTGGGCCAGCGGTTCCGCGAGGGCTACAACCTCATCCGGGTCGCCGACACCACGACCGGGACCGCCGTCCTGCACGCGCTCGCCCCGCACACCTCGCTCTCCGACCGCTACGACTCCGGGCCGGTCTGGTCCCCGGACGGCCGCTGGATGGCCGTGGTCGCCGAGTCGGCGCTGTGGCTGCTGCCGGTCCGGCCCGACGGCACCCCCGACGGCGAGCCCCGCCGACTCACCACAGAACCCGCCGACCACCCCTCCTGGTCCGCCGACGCCCGCACGCTTCTCTATCTCTCCGCGGGCACCCTGCGCCTGATCGACATCGGCACCGGCAACGCCCGTACCGTCCGCGTCCCGCTGGACTACCGCCGACCGCGCCCGGCCGACACGGTCGTGCACGCGGGCCGCCTCTGGGACGGCACCGGCGCGGAGGTCCGGGAGGACATCGATGTCGTGGTCCGCGACGGCCGTATCGCGGAGGTCTCACCGCACCGCGCCGGCCGCCCGGCCGCACGCCGTGTCGACGCGAGCGACCGCACCGTGATCCCGGGCCTGTGGGACGCGCACACCCACCCCTGGCAGTCGACTTACGGTGGCCGCCAGACCGCCCTCCAAGTCGCCTACGGCATCACGACGGCCGTCTCGCTGGGCGGATTCGCCTACGAGCAGGCCCGCGTCCGGGAGGCGGTCGCCGCCGGCGCCCTCACCGGACCCCGGCTGCTGGCCACCGGCGAACTCCTGGACGGGGCGCGCGTCGCCTACAGCATGGGCAGGGCGCACCGCACCCCTGCGGGCCTGCGCCGTTCGCTGGCGCGGGGGGCCGCGCTGGACTGGGACTTCGTGAAGACGTACGTACGGGCGCCGGGGTGGGTGATGAAGGAGGCCGCCGACTTCGGGCACGAGCGGCTCGGGGTGCGCAGCGGCAGCCATCTGTGCACTCCGGGGGTGCAGCTGGGCCAGGACCTGACGACCCATCTGCAGGCCACCCAGCGGCTGGAGTTCGGGCACGCGACCTCCGCCACAGGGCGTTCCTACCAGGACGTGGTGGAGATCTACACCCGGGCCGGCTTCCATCTCGTGGCCACCCCGTTCACGGCAGCGCCCCTGCTGGGCGCCGACCCCGCGCTCGCGGACGACCCGCGTGTCACCGCGCTGATGCCGCCGTGGGACATCGCGCTGGTACGGCAGCAGGCCGGGCTGCCGCCCACCGACGCCCAACTGACGACGCTGTCCAGGGAGATGGACGTCTACCGGCGCATCCTGGCGGGCGGCGGTCTGGTCGCGCTGGGCACGGACCAGCCGCTCGTCCCGGTCGGGCTGCATCTGCACCTGGCCCTGCGCGCGCTGCACCGCGCCGGCCTGTCACCGGCCGAGGCGCTGCGTACCGCAACCCTGCTGCCCGCACGGGTCTTCGGCGCCGACGCCGACCTGGGCACGGTGGAGGAGGGCAAGCTCGCCGACCTCACCCTGGTCGACGGCGACCCGTTCACCGACTTCGCGACCTTGGTCCGCACGGTCGGTGTCCTGCGCGGCGGCGTCCTCTTCGAGCAGGCGGACCTGGTCGAGGCCTTCGACTCCGCGCAGCCGTACCGGGCGTCCGCTGCCCAGGACTGGCTGGAGGTCAGTCGCCATATGCGGCGCGAAGGGTGCTGCGACCCGGAGAGCGGGGCCTGATCACCCGCCGACCGGACGGGACAGCAGTTCGGTGACGTGCCGGCGGACCGTCTCCCAGTCGGTGGGGTCCAGCGCGCCGAGGTCGGTGCTGCGCAGCGCATCGGGCACGTCCGTGCTGTCGTCGGCACACGCGACGCTGCCGCTGAGGACCTCGTAGCCGTCGCGGACGGCGACGCGCAGCCGGTTGCCTCCGCCGTCGTCGGTGTGCACGGCGGAGGCGACGACGAACGGGGGCGGTCCGCCCGCCTCTTCCTCCAGCTTGCGGTAGCCGCTGATGATCGGTGTACGCCAGCGCAGGCCGACCAGCAGCTGGCGTTTGGCCAGCAGATCCGAGAGGTCGGTCTCGAAGAGCCCCTCCGGTTCCAGCACCACCGCGCGCGCCTCCAGCACGACTGCCGCGGGGAGCAGACAGCGCAGCGTGCTGCCGACCAGGTTGCCACCGACCGTGGCCGCACGGCGCACCGCTCCCGTCCCGATTCCGGACGCGGCCCGGTGCAGCACCTCCGGCACCCGGTCGTCGATCCGGTGCAACATGACGGCCGCGCCCAGCTCCTGGGGCCCGTACGCGTTGGCCTCCGGCAGCTCGCGCAGCGACACGGCCAGTTCGGGGAAGCCGTCCCGCTGCCACGTGGCCCACACCAGCGTCGCCCCGCCTATCGGCACCGCCCCGTCGGCCAGACATTCCTGCACCTCGGGTATGGACGTGGGCAGACGCAACTGCACGGCAACCGACCTGCTCTCCCGGAAAGTTGGGGGTGACGGAGGCGCCCGGAACACCTCGGCCACATGATCACTTCTATGGCGCATTCTTACCCACACACGAGGGGCGCATACAGGGCTCAACGTGTCACCGTGTGCGCCCCCCTGGATTGAGCAACTGGCCGCGCAGGGTGTCGAGCTGGTGGGCGTGCTCGACGGCGGACGTCTCGTCGAGCGTGGTGAGGGCGAGCAGGAGGACGTCCGCGACGACGAGGCCGGTCAGCGATTCATGGGTGCTTTCGGTCGGAGTGTAGGGGGCGAGGAGTACCGAGTCGACGCGGTTGAGTACCAGCACCTGCCCTGGAACCTCTACGACGGCCCCCGCGCCCCCCCCACTGATCCGGTCTTCCGCACCCCCCCACATGCCGAAGCTCCCCGCCCTCCTCCCCGCCCGCCCCGCCCAGGAGCAGCGTCGCCCTGACCGAACGGTCCAAGTCCTACATCGACGCCTACCGCGTCCAGGGCATGAGCGGCGCCCGGATCTGCGTGGCCCATCTGGTGCCCAACCTTGGCCCGCTCGGTCGCCGGCTATCTGGTGGTCCTGTTCGGCGAGTCCCTGATGAGCCTCGCCACCCTCAGCTACCTCGGCTTCGGCGCCCAGCCGCCCAGCTCCGACTGGGGCCCATGGTGCAGGAGGGACAGTCCGCGATCGTCCAGGGTGCCCTGCTCCCCGCGCTCGTGCCGGGCACCGCCATCGCTGCCGTCGTGGTGGCCTTCAACGTGGTCGGCGTCTGGGCCGCCGACCGGCTCGGCGTCAGGAGGTAGCCCGCCATGCTGCTCGACATCGAGAACCTGACCGTGCTGCTGCCCGGCGCCGCCCGGCCCCTGCTCGCGGACGTGTCCCTGCAGGTCCGCAGGGGAGAGGTGGTCGGCCTGGTCGGCGAATCTGAGCGCCCCCGAGCACCCCAGCACGCGGCGCCTCCTCGCCTCGGTGCCCCACCGGGGCTGGGACCCCGCCGAAGCCCGGCTGTAGCGGCCCGGCGGCGGGTGGTGAGGAGCGTACGGGATGCCCCCGTCCGAGGTGCGCGGGTAACCCGAGTGATCGCCTCGAATGGTGGGACGGTCCGGTTCGGCCGACGGTGGATCACGTCAAGGCCGGGTCACCCAGCTGGCGAAGCGTCAGCTGCCCGGGTGTGACGGAAGGATTCACAGATGCGCTCTGCTCGCATGCTGGTCGCGACTGCCGCGGCCACGGCCGCGCTCGCGATCGCCGCACCCGCCTACGCCGACTCGACGGGTGAGTGGGACCACGACGACTCCTCCCACAGCAAGGAGAAAGACCACGACGGATACTCTTCCTACGGCAAGAAGCACGACAAGGACAGCAAGCACGACATGCCGCGCGGTGGAATGCACACGGGTGGCGGAGCGCTGGCCCTGGTCGGTCAGGACGACTGGGGCAGGCCCGGAGACCCCAAGCACGACCCGGACACCTACCGGGACGAGCACGGCCGCAGCGACGAGGACTCCTGGGGCCCCCGGCACGACGGTGACCACGACCACGGCCCGGGGCGTGGCGATCACGACGAGCACGGCAGGGAGCCGGGGCACAACGATCACGACGGGGGCTCGGGGCGCGGCGATCACCATGAGGACTCCAGGAAGTCCGGCCACGACAAGCCGCGTGGCGGCATGCACACCGGCGGCGGCGCGCTCGCCTCGCCGGGCGTGACGGCCGGCGGGCTGGCCGCGCTGGGCGTGGCCGGCACCGGCATGTACGTGCTGCGGCGCAAGAAGGCCCCCGGGGGCGGCGCGGCCTGACCGGTGCCCGACGACACAACCGCCGAGGCCGCCGCACGTACCCCTCGCGTCGCGGCGGCCCGGCTCGTCCTTCCCGCGAGATGAGTCCGCTGCCGTGCCCGAGTGAGGTGGTGTCCGATGTCAGCCAGCCCTCCTTCCCCTACCGACGCCGATCCGGTGCCCCCCTGGCTGAACTCCCGCAGACTCGCGACGGTCTTCTGGAGCGCGGTTGCCCTTGTCGTCCTGGGAGTGAGCCTGATCGGCGGTGAGGACGAGCCGTCCGGCACCGGGTACGCGCACCATGCCGCACCGGCCGCCACCTCGTCCTCGTCCCCGTCCTCGTCCGCGACGCCCCGAGCCGGAAAGCATCTGCCGCGGTCCACGCCGGTCCGCCTGCGCATCCCGAAGATCTCGGTCGACGCGCCCTTCACGCCCCTCGCCATCGGCCGCTCGGGACAGCTCGAAGCCCCACCCGCGCACGACGTCAATCTCGTGGGGTGGTACGCCGAGGGGGTGTCCCCGGGAGAGGCCGGTACGTCGATCATCGCCGGGCATGTGGACACGGCGACGTCCGCGGCCGTGTTCGCGGAACTCGGCGAACTGGATAAGGGCGACCGGTTCCGGGTGAAGAGAGCCGACGGGCGTATCGCGACGTTCGTGGTCGACAGCGTCGAGTCCTTCGAGAAGGACAGCTTCCCCGACGATCGGGTCTACGCCGACACCCCGCAGGCCCAGGTCCGCCTCATCACCTGCGCCGGGGCCTACGACCGCAGCGCCAAGGACTACACGGAGAACCTCGTCGTCTTCGCCCACCTCGTCTGACGTCGGCCGTGTCTGCTCCATGTGGTCCTGCGCGACGGGCCGTTGTCAGTGGAGCGCGCTAGCGTCCTCGGCACCGGATTTCAGCCACACTTTCCAGGAGGATCCATGGCCTCGCGCCTCAACCCGTACCTCAGCTTCGACGGCGACGCCAGGCAGGCGCTGGAGTTCTACAAGGAGGTCTTCGGCGGCACGCTGAAGCTCAGCACCTACGGCGAGTTCGGGCAGCCGGACGCGCCGAACGCCGACCAGATCATGCACGGCATGCTGGAGACCCCGAGCGGGTTCACCCTGATGGGTGCCGACAACCCGCCCGGGATGCCGTACACCCCCGGCAACACCTTCTCCGTGAGCCTGAGCGGTGACGACGACGCCGAGTTGCGCGAGTACTGGCAGAAGCTGTCCGACGGCGGCACCGTGTCCGTGCCGTTCGAGAAGCAGATGTGGGGCGACGTCTTCGGGATGTGCAGGGACCGCTTCGGTGTCCCGTGGATGGTCGACATCGTGCAGCGGAGCAGCTGATCGCGGCGGCCCGTCGACCATCCCCGGGCGCTCAGACCGCCGTGGCCGGGTAGGTCGGGTACTCCACTCCGGAGACGTGCTGGACGACGCGGATGACCTGGCAGGAGTAGCCGAACTCGTTGTCGTACCAGAGGTAGAGGATCGCGTTGTCGCCGTCGACCTTGGTGGCGCCGGCGTCGACGATCGAGGCGTGTCGGGAGCCGATGAAGTCGCTGGAGACGGCGTCGGGGGCGCTGGTGAAGTCGATCTGGCGGCGCAGGGGCGAGGTGAGCGAGACGGCGCGGAGGTGGTCGAGGACCTCCTCGCGGGTGGTCTCGCGGCCGAGCCGCAGGCTGAGGATGGCGATCGAGACGTCGGGGACCGGGACCCGGATCGAGCTGCCGGTGATCGGGGCCTTGAGGTCGGGCAGCGCCTTGGCCACGGCGGAGGCGGCACCGGTCTCGGTGATCACCATGTTGAGCGGCGCGGAGCGGCCACGGCGGTCGGCCTTGTGGTAGTTGTCCAGCAGGTTCTGGTCGTTGGTGAACGAGTGGACGGTCTCCACGTGGCCGCGCAGCACGCCGTACTCGTCGGCCATCGCCTTCAGCGGCGGGACGATCGCGTTGGTGGTGCAGGAGGCGCAGGACAGGATCTGCTCGCCCGGCTTGATCGTGTCGTGGTTGACGCCGTGCACGACGTTGGGGACGTCGCCCTTGCCCGGCGCGGTCAGCACGACCTTGTCGATCCCGGGGCGCAGGTGCTGGGAGAGGCCCTCGCGGTCGCGCCACTTGCCGGTGTTGTCGATGAGGATGGCGTCCTGGATGCCGTACGCCGTGTAGTCGACCTCGGACGGGTCGCTCGCGTAGATCACCTTGATCTCGTTGCCGTTGGCGATGATCGTGCTGTTCGCCTCGTCGACGGTGATGGTGCCCTGGAACTGGCCGTGGATGGAGTCGCGGCGCAGCAGTGAGGCGCGCTTGACGATGTCATGCTCGCCGCCCTGACGCACGACCACGGCACGCAGCCGCAGACCGTTGCCGGAACCGGCCTTCTCGATCAGCAGCCGGGCGACGAGGCGGCCGATGCGGCCGAAGCCGTAGAGGACGACGTCACGCGGCTCACGGCGCTCGATCTTGTTGGCGCCGGTGGCGCCGGCGACGGCCTCGGCGGTGAACTCGGCCACCGTCAGACCGCGGTCGTCGGCCCGGTACGTCTCGGCCAGCATGCCGAGATCGATCTGCGAGGGCCCGAGGTCGAGCGCGGTGATGGCCTGCAGGAACGGCAGGGTGTCCGTGACCGACAGTTCCTCGCCGGCGATCTGCCGGGCGAAGCGGTGGGTCTTGAGGATGCTCACCACCGACTTGTTCACCAGGGAACGGCTGTGCAGCAGGACGGTCACGTCCCGTTCGCGGTGCAGCTTCCCGATGATCGGGATCATCGACTCCGCGATCTCCTCGCGGTTCTTCCAGTTGCTGAACGAGTCCTCGGTGACAGTCACAGGATCCATCTCTTTCGAGCTAGGTAGCGCTCGGATGATAACCAGACGCCGATTCGATCAACGGAGGCGGGTCGGCGAATATCCGGTATGTGCCGTTCCTTTGCGGTGGGTGTCCTTGACGGGGGCGTGCTGTTTCGCGACTACGCCAACCCGTTCCCGGCGCCGGAGTTCGCGGCCGGGACGGGCATCCGTCTCGGCGGCTGTGGCGCAGACCCGGCCGCGGCCTGCGGAACGCGGTCCTGGCCCATCCCCGGTTGCGGCAGCCCGCCGACCGGCTGCCGCAGCCGGTCGGTACGCTCCGTACGTCGGGTCGGGCGGGCCTCGGAAGACCGGCACCCCGCACCCGCTGAACACGCCACCGCTCGACGCGCTTGCCTGAGCGCACGGTGCTCTTTCGCGGAACGCTCCACGGCCGTTCGACGGCCCCTTGACGGCCCTTCGACGGAAGCAGGTGACGATGCCGTACGGATCGCGGCTCGCCGCGATGATGACACGGCGACTCGGACGCGCATGCGTCTACACGCCCTCGGCACGGCTGGCTCTCTATCTGGCACTGCGGCGCTGGTGCCGCCCGGGCGCGCGGGTGCTGATGTCACCGGTGAACGACGACGTGATCCTCTTCGTCGTCCTCGCGGCCGGACTGCGCCCGGTGCAGGCCCCCGTCTCCGTGTGGGACGGCAACATCGACCCGGCCGCCGTACCGGAGTCCACCTGGCGGAACGTCGACGCCGTCCTGACCACCAACCTGTACGGCATTCCGGACCGGGTCGCCGAACTGCGCCGCCGCTGCGAGCAGTTGGGGATCCCACTGATCGAGGACGCGGCGCACGCGATCGGCACGCACGTGGACGGGCAGCCGATCGGCACCTTCGGTCAGGCGTCCGCGTTAAGCCTGTCCAAGCATGTCGCGGCGACGGCCGGGGGATTCCTCGCCGTCGAGGACGCGCGCACCCGGCGGGAGCTGGAGCTGCTGCGCGACGACCTCCTGGTGCCGGGCCGGCTGAGCGCCGACCTCGCCGTCACGCTGCGACCGCTCGCGCGTTCCTCGGTACGCGCCCTGCACCTGGTGCGTCCGGTGTGGCGGACGATGCAGCGCCTGGGGCTGCTGGAGCGCGAGGAGTTCCGGATGGCCCTGCATGCGCCGCGGCTGACCCGCTGCGCACGCCGGGCGCCGGACCTGGCCGCGTACGAGCCATGGGTCCGCGTCGACCTGCACAGCTTCCGGGACCGCCACGGCGCCTTCGTCCGGGGGCAGTCGGCGCTGCGGCTGGCCCGGCTCGACGACGACCTCACCCGCCGCAGGGTCGGCGTCTCGCTGCTGTCGGGTACCGCCTGGGCGTCCCGGGCGGTACCCGACAGCGCGGCGCACGACGGTCCGCCGCCCCTGTTCCGCGTCCCGTTCCTGGTCGATGGGCGCGACGCCCTCCTGGAACGCATGGTGCGCCACGGCATGGTCTGCGGATACGTCTACGATCCGCCGCTCGACGACTACGCGGGCGCGGAGTTCGTCGAACCGTCCCCCGACCCGTCGGCCGCCCGCTGGTTCGCCTCCCACGTCCTCCCGGTCGATCCGCTCCTGGCCCGCAGGGTCACCCGCGCGCTCACGAGGGAACGGGCGTCGGCCGCGTTCCCCGACCCCGCCCCGGACCCCAGGTCCCGCACGCCGCTCGGGCACTGAGCGCTCCGCGGGCCGTGTCGATCTGCGGCCTCCGCCGCGGAACCGTGACGGGCGGCACGTCGGCCGTCTGCGGCGCAGTCCTGGCCGGTCGCGCCGGCGCGGCGGCAGCCGCACATCGAGGTCGCCGGTCCCGCCACCGTGACGATCAGCGGGGCCCGTACGCCTTGGGCAGCCGCATGCCGCGCTCGGCCATGATCTCCCGTACCCGGTCGGGGTAGTTGGTGATGACGCCGTCGACCCCGAAGTCCATCAGCGCTGCCACGGTCGCCGCATCGTCAGGTCCACGGGACGACTTTCAGGCCCCGGGCGTGCGCCGCGTCGACCATAGCCCGGTCGGCGGGGACATGTCTGGAGGACATCGAAAGCTCACTCTTGATCGGTTGGGGGTGCGGGCGATCTGAAGACGCTGGTCGGGCCGCGGAGAGCGCACGACGACCTGGAAGTGAGGGCGCTGTGAACGCTGAGAGAACGCGGCGTCCCGTCAGCCGAACGCGGCGCCTCGTCATCCGAGGGAGCGGAAGGTCCGCAGGCGCAGGGAGTTGGCGACGACGAACACGGAGGAGAACGCCATGGCCCCTCCGGCGATCATCGGATTCAGCAGTCCGGCCGCGGCCAGCGGCAGGGCGGCGACGTTGTAGGCGAAGGCCCAGAACAGGTTGGACCGGATGGTGCCGAGGGTCCGGCGGGCCAGCCGGATGGCGTCGGCCGTGGCCCGCAGGTCGCCCCGCACGAGCGTGAGGTCGCTCGCCTCGATCGCCGCGTCGGTGCCGGTGCCCATGGCCAGCCCCAGGTCGGCCTGGGCGAGCGCGGCGGCGTCGTTGACGCCGTCGCCGACCATGGCGACCGAACGGCCCTCGTCCTGAAGGCGCTTGACGACCGCGGTCTTGTCCTGCGGCAGCACCTCGGCGAAGACGTCCTCAGGAGCGATACCCACCTGGCGTGCGACCGATTCGGCCACGGTCCGGTTGTCGCCGGTCAGCAGGATCGGGGTCAGACCGAGGGCGCGCAGCCGCTCGATCGCCTCCGGGCTGGTCTCCTTGACCGCGTCGGCGACTTCGAGGACCGCCCGAGCCTGACCGTCCCACGCCACGGCGATCGCGGTGCGTCCGGCCGCCTCGGCCTCGGACTTGGCCCGCTTCAGCTCCTCGGGCAGCTCCAATGCCCAGTCGGCGAGCAGCCGTTCACGTCCGACGAGGACGGCGTGACCGTCGACGATGCCCTGCACGCCCAGGCCGGGTACGTTCGCGAAGTCCTCGGGTGTGGGCAGCGAACCCAGCTTCTCCAGCGCTCCCTCGGCCACGGCACGGGCGATCGGGTGCTCGGAGGCGTGCTCCAGCGCGCCCGCCAGCCGCAGCACTTCGGACTCCTCGGCGACGCCGTGCACGGCGAGCAGGGTCATCCGGCCGGTGGTGACCGTGCCGGTCTTGTCGAGGACGACGGTGTCGACGCGGCGGGTGGACTCCAGCACTTCCGGGCCCTTGATCAGGATCCCGAGCTGGGCGCCCCGCCCCGTGCCGACCAGCAGCGCGGTCGGGGTGGCGAGGCCCAGGGCGCACGGGCAGGCGATGATCAGGACGGCGACGGCGGCGGTGAACGCGGCCGTCAGCCCGGCGCCGTTGCCCAGCCAGAAGCCGAGCGTGCCCAGGGCGAGCGCGATCACGACCGGCACGAACACGGCGGAGATCCGGTCCGCGAGCCGCTGCGCGGCGGCCTTGCCGTTCTGCGCGTCCTCCACCAGCTTGGCCATCCGGGAGAGCTGGGTGTCCGCGCCGACCCGCACGGCCTCGACGACGAGCCGCCCGCCCGCGTTGACCGTGGCGCCGGTGACCGGATCACCCTGGGAGACCTCGACCGGCACGGACTCGCCGGTGAGCATGGAGGCGTCGACGGCGGAGGAGCCCTCCACGACCGTCCCGTCGGTGGCGATCTTCTCGCCGGGACGCACCAGGAAGCGGTCGCCGACCTTCAACTCGGCGATGGGGACGGTCTGTTCGCGGCCGTCCGGGCGCAGCACGGTGACGTCCTTCGCGCCCAGCTCCAGCAGCGCCCGCAGAGCGGCTCCCGCCGTGCGCTTGGAGCGCGCCTCGAAGTAGCGCCCGGCCAGGATGAACGCGGTGACGCCGGCCGCGGCCTCCAGGTAGATGTTCCCGGCGCCGTCACCGCGGGCGATGGTCAGCTCGAAGGGATGCGTCATCCCCTCGGTGCCCGCGGTCCCGAAGAACAGGGCCCACAGCGACCACACGAACGCCGCCGACGTACCGACCGAGATCAGCGTGTCCATGGTGGCCGCACCGTGGCGGGCGTTCACCAGCGCCGCCTTGTGGAAGGGCCAGCCGGCGTACGTCACGACGGGCGCGGCCAGCGTCAGGGACAGCCACTGCCAGTTGTCGAACTGCAGCGCGGGAATCATCGCCATCGCGATCACCGGGACGGCGAGGACGACAGAGGTGAGCAGCCGCTGCCGTAGGGAAAGGAGTTCATGGTCGGCCTGCTCGGGCTCGGGCTCGGGGTCGGCCCGCGCGGGCTGCTGCGCGGTGTATCCCGTCGCCTCGACCGTGGCTATCAGATCCGGGACGGAGACCTCACCGGTGTAGCTGACCCTGGCCTTCTCGGTTGCGTAGTTGACGGTGGCCGTGACCCCGTCCATGCGGTTGAGCTTCTTCTCGACGCGCGCCGCGCACGAGGCGCAGGTCATGCCGCCGATGACGAGTTCGACCTGGTTGCCGGCCATCACCGCTCCTGACGCTATACGGGTAGGGGGTACCCCTCTCTCGTGGTTCTATATACCCCGGTAGGGTATGGAAACGCAAGCGCGGCAAGCCTTGACTTAATACCCCCCAGGGGTACGGTCGGTCGCGTAGGAGGCCAGAACCCGATGATCGGAGAACACCATGCACACCGGACTGAAGCTCACCGCGTTCGCCGCCGCGCTGACCGCCACCTTCGGCACGGCGTACGGCGTGGGCCAGGGCGTCGGCCCCGTCGCGGAAGACCGTCCGCCCGCACGTCACGACACACCGCACACAGAAGAGGCCGTGGAGGGAGGCGGCGGCCACGAAGCGTCCCCCGCCGGCGGACTCCAGATGTCCGAGGGCGGCTACACCCTCGACCTCAAGACCCCGCGAGTCACCGCGGGGAAGCGCACCGAGCTGCGCTTCCAGATCCGGGACGCCGACGGCGACGCCGTCACCGCCTACGGGCGCGAGCACGACAAGGAACTGCACCTCATCGTGGCCTCACGCGACCTGATCACCTACCGCCACCTGCACCCCACCCGCGCCACCGACGGCACCTGGAGCATCCCCGTCGAACTGCCCCGCGCGGGCGACTACCGCGTCTTCGCCGACTTCACCCCGGCGACGAAGGGCGCCGAGAACCTCACCCTCGGCGCGGACCTGGCGGCGGCAGGGCCCTACCGGCCGAAGCAACTGCCCGCGCCCAGCGACACCGCGACCGCCGACGGCTACGAGGTCGAGCTGACCGGCGGCCTGCGCCCGGGCGCCGCGCAGGAGCTGAAGCTGACGGTGTCCCGCAACGGCAGGCCGGTCACCGACCTCCAGCCCTACCTGGGTGCCTACGGCCATCTGGTCGCTCTGCGCTCCGGCGACCTCGCCTACCTCCATGTGCACCCGGGCGGCAGCACGAAGGCCGGTCCCGACATCTCCTTCACGGCCACGGCGCCGAGCAGCGGGACCTACCGGCTGTTCCTCGACTTCAAGCACGAGGGCACCGTCCACACCGCCGCCTTCACGGTCAACGCCGGACCGGCCACGGCGGGGGAGCCCGCGCACGAGGAAGAGGGGCACGGGCACTGAGACGGAGGCCGGCCGACGGCGACCGGCCTTTCGCGCATACGTCGTCCGGGCGTCAGGACGTCGGCTCGGTCACCTTCGTCGCGGTGTCTCCGTCGACCGCCGCGGCCAGCTGAGGCACCAGACGCTCAAGCGTGTACGGCAGGCTCAGCACCGACACGAAGGAGACCGCGTTGCCGTAGTCGCTGGTCTCCTTGACGAAGACCTCACGTTCGTCCTTCGCCACCGTCAGATCGGCATACAGGGAGTCCTTGCGCAGCTCAGCCTTGTCCTTGGCGGGGTCGGAGACGATCCAGACGATCGCGTCCGTGTCCAGCAGATCGGTGCGCTCCTTGCTGATGTTGGCGCCGAACTCGTCTCCGATGACCTTGTCCAGGTCCTTGGGCAGGCTGAAGCCGAGGTTCGTGAGCAGACGCGAGCGCGGGTCCTGGCTGCCGAAGACGAAGATGCCCTCGTACGGCGTCGCCATCACGGCGCTGGACCCGGCGAACTCCGGGTGTTCGTCGGCCGCCTGCTTGAAGTCGGCCTCGACGCCCGCGACCAGCTCCTTGGCCTCGGCCTCCTGGCCGAGCGCCTTGCCGATGATCTCGGTCTGGTCCTGCCACGGCACGCCGAAGTCGTTGTACTCCTCGGGCTGGGCGACCACCGGGGCGAACTTCGACAGGGTGTCGTACTGCTCCTTGGTCAGACCGCCGTAGACGGCGAGGATCAGGTCAGGATCGAGCGCGGCGATCTTCTCCGTCTGCGGGCCGGTGCCGGTGTCCTTGAGGACGGTCGGGGCCGCCGCGCCGCCCAGCTCGTCCTCGGCCCAGGGGCCGATCGCGCCCTCGTAGCCGCCGAGCCACTCGGTCGTGCCCACGGGCACCTTGCCCAGCGCGAGCACCGCGTCCTGGTCGGTCAGACCGACCGTGACGATCCGCTTCGGCTCGGACTCGATGGTCGTACTCCCGTATGTGTGCGGGAGGGTCACCGGGAAAGCGGTGCTCGATGACTCCGTCGCGGCCGAGCCCGCCGTGTCGGAGTCGTCGTCGGATCCGCAGGCCGAGACGGTGACGAAGAGGAGCAGCGCGGAGGCGAGTCCCGCGGCGAACCGGGTGCCTCTGAGTGAGCGGAGCATCAGTGGTCCTTCTGGGGTGTGTCGGTGCGGGGACGGGGCGTGGGGGGCTCGTCGACGGGTGTGCGGGTGCCGGACCACGCTTGCCACAGCGAGGCGTAGGGTCCGGTGCACGCCCGCGATCAGCTTGGCCAGCGTCGTCTTGCTCGCCCCGCTCGCGCCGACGAGGGCGACGCGTTCGCCGGTCGCGAGGGTGAGGTGTACGTCGTGCAGCCCGCCGAGGCTGACGCCGCTCAGCCGGACGGCGCCGCGCACCGGCTGGGGGAGGGTTCTCTCGCCGGCGTCGACGGTGTGCGGGGCGGCGAGCACATCGGCGATCCGGGAGGCGGAGGCACGCCCCTGGGCCAGCTCGGCGTTGACCCACGCGAGCACCTCCAACGGACCGAGCAGGAACAGCGCGAGCCCGACGGCCGACACCAACTGGCCCAGGCTGATGTCGCCGTTTGCCGCGAGCCGGCCGCCGACCAGGGTGACGGCGGCGATCAGACAGCCCGTCAGGGTCAGCACCATGCCGCTCTGGAAGGCCTGTGCGCGGGCGGCCTTCAACGTGGCCTGGAGGGAGTCCCGGCTGGTGGTGCGGTAGCGGGCGATGGCGGTCGGCTCGCCGCCGATGCCCTTGAGGATCCGCAGACCGGCCACCAGGTCGGCGGCGACGGCCGAGGCGTGCGCGGCCCGTTCCTGCTCGGCCTCGCTGCGGGCCTGAAGCGGCTTGCCCAGCAGGTGGCCCAGCCACAGCAGCACCGGAGTGCCGAGCAGGACGACCAGGCCGAGCGTCACCGACGCCCGCAGCAGGACGACCGCGCAGGCAAGGATGCCGACCAGGGCCGAAATCCCGGCCATCAGCGCCAGGTTGACGGCGCCGACCCGTTTGGCGTCCTCGGTGGCGACGTTGGCGAGCGCACCGGGCAGCCGGCCCTCCTCCGCCCCGCCCCGGGGATGAAGGACGCGTCGTACGAGGGTGATGCGCAGGTCGTGTTCGGCCTGCGCGGCTGCCCGGTCGGCGGACCAGGCGCCGTAGCGGTAGCTGAGCGCGAGTCCCGTGTGGACCACGGCGAGGACGCCGAGCCACAGCAGCAGGGCGCCGGTGTCGGAGTCCGTGACGGCGCGGTCGATGACGACGCCGATGAGGACCGGCACCAGCGCCTCGCCCGCCTGATGTCCCGAGCCGAGGAGCGCGCCGAGCGCGACGTCTCGCCGCTGCCCCCTGACGGACTGTCTCAGGACGTCCCGCCCCGATGGATTTGAAGGACCCACCCGCACCCCTCCGGGATAGGACGACCGTTGAATCGCTCGACTGAATCGCTCGACTGAATCGCGAGACTGGCTGAAAACTTAGGTGAGGCTACTCTCAGTTGGCGATTCTTGCCCAGTGTCCGCACCCGCGTCGCCGCGCCGGTGAGTGAGCAGGGAGTCGAGGATCTCGCCGGAGCGTATGGCGGTCGTGGACAGAAGGGTGGAAGTGAGGCCGTGGGTGTGCTCGGTCGCGCCCTGGAGGTAGATGCCGGCCGTGACCTCCGGCGCGGCCACCACGCGGTGGTCGCGTCCGACACGTATGGCGTCGTCGTCCCGGAGGCAGAGTTTCGCGGTGCGGCCCAGCAGGGTGTCGAGTTCCCGCGGGCGGTAGCCGGTCGCGTGGACCAGCACATCGCAGCCGACCACCTCCCGTTCTCCGGTGGGCAGGTACTCGACGGTGACCTCCAGGCGGTCGGGCAGTTGCCGCACGTCCCGGATGCGGGACACGTTCCGCAGCTGGAGGCGCTCGCGGCCCTGGACCTTCTCGCGGTACATGGTGGAGTACAGCGACTCGATCAAGTCCATGTCGACCACCGAGTAGTTGGTGCTGCGGTGGTAGTCGTACAGGGCCTGCTTCACCTCGGGCCGCGCCTGGAAGTAGACGTCCACGGCCTCCGGGTCGAAGATCCGGTTGGCGAACGGGCTGTCGTCGGCGGGTGTGTAGCCGTACTTGGCGAAGACCGCGCAGATCTCCGAGGCGGGGAAGGAGCGGTGCAGGTAGTCGACCGCTTCGGCGCCGCTCTGTCCCGCGCCGAGGACCATGATGCGTTGCACCGATCCGCCCCGGTCGGTCAACTCGCGGGTGCGTGGGATCAGTTCGCTGTTGTGCCAGATGCGGTCCGAGAGGGCTATGCCGGGCGGCACGTGGGGTTCCAGGCCCACGGCCACCGAGATGTTGCGGGTGCGGCGGACCACTGTGCGCCGCGGATCGCCGGGTACGCGGCTGACCACGTCGAACCAGCGGACCTCGCCGCTGCCCGCGGTGACCGGTTCCACGGAGAGGACCTCGGCGTCGTAGGTGACCAGGTCCGCGACCCGGGTGGCCGCCCACTCGAAGTACTCGTGGAACTCGATCCGCAGCGGGAAGAGCGTCTTCGCGTTGAGGAAGTCCACCAGCCTGCCGCGCTCCCGCAGGAAGCACAGGAAGCTGAAGTCGCTCGTGGGATTGCGCATGGTGACCAGGTCCTTCAGGAAGGACACCTGCATGGTCGCGTCGTCGATGAGCATTCCGCGGTGCCAGCCGAAGCTCGCCTGGCGTTCCAGGAATCCGGCGCGGATCCGTTCATGGGGAGCGGCTCGGAGGTTGTGTTCCTCGATTGCTATGGCCAGTGCGAGATTTGACGGCCCGAAACCGATTCCGAGCACATCGTGGACGGCGTCAGGTGCGTCGTGCAGTGCGTTCACCGCAACTTCCCTTCCCCTAGGCGATGTTAAATAAGGTTAGCCTTACCTTGTGACGACGTGTCCGACGAGAGGATCAACATGCGGGTCGTCATGTTCGGCTGTCAGACCTGAAAGCATCGCGCCCTCCAGGCTCTGCTGGAGTCCGAGCACGAGGTGATCATGGCCGTCACCCACCCCGAGAGCGACCATGTATACGAGAGAGTCTGGGACGACTCGGTGGCCGAACTCGCCGAGAAGCACGACATCCCCGTACTGCTGCGCAACCGCCCCGACCACCCCGAACTCCGCGCCGCACTGCGGGACGTGCGGCCCGATCTGATCGTCGCCAACAACTGGCGCAGGTGCTCCCGCCGGAGATCTTCGACCTCCCCACCCACGGCACGCTCAACGTCCACGACTCGCTGCCGCCGGTCTACGCGGGCTTCTCCCCGCTGATCTGGGCGCTCGTCAACGGCGATCGCGAGGTCGGCGTCACCGCGCACCGCATGGACGCCGAACTCGACGCGGGGGACGTCCTGTTGCAGCGGGCGATCCCGGTGGGCCCGCGCGACACGGTGACCGACCTCTTCCACCGCACCGTCGACCTGATCGCCCCCGTGGTCCACGAGTCGCTGGACCTGATCGCCTCCGGTCGGGCGCGCTGGATCCCGCAGGACCGCAGCGCGATGGGCGGGTATCTGACGGCCCGGCCGGGAGGGTGTCCGCGTGTTCTGGGAGCTTGTGTCACGTCGCTTGCCGGGGCAGCGCGGGTTGTCTGGTGCGTGCCGATCGGGGGGCGGTGCGGCAACGCGGCGAGGATGCTCCTCCGGGGGCGTGCGGGTCGGCTCTCGCGCGCCCGGCCGGCGATGTGGGGCAAGCTCTCAGTCTGCCGCCTGTGCCACCGGCTGCAGGGGCACGCCCTGGTGATGGCGTCCCATCGGGATCACCATCGGCGTGCCGCTGACCGGGTCCGGGGTGATGCGGCAGTCCAGATCGAAGACGTCCGCCACCGTCTCCGCCGTGATGACCTCGGCCGGAGTGCCCTCGGCGGCGATACGGCCGCTCTTCATGGCGACGACGTGATCGGCGTAGCGGCAGGCCTGGTTGAGGTCGTGCAGGACCATCACGACGGTGCGGTTCTCGCGCCGGTTGAGGTCCGTGATCAGGTCCAGGACGTCGATCTGGTGGGCCAGGTCCAGGTAGGTCGTGGGCTCGTCGAGGAGGAGGACGGGGGTGCCCTGCGCCACGGCCATCGCGATCCAGGCCCGTTGGCGCTGGCCGCCGGACAACTCGTCGACCGGGCGGTCCGCCAGGTCCGTCATACCGGTCGCCGTCAGCGCCCGGTGCACCGCCTGCTCGTCCGCCTTCGACCACTGCCGCCACCAGGTCTGGTGCGGTGAACGGCCCCGGTTCACCAGGTCGATGACCGTCAGGCCCTCCGGCGCCACCGGGCTCTGCGGCAGGATGCCCAAACGCTGCGCCAGTTCCCGCGTCGGTATGGAGTGCAGCGCCCGGCCGTCCAGATGGACGGCACCTTCGCGGGGTGCCAGCAGCCGCGCCAGCGCGCGCAGCAGGGTCGACTTGCCGCAGGCGTTGGCGCCGACGACGGCGGTGATCCGGCCGGGCGGAATGGCCAGGTCGAGGCCGTCCACCACCAGGCGGTTGTCGTACGCCAGACGCAGACCGCTCGCCCGCAGGTCCGGGTCGGCGGAGGGCAGCGCGTCGGCCGGCCCGGCATCTTTCGTCATACGGTCGGTCGACATGGGATCAGCCTCCTGAACCCGCGCGGTTGGCGCGGACGAGCAACCAGAGCAGGACGGGTGCGCCGAGCACGCCCGTGACGATTCCGACCGGCAACTCCGTGCCGGAGACCAGAGTACGGGCGATCAGGTCGCCGCCGAGGACCATCAGCGCCCCGGTCAGGCCCGAGGCCACGGTGGGCGGCCAGGCGGTGCCCGCCAGCCGCTGGGCGATCTGCGGCGCGGCGAGCGCCACGAACGCGATCGGGCCCGCCGCCGCGGTGGCGAAGGCGATCAGGCCGACGCCGCTGAGGAGGATGGCCAGGCGCACCGGTTGCACCCGCGTGCCCAGGCCGGTGGCCACGTCGTCGCCCAGCTGGAGGGTGCGCAGCAGCCGGCCGAGCAGCAGCGCGGTCGGCAGCAGTACCGCCAGCGCGATGGCGAGGGGGCCGACCTGCGACCACGTACGGCCGTTGAGGTTGCCCACCAGCCAGCCGAGAGCGGCCTGGGCCTGGAACCGGGCGCCTCTGGCCAGCAGATAGTCGGTGGCGCTCGTGCAGATCCAGGACACGCCGATGCCGACGAGGATGATCCGGTAGCCGGTGGTACCGCGGCGCCAGGCGAGGACGTACACCAGCAGGGCCGTGGTCAGCGCGCCGAGCAGTCCGAGCGCCTGGGTGCTCAGGCCCCCGTCCCAGCCCAGCACGATGCCCGCGACCACGAAGGTGCCCGCGCCCTGGGTGAGGCCGATCATGTCGGGGCTGGCCAGCGGATTGCGGGTCATCGTCTGGAACAGCCCGCCGGAGACGCCGAAGGCGATGCCGGCCAGCAGTCCGACCAGGGCGCGGGGCAGCCGCAGTTCCTGGACGACGAGCACGGTGCCGGGGTCCCCGGAGTCGGCCAGGGCCCGCACCACGTCGACGAAGGCGATCGGGTAGTCGCCGATCGTCAGGCTCCAGCAGAACAGCAGGAAGGTACCGGCGCCGAGGACCGCGCACACCGCCACCAGACGTGGGCGGATGATGCCGGACAGCGGTGGCACGGTCAGGCGGTAGGTCCGTACCGGCGCGGAAAGGGACTTCAAGGTCGTCATCCTCACGCCTCCGCGAGCTTGCGCCGTCGGACCAGGGCGATGAAGAACGGTCCGCCGATGAAGGCGACGACGATCCCGGCCTGCACCTCGGTGGGCCGGGCGATCATCCGGCCGATGATGTCCGCGGCGAGGAGCAGGCTCGGCGCGAGCATCGCGGACAGCGGCAGCAGCCAGCGGTGGTCCGGGCCGATGCCCGCAGACTGGGCCAGCGCGCGGGCGACATGGGGGACCACCAGGCCGATGAAGACGACCGGGCCGATGGCCGCCACCGCCGCGCCGGTCAGCAGGGTGATCACGGTGACGCCGCCGAGCCGGATGAGGCCGATCCGCCGTCCCAGGGAGGCCGCCACGTCGTCGCCGAGCGCCAGGCTGTTGAGGGCGGGCGCGGAGGCGAGGGCCAGTACGGCACCCACGGCCAGGAAGGGCAGGATCCGCAGCACGGTCGACCCGTCCTGGTCGGCCATCGAGCCGGCGGTGAAGAAGCGGTAGCGGTCGAGCGCGTCCGGGTCGGTCAACGCGATCGCGCTGGTGAGGGAGTTGAGGAACGCGGTCACCGCGACTCCGGCGAGCGCCAGCTTGACCGGGGTCAGACCGGAGCGACCGAGCCTGCCGAGCAGAAAGACCAGGACGCTCGCCACGAGCGCACCGGCGAAGGCGAACCAGACGTATCCGTAGAACGAGCCGAGCCCGAGCACCCCGACGGCCAGCACGATGGCGAAGGACGCCCCCGCGGTGACCCCCAGGATCCCGGGATCGGCCAGCGGATTGCGCGTCAGGGCCTGCATCAGCGCCCCGGCCAGCCCGAGCGCCGCCCCCGCCGCGAGCCCGACCGCGGTTCGGGGCATCCGCGCGGACCAGACGACGTTGTCCACGAACCGGCTCGGTGCGTCACCGAACAGTGCGCGCACCACCTGGTCAGGCGGAATGCTGGCGGCGCCGAGGGCGAGTGAAAGCAGGCAGAGCGCCAGCAGCACGGCGCTCAGCAAGGCCACGAGTAGGACGGGGCGAACCCTTCTGCCCCGCGTCACCGTGCGGTCTCCAACAGGCAACTCCCTTAGGTTAGGCAGGCCTTAATCCTAATAGCCGGTTCACAGGTCCACCCAGACAGGGCCATTTGGTTAGGCAATTACCTTGGTATCGCCGTGGTCCTCCGCTGCGCTGCCTGCGCGCGGCCGTGGAGCGGTCGATCAGCTGGGAGGGCGAACTCCTCGGCCACGGACTGGTCGTACGGCCCCGAACCCACCGCCCACTGGACTACGCGCCCGGAGTACTCCCCGAGGACGCTGTACGGGACCTGGCCGAGGGCTGGTTCCGGGCGCTCGGGGCGCTGGTGGACCGGGCCGCACATGACCGAGACCAACCCACCCACAACGTAAGGAACCCCGCATGACCAACCCGTTCGAGAACTCCGACGGCGTCTACTCCGTGCTCGTCAACGACGAGGGCCAGCCGCCCGGCACCGCGGCAGGAGTGCCTGGACCACATCGAGACCAACTGGACCGGCATGCGCCCCAAGAGCCTGGTGCGGCGTATGGAAGGCCGCGGCTGACGGGTTCGCGGCGGCACGCCGAGGGGGCTCAGCCGAGAGCGCGGTCGAGATTGAAGGCCGCGCTGATCAGCGCGAGATGGGTGAACGCCTGCGGGAAGTTGCCCTGTTGCTCGCCGGTGTGGCTGATCTCCTCGGCGTACAGGCCGAGATGGTTGGCGTACGTGAGCATCTTCTCGAAGGCCAGGCGTGCCTCGTCGATCCGGCCCGCGTGGACCATGGCCTCGACGTACCAGAACGAGCAGATCGAGAACGTGCCCTCGTCGCCGCGCAGTCCGTCCGGGCTGGCCTGCGGGTCGTAGCGGTAGACGAGCGAGTCCGAGACCAGGTCGTCGGTGAGGGCGTCGAGCGTGGACAGCCACTTCGGGTCGGTCGGCGCGATGAACTTCGTCAGCGGCATCATCAGCACGGCCGCGTCCAGCACGTCGCTGTCCTCGTACTGGACGAAGGCCTGCCGTTCCTCGGACCAGCCGTGCTTCATGATCCGGCGGTAGATCGTGTCCCGGTGCTCCCGCCAGCGGACCAGGTCGGCGGGCAGACCGCGCCGGTGGGCCATGCGGATGGCCCGTTCGATCCCGACCCAGCACATCAGCCGCGAGTACAGGAAGGTCTTGCGGCCGCCGCGGGTCTCCCAGATCCCCTCGTCGGGCTGGTCCCAGTTCTCGCAGACCCAGTCGACCAGCGCGCACACGTCGTCCCACTGGTCGCTGGAGACGGGCTTCGCCCATTTGTCGTAGAGGTAGATGGAGTCGATGAGCGCGCCGTAGATGTCGAGCTGGAGCTGCTCGGCGGCGCCGTTGCCGATCCGTACCGGCGCGGACCCCAAGTGCCCTTCGAGATGGCCGAGTTCGTGCTCGGTGAGGTCGGTGCGCCCGTCGATGCCGTACATGATCTGCAACGGGCCCGACGGCTTGCCGTCGCCAGGACTGACATGCCGGGTCACGAAATTCATGAACGCCTCGGCCTCGCCCGCGAAGCCCAGCCGCAGCAGCGCGTAGACGCAGAAGGCGGCGTCGCGCACCCACACGTACCGGTAGTCCCAGTTGCGTTCGCCGCCGATCTGCTCGGGCAGGCTCGTCGTCGGCGCGGCCACGATCGCCCCGGTCGGCGCGTAGGTGAGCAGCTTCAGGGTGAGGGCGGAGCGGTGCACCATCTCCCGCCAGCGGCCCCGGTACCGGGACTGGGACAGCCAGCGCCGCCAGTACGCCACCGTACTGTCGAACTGGCGCTCGGCCTCGGTGCGGGCACACCCGCGCGGATGTACGGCGCCGCCGACCTGGTCCAGCGCGAACACCGCCGACTCGCCCTCGGCGAGCTTGAAATCGGCGCGCACGTCGAGGCCGTCGGCCTCCAGCGGCACGGTCGCGGTCAGCCCCAGCGACAGGCCGTCGGAGGCGAAGACCGCCACGTCGCCCTCCATGCGCACGGTATGCGGCAGGCGGCCGTAGTCGAAGCGGGGCGCCACCCGCGCGCGGAACGGGATGGACCCGCGTACGCACAGCACCCGCCGGATCAGCCGGTGCCGGGCGACCTCCGCCGCCTCGCCGTCGACCGGCATGAAGTCCTGCACCTCACCGACGCCTTCCTCGGTGAAGAACCTGGTGATCAATACGTTCGTGTCCGGGAAGTAGAACTGCTTGGTCCGGGCCGGCACCGAGGCGGCGAGCTCGAAGGCGCCGCCCCGCTCCGCGTCCAGGATCGCGGCGAAGACGCTGGGTGCGTCGAAGGACGGGCAGCAGTACCAGTCGATGGTCCCGTCGGTCCCCACCAGGGCGACGCTGCGCAGATCGCCGATCAGCCCGTGCTCGGCGATCGGCAGATACCGCGAAGCCCCCGGTATGCCCTGATCGCTCGGTGTCCCGCCCATCACAGCCTCCCTGGCCCGGCCCCGCACCGCGTCACTGTCAGCGTAAGCGCTCCGCCGGCTGCGTCGATATGCGGCTCCGCCGCGGGGCCGTGAGGTGCCGTCGTTCGACCGCGGCGCCATCGTGGCTGGTCGGCGCGGGCCGTCGGGACGATCGGCCACGGCGTCAGACGGCGATCACCTGGATCCCGGCCTCCTCGAACCGCTGCACCGTCTCCGGCCCGGCCGCCGCGTCCGTGACCAGCGTGTCCACCGCGTCGGCGGCGCAGATCCGGGCGAACGCCCGACGCCCCAGCTTGCTGGAGTCGGCGGCGACGACCACCCGCTCGGCCCGCTCGCACAACAGCCGGTTGACCGCGGCCTCCGCCTCGTCGTGCGCCGCGGCGCCGTGGGTGACGTCGAAGGAGACGACGCCGAGCACCGCCACATCCATCGTGATCTGGCCGAGCACACCGTCCGCGAGCGGCCCGATCAGCTCGTACGACTGCGCCCGCGCGACCCCGCCGGTCACCACGATCTTGAACTGGGGCCGGACAGCCAGCTCGTTGGCGATGTTGAGGGCGTTGGTGACGACGGTCAGCGCGGGGGAGCCGGATGTGAGATCACCGCGTACGGCCAGCGCGCGGGCCACCTCGGTGGTGGTCGTGCCGCCGGTCAGCCCCACCGCCTCGCCGGGCGCGACGAGATCCGCGACCGCCTTGGCGATCCGCTGCTTCTCGGAGGCGTGCCGGGCGGTCTTGTAACGCAGCGGCAGTTCGTACGACACCCCGTGCACGACCGCGCCACCCCGGGTACGCACGAGCATCTGCTGCTCGGCCAGCTGGTCGAAGTCGCGCCGGATCGTCGCCGCCGACACCTCCAGCTCGGCCGCCGCCTCCTCGACCTCCAGCCGGCCGCGCTCGACGAGCAGCTCCAGCAGCGCCTTCCAGCGGGCGTCCCGCGACATCCGCACCCTCCGTCCCTCGATCTCCCGGCGACCCTAGCGCACGTCGACGGGGGATGAATGCTTGATTGTGCTTGAAAGACGGCTATATCTTGCAAGAACAATCAAGCCGAGGGAAGGGTGCACATGACTCATGTCGAGGACGAGCTGACCAGCCAGCCCGAGTGCTGGACCCGGGCCGCGGCGGAGGCCGGGCAGCACGGCGGAGTGCTCCCGGTGGCGGGGGAGCGGGTCGCGATCGTCGGATGCGGCACCTCGTACTTCATGGCGCAGGCGGCAGCGGCGCTGCGGGAGGGCGCGGGGCAGGGCGAGACGGACGCCTTCGCCGCCTCCGAGTTCCCGTACGGCCGCTCGTACGACCGCGTGGTCGCCCTCACCCGCTCCGGCACCACGACCGAAGTCCTCGAACTGCTCGGGCGGTTGACGGGCCGCACGCGCACGACCGCCGTCACCGCGGATCCCGGCACGCCCGTCATGGCCGCCGCCGACGACGTCGTGGTCCTCGACTTCGCGGACGAACGGTCCGTCGTGCAGACCCGGTTCGCGACCACCGCGCTGACCCTGTTCCGCGCCCACCTGGGGCTGCACACCGACTCCGTCGTGGCCGACGCCCGCACCGCGCTCGCCACCCCGCTGCCCGAAGGACTCGCCGGCTGCACGCAGTTCACGTTCCTGGGCCGCGGCTGGACCGTGGGCCTGGCCAACGAGGCCGGGCTGAAGATGCGCGAGGCCGCGCTGTCGTGGACCGAGGCCTATCCGGCGATGGAGTACCGGCACGGCCCCATCAGCATCACCACCCACTCCACCGCCACCTGGATGCTGGGGGAGCCGCCCGAGGGCCTGGCCGAACAGGTGCGGGCCACCGGCGGACTGTGGGTGGCCGGCGGACTCGACCCGCTCGCCGAACTGGTCCGCGCCCAGCGGCTCGCGGTCGTCGTCGCCGCCGCCCGCGGCCTCGACCCGGACCGGCCCCGGCACCTCACCCGCTCGGTGATCCTCGCCGACTGAAGGGACCCGCCGTGCCCCTCACCACCACCGGCGAACTCGTCACCCGGGCCGCCGCCGCCCGCTCCGCCGTCGCCGCCTTCAACATCATCACGCTGGAACACATCGAGGCCGTCATCGCCGGCGCGGAGTCCGTGGACGCGCCCGTCGTCCTCCAAGTCAGCGAGAACGCGGTCACGTTCCGCTACGGACGCCTGCTGCCCCTGGCCCGCGCCGCCGTCGCCGCCGCCGAACGGGCCGCCGTGCCCGTCGCGCTGCACCTCGATCACGTCCAGAGCGACGACCTGCTGCGGCAGGCGCCGGGCGCCGGATTCAGCTCCGTGATGTACGACGCGGCGCGGCTGCCGTACGAGGAGAACCTCGCGGCGACACGGGCCGCCGTCGACTGGGCACATGCCCAAGGGCTGTGGATCGAGGCCGAGTTGGGCGAGGTGGGCGGCAAGGACGGGCGTCCGCCGCTGGACGCGCACGCGCCCGGGGCCCGGACCGACCCCGCTCAGGCCCGTGCCTTCGTCACCGGCTCGGGCGTCGACGCGCTCGCGGTGGCCATCGGCAGCTCGCACGCCATGACCACCCGCACGGCCACCCTCGACCACGACCTCCTCAAGCGGCTCGCCGCCGTCCTCGACGTCCCGCTGGTCCTGCACGGTTCCAGCGGCGTACCCGACACCGAACTCACCGCGGCCGTCACCGGCGGCATCACCAAGGTGAACATCGGCACGGCCCTCAACCTCGCCATGACCGGCGCGATACGGGACTACCTGGCCACCCGCCCGGAGGCCGTCGACTCCCGGAAGTACCTGAGTGCGGGGCGGGAGGCGATGGTACGGACGGTCGCCGCGATCATGCGGGTGCTGGGCGGGCGGTGAGCACCAGCATCCCGTCCCCGCCCGGGACTCGGCACAGGCACATCACGGAACGCCCACGCCACCTACTCCTTGACGGCTCGCAGCACCACGAACTTCGGGTCGCCGGCGACCAGTTCACTGTTGCCGAACAACCGCCGCAGCTTCACGTGGTAGCCCAGATGCCGGTTGCCGATCACCCACAGCTCACCGCCGGACCGCAGCGCGCGCCGCGCCCCGCTGAACATCCGCCATGCCGTCGCGTCGGTCGTCGCGTGGTGGGAGTGGAACGGCGGATTGTTGAGCACCAGGTCGACACTGCCCGCGGGCACTCCCGCCAGCCCGTCCCCGACCCGGAACTCCGCATGCCCCGGTAGCTTGTTCGCCTGGTACGTCGCCTCCGCCGAGGCCACGGCCTGGAACGACTCGTCCGTGAACAGCACCTCGGCCCCGGGATCGGCCAGCGCCATCGCCGTACCGACGACACCGTTGCCGCAGCCCAGGTCGACGACGCGTGCGCCCCCGCTGCCGCTGGGCAGATGCTTCAGGAAGAAGCGCGTGCCGATGTCGAGCCGGTCGGCGCAGAACACGCCGGCGTGGTTGACCACGGTGGCACCGGAAGCCGGGCCGATGCCGTCGGGGAGCGTGTAGGTGTGCGGCCAGGGGTTCACGTGCGGCTTCAGGTCCCCGGGGGTGCAGAAGATGAGCCGGGCCTTCTTCTCCGCCAGCGAGGTGCGGGTCGGGCCGAGGATCCGCTCGAACAGCTTCAGCGTGGAGGTGTGGATCTCCTTCACCATGCCGGTCCCGACGACGACCGTGCCCTCGTGCACGGCGGGCGCCAGCCGCAGCAGCTGGTCCTCCAGCAGCGCCAGGCTCTTCGGTACCCGGACGAGGAGGACGTCGATCCGGGCGGGCGGCGGATCCTGGGTGGTGAGGAGGGTGACGGCGCCCGGCTCGACGTCGGCGCGCGCGAGGTTCGCGCGGGTCGCCTCCTGGGCCAGGTACGAGTCGGTGATCTGCACCGGCCGATGCGCCGCGAGCGCCGTGACCAGGGCGCCCCAGCGGTCGCCGAGGACCACCACCGTGCCCGGCAGCGGGACCTTCTGGTCCGCGAGGTGCCTCAGCAGATAGTCGTCGGAGGCGTCCCACGCGCGCAGCCTCTCGCGCGGATCCTCGGGGAAGCGGGCCGGCGCGAACTCGCCCCAGGGCGTCGTCATACGGTCGTTCATCGTGCGACCAGGCTAGCCGAGCCGCAGGTGAGGGCCGGTCGGGCAGGATGGGGAGCATGGACGCCGAGCTGTTCCCCCCGAGGTCGTAAGCCGCTCGACCTGCGGATCATGGGAGACTCGCCCTCATGAGCGGGAAGGCGGACCCCCGGCCGGCGGGGGAAGGTACCACCTCAAGAACGCGGTTGGACCGGGGGCGCGGAGCGCTGGGGCCCGCGCTGGAGCTCGTGCACACCGGGCGGGCGCCGACCCGGGCCGTGCTCACCGCGGAACTGGGGGTGACACGGGCGACGGCGGGCGCGGTGGCCGCCGAGCTGGAAGCGCTCGGGCTGATCCGGGTCGACGCCCGGCCCGGCGCCGCGGCCGGATCGCAGGGACGGCCCTCGCACCGGCTGTCCGTCGCCGAGGACGGGCCCGTCGTCCTCGCCGCACAGGTGCACGCCGACGGGTTCCGGGCGGCACTGGTCGCGCTCGGCGGCCGGATCGTCGCCACCGCCCCCGGCTGCGAGGCCGTCGACGCCGACCCCGCGAAGGTCCTCGGATCCGTGGTGGAGGCGGGCGCGGACCTGCTGCGCACGGCCGGGCGACGCTGCGTGGGCGCCGGGCTCGCCGTGCCGTCCGCGGTCGCCGAACCGGACGGTCTGGCCTTGAACCCGCTGCACCTGGCCTGGCCCGCGGGCGCGCGCGTCCGCCGGATCTTCGCGGAGTGCGTGCGCGCCGCCGGGATCACCGGGCCGGCGTTCGCGGGCAACGACGTCAACCTCGCCGCGCTCGCCGAACACCGGCACGGTGCGGGACGCGGGGCACGGGACCTGCTGTGCGTGGCCACCGGCCACCGGGGCGTGGGCGGCGCGCTCGTCCTCGACGGCCGCCTGCACACCGGCAGTTCGGGCCTGGCCCTGGAGGTCGGCCACCTCACCGTCAACCCGGAGGGCCGCCCCTGCCACTGCGGCAGCCGCGGCTGTCTCGACGTCGAGGCCGACCCGCTGGCCTTCCTCACCGCGGCGGGACGCGAACCCGGCCCCGAGGTGTCGCTGTTGCAGCAGGCCAACGACCTGGTCCGCACCCGGCACGACGACCTGTCCGTCCGTACGGCCACCGAGGAGCTGATCGACCGGCTGGGCCTCGGTCTCGCGGGCCTGGTGAACATCCTCAACCCGGACCGCATCATCCTCGGCGGACTGCATCGCACGCTGCTCGACGCCGACCCGGAGCGACTGCGTGCCGTCGTCGCCGACCGCAGTCTGTGGGGGCAGAGCGGCAGCGTGCCGATCCTGGCGTGCACGCTCGACCACAACAGCCTCGTCGGTGCGGCGGAGCTGGCGTGGCAGCCGGTGCTGGACGATCCGCTGGGGGCACTGAGCGCTCCGCTGGACGTGCCGTGACGTGCCGTCGTTCGACCGGGGCGCCGTCGTGGCAGGCCGCTCGCCCGCTCGTGAACCTCCTGACACAGCCCCGCGCGCCCTCAGGGCACTGCCGAAGTCCAGGCGGGTGACGTAGTCGACCGAGATCCCCGTCAGCACGGCGAGTTCCTCTTGGCGCAGCCGCGCCGCTGACCACCCGCGGGCAGCCCTGCCGTCTCCGGGGCGACCGGTCGCGCCAGCGGCGGCAGCGCCCGCCCGAGTTCCGTCGTCGTCATGCCCCCAGTCAACCGTGCCGGCCGTGACGGTGCCTGGTACTGGCTTCCTGCCGCTGCTCCAGCGGTCCGCGGCCCCCTCGTCCGCATGGCGCAGGCGGGCCCGGACGGTCCGACCGGCGGCTACTTCGACGTGGAGGGGCGCCTTCCCTGGTGAGGCGCGCGCTCAGCCCGTCCGATCCGTCAGACTCCACAACCCCGCCACCAGCGGCCGTCGCAGATCCGCCCGCCGTACGCACAACCCGATCGGGAACGGCTCCGGCGGCGGATGGGCGGGCAGCACCGCAAGCCGCTCGCGCACCGCACTGTGCTCCAGTACGAGACGCGGGACCACGCCCGTGCCGCAGCCCAGGGCGACCAGCGTCAGCAGCCCCTCATGGCCGTCCGGCTCGCAGGCCACGTCGGGTGTCGTGCCACGGGCGCGGAACCAGCGGTCGGCGGCCTCACGGACCAGACCCCGGTGGGGCAGGACGAAGGGCCCGTCGAGCCCCGGGTCCGGCCGGTCCCGCGCGGTGACCAGAACCAGCTCGGTCACCGCGACCGTCCGGCTCACCAGCGGCTCCGGCAGCCTGGCCGGGATCCCCGCGACGGCCACGTCCACCTCGCCCTCGTCGAGGCGGGCCAGCGCGGCAGCCGCGTCACCCGTCCGCAGATCGAGCCGCACCTGAGGGTGGGCGGCACGGAACGGCGCCAGCAGGTCGGGCAGCAGCGCCTGGCAGGCGGTCACCGTGGCGAACACGGCCAGACGGCCGGTCAGTTCGGCCGGGTCGGGATGCTCCTCCCGGTAGGAGCGCCACAACTCCAGCGCCTGGACGGCGTATTCACGGAACCGATGCCCCTCCGCGGTGAGTGACACCCCGCGCGGCCCCCGGTCGAACAGCCGGTGCCCGAGATCGGCCTCCAGCCGCTGCACGGTCCGCGTCAGCGTCGCCGGACTGACATGGCAGTCGAGGCTCGTCCGGCCGAAGTTCAGCGTCTGCGCCAGATGCAGGAAAAGCCGCAGCTCCCGATGGTCGTCCCGCACCCCGCCACCTGGCCATTTCGTCCTATGCAACACCGCGATGCGCAAGTTGCGCTTGCTGCAACGTTCGCCGTGAGCCTACAACTCCACCATGACCTCGACGACGTACACCTCCCGTGTTCCCGCTCGAAACCATGGACGTCCCCGGTGGCACGGAGACCATCCTGCGCGGCGGCCGGCACCTCTTCCCGCCGCTCCCGAAAGCCTTTGCGGGCGTGCGCCGCATCGGCGTCATCGGCTGGGGTCCGCAGGGCCGTGCCCAGGCCCTCAACCTGAGGGACTCGCTGGCCGGAACGGACATCCGGGTGGTGGTCGGACTGCGCCCCGGCTCACGCTCGGCCGCCGACGCCCGCGCTCACGGCTTCACCGAGGAGAACGGCACGCTCGGCGACTGGCTCGCGGTGACCGCCGACAGCGATCTGGTGATCCTGCTGATCGCGGACGCCGCGCTCGCCGCCCACCACCTGACGATCTTCAACGCGCTGAAGCCGGGCGCCGCGATCGGCCTCTCGCACGGCTTCCTGCTCGGCCACCTCCGGGAGACCGGCAGCGACTTCCCGCCCGGACACCCGGTGATCGCCGTCTGCCCCAAGGGCATGGGCGACTCCGTGCGGCGCCTGTACCAGCAGGGCGCGGAGATCAACGGCGCCGGGATCAACAGCAGTTTTGCCGTACACGCCGACCCCGACGGGCGGGCCACCGACCTCGCGCTCGCCTGGTCGGTGGCGCTCGGCTCGCCGTACACCTTCCGTACCACCCTGGACAGCGAGTACCTCTCCGACATCGTCGGCGAACGCGCCATCCTGCTCGGCGCCGTCCACGGCATCGTCGAGAGCCTCTTCCTCCGCAGCCGCCTCGCCGGGGACGACGAGGTGACGGCGTACGAACGGTCCTGCGAGAACATCACCGGTCCCGTCGCCCGCACCATCTCGCAGGCCGGGCTGCGGGCGGTGCGCGAGGGGCTCGACCCGGCCGGACGGGACGTCTTCGACCGCGCGTACACGGCGACGTACGCACCCGCCCGCGAGATCATCGCGGAGATCTACGACGAGGTAGCCGACGGCACCGAGCTGCGCAGCGTCATCCTGGCCGAACGGCGGCTCGGCGCCCGCCCGATGAGCGAGATCGGCGGCTCTCCGATGTGGGCGGCGGGGGAGCGGGTACGGTCCCGGCGGGCCGAACGCGACCTGCCCGTGGACCCGTTCACCGCCGGAGTCTTCGTCGCCGCCATGACCGCGCAGGTCGACGAGTTCGCCGACCGCGGCCACCCCTGGTCCGAGATCGTCAACGAGTCGGTCATCGAGGCCGTCGACTCGCTGCTGCCGTACATGCACGCCCGCGACGTGGCCCACATGGTCGACAACTGCTCCCGCACGGCCCGCCTCGGCGCCCGCCGCTGGGGACCGCGCTTCCAGGCCGCATTCGAGCAGATCGCCTACCCGGCCACCCAACTCCCGGCGGACAAAGCTCTGTTGGCGGCTTTCGACACGCACCCCGTCCACGAGGCCCTGGCCGCGGCGGCGAAGCTCCGGCCGTCGGTGGACATCACCGTGGCCTAGTCGCGGGCGAGTCCGACGGGCAGGTCAGCCGTACTCCCCCGAGGACGGCCAGGCGAAGGCGCGGCCCGGATTGCCCGTCAGGATCCGGCCCACCAGCTCGGCGCCCAGCGCGACTTCGAGCCGCGGCCGTACGCGGCGCAGCAGATACGGCATGCCGGGGCCGCCGCTGACCGAGCGGGCGGTGGCGGCCGTCGTGTCGCCGCCGAGGAGGATACGGTCGCCGAAGCCGCCGTCCGCGAGGGCCCGGACCGCGTCCGGCATGCACCAGTCCGTGGCGTGGCCGGCGCGTGACGGCCCGTCAAAGGCGAGGTAGCAGCCGGTGGAGGCGGCCTCGCGATGCACGACGAAATCGGGGCAGCGGTTGAGATTGCCGAGAACGACCCGCTCCGGCGGTACCCCCAACTCGCCGCACAACACGTCCAGTACATCGAGCGCACCCGTGCCCAGCTCCAGATGCACGGCGATCGCCGCACCGGTCGCGTGGTGCGCCTCGGCCGCCGCGCCCATCGTCCAGCGGGCGTGCGCATCCAGCGCGTGGAACCCGCCCGCGACCTTGATGAACCCGGCGCGCACTCCCGACGTCCCGATGCCTTCGGTCAGTTCGGACACGAAGACGTCGGCGAGCCTTCCGCGCAGCTCGGCGAGCGTCCTGTCGTCGTAGTGGACGGCCTGGTGGAGCCCGGTCGCGGTGACGACGTGGATCCCCGACGCGCGGGAGAGCGAGGGCAGATCGGCGGCCCGCCGCCCCATGCCGTACGGCGTCCACTGCACCACGGCCGATCCGCCGGCCGCGCGGAACGCCTCCAGCTCGGCCCGCGCGGCCGAGGCGTCGTTCAGCTCCTGGCCGGGCAGCTGCGGGCTGTGGAGAAACAGGTGGTCGTGCGCGTCGACCACCCCCAGCTCCTCGGGGCGCACATCCCCCAGCACCGTACGGACCGCGGTCACCACTGCCGGCCTCGCCGCAGCCCGCGCCTTCCGGGCATGGCCGCCGCCAGGGCCGCGCCGCCCTCCTCATATGCGCGCCCGGTCACTTGGTGGGCCAGTGCGCCAGAAGTCGTATGGTGCATCGGTGTGGGCTCCTCACGGGGCTGGGGGCTGGAAACTCGGGGCTGAGGGCTGAGGGCTGGGGGCTGGGGGCTCAAGGGCTCCTATCGGGGAGCGAGCAGGCAGAGCAGTCCGCGGACACCGACGTCGAACGCGGCGGGCGATCCGGATGCCCGGACCAGCACGTACGCGGAGCCAGTCGAGCGTGTCGTCCACGGGTGCGCGCAGCTCGGGGCTGGAGACGACGTCCGGATCCATCGTCAGCCGGCCGATCGGGCAGCAGCGCAGCACATCGCGATCGTGCCGCAGATACGCCTCGATCCGCTCGTACGGAGTCCCCGGCCCGCCGAGTACTTCCCCGGCGGCAGCCGCATCTCCTCGGCCGTCCGCCGGATCGCGGCGAGCGCGAGGTCCTGCTTCCCCTTGAAGTGGTGGAAGCCCCCCAGGGAGATGAACCGAGATGCGGACCCTGGCGAACCGGGACGGCGGGCCCGGCCCGTGGATCCTCTTCTTCCCGCTGATCTGGGCGGCCGTCGTCGCCGGAGCGATCACGCTCCTGCGCCGCACCGTCCGGCCCGGCCGACATGGACCGTGGCGCCCGATGGACGACCACCGCCCATCCGGCGACTCGCCGAATCGCCATGCGCGGCCCGTGCTTGGCCTCCGGCGAGATCGACGAGGACGAGCGCTGGCGCCGAGGGTCCGTCCTGGACGAGCGGTTCGGCCGCAACGCGGGCAACGGTGGTGCGGCATCACGTGCAACTGGCGGTAGTGGCCCTCGTAGCCGGCCGCGAGGGAGTCGCAAAGACCGGCATTCAGTGCCCCCGCAGGTGATCGGGCAATTCGGCGCAGCGGTGCGAGCGATTCACCCCGGCGCCCTCAAACCCTCGCGTCAACCGTGCGCTCGACCTCCGCAAACACAGCCCCCGCCGTCTCGCGCACCACCCGCCGCGGCGGACACGCCGCTCTCGCCGACGCCCGCGCCGCCACAGGCGTCGGCAGTGTGAACCACACGACCTTGCCGGACTCCCCGTCCGGCCTTACGCCCCAGCTCTCGCTGACGGCGGCCACCATCGCAAGCCCCCGGCCACAGGTCGCGAGCGCGTCGGCGTCGCCGACCTCGGGAAGCCTCGGGTCATGGTCGTGCACCGAGACCATGAGCCGGTCGAGCAGCAGCTCTATCTCCACGGTGCACATCTTGTCGGGCTGCGCATGCTGGTGGACGTTGGTCAGCAACTCCGTCACGCCGAGCGCGGCCCGGTCGATCAGAGTGTCCAGATGCCAGTAACGCAACTGTGCCGATACGATTCTGCGGACCTGTCCGATCCGCGACGGCAGGGCTTGGAGCTCCACCGTGCAGTGTCTGCTTGGGTGACTGATCACGGCTGCGACTCCCCGACGTGAGGTGGGAAGAACACGAACGTACGGATCCAGCAGGATGCGTGCGTGAAACTGCGGCCTGCTGTCATGTGCCGGCGGGCTGGTTCGCAGTGTTATCGCCGGTAGACCCAGAGTGACGTGAGACCAGCGTGACGCAAGGGGCGCGGTACCGCAACTCTTGGTAGCTCAGCGATTACGCCCCGCAGCCCTGTGGACCGCCTCGATGAACCGGCGTGCCGCGGGCGGTCCCGGCTCGCCCGGCGCGGGGTCGTGGTCGCCGAGGGTCAGCAGGTACCGCTGGCCGTTGATGTCCGCCAGCGCCCGGTCCTCCGGTGCGAACCAGGGCCGGGACGCGCGCACCGCCTGGACCGGCGCGCTGTCGATCTCACTGCCGTAACTGGTGAGCAACTCAAGCCTGCCGCCGCTGATCCGGACCTGTCCGGCCCGGGTGAGCGAGCGCAACCGCTTCCCGATCCGCACACCCGTGGCCGTGAACTCCGGCTCCGCCATGCCGCCCCGCCCCCTCGTGCGCGTCGATGCCGGCCGTGATCCTGCGGATGCCGTGGCCGGCTCGTGTCGTGATCCAGTGTGCGGTCCCGTGCGGGTCCGCTCCGCGTCCCGTTCCAGACCGGCGTCCTCCCGGCCCGAGTTCCGTCCGGTGCAGTCTGCCCGCAGCCGACGCCGAGCACCAGTGCGCACGGCGGCTCGGCGCGGGCGCCCGGAGCACTTGCGCAAATGCGCCCCCGGGCCGCCCCCCAGGGTGGCCTTTGGGATGCTCAAAGCCGTGTTTATGCAGGTGAGAAGCGTGCGGAAGATGTCTATGCTCGGTGCGACGGCCGCGCGAACCGCCGTGGACGACAGCCGTGAGGAGCAGTGCCGTGAGCACCACCGAACAGACCCCGACCGGCGTGACCCTCGACGTCGACCGCAGCGATGCCGCCTACCGCGGCTGGCTGAAAGAAGCCGTCCGCAAGGTCCAGGCCGACGCCAACCGCTCCGCCGACACGCATCTGCTCCGCTTCCCGCTGCCGGAGAAGTGGGGCATCGACCTGTATCTCAAGGACGAGTCCACCCACCCGACCGGCAGCCTCAAGCACCGACTCGCCCGCTCACTGTTCCTCTACGGCCTGTGCAACGGCTGGATCCGGCCGGGCCGCCCGGTGATCGAGGCGTCCAGCGGCTCCACGGCCGTCTCCGAGGCGTACTTCGCGGGGCTCATCGGTGTGCCCTTCATCGCCGTCATGCCGCGCACGACCAGCGCCGAGAAGTGCCGCCTCATCGAGTTCCACGGCGGCCGGTGCCACTTCGTGGACGACTCGCGCAAAATGTACGAGGAGTCCGCGCGCCTCGCGGTGGAGACCGGCGGCCACTACATGGACCAGTTCACCTACGCCGAACGGGCCACCGACTGGCGCGGCAACAACAACATCGCCGAGTCGATCTTCCGTCAGCTGCGGCTGGAGCGGTTCCCGGAGCCCGCGTGGATCGTCGCCGCGGCCGGCACCGGCGGTACCTCCGCGACCCTCGCGCGCTATGTGCACTACATGCAGTACGACACCCGCATCTGTGTCGCCGACCCGGAGAACTCGTGCTTCTTCGAGGGCTGGACCACCGGTGATCCGGATGTCACCTGTGACCGCGGCTCCCGTATCGAGGGCATCGGCCGACCGCGCATCGAACCGAGCTTTGTGCCCGGCGCCATCGACCGGATGATGAAGGTGCCCGACGCGGCGAGCGTGGCGGCGGTACGCGCTCTGGAACGAGCCATCGGCCGCAAGGCGGGCGGCTCGACCGGAACGGGGCTGTGGAGCGCCCTGAAGATCGTCGCCGAGATGGTGGCCGAGGGGCGGCGGGGGAGCGTGGTGACGCTCCTGTGCGACCCGGGCGACCGCTACCTCGACAAGTACTACTCGGACGTATGGCTGGACGAGCAGGGCCTGGACGCCGCGCCGTACACGGCGGCGATCGAGTCGCTGCTGAAGACGGGGATCTGGCCGTGCTGAGCGGGCGCGCAGCCCGTCTGGCCGATCCGGCCTCGCGCTGAATGGGCGCATCGCTCAGTCGGAGGTCCGGCGTCGTCCGCAGCGGGCACACCGCCCAGCCCGCCGGCCCAGCGCCCTCCTGAGCAGACACGTAGCCCAACAGGCCGCTCCGCTGAGTCGGCGCACTGCCCAGCCGGCCGGTCCGGTGACGCCCTGCGTCGGCGCACCGGCCAACCGCCCGGCCCAGCGCCGCCCTGAGTCACCGCGCCGCCAGCCGCCGGTCCAGTGCCGTGACCGCGTCCCGGAATGCCCGGCCCAGGCCGGTACGGGCCAGCTTCAGCACCAGGCGGAACGGAGCGGTCCCGTCGGCGGCGAATGTCCACTGCACGCGTGTGCCCGTCCCGGTCGGCGTCAGCCGCCACTCCTCGACCAGGGCACGTGCCCCGGGCGCGTTGGTCTCGTCGATGCGATAGGCGTACACCTCGGGCCCCTTCGCGGCGAGGATCGTCTCCTGGAACCGCGTGCCGCCCCTGAGCCGGATCTCGCGCCCGGCGCCGTCGCCGGTGGGCCGGGCCAGTGTCACCGCCGAGAACCAGTCCGCCCAGCCCGGCACATCCTCGGCGAGGGCGGCGAAGACCGCCTCGCGCGGCGCGGAGATCTCCCGCGCGAAGACGAGACGTACCGGCGCGGAGCCGACGAAGTCGAGTTCCACCGGGCGCAGACGGCGAGCCATGGACGACAACCTCCTTCAGTGAGGCGGGTGTTGACCGGGCAGCCTCACCATAGCTGACGAACCGTCACATCGTCAGCTGTCTGTGTCCCCCTCGGGCTCCCCCGCCACCACGAGCCGACGCAGATGCTCCGCGACCTCCTCGCGTGCCTCGGCGGGCAGTCCCGCGTCCGTCACCAGCGTGTCGACCTGTTCCAGCGCGGCGAACGAACTCAGGCCCACCGTCCCCCACTTGGTGTGGTCCGCGACCACCACGACCCGCCGCGCGGACTGCACGAGCCGCCGGTTGGTCTCGGCCTCCGCCAGATTCGGCGTGGACAGGCCGGCCTCCACCGATATCCCGTGCACTCCGAGGAACAGCACGTCGAAGTGGAGCGCCACGATCGCCTGGTCGGCCACCGGCCCCACCAGCGAGTCCGACGGCGTGCGGACACCTCCGGTCAGCACGACCGTCGCCGCGCCCTGCCGCGGGCCCGAGGTGCGCTGCGCGGCGTGGAAGACATCGGCCACCCGCACCGAGTTGGTGACCACCGTCAGGTCCGGCACATCGAGCAGATGGTGCGCCAGCGCGTACGTCGTCGTACCGCCGGAGAGGGCGATCGCGGTGCCCGGCGCCACCAGCTTTGCCGCGGTCCGCGCGATGTCCTCCTTGGCCGTCAGCTCAAGGCCCGACTTGGCCTCGAAGCCCGGCTCGTGCGTGCTCGCCTCGACCACCGGCACGGCGCCGCCGTGCACCTTCTCCAGCACGCCCTGCCGCGCGAGCGCGTCCAGATCACGGCGCACGGTCATGTCCGACACGCCGAGCTTGCGGGTCAGCTCGTTCACCCGGACGCCGCCGCGACGCCGCACCTCGTCCAGGATCAGGGCACGCCGCTGCTCCGCGAGGAGGTTCTGATTCTCACTCACGTGCGCTTCGGTTCCTTTCGTCCAAGTGCCGTCCGACACGCCCCGCACACCCACCCCCAGCTCTCGACTCCGCTCGCGCCCGTGGGACCCGTCGACAAGCACATTCTCCCCGGTCCGAGCCGCGGATCACCCATCCTTGCACGGGTCGGCGCGGGGAGTGCCACCGACTGTCCTGTCGCACGCATGTCACTCGTGCACCATCCGTTGTCCTTCTGTCACCCGGATCGGGGAGATTCGGTGACAAGAGGTGTGCGGCCTCCGCGGAGCGGAGATCCTTACGCCCGCACGGACAGAAGCCGACGGCGCGTCACGGGGGAAGTGCGAGAACAGTGGAACGTGTCTTGTCCGACGGGGCGGACGGACCCGCCCAGAAGCCCAAGGAACCCGGCATCGCCCTGGAACTCCTGGTCCATGGAGTCGGCGGCGCCACGCCCGAGAAGATGCTGGACGACCCGCGGACGGTGCGGATCACCGGCGACGACACGGCAGCCGTCTTCCGGCGTGCCGACCACGCCGACGCGGAGACCAGCCCCCGCGACCACCCCGACGAACCGGTGCCCGAGGCCTACGTCTGGTCCAACCTCACCTCCGGCAACAGCGCACGCGCCCTCTGGCTGCTGTTGCTGCCGTTCATGGTGGTCAACCTCGCCCACTGGATGCGGCCCAGGGCCCGGGGCCACGACCGCAAGGTGCGGCTGTACGGGCTGCTGGTGCGGCTCGCCGGACTGACGCTGACGGTGCTGCTCGTCGCGGCCGTGTGCGAGGTCGCCCTCGACCTGACGGCATGGCAGTGCGCGGGCACGCGCGCGTGCGCCGAACGCCACTCCTGGCTGGGCTTCCTGTCACCGGTGGACGGCGGCTGGTGGAGCGCGCCCGGACGCCGGCTCGCGCTCCCCGCCCTGGTGCCCGCCGCGCTCACCGGCCTGCTGTGGTACCTCTCCCGCCGCACCTGGAGCGCGTACGAGTCCCAGCAGCCGATCCTCCGCCCCGTCGAGCCCGACGAGGACACCAGCCGCACCGCCCTCGGGCGGCCCGGCTTCTGGTACGGGCGGCGCCTGGTGGCCCGGCTGCGGGCCGCGCACACCGCGGCGGGCCTGCTGACGGTCGCCGCGGCGGTCGGCTCGGCGGCGGCGCGCTTCGACCGCGGGCCCGGCGGTCCCGCACTGCTCGACACCCTGGGGTGGCTCCTGACGGCGGCGCTTGCCGCCGGGGCGGCCGTCGTGCTGTGGGTGGTCTGCCGCCGGGGCCGCAGCGAGAACCGTCTCGACCAGGAACTCGACGAGCACCTCGTACGACGGCTGCCGCTCGCGGCGCTCGTCCTGCTCGTCCTCGCCATGGTGTACGCCGGTTGGGACCGGCCGGGCTGGGTGTCGGAGGGCCGGCTGCCGGGCGACGCGGCCTTCGGCGGCATCGCCCTGCTCCAGGGCCTGCTCGTCATCGTCCTGGCCATGGTCGCCCACCTGCTGTACCGCAGCCACCCCGACCCCCGCGCCGCGATGGGCGGCTTCGGCGGCCCCGCCGTCGCCATGCTGGCCTGCGCACTGGGCGGGGTGATGTCCGGCGGCCTGTCGCAGCGGGCGGCGGACTGGCTGGACGGTACGCGCGCGTCCATCCCCGGACCACCGGTCCTGCTGACCTGGCAGTCGTCCGTCATCCCGCCGCTGCTCATCGTCCTGCTGGTGTTCTGCGGCGTGCTGGCGTGGCGCACCTGGCGGCTGTGCCGCACCGAGTTGCGCGCGGTGCGCCCCGACCACCCGGACGACCCCCAGGACCCCACCCGCACCCGCCGTATCGCGAACGCCCGCGCCATGGCCACGCTCACCGACCGCGCGCCGCTCCTCGTGGCCGTCCTCTCCACCACGACGCTGCTCCTGGGCGCCGGAGCACTCGTCGGTGCCATGGTGAGCGACAAGGTGCCCAGCGCGGCCACCGAGCCGGCGCCCGCCTTCCTCCACAGCGCCGCCGAAACGGCACAGGCACTGGGCTCCTGGCTGATCAGCCTCGGCTTCATACTGTTCGTCACCTGGGGCCGGCGTGCCTACAAGGACGCCTCAGCCCGGCGGACCATCGGCATCCTGTGGGACGTCGGCACCTTCTGGCCGCGCGCCGCCCACCCCTTCGCCCCGCCCTGCTACGCCGAGCGTGCCGTGCCCGACCTGACCTGGCGCATGGCGACCTGGACCCGCGCCACCGGCGGACGGCTCGTCATCTCCGGCCACTCCCAGGGCAGCGTGCTCGCCGCCGCCGCGGCCTGGCAGCTCACACCGTCCGCACGCAAGCGGGTCGCCCTGCTGACGTACGGCTCACCCCTCGAACGCCTCTACGGCCGCTGGTTCCCCGCCCACTTCGGCCCGGCCGCCCTCAGCTCCCTGCACCACGATGTCGACTGCTGGCGCAACCTCTACCGGCTCACCGATCCGATCGGCGGCCCGGTGCGCCTGGCCGGCGACTGCGGCCCCGAAGTGGACCGCGACGCCCTCGACGACCCCCTCGCCTACGGCCGCACGGACACGCATCCGCTGCCCGCCCCCATCCTCGGCCACTCCGACTACCAGGCCGACCCGGCGTTCGCGGAGGAACGCGAGCGGCTGCTGGCCCGGCTGCGGCCGGAGCTGCCCGCACCGCGCCGGAAGGGCGAGACTCAGGGCGAGTCGGGCAGGTCCCCGGCGTAGAGAAGCGTCAGGTCGTCCGTGCTCGGTTCCTCGAACTGCGCGACCCGGCTCGCGTGCCGCTCCACCATCGCCTCGAAGGTCTGGCGTGCGGTACGGCCGTTGCCGAAGGCGGGGCCCTTGGGGAGCGTGGTGAAGTACTTCAGCACGGCCTCCGAGGCGCCCGGTGCCAGCCGGTACTCGTGTTCCTCGGCCTGCTGCTCCACGATGCGCAGGAGTTCTTCGGGGTTGTAGTCGCTGAAGGTGATGGTCCGCGAGAAGCGGGAGGCCACGCCCGGGTTGACGGACAGGAAGCGTTCCATCTCGGCCGTGTAGCCCGCGACGATCACCACGACCGCGTCCCGGTGGTCCTCCATCAGCTTCACCAGTGTGTCGATGGCCTCCTTGCCGAAGTCCCGGCCCGAGTCCTCCGGCGACAGCGCGTACGCCTCGTCGATGAACAGCACACCCCCGCGGGCCCGGTCGAAGGCCTCCTGGGTGCGGATCGCCGTGGAGCCGATGTGCTCGCCGACCAGGTCGACGCGGGACACCTCGACGAGATGGCCCTTCTCCAGGACGCCGAGCGAGGCCAGGATCTCGCCGTAGAGACGGGCCACGGTGGTCTTGCCGGTGCCGGGGGAGCCGGTGAAGACCAAGTGGCGTTTGACGGACGCCGCCTTGAGGCCCGCCTGCTGACGGCGCCGGCCCACCTCGATCATGTCGGTCAGCGCCCGCACCTCGCGCTTGACGCTGTCCAGGCCGACCAGCGCGTCCAGTTCACCGAGGACGGCCTTCGAGGTCCGCCTCGGCTCCTCGGACCGGGTGGCGGCGATCAGCGGCTCCTGCTCGGTGGTGCGCTGCCCCGGGATCGCCCCCAGCAGGCCCGGCGACTGACTGACCGTCTGCACCACCGTCTCCCGCGCCGCGGGCGGCGTGAAGCTCCCGCTCTCGTCGCTGTTGCAGTCCTCCACGACCGGACCGGCGCCGCCCGCCTCCGGGCCGGCGTCGGCGAACTCGTACCCGCCGCGCGCGCACCGCTCCGTACGGCACTTCTTCAGCGTCGTACGGCAGCCGTCGATCACATGGAAGCCGTAGCCGCCGCTGCCCGTCACCCGGCAGTTCAGGAAGCTGCCACGGCCGCCCGCCGACACATAGAAGCCGGCTTCCGCGGGGGAGCCGACCGTGCACCGCTCGATGGTGGGATCGGCGCCCTTGGTGACGATCACGCCGGTCTGCATGCCGTCCAGCGTGCAGCCGTTGAGGGTGCCGCCGCTGCCGTGGTCACGGAACCAGGCGCCCGTCGCCGCGTCCCGGATGCGGCAGTCGTCGAGCTGCGCGGTGGCCCCGTCACTCACCGAGACGGCCGTGTTGCGCACCTGGGAGATGTCGCTGTCGACGACGTCCGCGCGGGAGCCGCGGTCCAGGACGAACAGCGCGTCCGGTACGTCGTGCACCCGGCAGGAGTCGAGGACCGCGGTGGCGCCGTCGCTGACCCATACCGCTGGATAGTCGCCGGTGCTGTCGAAGATCTCGCACTGGTTGGCGTCCACGCGGGTGCCCGGGTCCCACACCGACAGGCCGTTGCGGCCGAACTGACGCACCGTCGTGCGGGTCAGCGTCAGCACCGAGCGCGAGCGCAGGTCGACCGCGTTCTCCGGGATGTCATGGATGCGGCAGTCGGCCAGGGTCAGTACGGCGTCCGTGTCGAGAGTGACGCCGTCGGCGGTGGTGCGGTGCACATCGCAGTCGGTGAGATGCGCCGTGGCCCGGCCGGTGACCTGCACGCCGCTGCCCCGGACCTCGTACACCTCACAGCCGACGGCCTCCAGCGCCGAGTTCTCCCCGGTCGCCGTCAGGCCCGCGCCCGACGTGTGGTGGACGCGGCAGCGCTCCAGCCGCGGGTGGGCACCCCCGCGCACCGCGACACCGGACTGGCCGGCCGCGACGACCTCGCACTCCTCGAACACCCCGCCCCCGCCGTCGAGTACGGCGATGCCGATGCCGGCCGGGTTGTCGACGGTGCAGCGCCGCACCGTCGGCCGGGCGCCGCCGCGCACCTCGATGCCGGCCGCGGACCGCGTGACGATCCGCACGTCCGACAACTCGGGCGTGCCTTCCTCTACGAGCAGCGCGGGCGAGGCCGCGTCCTGGCCCTCCACATGCAGGTCCTGGACGACCGCGGAGGCACGCACGGTCAACGGCACACCGTCCGCGGGCGCGATCCGGACGGACCCGGGGGAGCCCTCGGGTCCGCGCAGGGTCACCGCCCGCTGCACCACGAGGTTCTCCCGGTAGGTGCCGGGGGCGACGGTGAGGACGTCGCCGTCGGCCGCGGCCTCCAGGGCGGCGGCGAGCGATGCGTACTCACCCGTGCGGCGGCGCCACCGCGATGTGCCGGTGTGCGTCACCTGGACCGTGCCCTGTGCCATGGCGTTGCTGTGCCCCCACCTCGGTCGTACTGATGGCTCGTTCGCCTTCGGGGCGCTTCTGCCGCCCCTGCGGCTCGCGCGCGCGGGTTGACGCCGAAGAGAGTTCGGCCGGTCCACCGTAGCGTGCGCGCAGGCAGTGGGTTGACCAGAGCCGGAAGGCCGTCAACTGCCGGTGCCGGTCCGGCCCCAGTCGGGGCCCGCCCGGTCCCAGGCCTGGTCCCAACGGGCGTACCGGCGGCGGACCATGCGCCAGACGATCAGCCGCCGGGAGCCGTCGACCAGGCCTACGGTGATCAGGGCGGCGCCGAATCCGGCGAGGACCGCGTGCGTCGTGGCCGTGGCGGAGTCCAGGGGCCGGGGCACGACGCGGCCGTGGCTGTCCGTCCAGAGCATGAAGTGGTCGCCTGCTTGCGGATCTTCGAGATGGGCCGTGACCGGCCCGTGCTGCGCGGTGCCGTCCGGGGCGGTCCAGTCGGCGAGAACGCGACTGCGTATCTCCCCTGTGGACGAGATCTCGGGGTCGGCGTCCAGCGGGGAACTGTTCAGTTTGCGCACCACGGTGGCCGTCACAACGTGGCGCGACTCATGCTGTTCCCGGACCGATTGCTGGAGCGCGTCCTGAGCGACACCGCCGATCACGGCACCCGCCACGGGCGCCGCGACCAGAATGAGCAGCAGGGCCACCAGGGAGACCCAGGCCTCGGCCACATCGGTCGTGCGGCGCAGCGGATTGTGCCGCCAGCGCCAGAGTCCGCTGATGGTTCGCACGGTCCCGCACCCCCTTCCCGCTCCGTGATAACCCCGGCAGAGCCCTTCAGGCGGCGGCCCGGTCAAAGAGAGAGTGAAATCACCCCCGATCGGGCCTCTCATGGACTTCTTGCGAAATCCACCATCCCAACGCGCCGACCCCCGAGCCGAGTTCCCGCCCGCAGCGCGGCAGCGGATCTTTCTCAGTCCAGGATCCTGACCGGGTCGCCGACCCGGATCGTGCCGCGCGACAGGGGCACCAGGTTCTGTCCGAACACCAGCCTGCCGCCGATACGGCGGTGCCGGCCGAGGGTGTGGAGGGGCTCTCTGCCGCGTCCGGCGGTGCCCTGGTCGGTGGTGGTCACGACGCAGCGCCCGCACTTCTTGGCGGCCCGGAAGACGACCTCGCCGACGGCCAGGCGCGACCAGTCGTCCTCGGCCCAGGCGGCGGTGCCCGACACCACCGCGTTCGGCCGGAAGCGGTTCATGGGCAGGGGGCCCTCGTCCGGGTGGTCGCCCTGCGCGATCAGGGAGTTGAGGGCGTCGAGCGATGCGGCCGAGGTGAGCAGCAGCGGATAGCCGTCGGCGAAGGTGACGGTCTCGCCCGGCAGCGCGTACTCGGGGTCGACGGGCCGGCGGGTGGCCGGGGCGTCCATGTGCACGAGGCGCACCTGGGCGCCGAGGTAGTCACTGCACCAGGCGTGCGCGGCGGCGTCGGCGGCCGGGAACGCGTCGACCTTGTCGCGGAAGATCCCCATCGTCACCGCGCCGATGGGCTCCGGGACGGGAACGGTCAGCGGATCCATACCGGGTGCGGACAGCCGGACGCCGCCGCCGGGCAGCAGCTCGGCGGCAGCCAGCGCGAGACGTGGCTGCTGACGTTGCGTGACGACCTTTCCCCCGTCGTCGATCAGCGCCCAGCGTCGGTCTCCGGCCAGGCCCCAGGGCTCCACGACGGCCTCCAGGGGCGCCTGGCCCCGGACCGCCTTGACCGGATGAACATGAATCGACTGCAGCTGCGCGTTCCCCATGGGGACATCGTGCCAGCCGGCACCGACAGTCCCGCTGGAGGATCAGTAACCGCGGTACTGCTGGTTGTTGTACGGCTCCTGGTACGGGGCCGCCGGCGTGGGCCGGGGAGCCGCGGGGCGCATCGCCTCGTAGCCCGTGCCGGGAGCCATCGGGCGCGGCTGCTGCTGTTGCGGACCGGGATAGCCGCGGGGCGCGGACGCCTGCTGCGGAATGTAGGCCGCGGGTGCCTGCTGCAGCGGAGCCGGCTGCTGCGCCTGCGGGTAGCCGTAGGACGGCTGGGACGGGGCGGCCGGGAGGGCCGGGAGCGCCGACGGCAGCGCGGGCAGGTGGCTGCCCGGCATGTCGTACGCCGCGGGGACCCGGATCGGAGCGATCTGCGGGGTACCCCGCTCGGCGACGAGCTTGTCGTAGATCGGAGTGTCCGGGAAGGAGGCGGAGTAGTAGCCGCCGCCATAAGTGGAGCGGGGGGAGGTCATGGCACATAAGTTAAGCCCACGATGTGCTGGTTGGGGAGACCGATAAGAGGGTTGTTTTTCGTGTCGGCAGTGACGTGGGATCCCCAATGCGAGCGAACTCGGCAAAAAGGGGCAGCGGTCGGGGTTCGGGTCCCGTAAAGGCCGAGTTCCGAGCGGGTTACCGGCGGTTGTACAGCGATCTTCATGGGCGGCTCATGGGAGTTCGCCGTGCCGGGGAATAGGTTGGTCGGGTAGGTAGAGAGAACCCAATGGGCTGCCGGGGCGTGACGACCTGGCGCGGTGACTCGTGATGGGGGCGGACATGTCAATGCCTAAAGGATCGAATGCTCCGGTGCCGACGACAGCGCTGCGGGTCGAATTGGGCCGGCGCTCCGGCCCGGGCGTGCCCGACGCGGACGCGTCGGCGCTGCTGCTGGTCGGCGGAAAGGTCCGGTCCGACGCCGACTTCGTCTTCTACAACCAGCCGGAGCACTCCTCGGGCGCCGTGCGCCACGAGGGCAAACGGGACTCCGACGGCCTGGTGGTCGACAGTCTCCTCGTCGACCTCGCGCGCGTGGAGCCCGCGATCGAGACGGTGGTCCTGGCCGCATCCGTGGACGGCGGTACGTTCGGACAGGTGCCGGATCTCTACATCGAGGTCCGCGACGCCGCCCAGAACACTGTGGTCGCCCGCTTCGACAGCACGGGCGCGACGGTAGAAACCGCTTACGTGCTGGGCGAGTTCTACCGCCGCCAGGGCGCCTGGAAGTTCCGTGCCGTCGGCCAGGGCTACGGCAGCGGGCTGGAGGGCCTCGCCACGGACTTCGGTATCACGGTCGACGAGCCGCAGCAGGCCGCCGCTGCTCCGGCAGCGCCCGTCGCACCCCCGGTGACCGCGCCTCCACCCCCTCCTGCGGCACCTCCCGCGGCACCGGTCAGCCTCAGCAAGGTGACGCTGACCAAGGCGGCGCCCTCGGTGTCGCTGACCAAGCAGGGCGGCACCTCGGGTGCCATGCGCGTGAACCTCAACTGGGAGGTGCGCAAGCAGTTCTCCGGCTGGGCCAGCAAGCTGGGCCGTGCCGTCGCCATGCACTCCGACCTCGACCTCGACCTGTGCGCGCTGTACGAACTCACCGACGGCAGCAAGGGAGTCGTCCAGGCCCTGGGCAACGCTTTCGGTGCGCTGCGCCAGCCCCCGTACATCCACCTCGACGGCGACGACCGCACCGGCGCCGTGTCGAGCGGCGAGAACCTCACCGTCAACCTCGACCACAAACAGGCCTTTCGGCGCATCCTCGTCTTCGTGACCATCTACCAAGGGGCGCGCTCCTTCGCCGATCTGCACGCCACGGTCACCCTCACTCCGCAGCACGGCGCCCCGATCGACTTCTCGCTCGACGAGTGCACCGTCCCCTCGACGGTGTGCGCGCTCGTCCTCATCACCAACACCGGCAGCGACCTGGTCGTCCAGCGCGAGGCTCGCTATCTGGTTCCGGAGCGTGGGGTCAGCCCGCAGCGCACCGTCGACTACGCCTACGGGTGGGGCATGAACTGGACGCCCGGCAGGAAGTGAGCGGGCTTCAGCCTTCGTCGGCGACGGCGCCCGGACGTGCGTAGGTGCGGCCCTTCCAGGCGGCGCCGCGCCCCCGGTAGTGCTGGGCCGCGGAGTCGACCGTCATGAGCAGATACAGAAACGCGGTGAACGGCAGCAGCGGAGCGAGCCACAGGGGCTGCCGGTAGTAACGCAGCATCGGGACGTACGTCCCCGTCATCAGCAGCCACGCGAGGACACCGGCGACCGCGGACGCCGCATCGCCCACGGCCAGGCCGCAGACCAGGGCCACGGGCGGTACCAGATAGACCAGCGCGAGCCCCGCGACCGTACCGGCGAGCAGCAGCGGATTGTGCCGCAACTGCGCGTACGCGCTGCGCGAGACCATCCGCCACAGGTCGTGCAGCCGTGGATACGGGCGCACGCTGTCCACCCGCTCCGCCAGCCCCAGCCAGATGTGCCCCCCGCCGCCCTTGACGGCACGCGCCAGTGCCACATCGTCGATGACGGCGTGCCGGATGGCGTCCGGGATCCGCGCCCGCTCGGCCGTCTCCGCCCGCAGCAGTACACAGCCACCCGCCGCGGCCGCCGTCCGCGCCCCTTTCTTGCCGATCCGGCGGAAGGGGTACAACTGGGCGAAGAAGTACACGAAGGCGGGCACGACGAGCCGCTCCCACACACTCGCCACCCGCAGCCGTGCCATCTGGGAGACGACATCGAAACCTCCGGCCTGCGCTGCCGCGACCAACTCCCGCAGGCTGTCCGGGGCATGGGCGATGTCGGCGTCCGTCAGCAGCAGATACTCGGGATCACGCGCGCGTGCCAGGCCGATGCCATGACGGACCGCCCAGAGCTTGCCGGTCCAGCCCGCGGGTGGCTCGCCCGGCGAGGAGACGGTCAGCGGCAGCCCGCCGTGCCGCCGCGACAGCGCCCGGGCCGACTCTCCGGTGCCGTCCGCGCTGCCGTCGTCGATCAGGAAGACTTCCGCTCGTCCCGGGTAGTCCTGGGCGAGCAGCGACGGCAGACTCCCGGGCAGTACGGCGGCCTCGTCCCGGGCCGGGACGACGACGCAGACCGCAGGCCAGGCCTCCGGTTCGGGACGCGCCGGCAGGCGTACGTCCGTACGCCAGAAGAAGCCCTGGCCCAGCAGCAGCCACAGCCAGGCGACCAGTGATGCGGCGGCGGTCCACGCGATGGCACTCACGCGCGCAGTCTGCCCCACCGCTGCGGTGCCACACGGCCCATCGTCTATCGTGACCGGGTGAAGATCGCGCTCATGGACTCCGGAATCGGTCTGCTGGCGGCCACCGCCGCGGTACGGCGCCTGCGACCCGACGCAGATCTCGTCCTCTCCCTCGACCCGGACGGCATGCCCTGGGGACCCAGGACCTCCGAGGACCTCACGGAGCGCGCCGTCGCCGTCGCCGAGGCGGCTGCCGCCCATCGGCCCGACGCCCTGATCATCGGCTGCAACACCGCGACCGTCCACGCGCTGACCACCCTGCGCGCCCTCCTCGAACCCGGTATCCCGGTCATCGGCACCGTCCCGGCGATCAAGCCGGCCGCGGCCGGTGGCGGCCCCTTCGCGATCTGGGCGACCCCGGCCACCACCGGCAGCCCCTACCAGCGCGGTCTGATCCAGGACTTCGCCGACGGTGTGACGGTCACCGAGGTGCCCTGCTACGGCCTGGCCGAGGCCGTAGAACACGCGGACGAGGCCGCCATCACCGCCGCCGTCGCCGCGGCCGCCGCGCTGACCCCTGACGATGTAACGACCGTCGTCCTGGGCTGCACCCATTACGAACTGGTCGCCGAACGCATCCGCGCCGCCGTGCAGCGGCCCGGTCGCCCAACGCTCGTCCTGCACGGTTCCGCCGGAGCGGTCGCCGCCCAGGCGCTGCGCCGGATCGGCGAACTGCCGGCCCCGGAGGCCGCCGCCGACGGCACCCTGACGGTGCTGCTGAGCGGGCGCGAGGGCGCGCTGCCCACACCCGCCCTGGCCTACGAGGAGGGCAGGCAACTCCAGGCGATCAGCCCCGCCCGGTGACCGACAACCGCAGAACGGACGCCGGTGCTCCGGCGGGCCCCGCATGGCGCAGTCACCCTGTGCGACGCGGTAGCCGCACAGCGAAACCTGAGTAACCTCGTAGGTATGAGGGACCACCCCCATGACGCGAACGCCCCGCACCCCGATGTCTGGACCGGACGTGCCACGAACCGGATCCAGTGGCTGCTGGCGCTCGTCGGGGCGGGCTGCATGGCGCTCGGTATCGAGCTCGCCGTCGACTCGGCATGGACATCGGGCAACGCTCCGCTCGTCATGGCCGTCGTCGGCTGCATCGCCACGGGACTGCTGGTTCTCTTCGGCACCCTGGCCTTCGTCCACGTAGACCTGAGGCTCGACAAGGAGTGCGTCGAGGTCCGCTGCGGGCACATGGGCGTGCCCCGCCGCCGTATTCCGCTGGCCCAGGTCGCCGGCGCCGACTTCGACCCCCAGATCACCCCGCGGCACTGGGGCGGCTGGGGCTACCGCTGGCGGCCCGAGAAGGGCACCGCGGTCGTCGTACGGCGCGGCGAGGGCGTCGTACTGCGGCTGTGGGACGGTCATACGTTCACCATCACGGTGGACGACGCGGAGGCCGCCGTACGAGCCATTCGCGCCCGGCTGCGGCCGAGCGCGCCCGGACCGGTGCACTGACCTCACGCGCGCGGCCCGTTCTTCGGCCTTACGGCGCCAGGCGGTCACCGCGCGGGTGGGCGTCCCAGATCCGCTGGGGTGGCTCGTCGGTGAGGGGATGTGCCGTGGCCAGGCCCGCCAGCAGCCCCGCGCCCACGGACACGGCGGTGAAGCTCAACACGTTGCCGACCGCGGCGATCGCCGCCAGCGCGGTGAGCGCGGCGCCCGCGGTGAGCGCGACCGGTGTGGAGCGGGGAGCGCGCCACAACGCGTGGAGCACCCAGCAGAAGACCGCCGCCAGCAGGGCCACGCCGACCACACCCTGTTCGGCCGCCTGCTGCAGGAGCGCCGAGTGGGGTTTGCCGTCGGACAGCAGCGTCTGTGTGGCCGTCGTGCTGAGCTCTCCGAAACGTCCCGGGCCGACACCCCAAGCGGCATCCTCCCGGACCATGTGCAGGGCGTCGTGCCACAGCTCGATCCGGTGCCGGGTCAGCAGACCCTCCAGGGATGCGGCGAACCCGTCCGGCACCGCGTCCCCGGCCACAGCCCAGGGCACGCCCGCCACCAGGCCCGTCACCAGGGCCAGTCCTGCGATGCCCAGGCCGCGGTGCATCCGGCCTGCGGCGAGCGAGCACAGCAGCACCGCCACGCACAGGACGAAACCGGTGGTCGAGCCGAGGGCGGCCGCGGTCACCGCGATCCCGGCGGCCAGACCGCGCAGGGCGAGCCGCAGCGGTGGCGCCGACGCGGCCCACGCGGCGCAGCACGCGAAGCCGGCGGAGAGGGTCAGTACCGCGGCGGTGGCGCCGGCGTGACCGAGCGGCGCGATGATCTCGGGTCCGGGCGCCAGATGGGGAACGGCCACCGTGAGGGCCGACCCGGCCAGTGCCGCGGCGCAGGGTGCGGCGACCGGCAGCAGCGCCCCGCAGATCCGCCCCGCGGCATAGCCGGCCGACACCGCCAGGACCGCGAGCAGCACACCCTCGGGGCGGCCGCCGTGCACCGTCGCTGTGATCAGCGACCAGACCGCGCAGGCCCCGAGCACGGCGACACCCGCCGCGTCCCAAACGTTTCGTCTGTCGCCGGCCTCTTCCGGACCGGCCGCAGACGCTATCCCCGTGGAACCCACCCCGCCCCCCGAACCCGGTCCCCCGACCTGAGACGTGCCCCGGCCGCCCGGCCGCGAGCGGCCGCACGACGAAGGCTCCGGCACACCGTAACGGCTGGTGAACAATTTGTGGATGAGTTGCGCCGAGTTGTGCAGGAACGATGCGGCACCCGAGCTGGGAGAACGCCCGTACCGGCCCGTGGACCGCGCTGTCGGCGGCAAGGTCACCCGCCGTAGACTCCCGGAGTGACCGTCACCGCAACCTCCGTGGACGAGTCGGACCAGGGGCAGCCGCAGAACGCGTCCGCCTCGCGCCGAGCCCGACTCGCGCGCCTCGTTCCGGCCGCCGTCGCGGCGCTCTCCGGAGTGCTGCTCTACGTCAGCTTCCCGCCGCGCACGCTGTGGTGGCTCGCCCTGCCGGCCTTCGCGGTCTTCGGCTGGGTGCTGCGCGGCCGCAGCTGGAAGGCGGGCCTGGGCCTCGGCTATCTGTTCGGTCTCGGCTTCCTGCTGCCGCTGCTGGCGTGGACCGGTGTGGAGGTGGGCCCCGGGCCCTGGCTGGCACTGGTCGCCATCGAGGCGCTCTTCGTGGCGCTGGCCGGCGCGGGTATCGCAGTGGTGTCCGGGCTGCCCGGATGGCCGGTCTGGGCGGCGGCCGTTTGGATCGCCTCGGAGGCGGCACGCGCGCGGGTGCCGTTCCAAGGCTTCCCCTGGGGCAAGATCGCGTTCGGTCAGGCCGACGGGATCTTCCTGTCGCTCGCCGCGGTCGGCGGCACCCCGGTGCTCGGCTTCGCGGTCGTCCTGTGCGGCTTCGGTCTGTTCGAGGTCGTACGCCTGGCGCTGGAGGGCCGGCGCACCCGCGCCGTCCAGCGGGGCGCCGCGGCCGCGGCGCTGCTGAGCTTCGCCGTCCCGGTGATCGGGGCCGTGGCCGCCCGGCCGCTGGTCAGCGACAAGGCCGAGGACGGCACCGCGACCGTCGCCGTGATCCAGGGCAACGTGCCCCAGGCCGGGCTGGAGTTCAACGCCCAGCGGCGGGCGGTGCTCGACTACCACGCGCGGGAGACGGAGCGGCTGGCCGCCGAAGTCAAGGCGGGCAAGGTCGCCCAGCCCGACTTCGTGCTGTGGCCCGAGAACTCCTCGGACATCGACCCGTTCGCCAACCCCGACGCCCGCGCGGTCATCGACCGGGCGGCCAAGGCCATCGGCGTCCCCATATCGGTCGGCGGCGTCGTCGAACGGGACGGCAAGCTCCTCAACGAGCAGATCCTGTGGGACCCGGTCAGGGGACCGATCGACACCTACGACAAGCGGCAGATCCAGCCGTTCGGCGAGTACCTGCCGCTGCGCTCGCTCATCGGGGCCATCAACAGCGAATGGACGAGCATGGTCCGCCAGGACTTCAGCCGGGGCAGCGAGCCCGGCGTGTTCACCATGGACGGCACCAAGGTCGGCCTGGTCACCTGCTACGAAGCCGCCTTCGACTGGGCCGTACGCTCCGAGGTCACCGACGGCGCACAGCTGATCTCCGTACCGAGCAATAACGCGACCTTCGACCGCAGCGAGATGACCTACCAGCAACTCGCCATGTCCCGTGTCCGGGCCGTCGAGCACAGCCGGACCGTCACCGTGCCGGTGACCAGCGGGGTGAGCGCGATCATCATGCCGGACGGCAAGGTCACTCAGAAGACGGGCATGTTCGTCGCCGACTCGCTGGTCCAGGAGGTGCCGCTGCGCTCCTCCGAGACGCCTGCCACGAAGCTGGGCATCCTGCCGGAGATCGCCCTGGTGGTGATCGCCGCGGGCGGGCTCGGCTGGGCCGTCGGGGCCGGTGTGCGCGGGCGACGCGCTGGCGAGGTGTAGTCGTACGCCGTCGTAACTCCCCCTGGGCGAGCCGGCAGTCCCGTTAGGGTTCGGTCGTATGGCTACTCCTGACTTCATCCGCACGATCCGGGCCTCGGCCGGCCAACAGCTGCTGTGGCTCCCCGGAGTGACCGCCATCGTCTTCGACGACGAGGGCAGAGTGCTGCTGGGCCGTCGCACCGACACCCTCAGGTGGTCGGTGATCGGCGGCATCCCGGATCCGGGGGAGCAGCCCGCGGCCTGCGCGGTGCGGGAGGTCCAGGAGGAGACCGCCGTGCGATGCGTCGCCGAGCGGGTCGTGCTCGTCCAGGCGCTGGATCCGGTCACCTACGACAACGGCGACATCTGCCAGTACATGGACATCACCTTCCGCTGCCGGGCCGTCGGCGGTGAGGCGCGGGTCAACGACGACGAGTCGCTGGAGGTGGGGTGGTTCGACGTGGACGCCCTGCCCGAGCTGAACGAGTTCGGACTGCTGCGGATCAAACAGGCACTGTCCGACGCAGACGCACCCACATGGTTCGACCCCATGAGTTCCGGCTGAAGTATTGATTCCGAGCCCATGCAGCGGGGCGTGGGCGCCGCCTAGGGTCGTGCCATGGCGGGTAGCGGCGCCCTCACGCGGCATCGGCAGCGCCTGCGCGCTACGGCTTTCGGCGGCCGGGGCCACGGTGAAAGCGGTCGACCCGGACGCCGAGGGCCTGGAGTCACTCGCCGAAGGGGCCCGGGACCTGGTCGGCACGGTCGAGCCGCACGTCCTCGACCTCACCGACCTGGGCGCCGCCGAACAGGCCGCGGCGGGCACGCACGTCCTCGTCAACACCGCCGGGCTGCAACTCGTCCGCCCCATTGAGGAGTTCCCGCCCGACGTCTTCCACACGGTACTCACCGCGATGCTGGAGGCCTTTTTCCGGCTCATCCGCGGCGCGCTGCCCCATATGTACGGGCAGGGCCGGGGCCGCATCGTGAATGTGTCCTCCGTCCATGGGCTGCGCGCCCCGGCTTTCAAGTCGGCCTATGTGGCCGCCAAACATGGACTGGAAGGACTGTCCAAGACCACGGCCCTCGAAGGCGCGGCACATGGAGTCACCTCGAACTGCGTGTGTCCCACCTGAGTGCGCACCCCACACGGCTGATCGAACCGGAGGAGGTGGCTGTGGCTGTGGCTGTGGCCGTGGCCGTGGCGTATCCGTGCGGTCCGCAGGCGTCCTTCGTCACGGGCACGTCCCTTGTCCTCGACGGCGGCTGGATCGCCCACTGAGCGGGCCCGGTGCCGCGGGCCCGCCTGGTTGTCCACAGGGCTGACGGGCCGGCGGTGCGATGGGGAATCCTGTGACCATGTCCCACGATCACGTGCAGTCCGCCGAACGCTCCGCCGCCGGTGCCGGAGCGCCCTTCGGCAGCGCCGAGGCGCCGTTCCTCGAACTGCTGGCCCGCGGCGCCTCCGCCGAGGCCTACGATCAGCCGGTGCTCCTCGCCCGTGCCGAGGGCCGCCCCGCCGAGTGGATCGCAGCGCTCGAAGGGGCCAAGCGGACCGCGCTGCGGGTACGCGCGGAGCTGGAGGGACGGCGCCGGCGGGAGGCGGAGCTGTCAGCGCTGTTCGAGACGGCCCACGACCTGGCGGGCCTGCGCGACCTGGACGCCGTCCTGCAGGCGATCGTGCAGCGCGCCCGCTCCCTGCTCGGCACGGACGTCGCCTACCTGAGCCTGAACGACCCGCAGCGGGGCGACACCTACATGCGGGTGACCGAGGGCTCGGTCGCCGCGCGTTTCCAGCAGCTGCGGATCGGGATGGGGGAGGGGCTGGGCGGCCTCGTCGCCCAGACGGCCCGGCCGTACGTCACCGACGACTACTTCAAGGACGACCGCCTCCGGCACACCCTCACCATCGACACGGGCGTGCGGGACGAGGGCCTGGTCGCCATCCTCGGCGTGCCGCTCATGCTGGGGCACCACGTGATCGGAGTCCTGTTCGCGGCCGACCGGCGGGCCCGGGTCTTCGAGCGGGAGCAGATCGCGCTGCTCGGCTCCTTCGCCGCGCTCGCCGCGGCCGCCATCGACGCCGCCAACCTGCTCGCCGAGACCCGCTCGGCCCTGGCCGGCCTGGAGAAGGCCAACGAGATCATCCAGGACCGCAGCGGCGTCATCGAGCGCGCCTCCGACGTCCACGACCGGCTCGCCGGACTCGTGCTGCGCGGCGGCGGGGTCCACGACGTGGCCGCCGCCGTCTCCGAAGTCCTCGACGGCACCGTCCAGTTCATCGAGGCGTCCGCCGCACCCGCCGAGGCCCTGGAGGCATCCCGGTCCGAAGGACACGCCGTGCGGCACGCCGGCGACTGGATCGCCGCCGTGGCCGCCGGCGGCGAACTGCTCGGCGCGCTCGTGCTGCGCGGCCATCCCGGGCTCGACCCCGTCGACCAGCGCACCCTGGAACGCGCCGCGACGGTCACCTCCCTCCTGCTGCTCGCCCGGCGCTCCGCCGCCGAGGCCGAACAACGCGTCCGTGGCGAACTCCTCGACGACCTGCTGGACGCCCGCGCCCACGACCCCCGCCTGCTGCGCGAGCGCGCGGCGAGACTCCATGCCGACCTCGACGCCACCCATGTGATCCTCGCCGCCCGTCTCGACGGCGTCGCCGACGACGCCGACCAGGAGGCGGCTGCCCGCCGGCGCCTGTGGGGCGCCGCCTCCCGTCTGGCCGCCACCCGGCACGGACTGGCCGCCGCCCGCGACGGCGGCACGGTCCTGCTGCTGCCCCTCGACCAGAGGGACACCGCCACCGAACTGGCCCGCCGCACCGCCGCACACCTCGGCACGGCCGTCCACGAGGCGGTCACCGTCGGCGCCTCCGCCCCCGTGGCGGATCTCGCCGCCCGCCCGGACGCGGTGGCCGCCGCCTACGAGGAGAGCCGCCGCTGCCTCGACACGCTGCGACTGCTCGGCCGCCATGGTGACGGCTCCGCCGCGGAGGACTTCGGATTCCTCGGACTGCTCCTCGCCGGGGACCGGGACGTCGCCGGCTTCGTCGACCGCACCATCGGCCAGGTCGTCGCCTACGACGAGCGCCGCGGCACCGACCTGATGCGCACCCTCGACGCCTACTTCGCCTGCGGCATGAGCCCGGCCCGTACCAGGGACCGTCTGCACGTCCATGTGAACACGGTGGCCCAGCGCCTGGAACGGGTCGGCCGCCTCCTCGGCGACGACTGGCAGAGCCCGGCCCGTGCCCTGGAGATCCAACTCGCCCTGCGGCTGCACCGGTTGTCGGCACCGGCACCGAAGTGACGGCCCCGCACGCACGCGCGCACGGGGCCGCCCGTCTTGCCGCACCGGCAGCTGATCAGGCCGTACGCGCGTCCGCCGGATGCGCCGACGCGGGCACGGCGCCGGCGGACTGCTCGACGTCCGCCAGGTCACGAGGGCGGGTCCGGCCCCCCGAGGCAGAGCGCGGCCTTCCTTGCCGCGAACCATCCTCGGCCATCCCGACGGCGACGATGGTCAGGACGGCCGCGGCGATCACGAACAGGGCGATGGGCGTGCAGCTGCCGTGGTCGGACAGCGGGGCGGTGGCGATCAGCGGCGCCGACGAGCCCGCCGCGACCGAGGTGGACGACACGCTGGTTGCCCCGTCCACCGCCGCCGCGGCAGCCGAAGGGCCGCAGCACGGTGCACGACGAAGGCTGAGCCTGGCCCGCCGCCGTGCACTGGGCTGCGGCCCGCTCCGCCGGGCAGGGTCTGCCCCGTCCGTCGAGGAGCGGCTCGCCGTACCACACTCTCGCGTCGTGCGGGACCGCCGACCGGTACCCCTCGGTGAACCTGAGCGAGTCATGTTCACCGATACTTCAGCAGGTGCGGTGTGCGACGGAGCTCGTGCTGCCCCACGAAAAGATCTCCCCCAGGAAGGCTGAACACGGTGACGACCGCCGCATACCAAGGTGAGCCAGGATCCAACTCGGCGACCGCCGCGCGCGCCCTCTACCCCGCGGGCGGCGAACTGCCCTGCACCAGCTTCGAGCAGGCCCTGGACGCCGTGACGCTCGGCACCGCCGACGTCGCCGTCATCCCGGTCGACAACTCCGCGGCCGGACGCGTCGCCGACGTGCACCACCTGCTGCCGGAGTCTGGGTTGTTCATCGTCGCCGAGTACTTCCTCGCCATCCGCTTCGACCTGATGGGGGTGCCCGGCGCGACGCTGGACGAGGTGGAGTGCGTACGCAGTCATGTGCACGCGCTGGGACAGTGCCGCAAGGTGCTGCGGGAGGGCGGCTGGCGCACCCTCGTCAGCGACGACACGGCCGGAGCGGCGCGTGAGGTGGCCCAACTCGGCGACCCGGGGCACGCGGCGCTGGCCCCGCCCGCAGCGGCCGGGCTGTACGGCCTCGACGTGTTGCGGGCCGAGGTCGAGGACGACCCGGACAACACCACACGGTTCGTCGTCCTTTCCCGGGACGCCAAGCTGGCTCCGCGCACGGGGGAGCCGACGATGACGAGCCTGTTCTTCAGCGTTCGCAACATCCCCAGCGCGCTGTACAAGGCGCTCGGCGGCTTCGCGAGCAGCGGGGTGAACCTCACCAAGATCGAGAGCTACCAGATGGGCGCCGGGCTCAACGCCAGCCGCTTCTACGTGGAGGTCGAGGGCCACCCCGACGACGAGCGCGTCGCCCTCGCCCTGCACGAGCTGCGCTTCTTCTCCACCGAGGTGCGCATTCTCGGGGTGTACCCCGCGCATCCGCACCGGCTGAAGAGCTGAGCGCGACATCCGTACGGCAGAGGGGGCGGGGCCGCAGTCCGTATCAGCATCGGCGCTCTCGTCGGGGCGGGCAGGAAGGCCGGCGACCTGGACCAGGGCCTTGGCCTCGGGGTCGGCGTGGCGGCCGGGCGGCGGCGATGACCGGACAGCCGCCGACGCGCAGGTCGGGGTCTGCGGTCTCGGCGGTCTCGGTCGCGCCGTCGGCGGAGCCGCCGAGGGCGAACGCACCGGACGCGAGGCCCGCCGTGGCCGTCGCGGACGCGGGCCGACCTTGCCGGGGCTTCGTCACCCTGACTGGTGATGATCTTGTCTGCGTAAGTCACCGGTCAAGCGGGTGACCAAGTGGTTCCCTGGCCGACGTGCGAGCCTGGACCCCTGCGCGGACCGACGCCGACAGAAAGGTGAGGTGCCATGAGTGACGCCGAGGAGAGGGCGCTGCTGGCGGGCGGCTGCTTCTGGGGCATGCAGGAGCTGATCAGGGCGCTTCCCGGAGTGGTGCGCACCCGAGTGGGCTACAGCGGCGACAACGGCAAGCCCGAGCCCACCTATCGCGACCACGGAAAGCACGCCGAGTCGATCGAGATCGTCTTCGATCCCAAGGTCACCGACTACCGCACGATCCTGGAGTACTTCTTCCAGATCCACGACCCGACCACGAGGAACCGGCAGGGCAACGACATCGGCCTCAGCTACCGCTCAGCCATCTTCTACCTCGACGACGAGCAGCGCGGCATCGCGCAGGACACGATCGCCGACGTCGACGCGTCCGGGCTGTGGCCGGGACCGGCGGTGACCGAGGTGGTGCCGGCCGGCCCGTTCTGGGAGGCCGAGCCGGAGCACCAGGACTACCTCCAGCGCTACCCGGACGGCTACACCTGTCACTTCCCGCGCCCGAACTGGCGCCTGCCCAGGCGCGACGAGTCGTGAACACCGGCGCGGCCGTGTACTCCGGCTCAGTGGACCCCGCGTGATTTGACCGGTGACAGTTGGGGGCGGTTCGGCTCTACTGGGGCGCACGGCCGGTTCACGCTTCGGTACCCAATATGTCCCGCTGGTGCACACCCGGCGCCAGATCGTGGACGTGTACGGCACGGTGGTCACGGTGACGGATCACACGGTGTCGGCGGTGGTACCGGTCCGCGCGACGCCCGACGACAGCGGCTTTCGCCGCGCCGCTGTGCTCACCTGCGAAGAGTGCGGCGAGGACTTCCGCGTCGGTTACGTCAGCCGCTCCGAAGCACTGCGGCGGTTCTGCAGGAGTTGTCACTTGTGGACGTGGCTCGTGGTGTTGACCGGCTACGTGACAACCCTGGGGTTCACGTTCACGGCGGGGGGACTGCTCAGGGACCCGGCTCAAGGCGAGCCGGCAGCGATCTTCGCGCTCCTGGGGTTCGGGGTCTGCGGCATCCTGCCGGTGGCGAGGGCGCGCGAGGACGTACGGGACTTGAACCGCGACATCGTCTGGCTGGCGGACTCCGAGGCGCCGCCGCCCGAGGAGCGGCACGACTGGATACGTACGCGAGATCGAGGCACGGACGGCACCCGAAGCGCTGAGCCGACTCCGGAATGAGTCGCGTGCGTCTGCCGGCGCACTCCTCGTCAGTCCACTCCAGGTAGCGGCCGACTCCGCTCGTCCCTTCCTGACTCGCGCGCGAAGTCGTGCAAGACCGTTGCCAACCCGGACATCTGGCGGTTACGTTGCCACCGGTAGCGGACAACGATCCGCTTAGGTTCGCAGAGTCGGACTACGGCCGAGGCGTGTGCTCGGTGGCGCGGGGCCACCAGCACTGTCCCGCGTAGTCCCCGATTGTCCTCGACCTGGGGCTTGATGCGCCCGGTCGTGGCCAGGCCCCGTCGTCAGTGCAGCGTCGACATTCGATGCACGCAAGTGATCGGGTGATTTCTCCCACCGTTTCGGAGAGAAGGTAGACCGGCCATGGCATTTCAAATTTCGCAGATCGCCTTGTGCGCCAACGATCTTCCGGCGGCGAAAAGCTTTTACATGGACGTGTTCCGCTTTGAGGACGCGCGCAGCGAACTGGCGTGCGGGCAGGGCGTGGCCGAAGTGCAGGAACTCGGGTCGTATGCGTCGCTCTTCATCAACTGGCTGACGGGACGTCAGAAGTTCGCTCAGATCGAGATGTTCCAGCACGTTGCGCCCCCGCAGCGGCCGCTGCCCGACGACTGGCAGGTTTCGGACATCGGATGGGGGCGCTTCGGTATTCTGGTGACCGATTTCGACGCCTGCCTTTCCCGGCTTGCCGCGCATGGCGTGAGAACCTTGACCGATCCGGTGGAACTGGGCGGGCAGAGGCGTTTCTCCTTCCGCGATCCCTATGCCGGCATCGTGGTCGAGGTGCTGGAAGACAGTGCCGGCCCGGCGGATGACGCGAAATCCTCGCTCCCCGCGCTCGCCAACGTCGCCCTGTCGGTGAAAGATCTGGAGGGTGCGCGGAAATTCTGGATCGACGATCTGGGACTGCCCGAAGACCGCGATTTCGTGATCGACATGGACCGGGAGCGGCTATGGGGCTTCGAGGACGCCGACGTCGACGGATTTAGCGTCAAGCTCAACGACATCAGGGTCGAGATCATGGCCTATCGCCGTCCGGCCGGGCGCGTGCTCGACGATCGCCTGCTGAGCGACCAGGGCATCATGAACATCGGGCTCGGCTTCCGCGATCGCGAGACTCTGGTGGACTTCGTCCAGCGTCTTGAGAAGCGCGGCTATCAGATACCGGCACCAATCGGCGCGGAGCCGATCTTCGCGACCTACATGCGCGGGCACGAGCACGTGTCGGTGGAGATGTTCAGTTGCCCCGAAGATTTCGAGGAGCGGATCGGCTTCGTCGCACGGTCGGACATGCGGTTGTTCTGACTTTCCCGAGAGGACTCAGAGACCGCCGTCCGTGCGGGCGGTGCCGTCGCGCGCGGCGACGCGGCCGACGTGAGGGCGCTTTGCGCGGGTTCAGTTCGGCTATTGGTGCACGGAAAACGAAAAGGAGATGTGATGATATTTATTGAGGTGGCGCTGAAGGCGGCAAGCGAAACCGCGCTTCAGGGTTTCCTTCCCACGATACGTGCGGCCATGGAAGGGACGCACAAGGAAAAGGGGAGCCTCATATACCGCTTCACAGTCGATCTTGACGATCCCTGCGTCCTCCGGGTCACCGAATTGTGGGAGAGCGAGGAGGCTCTGTTCGCGCATTTCGAAGGCGAACCGGTCAAGCTCACGATGGAGATCATTCCAGAATTGCAGGTGCTCAGCATGCAGGCGTATCAGGGCGACCTTGTGCCCTACGAGGTGCCGCTTCCGGCGGAACTGCGCAGCTGAGTTCCGGCCGGCGCACCACTCGCAGACGCCCGCCCTGCGGGCGCCGGTCACTGAACGCGTCCCTCTTCGGGGAAATCCTCGCCGTCCGTTGAAGACCCTCCATGCCGTCATGACCTGCCCATGGGGCCCTGGCCGACGGCTGTGAACTGGCGCTGCCCGCCGGCCTGATCGCCGCCGCACGGGACGCGGAGTTCGGGCTGCCGTAGGTGAAGCGCGACTTTGTCGCGGCTGTCGGCGGGCTGCTGCGGTTGCCCCGAGCACTGCCCTGCCAGCCTGCGGCGGTACTCGCGCTCACCGGCGCCCCGATCTCCGCCGGGGCCGCCCACGCGCACGGTGGGGTCAACCTGATGACCAGGCTTGGCGGAGCGCTCGCAGGCGCCCGTGAGCCGGCCCCCGCATCGCAGCCAGCGGTCCGCTCGCGCTCCGCACGGCCCAAGCGGATGGTGTCCGCTCGTGTCCGCCGACGCCCAGGAGGGCGTCCGCGCATTCGCCGGGAAGCGAGCGCCGGTAAGGCGCAGGAAGTGACCGGGCGGTCGCCGCTGAAGCGTTTCCGCCGGATGCCGCCGGCGGCATCTCCGGTGGCGCAATCGTTCGAGACGAAGGCATCCTTGCCAAAGGTGACTTAATGGTCACCTTTGGCTACTGCGAGTGAACGCGGGCGTTGCTGCTCGGACGTGCGCTGCGGAGGCCACAGGGCACCACAGCCCTTGGCCGCGCCGATCCGGCGGTCTGAAGAACGGAGCACCGAAGAGTGAAGCCTCAGCGCAAGAGAAGGCCGCGCACCCTGGTGGCCGGCTCGGCGATCGTCTCCGGTGCCCTGCTCCTGACGGCCTGCGGCTCGAACGGCAGCTCCCGGCCCTCCGGCGCAGCGCCCATGGCCGCCTCGCCGACCACCACGGGCGCCGGCGGCGTCACGTGCGGCAAGGCGGCCACTGTGCCGGCCTCCGGCTCGACCGCGCAGGAGTTCGCGATGCAGTTCTGGATCAAGAACTACATGCGGGCCTGCCCCGGGACCCGGATCAACTACGAAGGCAACGGCTCCGGAGCCGGCCAGACCGATTTCCTGAACGGCAGAACCGCCTTCGCGGGTTCCGACGCCGCACTGAGCGCCACCCAGATCACCCAGTCCCGCAGCGTCTGCTCCAACGGCGGTCGGGCCGTCCACCTGCCCATGCTCGGCGGCCCGATCGCCATCGCCTACAACCTGCCAGGGGTCAGCAAGCTGATCCTGGACGCGCCCACGCTCGCCAAGGTCTTCGATTCGCAGATCACGAAGTGGAACGATCCGGCGATCGCGAAACTCAACCCCGGCACCAAGCTGCCGTCGACGTCGATCAAGGCGTCGCACCGCTCCGATTCCTCCGGCACGACGGACAATTTCACCTCCTACCTGAGCGCCGCCGCACCGGGCGCCTGGCGGCACGGGCACAACAAGGAGTGGCAGGCCAAGGGCGGCCAGTCCGCCAAGGGTTCCTCGGGCCTTGCCGAACAGGTGAAGAAGACCGCGGGCGCGATCGGCTATGTCGAGCTGTCGTATGCGATCGCCCGGAACATTCCCTCGGTCGCGATCGCCACCGGGGCCACCGCTCCGGTCGACGCCAGTGTCTTCACGGCCTCCAAGGCGATCGCCGGTGCCGAGGTCGCCGGCGCCGACGGCGACCTCGTACTCAGGCTCGACTACGCGACCAAGGCGCCGGGCGCCTACCCGATCGCCCTGGTCACGTACGAGATCGTCTGCGACAAGGGCAACAGACCGGCGACCTGGTCGGCCACCAAGGCGTTCCTGACGTACCTCGCCGGCGCGAAGGGCCAGGAGGACCTGAGCTTCCAGGGCTACGCGACGCTCCCGGCCACCATCGTGGACAAGGTCCGCAGCAAGATCGACAGCCTGTCCTGACGCGGCGCATACGGTGGTGGGGAGAAGCCGATCGTGGCCGTCAGCCAGTAAAGACTGTAACGGGGGCCGGAGGTAGCGATGCGTCCCACCCGTCTCACCGAGGAGTCGGCCGAATACGTCACCGCCCGAGAGGAGCTGCGGCAGGCCGAGATCGAGCTGATGCGCCATCGCGAGCGCGTCGCCGACCTGCGGCGCCGGTTGCCGCTGGGGCCGGTCGTCGACGACTACGTGTTCGAGGAGGGCCCGGCCGATCTGGACGCCGGTGACGCACCCGTGCACACCGTGCGGCTGGCGGAACTGTTCACCCGGCCCGGACGTGACCTGGTCGTCTACCACCTCATGTACGGCAAGAAGCAGACCGAGCCGTGCCCCATGTGCACGATGTGGTGCGACGGGTTCAACGGCGTGGCCCGCCACCTCGCGCAGAACGTCGACCTCGCCATCGTCGCCGCCGCCGACCCGCCCACGCTCCGTGCGCACGCCAGGAACCGGAAGTGGACGAACCTGCGACTGCTCAGCGCCGGGACCGGCACCTTCAAATACGACCTGGGCAGCGAGGACGCCGAGGGCAACCAGGACTCCACGGTGTCCGTGTTCACGCGCGACGACGACGGGTCGGTGCGCCACTCCTACTCCGCGCACCCTCGGATGTCCGACGACATCGACCAGCGAGGCATCGACCTGCTCAGCCCGGTGTGGCACGTCCTCGACCTGACTCCCCAGGGCCGGGGGGACTGGGCCGCCGCCCTCAGCTACTGAGCCCCAGCGGCCGCCCGGCCCAGGGCATCTTCCGGTGCGGCGCCGACCGCCCGTGGGGAATGGGCCTCGGCCGCCGCGGGGGCAACGGAGTCTCCGCCGCCCCCGACCCGTCGTCGTCCCGGGTCAGATCCGGTCGGCCGCGATCAGGAGGTAGTGGAAGCTGCCTTCCTTGTACGCGGTCAGGAACGCCTCCTCGATCCCCGTCGCCACCTCGGACTGGGCCCGCAGTTCCCAGTAGGGAATCGTCGCGGGCGTCAGGTCGACCACGTCGATCGGTACGAGGCCGTTCCCGGCGAGGGCCCTGAAGTACTCGCTGCGGGGGTGGATGTTGCACGTGTAGTGCTCGTCGATCCTGCTGACCGCCTTGGACCGCAGCCCCTGGACGTCGTTGGAGCACCCGGTGACGCACACGTACCGGCCGCCGTACTCCAGCAGCCGCGCGAACTCCCCGTACAACTCGAAGAGATCGACGTACATCGTCGTCTCGTTGGTCCAGATGCCGCGCCGGGAGCCGGTGGCGAGACCGGTGTCGAGCATGTTGCGGAAGTGGAAGCGGACCTGGTCGGCCACGCCCCGCTTGATCGCCTGGTCGCTCGCGAAGGCGACCTGCTGCTCGGAGATGCTCACACCGTCGACGTGGCAGCCGAAGCGGGCGTTGGCCATGATGCTGGTGCCGCCGCGGCCGGAACCCGCGTCCAGGAGACGGTCCTCGGGGCGGATCTCGCCGAGGTGGTCGAGGAGCACGTCGGCCTGCGCGGTCTCCAGCCGGTGCATCTCCTCGATCATGCGCTGCTCGCGGGTGCCGGCCGGGCCTTCGAGGACGGACCGGTCGTATTCGCCGAGGCCGTAGTGGTGGTGGTACAGGTCGTCGACCTCACCGAGGCGGAGATTGACCGGGTTCTTCTCGGCGTTCCAGTAGGCGGCGACCGACTTCTGGTAGGCGGTGCGCAGGACGTGGTGTGCGGTGTGCACGGGCGTCTCGATGATGGACATGGCGAATCGATCTCCTTGCTGGTGAAGCGATGTGAGTCAGCGTCAGGTCGCGGTGGTGTAGCGGGCGCTGCGGGCGTGCCATTCGCGGCTGCCGCCCAGCCAGGCCCAGATGCCGGCCAGGAAGCGGCGCAGCTCGGGGGAGCCGGTGAGGGCGAGGGCAGCCGCTTCCGCCTCGAAGGTGTGCATGAGTTCGTTGTGGATGTCGACGGTGCGCTCCACGGCCTCCTCCAGGGAGCAGTCGTCCTCGGCGGCGATCAGCCGGGGCAGGCTGAAGTCCGTCGGGCTCTCCTTGCCCATGGAGTACAGGTCGTTGACGATCACGCTCGCGGAGCCCGCCATGGTGAAGGCGCGGCGCACCCGCGGGTCGGCGAACTCACCCTGCGACAGCTCGTACCCGGCGACCGCGTCGATGAGCACCATGCAGGGCACGAAGCTGTTCTCGTGCCGGTGCATCAGGAACTCCCAGACAGGCGGCGTCTGTTCGCTCAGCTGCCAGACAGCCTCCTGGTTGTACGCCACGAACATGATGGACAGTTCGTTGCGCAGCCGGCGCACCTGGCTGGTGGTGGCGTACCGGGCCAGGTCGCCGAGCCCCGCGCGCAGGGCCCGCATGACCGGGTCGGCCCGGACGACCTTTTCCAGCTGCGGCGCGTACGCCGGCGGAAGGTGGGCCTGGTCGATCACCGAGTGGGCGATCGCGAGGCGCTGCCCGAGCAGTTCGGGCCGGGCCTCCTCCACTTCGCCGTCCATGTAGTGGTCGTCGACGGACCACTCGGACAGGGCGCACTTGGCCGCCGCCAGCAGCCGGTCGGGATCGTCCGACTCGGGGTGCGCCAGCATGATCAGTCGGCCGAAGCCCGCCCGCTGGACCTTGTCGAGCTGGCCGGGGTAGATCCCGACCTCCTCGGCCCACTCGACCAGCCGCGCGTCGACGGTCTCGCCCAGGGCTGGGTCGTCACGCACGGCGGGCGGACAGTGCAGCCGCGCGCCGGGTTCGACGGGCGGCACCTCCGCGGGCGGACCGGGGGCGAACGCTCGGGCGGCCGACGTACCGAGACCGGCGGGACCCGTCGGCATACGTGGCCCCGGCAGTCGTACGACGGCGGCGGGCGGCGGCGTGGGCAGTGCGGCCCCCACCGGCCGGACCGCCGACGTACCCGGTCCGGCGGGAGCGGACGGCAGCCGCAGCCGCGCGGTGACCCGCGCCGACAGCAACGCCGCGATCAGCTCGGCCAGTTCGGCGCCGGCCGGGGGCGCCCTTCTCTCCTGTCGCCATGAGTGACAATCGATGTGCGGACTGTCACATTCCGCGACTACAGCTACCCGTGGCCGGGCCAGTCGAGTGATGCCGGTGGACGGCGCACGAGGCACGCCCCGGGACCAGATGCCCCCGCACCACCCCGAATTCCCCCACATGCACCTGATTGGCGGTATACGGTCGGTACCTCGGACCACTTGCCGTGTGCACGCCGCCCCATCCTGATCTCGGAGGAATGCGCTGCTCCGGATGGGGTACGCGAGCAGGACCCGCCTCCGTTCCGAGCGGGCCGTACGACTGCCGCTACCAGGGAATCTGCCATGGAGACACCTCACACCACCGCCACCGCGGCCCAGCGCGCGCTGGATGTGCTGGCCCAGAACACCGAGGACACGGCGGCGCTGGACACGCTCGCGAGCGCCGACGTGCTCGTGCCCGTGCCCGACGACGTCAGCGAGGAGGACGCCACCGATCCCGGGGCCGTGGCGCTGCCGGTCATCGAGCATCCGGGAGGCGAACCGACGGTGCCCGTGTTCACCTCGGAACCGGAGTTGGCCGGTCTGCTGCCGTTCGTCTCCCGCTACCGACTGGTGCCGCTGGGTGCCCTCGCCGCACAGTGGCCCGCCGACGATCTGGCCCTCACCATCGACGGGGCCTCCCGGCATCCGCTGACCCTCACGTCGGAGGGAGTGCGGACCCTGCTGGCCCGCCCGCACGGGTGAGCGCGCCGAGTTCGACCACACTGGAGGCGGTGGCGAACTCGGCGGCGGTGTCGCACAGCTGCTGAACTCGGCCGCCTGGTCCGCTGAACGCCGCCCTTTTCAGCCGCCCAGCATCCGGGCCAGCGCCGCCCGCTGCAACGGCAGGACCTCCGCGTGCAGGTCGCGGCCCTTGCCCGTCAGGGCCACCCAGACCCCGCGCCGGTCCTCCACGCACACCGAGCGCTCCACCAGGCCGTCCTTCTCCAGTCGGCCGATGAGCCGGGACAGCGCGCTCTGGCTGAGATGGACCCGGCCGACGAGGTTCTGCACCCGGCAGTGGTCGCCCTGCTCGGGCGAGGTGGAGGCGAGGATGTCGAGGACCTCGAAATCGCTCGCCCCCAGCCCGTGCGGATGGAGCGCTCGGTCGATCTCGCAGATCGTGCGTGCGTGCACCGACAGGATGTCCCGCCAGCGTTCCTCAAGCCGAGCCTCGGCCGCGTCGACTGCCATACACCCCATGTTAATGCACATGCATCCACACCTGAACGGCACTCGAAAGACGACTCAGGCAGGATGCTGGAGCAGTCCGCACCCGCCTTCTGCGCCAGGTCACGCCGAGGGGTTCACCCGCTGGTCGCACGCTGGGACGGGGGAGTGGCGGGCGGCTTCTCGGCTCCTGGCCACCGGTTGCTCCGGCCCACCGCGTACGACCGGGGGCTACGCCGACTCCCGCTTCACCAGCTCCGTCGGCAGGATCACCGCCGCCGGGTCCTCGCCGCCGATCTGGGCCAGCAGCACCCGCACCATCTCGTTGCTGATGCGGTCGTAGGGCTGGCGGATCGTGGTGAGGGCGGGGGTGGACTCCGTCGCGGCGGTGGAGTCGTCGAAGCCGCCCACCGACACGTCCTCGGGGACCCGGCGGCCCGCCCGGCGCAGTGCCGTCAGCGCGCCCTGCGCCATCAGGTCGGAGGCCACGAACACGGCGTCCATGTCCGGGGCCCGCGCCAGCAGCCGTTCGGCCCCGGCCTCGCCGCTGGCCCGGCTGTAGTCGCCGGAGACGATGAGGCGCTCGTCGATCCCGACGCCCGCCTCGATGAGCACCTCCTTGTACCCGGCGAGGCGGTCGACGCCACCCGGGCTGTCCAGCGGACCGGTCACGACACCGATGCGGCGGCGGCCCAGCGAGAGCAGATGGCGCACCATGTCACGGGCGCCGTCCCGGTCGTCGGCGGCCACGTAACTCACCTTGGAGCCGCGTCCCATGGGCTTGCCGCACTGCACGACGGGCACCCCCGCCTCGCGCAGTTCGTCGGCCACCAGGTCCCCGGAGTGGCCGGACACCACGAGCACGCCGTCGACGTGGCCCGCGGTGATGTACCGCGTTATCCGGCGCCGTTCGTCCTCCGTGCCGGCCAGCATCAGCAGCAGCGGGATGTCGTGCGAGGCCAGCGCCTGGGTGCAACACCGCAGCAGGACATTGAAGTTGGGGTCCTCGAAGAGCTTCTCCTGCGGTTCCGTCAGCAGAAAGCCGATCGAGTCCGACCGTCCGGTGATCAGCGAGCGGGCGTGCCGGTTGACGACGTAACCCGTCTTGCGGATCGCGGCGTTGACCGCCTCCTGGGCGGTGGGGCTGACGTAGTGCCCGCCGTTGAGCACACGCGAGACGGTGCCCCGGGAGACCCCTGCCTCGCGCGCCACGTCATGGATCGTCGGCGGTCTGCGTCGGCCCCCCGTATTGCTCATGGTCATGACTTTACGGCTCCGGAGAGCAGATCGAGGCTCCAGAACCGCTGGATGACCAGGAAGAGCGCCACCAGCGGGACGACCGCGATGAGGGCGCCGGTGATCACCAGGGTGTAGAGCGCCGGGGTGTTCGCGCCCTGCTCCAGGAGCGTGTACAGACCGAGCGTGATCGGGAACTTCTCGTCGTCGCTGAGCATGATGTACGGCAGCAGGAAGTTGTTCCACACGGCGACGAACTGGAACAGGAACACCGTCACCAGCCCCGGCACCATCATCGGCAGCGCGACCCGGGTGAAGATCCGCCACTCGCTCGCGCCGTCCATCCGCCCGGCCTCGACCACGTCGGCCGGGACGGCGGCGGTGGCGTAGATCCGGGAGAGGTAGACGCCGTACGGCGACAGGATCAGCGGCAGCAGCACGGACAGGTACGAGTCCGTGAGGTTCGCCTCCGCCAGCAGCAGGTACTGCGGGATGGCGAGGATCACCGGCGGCATCAGCACACCCGCGAGCAGCACGTTGAAGATCGCCTCCCGGCCGCGGAAGCGGTAGATCGCCAGCGCGTAGCCGCTGAACGCCGACACGACCGTCGACAGCAGGGCGCCCACACCGGCGTACAGGGCGGAGTTGCCCATCCACTTCCAGTAGACGCCGTCGCGATAGGCGTTGAGGTCCCTGATGTTGTCGGCGAAGCCGCTGCCCGGCAGGAACGTGAACGTGGAGAACAGCTCACTGCCGGACTTGGTGGCCGCGATCGCCACCCAGGCGACGGGCAGCAGGCAGTAGATCGCGCCGATCAGCAGCGTGATCGTCGGTATGAGGGCGATCCGGCGGCGCAGCGGCGGGCCCTGGGCGGTGCCGGGCGTGGTGCCGGCGGCCGGCGCGGCCTTGCGGACGGCAAGAGAACTCATCGTGCTGCCTCCTGCCTGGTACGGCGGTTCGCGGCTCGCAGGAAGCCGAAGGACAGCACGAGCGTGACGAAGGCGATGATCACGGCCTGGGCGGCGGCCGCGTAGATGTCGCCCTTGCCGAAGGCGTCCTGGTACACCTTCATCAGTGGACTCCAGCTCGTGTTCACGGAGTTGGTGAGGGGCTTGAGGGTGGTCGGCTCGCTGAACACCTGGAGCGTCGCGATGATCGAGAAGAAGAAGGTGAGCACCAGAGACGGCGCCACCATCGGAATCTTGACCTTCAGCGCGATCTGCACCGGGGTGGCGCCGTCCAGCTTCGCCGCCTCGTACACCTCCGCCGGGATGGCCTGCAGGGAGGTGTAGATGACGATCATGTTGAAGCCGGTGCCGCCCCAGACCGCGATGTTCGACAGGGCGAGATACAGCGGACCGCCGTCCAGCAGGTCCGGCTGCGGCAGACCCAGCTTGTCGAGCACGAAGTAGAACGGGCTGACGTCCGGCAGATACAGGAAGCCCCACAGCAGCGCTGCCACCACGCCGGGAATGGCGTACGGCAGGAAGATCGCGAGCCGGGTGAAGGGGGCGAGCCGCACCTTGTCGGAGTCCAGCATCAACGCGAACAGCAGGGCCAGGCCCAGCATCACCGGGATCACGATGCAGCCGTAGCCCAGCACACGCAGCGCGCCGTCCACCAGCTCGCTGTCGGTGAGGGCGTCGGTGTAGTTCTCCAGGCCGGCCCAGACCTCCGTACGGGCGCCGGAGCCCAGGCCGAGGCCCGAGACCCGCACTTTGCGGAAGCTGAGCCAGAGGGCGTAGCCGATGGGGAGTGCGAAGAACAGGAGGAAGAGGACCGTTGCGGGAAGAAGGAAGGCGTACGGGGCCCCCTTGACCCCGTACGACTTCCGGCGTGCGCTGGTCACTCGGAGACTCCGAAGCCCTGCTTCTTCATGTCGGCTACCGTGTCGTCCTGCATCGTCTTCAGGGCGTCGGTGAAGTCCGACTTGTTCTTGGCGGCGGCGCCGAACGCGTCCTTGAAGCTCGTGTAGGCGACGTTCACGTTCGGGCCCCACGCGGACGGCGCGGTGGTCTCCGCGATCTCGGCGGCCTCGGTGTAGAAGTCCGCCTGGTTGGAGAAGTAGTCCGGCGGGGTCTGGAAGGCGCCGCTGAGCTGGGCGGACGTGGAGGCCGGGTAGATGCCGCCCTCCTTGGCCAGCGCGTTGAGCGCTTCGCCGTCGGTGTTCAGCCAGGCGGCGAACTTCGCGGCGGCCTCCTTGTGCTCGGAGTCCGTGGTGACGCCGGTGGAGGAGCCGCCCCAGCTGCCGGTGACGTTCTCGCTCTCGGACCACTGGGGGAGCGGGGCCATGGCCCACTTGCCCTTGGTGTCGGGCGCGGCGGTGGTCAGCGTGCCCGGCGCCCACACGGCGGAGACCCAGGCGATCTGCTTGCCGGTGTTCAGCGCCTTGTTCCAGGCCGGGGTGTACATCGGCTGGTTGTCGATGGCGCCTTCCGCGACGAGGTCACCCCAGAACGTGGCGACCTTCTGGGTCGCCGCGTCATCGATGCCGACCTTCCACTTGTCGCCCTCGGTGGTCCACCACTGCGCGCCGGCCTGCTGGGCGAGGCCCGCGAAGAGGCCGGAGTCGTTGGCGGAGAACGTGGTGAGGTCGGTGTCCGGGGACTTCTTCTTCAGCGCGCGGGCCGTTTCGGCGAACTCGTCCCAGGTCGTCGGAACCGTCAGGTCGTACTTCTTGAACAGGTCCTCGCGGTAGTAGAACATCATCGGCCCGATGTCCTGCGGGACCGCGTAGACCGCGTCCGTGCCGAGCGTGGTCTGCTGCCAGACGCCCTCGGCGAACTTGCTCTGCGCGTCGCCGACGTCACCCGATATGTCGGCGAGCGCGTCATTGCTGACCAGTGTCGGCAGCGCCTGGTACTCGGCCTGCACCAGGTCGGGCGCCTCGCCCGCCTTGTGCGCGGTGAGGATCTTGGTGACCAGGGTGTCGCCGGACGCCTGCTTCTTCACCGTGACATTGATCTGCTCCTCCTTGCCCTGGCCCTTGTTCCACAGGTCGACGACCTTGTCCATGCCGGGCGTCCAGGTCCAGTACGTCAGCGAGACCGGCCCCGATTCGGTTTCGCTGTCGTCGTCGGACGAGCCGCAAGCGGCGAGGGCGGTGGCACCGAGTGTGACGGCGACGGTGGTTGCCACGAGGCGTCGGCGCTTCGTGTTCGGCATGGATCTCTCCCCTGACCTGGGTCCTCGCCTGCTGCGAGAACCTGCCCCTCTTGTTGCGCGGCTCACCTCCGGGGGGCTTCCCCTCGGCTCGCTCGCGGTGCTTCTGTGAGCGTTCACAGTAGAGAAACATCCTGGACACTTGTCAATGGTTGTTGCTGTGCGGTTATGTTGGGATCGCGTCGCCGCAGCTGTGTGTGCACGTTCCCAAATGATCGACCAAACGGGAGAAATCCATGCCGGATACCACCCCCAGGGGCCTCACCAGGCTCGCCTTCGGTGGGGACTACAACCCCGAGCAGTGGCCGGAGAGCGTCTGGTACGAGGACGTCCGGCTGATGCGGGAGGCCGGGGTCACCATGGTGAGCGTCGGGATCTTCTCCTGGGCGCTGCTGGAACGCTCACCCGGGGAGTACGACTTCGGCTGGCTCGACCGCCTGCTCGACCTGCTGCACGAGAACGGCATCCGCGCCGACCTGGGCACCCCCACCGCCGCCCCGCCCGCCTGGTTCTACCGCGCCCACCCCGAGGCCCTGCCGGTCACCGCGGAGGGCGTGCGCTACGAGTTCGGCTCGCGCGCGGCCATCTGCCACAGCAACGCCGACTACCGTGCCGCCGCCGCTGACATCACCACACGGCTCGCCGAGCGCTACGGCGACCACCCGGCGCTGGCGATATGGCACGTGCACAACGAGTACGGCGTCCCGGTCTCCGCCTGCTACTGCGACTCCTGCGCCGCCCACTTCCGCCGCTGGCTGGCCACGACGTACGAGACGGTGGACGCGGTCAACGACGCCTGGGGAACGGCGTTCTGGGGCCAGCGCTACGGCGACTTCGAGCAGATCAACCCGCCGCGGCTCGCGCCCACCGTCGGCAACCCGGCCCAGGCGCTGGACTACAAGCGGTTCGCCGACGCCACCATGCGCGAGAACTTCGTGATGGAGCGGGACATCCTGCACCGGCTCTCACCCGGCGTCCCGGTCACGACGAACTTCATGACCGCACTCAGCCAGTGCGACTCCGTCGACTACTGGGCCTGGGGCCGCGAGGTCGACATCGTCACCAACGACCACTACCTGATCACCGACGGCCGCCGCACCCACGTCAACCTGGCGATGGCCGCCGACCTCACCCGCTCCGTCGCCGACGGCGCCCCCTGGCTGCTCCTGGAGCACTCCACGTCGGGCGTCAACTGGCAGCCCCGCAACCCCGCCAAGGCCCCCGGCCAGATGGCCCGCAACTCCCTCACCCACGTGGCCCGCGGCTCCGACGGCGCCCTGTTCTTCCAGTGGCGGCAGTCCCGTCGTGGCGCCGAGAAGTTCCACTCGGCGATGCTGCCGCACGGTGGCACGGACACCCGCGTCTGGCGCGAGGTCGTCGAACTCGGCGCCTCCATCGACTCGTTGAGCCCGCTGCGCGGCACCCGCACCCGGGCCGACGTGGCCGTCCTGTGGGACTGGCACTCGTGGTGGGCGCAGAACCTCCAGTGGCGCCCCACCGAGGACCACGACGCGCGCGAGCGCGCCGACTCCTTCTACGAGGCCCTGTACGACCGTCACCTCACGGTCGACTTCGCCCACCCGGAAGCCGACTTGTCGAGGTATCCCCTTGTCGTCGTGCCGGCTCTGTACCTGATGACGGAGGCGGCCGGGAACAACGTGCGCGAGTACGTCGAGAACGGCGGCACCCTCGTCGTGTCGTACTTCTCGGGCATCGTCGACGAGCACGACGCCGTGCACGAGGGCGCCTGTCCGGGCCCGCTCAGGGAGGTCCTCGGCCTGACCGTCGAGGAGTTCTCGCCGCTCCTGGAAGGCGACAGCGTCCGGATCACCGGCCCGGACGGCTCCGAACTCACCGGCGACGTGTGGACCGAGTTCGTGGTTCCCGGCGCCGCCGAGACCGTGTGGACGTACGCCGACGGCCTCACCGCCGGCCACCCGGCCGTCACCCGGCACCGCCTCGGCGAGGGCACCGCCTGGTACGTGTCCACCCGCCTCGACGCACACGGCCTGGACGCCCTGCTCGGCTGGGCCGCAGAGGACGCCCGTATCCCGCCGCGCGCCGACCTGCCGTACGACGTCGAAGTGGTGCGCCGAACCGGCGATTCGGGCACGTTCCTGTTCGCGATCAACCACAGCCCGTCCGACGCCAAGGTGCCGCTGGAGGCGCACGGCACCGAACTGCTGACGGGCGAACGCGCCGCGGGCCGTCTCGCGGTCCCCGCGGGAGCCGTGCGGGTCGTACGACTCGACGGCTGAGCCGACTCCCCTCCGCCCGCGCGTGCCACGAGAGCCGCGGGCGGAGGGGGACCCCTCACCTGCTCGGCGAGGGGGCACCCCCATCTCCATTCATGTCGAAGGGACGACGGACGACGATGTTCCATCCCAGACGCACCCTGAGAGCCCTGCTGCTGCCGCTCGCGGCGGGTCTCGCCCTCACCGCCCTGCCCGCGCAGACCGCCCAGGCGGCCAGCACCCTCACCAACACCGGGTTCGAATCGGACGGCTCGGGAGTCGCCACGCCCACCGGCTGGTCGGAGTACGGCTCGACCGGCGCCTCGTACGTCGAGGCCGGTGGCCGCAGCGGGAGTTACCGGCTGAGCCACTACTCGTCCTCCGCCTACAAGGTGGAGACGTACCAGTACCTGTCGGGGCTGACCAACGGCAACTACAAGCTGACCGCCTGGGTCCGTTCCGGCGGCGGGCAGAACTCGGCGTACATAGCCCTGAGGAACTGCGGGAGTTCGGAGCAGCGCACCGACCTGCCGGTGTCCGCCAGCGGGTGGATCCGGATCGTCGTGCCGATCAATGTGACGAACAACCAGTGCACGATCAGCATCAACAGTGACGCGAACGCCGGCAACTGGATCAACGTTGACGACCTGAGCTTCGCGTCGGGCACGTCCAGTACGTCGATCCATGGTGCCGACGTCTCCTCGCTCGCCAAGAGCGAGGCCAAGGGCGGCGTCTACAGGAACAGCTCCGGCACGACCGGTGACGCCCTCTCGATCCTCAGGTCGTCCGGCATGAACTACGCGCGCCTGAAGGTCTGGGTGAACCCGGCCGACGGCTACAACAACAAGGCGCGCGTGCTGGAGACGGCCAGGCGCGTCAAGGCGCAGGGCATGAAGCTGCTGGTCGACTTCCACTACTCGGACATCTGGGCCGACCCGGGCGCCCAGTCCAAGCCGGCCGCGTGGGCGGGCCACTCGTACAGCCAGCTCAGGTCGGACGTGTACAACCACACGTACGACGTGTTGAACGCGTTGAAGGCCCAGGGCACCACCGCCGACATGGTCCAGGTGGGCAATGAGATCAACGGCGGCATGCTGTGGTCCGAGGGTTCCACGGACAACTGGACGCAGCTCGCCGGGCTGCTCAACAGCGGATACGACGCCGTCAAGGCCGTCAACTCGTCCACCACCGTCGCCCTGCACCTCGCCAGGGGCGGCGACCTGTCCGGCACCCGCTGGTGGTTCGACTCGGCGGTCGCGAACGGCGTGAGGTTCGACGCGATAGGCCTGTCGTACTACGGCTACTGGCACGGCTCGCTCTACGACTTCCAGACCACCCTGGACGACGCGGCCTCCCGCTACGGCAAGCCGGTCTTCGTCGCCGAGACGGCCTATCCGTTCCGGCTCGACAGCGAGGACTCACACGAGAACATCATCGACCTCAGCGGTGAACTCGTCTCCGGCTACCCGGCTTCGACATCCGGCCAGACCCGGTGGATGAAGGACATCGCGAGCATCGTGGAAGCCGTTCCCAACGGCCGCGGCCTCGGTGTCTTCTACTGGGAGGCGACCTGGACGGCGGTCACCGGCAACGGCTGGGACCCCACCGACTCCTCCTCCGGCAACGCCTGGGAGAACCAGGCCCTGTTCGGCTACGACGACAGGGCACTCCCGGCGATGGCATGGTTCAGCCACCGCTGAGCCAGTGATGGAAGGGGCCCGGCCGCGGTGCGGCCGGGCCCTGTCCGTGCCGGCTCCGCCCCATACAGAGCGCACGCTCCACCCCATACAGAGCGCACGGACGTTCGATACCGGACAAAGGTGGCGAAGTTCCGGACGTGGCGGCCTGGACTGCGCAAGAGTGGGCACACGCGGTCCGATGAGGCCGGGACGGAGGGGCGAGATGCTGAGGACTCCCGTCAGTCAGCGGAGGCTGGACATCCTGGAGTGGCTCAAGGATCCCGCCGCGCACTTCCCGCCCCAGCGGCACGCGAGCGCCGTCGAGGACGGCGTCACCGCGGCCGCCGTCGCCGCGAAGCTCGGCGTGTCCCGCTCGGCCGCGGAAACGCATCTGGGCCTGCTCGCCGCCGTCGGCGTGCTGCGCACCAGGAAGATCCGGCTGCGCACCTACTACCGGCGCGACGAGGTGCGGATCGCCGAGGTGGCGCGGATGTTCGAGAAGGGCTGGTAGCCGCGGCCGGCTCCGCAGGGCAGGAACGAAGGGCAGGCGCGCATGGACGGACCCACCGCTCTCGTCCCCCGGCACTACGTCGCGATCGGCGGCCGCGGCCCCGAGGACGTGGTGACCGACGCGCGCGGCCGGGTGCTGACCGGCGTCGAGGACGGCCGTATCGTGCGCCTCGACGGACTGACGGAGCCGTTCGCCGCGCGCGTCGAGGTCCTCGCCGAGACCGGAGGCAGGCCGCTCGGACTCGAACTGCTCCCGGACGACGCCCTGTTGGTGTGCGACGCCGTGCACGGGCTGCTCCGCGTCGGACTCCGTGACGGAGTCGTCCGCATCCTCGTCGACTCGGTGGCGGGGGAGCGGCTGCGGTTCTGCAGCAATGTGATCGCCCTGTCCGACGGCAGTGTCTGCTTCACCGTCTCCAGCCGCCGCTACCCCCTGGAGCACTGGATCGGCGATCTGGTCGAGCACACCGGAACGGGCCGCCTCCTCCGTCTCACCCCGGGCTCGGACAGGCCCGAAGTGCTCCTGGAGGGCCTCCAGTTCGCCAATGGGCTCGCCGCGAGCGGCGATGAATCCTTCCTGGTCGTCGCCGAGACCGGCGCTCGTCGCCTCACCCGTTACTGGCTCACCGGGCTGAAGGCGGGACGGTCCGAACCGTTCGCCGAGGATCTCCCGGGTATGCCGGACAACCTGTGGCGCGCGGGACCGGAGGGCCCCGTCTGGGTCTCCCTGGCCGGCCCGCGTGTCCCCCCGCTGGACCTGCTCCACCGCACCACCCCGACCGTGCGCCGCGGCGCCGCACGCCTCGCCGTGCGCGCCCCCTTCCGCCCGACGGCATGGTCCGGGGTCCTGGCCTACGACGACCAAGGCACCGTCGTGCACCACCTGACCCTCCGCCACTCCCGCTTCCGCATGGTCACCAGCGTCTGCGAGACGAACGGGCACCTGATCCTCGGCAGCCTGTGGGAGCGGGGCGTGGCCGTGTGCGAGGCACCGGTCACGAAGTGACCCCGCGGACTGCCGGAGTTACCCTGATGTCCGGCCGCGATCAGTCCTCGCGGCACGGCGGTGGGGCCCGCCGTACCCGAACCGCGGCACGGATGCCGCCAACGGTCCCTACTTGCGACGACCGCATGCCCGGGTTCCGGCGAGTAGGAGACGCACGACATGACAGCCCCCGAGACCACCACGCTCCGTACATCGCAGCGGCCTGCCCGGCACGGTCAGGCGCCCGTCGTCGCGGTGGTCGCACTGGGCGGGGGTGTCGGCGCGGCAGGCCGGTACGCCGCTGCCCTGTGGTGGCCGACGACGCCGGGCGGATTCCCCTGGGCGACCTTCTGGACCAACGTGGTCGGCTGCGCCGTGATCGGGGTGTTCATGGTGGTCATCACCGAGGTGTGGGCCGCCCACCGTCTGCTGCGCCCCTTCTTCGGCACGGGTGTGCTCGGCGGCTTCACCACCTTCTCCACGTATGCCGTCGACATCCAGAAGCTGGTGGACGCGGACCGCCCCGGCACCGCGCTGGGCTATCTCGCCGCGACCCTGTCCGCCGCTCTGACGGCGGTGTGGCTCGCGGCCATGGGGACCCGGCGTGTCCTGAAGCGGAGGCAGTCATGATGAGGCTGACCGGCAGTGCACTGCGCGTGACCGTCTTCATCGGTGAGAACGACATCTGGCGCCACAAGCCCCTCTACACGGAGATCGTGCACCGGGCACGCGCGGCGGGCCTCGCCGGTGCCAGTGTCTTCCGTGGCATCGAGGGGTTCGGCGCCTCCTCCCTGATCCACACCTCACGGCTGTTGTCCCTGAGCGAGGACCTGCCCGTCGCGATCGTGATCGTGGACACCGAGGAACGCGTCCGCGCCTTTCTGCCGCAGCTCGACGAACTCGTCACCGAAGGACTCGTCATCCTCGACGACTGCGAGGTCATCCGGTACACCGGCCGCGACACCGGACCGGGTGAATCGGACACGGAGGGTAAGAAGGCGTTGTGAACTGGCTGCTCGTCCTCGGGGGCGCCATGGTCGGCGCACCGCTCCGCTATCTCACCGACCGCGCCGTTCAGTCCCGGCACGATTCGGTGTTCCCCTGGGGCACCTTCGCGGTGAACATCACCGGGTGTCTGATCCTCGGCCTGTTGACCTCAGCCGCGAGTTCCCAGGCTCAGCTCCTGCTCGGCACCGGTCTGTGCGGGGCGCTCACCACCTACTCGACCTTCTCGTACGAGACGCTGCGACTCACCGAGACGGGAGCGGGGCTCTACGCCGTCGCCAACGTCGTCGGCAGCGTGGTGGCGGGGCTGGGCGCGGCGTTCGCCGGGGTGTGGCTCGCGCAGACGGTGTGGGCCTAGGCCCGGGCCTGGCGCGGAAACACACCGACACGCGGTAAGACTGGTCACCGCACTGTCGACCACCTTCCCCAGAACGGGATCCCATGAGCGCCATCAGCGTCGGTCAGGCCGTCGTCCTCGGAGCCGTCGAGGGGGTGACCGAGTTCCTGCCCGTCTCCTCCACCGGCCATCTGAAGATCACCGAAGGGCTGATGGGCATCCCGGTGGACGACGACGCCGTCGTCGGGTTCTCGGCCGTCATCCAGGTCGGCGCGATCGCCGCCGTGCTCGTGTACTTCTTCAAGGACATCATGCGGATCATGACCGCCTGGTTCCGCGGTCTCGCCGACCGTGAGGAGCGCTACCACCACGACTACAAGTTCGCCTGGTGGGTGATCGCCGCGACCATCCCGATCGTGGCGGTGGGCCTGGCGGCCAAGCCGCTCATCGAGGGTCCGCTGGCCTCCCTCTGGGTGGTCGCGGGCTCGCTGATCGTCGGCAGTGGCGTGATGTGGGCGGCGGACCGGATGGGCCGGCACAAGCGAGGTGAGGACGACACGTCCTTCAAGGACGCGATGCTGGTCGGCAGCTCACAGATCCTCGCCCTGCTCTTCCCCGGCTTCTCGCGCTCCGGCGCCACCATGTCCACCGCGCTCATGCTCGACCTGGACCGGGTCGCCGCCACCCGCCTGTCCTTCTTCCTCGGCATCCCCGCCCTGACCGGCGCCGGGATCTACGAGCTGAAGGATGCCCTCGGCGCGGGTGCGGGCGCCGCCCCGCTGGTCGTCGGCACGCTGGTCTCCTTCGTGGTGGCCTACGCCTCGATCGCCTGGCTGCTCAAGTTCGTCGCCAAGCACTCGTTCAACGCCTTCGTCATCTACCGCATCGCCGTGGGCCTGCTGCTGTTCGGCCTGCTCGGCACCGGCGTCCTGAACAGCTGACGCCCAGGGGTGTGGGGCCTTCAGTCCGCACACCCCTGAAATTCTCCTTTCATCCAGGCTTGACAGCTCCCACCCGCCGCCCGGAGTATCACTCCCGTGAACCTGTCAGACAGCCGGACAGCCAGTCAGCCGCCGCGGCGCGTCAGCGCCATGGAAGCGGTACTCGGGCACCTCCGCGGCGCCATCGAGCGCGGCGAGTATGCCATCGGGGACAAGCTCCCCTCCGAGGCGGAGCTGTGCCGCACCCTGGAGATCAGCCGGCCGGTGCTGCGCGAGGCCCTGCGGGCGCTGCAGACCATGGGCCTGACGGTCTCCAAGACCGGGAAGGGCACCTTCGTCGTCGCCAACGCCGTCGAGGACCCCACCTTCGGCGACTATGTGGCCAGTGACCTCCTTGAGGTGCGCCGCCATGTCGAGATCCCGGTCGCCGGGTATGCGGCGGCACGCCGCACCCCGGAGAACCTGGATCACCTGGCCCACCTTCTCGACCGTATGGAGCGGGAGACGGACACCACGGCGTGGGTCGCGATGGACACGCTCTTCCACCTGGCCGTCGCCGAGGCCGCCCAGAACCCGGTGTTCCGCCGGGTCATCGAGGAGATCCGCGACGCACTGGCCCGCCAGTCCGCGTTCCTCAACGAGCTGGGCGGCCGGCGCGAGCAGTCCAACCGGGAGCACCGGGCGATCGTCGAGGCGCTGATGGACGGCAGCGAGCAGGACGCGGTCGACGCCATGACCCACCACCTCGACCGGGTCGAGACGACCCTCACCGACATCGTGCGCTCCGCGCGCACCGACACCCCCACGGAAGGCGGACCCGAGGCGTGAGCGAGCAGTCCCTGCACGAGGGCGTGCAGAAACGTTCCGGCCATGTCGATGCCGGCGACGAGGGCTACAGCAAGTCCCTGAAGTCCCGGCACGTCAACATGATCGCCATCGGTGGCGCCATCGGCACCGGCCTCTTCCTCGGCGCGGGCGGCCGCCTCGCCGACGCCGGTCCTTCTCTGTTCATCGCCTACGCGGTCTGCGGAATCTTCGCCTTCCTCGTCGTCCGGGCCCTCGGCGAACTCGTCCTGTACCGGCCGTCGTCCGGCGCCTTCGTGTCGTACGCCCGGGAGTTCATGGGGGAGAAGGGTGCGTACACCGCGGGCTGGATGTACTTCCTCAACTGGGCGACGACCGGTATCGCCGACATCACGGCCGTGGCCACGTACACGCACTACTGGGGCATGTTCTCCGACATCCCCCAATGGTTGATCGCCTTGATCGCGCTCGCGGTCGTGCTGACCGTCAATCTGATCTCGGTCAAGATCTTCGGCGAACTGGAGTTCTGGTTCGCGATCGTCAAGGTCAGCGCGCTGGTGATCTTCATGTGCATCGGCATCTTCCTGCTGGTCACCCAGCACCCCGTCGACGGAGACACCCCCGGCGCCTCACTGATCACCGACCACGGCGGCGTCTTCCCCAACGGCCTGCTGCCCATGCTGCTGATCATCCAGGGCGTCGTCTTCGCCTACGCATCCGTCGAACTGGTCGGCGTCGCCGCGGGCGAGACCGAGAACCCCGAGAAGATCATGCCGAAGGCGATCAACTCGATCATGTGGCGCGTGGCCCTGTTCTACGTCGGCTCGGTCGTCCTGCTGTCGATGCTGCTGCCGTGGAACAGGTACAGCGCCGGTGAGAGCCCCTTCGTGACCGTGCTGTCCAACATCGGCATTCCGGCGGCGGGCGGCGTGATGAACCTCGTCGTCCTCACCGCGGCCATGTCCTCACTCAACTCCGGCCTGTACTCCACCGGCCGCATCCTGCGCTCCATGGCCATGAACGGCTCCGCGCCCCAGTTCACCTCCTTGATGAGCCGCAGCCAGGTTCCGTACGGCGGAATCCTGCTCACCAGCGGTATCTGTGTCCTCGGTGTGGGCCTCAACTTCGTCGTCCCCGCCGACGCGTTCGAAATCGTCCTCAACTTCGCGGCGATCGGCATCCTCGCGACCTGGGGCATGATCATGGTCTGTCACCTGCTCTTCTGGCAGAAGACCCAGAAGGGCGAACTCACCCGCCCCGGCTACCGACTGCCGGGCTCCCCCTGGACCGAACTCGTGACGCTGGCCTTCCTCGCCTCCGTCCTGGTCCTCATGTACGCCGACGGCGGCGCCGGACGCACCACCGTGCTCTGCCTCCCGCTGATCGTCGCGGCGCTGGTCGCGGGCTGGTACGCCGTCCGCAGCCGTACAGCGCGCAACTCACCCACCGGAGCCGACGCGTGAACCGCGTATCGGCCGAACCCGACCAGGCAGTGATGCACAGCAGCTCCGTCGCGGACGCCCCCCTGATCCGCGAACCCCGCCACACCCCCCTCGCCCACCTGATACGCGGCGGGGTGATCGAGGGCATCCACTACGGCTCCGTCGTCGTCCTCGGCACCGACGGCCGGGTCCAGCTCCAGCTCGGCGACATCGAGGCGGCCTTCTATCCGCGCTCGGCGCTCAAGCCCGTCCAGGCCGCCGCCATGGTGCGCGCCGGGCTTCCGCTCGACGGAGAGCTGCTGTCGCTCGCCGCGGCCAGTCACTCCGGAGAGGAACGCCATCTCGCCGGGACCCGGCGGATCCTGGAGCTGGCCGGCGTCACCGAGGACGACCTCCGCAATGTCCCGGACCTGCCGTTCGACCCCGTCGTCCGGGACGCCTGGGTGAGGGACGGCCGGACGCCCTCCCGGCTCGCGCAGAACTGCTCCGGCAAGCATGCGGCGATGCTCTACACGTGCGTGCTCAACGGGTGGCCCCTCGACGGCTACCTCGACCCCGGCCACCCGCTCCAGCAGGCCGTCGCGGAGATCGTCGAGGATCTCACCGGGCAGCGGATCGCCCAGGTGACCGTCGACGGCTGTGGGGCGCCGCTGTTCTCCGTGTCGCTGCACGGGCTGGCTCGGGCCGCCGCGCGGATCACGACTGCGGTAGCCGGCACTCCTGAGGCCCGGGTCGCCGACGCGATGCGGGACCACGCCGAGATGGCCTCCGGCTTCGGGCGGGATGTGGCCGCGCTCATGCGGGCCGTGCCGGGACTGCTCGCCAAGGACGGGTTCGAGGGCGTGCAGGTCGCTGCGCTGCCGGACGGACGGTCTGTGGCCGTGAAGATTGCGGATGGGGCGAATCGGGCGCGGGTGCCGGTTGCCGCGGCGGCGCTCGCCCGCGCGGGCGTGGACCCTGAGTTGCTGACCGAGTTCGCGGGTGAGCCGCTGCTGGGGGGCGGTCGGTCGGTCGGGTATGTGCGGCCCGTTCCGTCGCTGGAGCCGGTTGTTGCTTCGGCTTGCGCCTAAGGACGTGCCGGACTTCTTGTCCGGCGGCTGCGGGGCCGAGTGCGGCCGGTCTCGCCCACGCGGCGGAGCCGCACATTGACACAGCCCCGCGCCCCTGAAGGGACACAGCCCCGCGCCCCTGAAGGGACACAGCCCCGCGCCCCTGAAGGGACACAGCCCCGCGCCCCTGAAGGGACACAGCCCCGCGCCCCTGAAGGGACACAGCCCCGCGCCCCTGAAGGGGCGCTCACCCTCACCCCTCAGAAGGAGACGCTTCCCTCATGACCGCCGTCACCCGCCGCGAGCACGATCTACTCGGAGACCGTGACGTCCCCGCCGACGCGTACTGGGGCATCCACACCCTGCGTGCCACGGAGAACTTCCCCGTCACCGGCATGCCGATCTCCGCCTACCCGCATCTGATCGACGCGCTCGCTGCCGTGAAGGAGGCCGCCGCCCTCGCGAACGAGGAACTCGGGCTGCTGGAGCCGGAGAAGGCCGCTGCCATCGTCGAGGCCTGTCGTGAGATACGTGACGGCAAGCTGCACGGACAGTTCGTCGTCGACGTGGTGCAGGGCGGCGCCGGCACGTCGACGAACATGAACGCCAATGAGGTCGTCGCGAACAGGGCGTTGGAACTGCTCGGCCACGCGAAGGGGCAGTACGAGTACCTGCATCCCAACGAGGACGTCAACCTCGGTCAGTCAACCAATGACGTCTACCCGACCGCGGTCAAGGTCGCGACGGTGTTCGCGGTGCATGGGCTGCTCAAGGCGATGTCCGTACTGCAGGACGCTTTCGCCCGCAAGGCTGTCGAGTTCCGCGATGTACTCAAGATGGGCCGCACACAGTTGCAGGACGCGGTGCCCATGACGCTGGGCCAGGAGTTCTCCGCCTATGCCGTCATGATCGACGAGGACCGCAGCCGTCTTGACGAGGCGGTCGAGTTGATCCACGAGATCAACCTGGGCGCCACGGCCATCGGTACCGGCCTCAACGCCCCCGCCGGATACGCCGAGTCGGCCCGCCGCCACCTCGCGGACATCACCGGGCTCCCGCTCGTCACCGCGGCCAACCTGGTCGAGGCCACCCAGGACTGCGGCGCGTTCGTCCAGATGTCCGGCGTGCTCAAGCGGATCGCCGTGAAGCTCTCCAAGAGCTGCAACGACCTCAGGCTGCTGTCGTCGGGCCCGCGCGCGGGCCTGGGCGAGATCAACCTGCCGCCGGTGCAGGCCGGTTCGAGCATCATGCCCGGCAAGGTCAACCCGGTGATCCCCGAGGTCGTCAACCAGGTCGCCTTCGAAGTGATCGGCAACGACGTCACCATCACCATGGCCGCGGAAGCCGGACAGCTCCAGCTCAACGCCTTCGAGCCGATCATCCTGCACTCGCTGTCGGAGAGCATCACGCACTTGCGTGCCGCTTGCCTCACCCTCGCCGAACGGTGCGTGTCCGGCATCACTGCCAACACCGAGGCGCTGCGCGCGAGCGTGCAGAACTCCATCGGCCTCGTCACCGCCCTCAACCCGCACATCGGGTACACGGCTGCCACCGACATCGCCAAGGAAGCGCTCGCCACCGGACGCGGAGTCGCCGAACTCGTCCTGGAGAAGGGACTGCTGCCCGCCGAGCGGCTGGCCGACCTGCTGCGGCCGGAGGTCGTCGCGGGCAGCGGCTCACCCTTGGCCTGACGTCGCAAGCGCACCAGGACCGGTCCCCTCGGCCTCGCCCGCGAGGGCGACGCAGTCGCCGTGGCGTAACAAGTCGGCCGCCACCCGACGGGCGGCCAGTCGCTTTCCGGCCACTCGACGTTGACACGCTTTGCGGGTGTTGGCCACGGCGTCTCCCGCCGGTCTCCGTCGCTGCCAGGCTCTCGGTCCGGCCGGTACCGCCTTTCTCGCACTGGGAGGTGAGACGGCGGGAGCCCTGCCGGTCCGTGAGCTGATCGCGCCGTCGTCCGCGCATGCGGCCCTGGGTCTGGTCGGCGTGTACTTCGGCATCATTCTGCTGATTGTGGTGCTCCTCGGCGTGTGGGCGGTTCGGGCCCGCCGCGCGGTCGCGGTCGGCGACTGGGCGGCGGCGTTCGCCCGCACCGGGCTGACCGCGTGCCTGATCAGCCCGATCACGTGGGTGCACCATCTGGTGTGGCTGCTGCCCGCGTTCGCCGTGCTGGTCCGTGCCCGGCAGCTTCGGCCGGCGGCCGGTCTGTACGCGGTGCCGTGCACCGGCGTGGTGTGGCTGTGGTTCGACGACACCTCCGGCATCGACGGATTCCTCGGCAGCAACACGTACGCCTGGATCACGCTCGGCCTGCTGCTGTGGCTGCCGGTCGGTCAGCGCCGCCTGAGCCGGATGCCCACCAGCCCCAGCACCAGCGTCACCACACCGGCGCCCAGCACGGCCGCACCCGCGATCCCGCCTTTCGCCGCCCAGGCCGACCGGGTGTCCGGGGTGGCGGTGGCGACCACGGGCACGGCTTCCGGAGCCGGCCTCGGTCTGGCCCGCAACGCGTCCAGCGACCCCACCGGATCGACCCGCCCGGCGGCGTCGAACCCCCAGTCGAGCAATGAGCGCGCCTCTTCGTAGACGGTGTGCCGGCCGCCTTCCTGAGGGTTCATCACCGTGACGACGAGGGTGCGCCCGCTGCGGCGGGCAGCGGCGACGAGCGTGTGGCCGGCATTGCTGGTGTAGCCGTTCTTGATGCCGATCAGACCGGGATACGGTTCCACGCCGTCGGCGCCGGTCAGCAGCCGGTTGGTGTTGTGGATGTCGTACGACCAGCCGCCCCCGCCCGGGAACTCGGCCACGGCCGTGGCGCAGTACCGGGCGAAGTCCCGGTGATGCAGCCCCGCGCGGCCGAACACCGCCAGGTCGTACGCCGACGACACCTGGCCCGGTGTGTCGTAGCCGTCCGGCGACAGGACGTGCGTGTCCCGGGCGCCCAGGGCACGGGCCTTGGCCTGCATCCGCTGGGCCGTTGCGCGCCAGCCGCCGCTGAGCCGGGCAAGGACGTGCACGGCGTCGTTGCCGGAGTTCAGGAAGACGCCGTTCCACAGGTCGGTCACCCGGTAGGTACGGCCTTCGGCGACCCCGACCAGGCTGCTGCCGGGGCCGAGATCCGACAGCTCCTCCGCGTCGACCGTGTGGCGGACGCCGCCGGGCAGCACGGGCAGCACGGTGAGTGCGAACAGGGTCTTGAGCGTGCTGGCGGGCGGCAGTTTCCGGTGCGCGTCGTGGGCGGCGAGCACCTCGCCGGTGCGCGCGTCGGCGACCACCCAGGACAGCGCGGAGACCGGCGGGAGTCCGGGTGTCCGGGGGTGCGGCCGGACCTGTGTGCCCAGGCGGTACAGCAGGGCCGGCTGTGGCGTGGCCGGTCGTGGTCCGGGCGCGTCCGGGTCTGTGCCGGGGTGGGCGGCGGTGCCGGCCGGCGCGAGGGCCAGCAGGCCCGCAACGCAGAGCACGCAGGTCGGCACGACCGCACGGGACCTAAATCCGATAGTCATATCGGAAACCTAGGAACGCCCCCGCCCTGCGCCGCGCTGCCCGGGCCGAGCGCCGCGTGCGTGCACCCGGATGCCGCACACCCCGCATCAGGAGGCGGGCAGCGTCGGCTGGATCCGGCGAAGGAAGGTCGCATTGTCCGGCGTGTCGCGCATCCGCTCCAGGAGCGTCTCCAGGCCGCTCTGCCCGTCCCGGCTCTGCAGGACCCGCCGCAGCCCGCGTACGGCCGTCAACTCGGCCTGAGGCAGCAGGAGTTCCTCGCGCCGGGTGCCGGAGGGGTTGATCTCGACGGCCGGGAACACGCGGCGCGCGGCCAGTTCGCGGCTGAGCCGCAGCTCCATGTTGCCGGTGCTCTTCAGCTCCTCGAAGAAGAAGTCGTCGGCACGCGAGCCGGTGTCCACCAGCGCCGTGGCGAGGATCGTGAGCGAACCGCCCTCCTCGGCCAGCCGGGCGGCGCCGAAGAACCGCTTCGGCCCGGTCAGCGCGGTCGCGTCGACGCCGCCGCTGAGGGTGCGGCCACCGGCTGCGGCCGCGTTGTTGTGCGCCCGGCACAGCCGGGTCAGGGAGTCGAAGAGGATCACGACGTCCTCGCCGTCCTCGACGAGCCGCTTGGCCCGCTCGATCACCAGCTCGGCGAGCGCGATGTGCTGCTTGGGCCCCCGGTCGAAGGTGGAGGCGTACACCTCGCCGTGCACGGAACGCCGCATGTCGGTGACCTCCTCCGGCCGCTCGTCGAGCAGCACGACCATCAGTCGGCACTCGGGGTGGTTGCCGGCGACGGCGGCGGCGGTCTGCTGGAGGAGGACGGTCTTGCCCGTCTTGGGCGGGGCCACGATGAGCCCGCGCTGGCCCTTGCCGACGGGCGCGATCAGGTCGGCGACCCGCCCGGTCGGACCGGCCGCCGGGTGTTCGAGGCGGAGCCGCTCGCGCGGGTGCAGCGGTGTGAGATCACGGAAGTGACGGCGGCCGTGCCGCGACTCGGCCGGTCGGCCGTTGATCCGTACGACCTCGGTCAGCGCACGCTGCGTGCCGCGCACCCCGTCCACGAGGTCGCCCTTGCGCAGACCGTGGCGGCGGATCAGCGCGGCGGGGACCTGAAGGTCGGACGGGGAGGGCAGGCAGCTCTCGGCGCGCAGGTGACCCTTGCCGCCCGCGTCGATGTCGAGGACGCCGGTGGCGGCCCGGGCCGGGGGTTCCTGCTGACGGGGAAGGTGTTCGAGTGTGGTGGTCATAAAGGGCTGTCCTTTCACGGACGGAAGGCATGGGACATGCGGAAGGGAGGGAGGAAATCCGCGAGCCGGAGGGCGTATGACGCGCCTCGGGCGGCGGGGAACATCACCCCGGATACGTACGGCGGACGAACGCTTCTGCGAGGTGGTGTCAGGAAGCCGACGGGCCGACCGGGAAAGGGCGGGCTGTTCGGCGAACTGGAGAGAAGAACTGGCACCGGCGCCGACAGACGGGCGAACACGAGTGCTATCGGCAGCGTACCACCCTGTACGCTGCCGCGTCTGTGAGATGAGGCTCAGCGGGCAGGCAGCAGGCCGTACGCCAGCGGGATACGCGGTTCGTGCAGCCGCCACCGGCCGGACGACGCGCGCACCATCTGCGGCCGGCGCCGCGTCCGCCTCCGCGTGGAGGAGAGCGTGGTGTTCTTCCACGCGCTGGTCCGAATCCGGGCGGGCGACCGGTGCCGACGGGACCCCGCAGAACTACCGGCTGGGCGCAGGTCGTCGGTGGGGCGACAGCTCCTCGACGACACCGGAGGTTCCGATGACCGGCCTCGCGCGCAAGCTCCTGACCCGACTGCGCCGCGGATCCGCCGCCCTCGCGCAGATCCGGGCATCCCGGCCGTCTGGCTCGCGGGCCCACGCCTGGGAGGCTGACCATGGCCGCTGCTCCCGCTGCTCCCGCTGCTCCCGCTGCTCCCGCCGCGCCCCGCCCGTGGGCTCGCCCTCGGGCCGCTGCCCGGGCTGCGTCTGTCCGGGCCGGGCTTCGGTGCCTGTGCGGTCGCGGGGTCCGGCGCCGCTTTCGCCGGCATGGGGGGAGGGGAGCCCGGGTGGGCTTCCGGCATCAGCACCGCCGCCTTCCCGTGATCGCGTTCAGGCCGCCGGGCTGGCCTGCACGGGCGCGGACATGTTCAGCATCACCTGAATCCTCGCAGCGCCGGGAGCGCGTTACGGGAGGACACTGGGGGTGTGGTGTCGGCGCGGGCAAGGGGGTGTCGACTATGGCGACGACGCAGCGTCCAAAGGTGCGGATGTGGCGATGGCGGCGCAATCCGCTCCGGCGGCGTATCGATGTGGTCGAGGCCTGGCTCGTGCTCGGCGCGTGGATCCTGGCCATCGTCTGCGTGCTGCCGGCGGGGCTGGCGACCAAGGCCGCCGTGCAGCACGACCTCGACCGGCAGCGGGCGGAGCGGCAGCAGGTCACAGCCGTCCTCGTCGCGGACGCGGGTGACAAGCCGACCGTGAGCCAGGCCGACGGTGACCTGGTGTGGGCCAACGCCCGCTGGACCGCCCCGGACGGTAAGACCCGCACAGGCCTCGCCAAGGTGCGGCCCGACACCCCCGCCGGGTCGCGGATCACCGTCTGGACCGACCAGTCCGGAGCCCTGGCGGCCGAGCCCGTGTCGCCCGGTGAGGCCAGGTTCCAGTCGGTCCTGGCGGGCGGCCTGGCCGGGGTGATCGCGGGCGCGATCGTGATCGGCGTTTCCTACGGGGCTCGGGCGGGGCTGGACCGGCGGAGGATGGCGCAGTGGGATGCCGAGTGGGAGCGCATCGACACCCGGCGCGGCGGCAGGACGGGCTGAGCCGCGCTCGACGAGGTCAGCGGGCGTCGTGGACGCGCGTGTGCTCCCGCCGTCCCGTTCCCCTAAGCTGACGCGAATGTTCAGCCCCGAAGGCCCCCGTCTCCGCGAACTCGCCGTCCAGGCGCTGTCGTCCGTCGAGCGCGGCTACGACCTGCTCGCCCCGAAATTCGATCACACCCCCTTCCGGACCCCGGACTCGGTGCTCGACGCGGTCGCGCGGGCGCTGGCCGGGATCGGCCCGTTCGATGCCGGGCTCGACCTGTGCTGCGGGACCGGAGCGGGCGTCGACGTGCTGAGGCGGGTGTGCCGGGAGAGCGTCACCGGCGTCGACTTCAGCGCCGGGATGCTCGCCGTGGCGAGGGAGAAGACGCGGTCGGCGGGGCCGCGGGTCGACTGGGTGCGGGCGGACGCCCGTGCGCTGCCCTTCGCGGCCGGCTTCGATCTTGTCGTGAGCTTCGGGGCGTTCGGGCACTTTCTCCCCCGTGAGCTGCCCGGACTGTTCACGCAGGTCCACTCCGTGCTGCGGCCTGGCGGCTGCTTCGCCTTCCCGCTGGTCGCGCCGCCGCGTTTCGCTTCCCCCGCCTATTGGATGCTGCTCGGTTTCGACACCGTGATGCGGGTGCGCAACGCTGTGTGGCGACCGCCGTTCGTCATGTACTACCGGGCCTTCCGGCTCGGGGACGTACGGCGGGAGCTGGGGAATACGGGATTCGACGTCGAGCTGCACGCCCTGCCCGGGTTCGGGCAGCGGCCGGACGGCAGCCCGCGTGTGCGGATGGTGGTGGCGCGTCGCCGGGCGGCTTAGCGAGTGAGTCGGATTTCCCGATCGCACTGCCTGGCCCCGGTCGACACCCGCCCGCCGCACGCCGACGTGCCGGTTCCGGACACCTGCGCACCGGTTCCGGACGCCTGCGCACCGGCACCGCCGACTTCGTCCGCGACGGCCTCGACGCCGGCGACGTCGTCCTCGCCGTACCGAGCGGGCACCACATCGCCCTGCTGACAGAGGCGCTCGGCAGCAGGGCCGGGGACGCGAGTTCGCCGACTCCCGCGACTGGTACGACTACCCCTCCCGCACCCTGGGCCGCCACCACGCCTACCGCCTCCAGCAGGGGACCGGCGCCGGTTCGAGCGCAACCCGCTCGCTCAGGCGTCGTCTCACAGCGCGCCGTACAGGGCGTCGATCAGTGCCATCTTCCGCGGGTCGTTCGCTATGTGGGGCCCCATCCGGTTCATCACATAGCCCAGCGACACCCCGGCCTCCGGGTCGGCGAGACCGCAGGAGCCGCCGAAGCCGTCGTGCCCGAAAGCCCGCGGGTTCGGACCGTACGAGCCGTTCGGCCCACTGAGCCACAGGCCGAGCCCGGCCTCGGTCTCCTGCTCGAACCCGGCACCGAGCACCAGGTCACGGCAGCTGCCCTGTCCCTCGCGCACCCGCTCGGCCGCCTCGGGGGAGAGGATGCGGTGGCCGTCGTGCGCGCCCCGGCCCGCGAAGATCCCGTACAGCGCGGCGACCGCGCGGGCGGTGCCGTGGCCGTTCGCGGCGGGGATCTCGGCGGCCCGCCAGGCGGGGGTGTTGGCCTCGGTCGCGCCGACCAGGGGGTTGGCCAGCACGGCGAGCGCCTCCGGGCTCAACTGGCTGAAGGCCGCGGCCTGTTCGCTGCTCGACGCGGCCGGCGGATGCACCAGTTCGGCTGCCCGTCCCGCCTCCGTCTCCGGCAGCCCGACGGTGAAGTCGATGCCGAGTGGCCCGGTCACCTCCCGCTCCAGGAACGCGCCGGGCCGCAGCCCCGAGACGCGCCGCACCACCTCCCCGACCAGGAAGCCGTACGTCAGCGCGTGATACCCGGACTGTGTCCCCGGCTCCCACCAGGGCTCCGTCGCCGCCAGCCGCCGGACGGTGAACTCCCAGTCGTACAGCTGATCCAGCGAGTGCGGCTCACGCGGACCGGACAGACCGGCGCGGTGCGACAGCAGATGCCGTACGAGGACCTTGTCCTTGCCGGCTGCCGCGAACTCGGGCCAGTACACGGCCACCGGCGCGTCGAGGTCGAGCAGCCCCCGGTCGGCGAGCATGTGCGCGCACAACGCCACCGGGCCCTTGGTCGTCGACCAGACGTTGACCAGCGTGTCGCGCTCCCACGCGCGCGTGCGGGCCGCGTCGGCCCATCCGCCCCACAGGTCCACCACGGTCGTGCCGTCCACGGTGACGGCGACCGCGGCACCCAGCTCGCCCCGGTCCCGGAAGTTCTCCTCGAACGCTGTGCGCACCGCCGTGAAGCGGGTGTCGCAGTGTCCGAGAATCTGCGGCTCGTGCTCGGGCATGGCTCCTCCGTGGTCCGTCGCCGAGCCCGGGCCGCGACGCTGCGACCCGGGCCCGATGAACATACCGACTGGTCGGACCGGAGAGAAGACGCCGGGCGGATTCTCAGGCGTACGACCGCAGCCAGCTCAGCTGGACCGCCTGCTGGTAGGGCCCGCCGCCCTCGTGGTCGTTGAAGTCGTACACCTCGATCGTCTTGTCCGCGTGCGCCCAGGCGTTGAAGGCCGCGAAGACCGTGGACGGCGGGCACGTCTGGTCCTCCAGGGCCGCCGAGAAGAGGGCGGGAGCGCTGCCGCGGGGCGCGAAGTGCACGGCGTCGAAGTAGGAGAGCGTGCGCAGGACGTCGGCGCTGCGGCCGCGGTGCGTCTTGAGGTAGTTGCCGATCTCGCGGTACGGATTGCGGTCCGTCAAGGTCGTCGCACGCGGGAAGTCGCACAGGAACGGCACGTCCGGCGCCACCGCGGCGAGGTCCGGGACCAGCCCGCCCACGGCGAGGGTGATGCCGCCGCCCTGGCTGCTGCCGAGCGCGACCGTGCGCGCCGGGTCGGTCAGCGGGTGCGCACGGGCAGCCTCCACGGCACGCACGCCGTCCGTGAACACCCGGCGGTAGTAGTAGTCGTCGGGCGCGTCGATGCCGCGCGTCATGAACCCCGGATACGCGGGTGCGCCCGCCACCGGGTCCGCCGTGCCCCCGCCGCCGCCCCACGCGCTGCCCTGCCCGCGGGTGTCCATCACGAAGTGCGCCCGGCCCGTGGACGCCCACAGCAGATGCTCGTGCGGCAGACCGCGCCCGCCGCCGTAGCCCACGAACTCCACCACCACCGGGATCGGCGCGTCGGCCCCCGCGGGAACCGTCAGCCAGCCCTTCACCGGGTGACCCCCGAACCCGGCGAACGTCACGTCGTACACCTGCACCGTCGTCAGCCCCGTGTCGACCGGCTCGAAGCGGGCGTCCAGATCGTGCTCGCGTGTCTCCTGCAGGGTCTTCGCCCAGAACGCGTCGAAGTCCTCGGGCTCCACGGAGGCACTGCGGTACGCGCGAAGCTCATCCAGGGAGAGGTCGAACAAGGCCATGGACAACCACCTTTGCGAAGAGGGCGTGCGAGTGATCACACCGTACGTGGGCGGTCTGACGACAGACCAGGTCTGTGTCCGGCGGACGCCTACCATGAGGCCATGTCGCTCGCCGATGATCCGCCGGTCCAGGACACCGAACTCCTGGTCAGGGACGCCGAACTGCTCGTCGTGGACGGGGACCTGGAGATCCCGGGCGGCTGGGTGGCGGTCAAGGGCGGCCGGGTCACCGGGGTGGGTGGCCCCGGAACGGAACCCGAGGCCGCCATGACAGTCTCCGCGGCCGGACGGCTCGTCACCCCGGGCCTGATCAACACGCACCACCACATCTACCAGAACCTCACCCGCTCCTACGCGCCCGCGGTGAACGGCTCCCTGTTCGACTGGCTGACCACGCTCTACCCCCTCTGGTCCGTCCTCGACGAGGAGGCCGCCCACGTGTCGGCGTACGTCGGGATGGCCGAACTGCTCATGGGCGGCTGCACCACCTCCTCCGACCACCTCTACGTCCATCCGCGCCCGCGGCTCGTCGACGCCGAGATCCGCGCCGCCCGGGACATCGGCTTCCGCTTCCATGCGACCCGCGGTTCGATGACCCGCTCCGTGGCGGACGGAGGGCTTCCGCCGAGGAGCGTCACCCAGACCACCGACGAGGTGCTCGCCGACAGCGAGCGGCTGATCAAGGCGCACCACGACCCGGCGCCGGGTGCGCTGGTGCGGGTCGCGCTCGCGCCCTGCTCGCCCTTCTCCGTGACCAAGGAGCTGATGACGGCCACCGCCGAACTGGCCGAGCGGTACGACGTACGGCTCCACACCCATCTCGCCGAGGACCACGACGAGGACGTCTACTGCCTGGAGACCTACGGCTGCCGGCCCGTGGAGTACTTCGAGGACACCGGCTGGATGAGCGACCGCACCTGGGTCGCGCACTGCATCTACCCGAACGGCGACGAACTGCGCCGCCTCGCCGCCGCGGGCGTCGGAGTGGCGCACTGCCCCAGCTCCAACATGCTCATCGGCGGCGGTACCGCGCCGGTGCGGGAGATGCGCGAACTCGGGCTGCCCGTCGGTATCGGCTGCGACGGCTCCGCCTCCACCGACCACGCCTCCCTCTGGATGGAGACCCGGGCGGCGCTGCTGCTCGGTCGCTACCGGGGCGGGCCCGGGGCGATGACCGCGCGGGACGCCCTCGACATCGCGACCCGTGGCTCGGCCCGCTGTCTGGGCCGCGCCGACGAACTGGGGCGGCTGCGCCCCGGGGCCTGTGCCGACCTGGTCGTCTGGGACCTGCACGAGGTGGCGCTGGCCGGGGCGCTCAGCGACCCCGTCGAGGCCTGGCTGCGCTGCGGACCCGCGCGGGCCTGGACCACGGTCGTCGGCGGCCGGATCCTCGTCGACCGCGGCGAGCCTGTCCTCCCGGGGCTGACGGACGCCCTGCGCGCCCACGGGCGCATCGCGCGCCGGATGCAGGAGCGGCAGGCGCAGGCCCCGGCGTGACGTTCCCGGCTGCCGCGCGGCGCGGGACCTTCGAAGACCTTCGAAACACGCCCTGGCGATCAGGCCCAGCGTCGTGTCCACTCCGGTTCTGTGCGGGCCCACTCCCGCTCCCACTCGGTCAGCCGGTGGTGCATGGCCACATGGCGTACGGCCCCATGTCCGAGGAGCACCACGGCGACTGCACCGCCTGTGGCGCACAGGCCCATGGCGAGCGTGTGCTGCCACACCCCGGAGCTGTCGAGTGGCGGCGTTACGCTGCGGCCCCGGGAGTCGAACCACACGTGGACCCTCTCACCCGGCCGGCTGCCCGGCGGCACGAGCGCCCTGGCCGTACGCTCCCCCTGACCCGGCTCCGTCCAGCGCACGGTCATCCGGCGCGGGGACGTCCCGCCCTGCGTGCTCGGCACCGAGCCCGAGGCGGCGCCGACCACCTCGGCCCGCACCTGGCGGCGTTCGGCACGCTGGGCCGCCGCCGTGTCCCGCGCCTCGCCATGAGCCCACCAGGCCGCAACCGCTCCGGCCAGCGGCGTTCCCACACACAGCAGGACGGCGACGACCACCACCGTCCATGCCTCCACGATGTCCGACCGGCGCCGCAGCGGGCTGGGCCGCCAGCGCCAGCCGCGCACCAGGGTTCGCATGTCGACCTCCTCGCCGTCACGCCTACGAGTGCCCACATCGAGTGGCCTAAGCGGGGGCGGCCACGCCCATCGGCCGTGGACGTGGCGGTCGGTCAGCCGAAGCGTTCGATCCGGATGCGCTCGACCGGCTGGCCTGCCGCGACGAGCAGTCGTGAGGCGTGCTCGGCGAACCCGTTGGAGCCGCACACATAGGCCTCCCACCCACCGGGAGGCTGGTCGGCCAGGAGCGGGACCACATGTGCGGCTGCCATACGACCCACCGGTACGCCGTATGGCGCACTCCGCGTGAACACGGGCGTCGTCTCGGCGCCGTACTCGCGCGCGTAGATCAGCTCTTCAGGACCGCGCGCCGACACCAGCAGCCGCAGCGGCACGGACAGGCCCCGCGCACGGTGGTGCCGCACCATCGACATCAGCGGTACGACGCCGGAACCCGCGCCGATCAGCAGGGCGGGCCGGTCGCCGGGCCAGGCGAAGAAGCCACTGAGCGGCCCGCGTACCTCCAGCCGGTCACCCGGCCGGGCCACGGTGTGGAACCAGCCCGAGACCTCGCCGCCCTCGACGTGATCCAGGGTCAGCTCGACATGCCCAGAGGCGTCGGGCGCGGACGCGATGGAGTAGTGGCGCTGGGCCACATAGCCGTCTCCGGCGGTCAGCCGCAGCATCAGGTGCTGGCCGGGCAGATGCCCCTGCCAGTCGGGCACGGCGAGCCGGAAGGTGGCGGCGTGCGGGGTCTCGCGGCGGATCTCGGTGATCGTGGCGTTCTGCCACACGCCGGCGGCCCGGTTGCTCACGGAGATCCGCCCGGGCACGGCGAAGCGCGTCGGGGGAGTGAAGGTCTCAGTCACCGGAGTACCGCTGTTCCTCCCAGGGGTTGCCGCGGGCGTGGTAGCCGTTCTGCTCCCAGAAGCCCGGCTCGTCGTGGTCGAGGAGCCGGATGCCCGCGATCCACTTGGCGCTCTTCCAGAAGTACAGATGCGGCACCAGCAGTCGCGCCGGACCACCGTGCTCGGGCGCGAGAGGCTGACCGTCGTACTCCCAGGCGATCCAGGCCCGTCCGCCGGTCAGGTCCGCGAGCGGCAGGTTCGTGGTGTATCCGGTGTGCGAGTAGGCGACGGCGTGTGTGGCGGCCACATGTGGGCGCACCACATGGAGGAAGGCGTCCAGCGAGACGCCGCCGAACCGCACGCCGAACTTCGACCAGCTCGTCACGCAGTGGATGTCGCCCTCGTACACCGAGTCCGGCAGCCCGCGTGCCTGCTCCCAGTTCCAGGTGCGGGGCTCCTCGACCAGGCCGTCGACACGGAAGGTCCAGTCGGCGGGCGCCAGTTCGGGGGTGACCTCCGCGGACAGGACGGGCCAGTCGTCGCCAGCGTCGTACTGGCCGGGCGGGAGCCCCGGGTCGTCGACGCGCGGGCGTCCGGTGAAGCCTCGGGTGACATTCATGCGGGTGCTGCCTCCAGGCCGCCGCGCGTGACGGCCCGTGGGATCGGACGTGATGGGTGCTTACGCAGTCAACCGTACGTGGCCTGCGGGTCTGCCTGTGCCCGGGGGCGAGTCCGCGGTCATGAAGGCGGTGTCGGGTCTCCAGCGCTCCGGGAATAGTGGCCCGCCGATCTTTCTTGCTCGCTCTGCCGGGTTCGGTGGCCCATGCAGGCGTACGAGCCGGAGCAGCCCGAGGCCAGGGGCGAGGCCGCGACAGGTCATGTCCTCGACCACCCCGCCCTCGCGGCGCTGACCGGCCCGCGCGCCCGTTTCGCCGAGCGGCCCCGACGCCGCCGACGGGACGGATGCCGCCGCGCTCGCCGGGCCCGGCACCGAGATACCGCTGCTGGGGTTCGCGGGGGTGAGTTCCGGACGACTGGGAGATCACGTTCCGGATCGAGGACGTGCAGTTCGTGGACGACGGGCTGGCCTCCGCGCCCGCCCCGGAGTCCGTCCGGCTCGGCCCCGCGGACGTGCCGGAGATGCTCGACCAACTCGCGTGATCCGGCCCTGCTCGCGGCTACTCTCGCGCGATCCCGCCCCGCTCGCGGCCACCCGGCTCCGACCTCACCGTCGATCCCGGCCTTGGCCCCGGCCCTGGCCCCGGCCCCGGCCCTGGCCTTGGCCCCGGCCCTGGCCTTGGCCCCGGCTCCGGCCCTGGCCTTGGCCCCGGCTCCGGCCCTGGCCCCCGGCTCCGGACCCCGGCCCCCCTAGCCTGGTCCTGGTCCCTCGACCCCGCCGACTTGACCTCAGCGGTCCTCCGTGACCGCCGCGGACCACCCGTTGTACCGCACGAGATACGCGGCGAACCGCTCAAGGTCCTCCCGCGGCCAGTCCGCGAGGCGTTCGTGGAAGGCCGCTCGGCGGCTTTCGGTGACCTGGGTGAGGATGCTCCGGCCGGTTTCCGTCGGGTGCAGGACCTGTACGCGGTGGTCCTCCGGGGCGAGCCGTCGCTCGATGAGTCCGGTGCGTTCCAGCGCGGCGACCTGGCGGCTCACGGTGGACTTGTCGAGAGCGTAGTGCGCGGCCAGGTCGATGGCGCGGCAGCCGCCGCACTCCTCCAGGTGCCCCAGCAGCGTGTACGACACCAGCGACAGCTCGGGGTGGATGCGACCCGCCGAGGCCCGCGCGCGGCGTGCGAAGACGGTCATCTCGCGCTGGATGGTCTCCACCGCCATGTCCGCGCCGGGCCCGCCGGCGCGGACGACCGTCTCATCGGTCACGTCGGTTGCGTTCACGGAACCTCCCTCACCCTGATGGTTGCGAGTGCAACTTAGTGGTATTCAAGCTGCAGGGTGACAACTGCTCGCCGGATCCGGGTTATTGTTGCCGTCCGGTCGCGGTGTGTCCCGGCCGTGAGAGCCCGAGGAGGTGAGACCCATTACCGCTGTGTCAGCTCGGGTGCTCGCCCCTCGAACCGGCGCGGATCGCCGACGTTAGGTGACCGCGAGAGCGCCCTTCAGCTCCCGAAAGGCTCTCGGCTTTCATGCCACCTCTTTCCTCCCCGTCCCCGTCCCCGTCCTCGTACGACGGCGTCGTCGCCACCCTGCGCGCCGCGGGTTGTGTCTTCGCCGAGGACGAGGCCCAGTTGATCCTGGGCGCCGCCCGCGACACCGGCGAACTGGCCGCCATGGTGCGCCGTCGCGCTAACGGACTGCCCCTTGAACTCGTCCTCGGCTGGGCGGAGTTCCGCGGACTGCGCATCACGGTCGAACCCGGTGTGTTCGTCCCCCGCCGCCGCACCGAATTCCTCGTCGAACAGGCCCTTGCCCAGGCTCCGGGCGCGTCCGTCGTCGTCGACCTGTGCTGTGGGTCGGGTGCGGTCGGCACTGCCCTGGCCGCCGCGCTCGGGCAGGTCGAACTGCACGCCGCCGACATCGATCCGGCGGCGGTGTGCTGCGCCCGGCGCAACGTCCCCGACGTCGGCGGACACGTGCACGCGGGCGACCTGTTCGAGGCGCTCCCGCGTGAACTGCGGGGCCGGATCGACATCCTCGCGGCCAATGTGCCGTACGTCCCCACCGGCGAGGTCGGGCTGCTACCCCCGGAGGCGCGCGACCACGAGCCGCTGGTCGCGTTGGACGGCGGCGCGGACGGACTGGATGTCCTGCGCCGCGTCGCCGCCGAGGCACCCCGATGGCTTGCGCCGGGCGGCTGTCTGCTGGTCGAGACGAGCGAGCGGCAGGCACCGGCGGCCGTCGAAGCCTTCCTCGGCGCCGGTCTGACGACGCGTCTGGCGGTGTCGGAGGAGCTCTACGCGCATGTCGTGATCGGCAGCCTCTGACGCGTGGTCAGGCCGCCGCCTCGCTTTTCGAGGGCTCAGGGTCGTCGTCCGGTTGACCGGGGAAGTCAGAACCGGGGAAGTCAGAACCGGGGAAGTCGGAACCGGGGAAGTCAGAACCGGGGAAGTCGGAACCGGGGGAGTCAGAAGCGCCAACTACCCGGCGTCCGTGCCGCGTCGTCGTCCCCGTCCTCGTCGTCTTCCGAGTCACTTGTGGCGACACGGGTGGCGGTCCGGGTGTCGTCGTCGGACCGGGTACCGGACAGGAACGCCGTCTCGCCTTCCTCAAGATCATCGATCTCCGAACTCGACGAGCCGTCGTGATAGATGGTGGCGTCCTCGTCCACCGTCCAGGTCCACTCGGCGCCGTCCTCGCTCTTCACCGTGATCTCGTTGCCGTCCAACTCCTCGATGGTGCCCGACTGCCAGATCTGGACGACCCAGTCGTCGCCGTCCTCGACGGTCGCCTCACCGTGCGCTGCCGAGCCACCACCGAACCACATGCCCGGTCCGCCCCAAGGACGGTCATTGTTATCGTCGTCGGAGGAGGTGTCGGAGGAAGTGTCCGAGGAACTGCCGCTCGCCGCGGCCGAGGCGCTGTCGCTTGAGCCCGAGGATGTGGCGGCGTAGGCGACCGTGCCACCGAGGCCCAGGGCGACGACCGTGGCCGCCGTGGTCAGGGCGCGGGCCCGCGCGGACCGGCGGTACCACCGCTCGCGCAGGGCCGCTCCTGGCGGTGTCCACTCCGGCTCGGGGCCGCCCGGCCCCATGAGGACTTCCCAGTCCGGCCCGCGCTGGTCGGGAGCCGTCGGCGACTCGATGAGCCAATCGGGCTGTTCGCCGCCGGCAGTAGGTTCCTGCTCCGGATTGTGCGTCACTGCTCGCTCCTCTCACAGAGGCATCCGGTAGCCGCATGCCGCATGCCATGCCTCGGTATGATTGTGGAATGCGGCCGGTAAGACGCCGGTAATCAGTTCCTGTGAATACGGCCCATCCGTCCCGCCGACCCCGCCCTGCTCATCGCCCGTGCGACTACGCCGGGTGCTGCGCACGGGCGATGAGCAGGGCCACGTCGTCGGAGTTGTCGGGGTGGTGCAGCGTGCGAAGGAGGACGTCGCACAGCTCCTCCAACGGGCGGTCGGGGCCTTCGAGCAGAACCAGCAACGCGTCCAGCCGTTCGTCGAGCGGGTGTTGGCGGGTCTCGACCAGGCCGTCGGTGTAGAACACCAGCCGGTCGCCGGGTTCGAGGTTGACGGTCGTCGTGGAGAAGGCGACACCGCCCACGCCGAGCGGCGCCCCGGTGGGGAGTTCGAGCAGCTCCGGCGCGCGGTCGGCGCGGACGCGGACCGGTGGCAGATGCCCGGCGTTGGCGATCCGGCACTGCCGCAGATGAGGGTCGTGGATGGCGTACTGGCAGGTCGCGATGGAGTGGTCCAGGCCCTGGGTGATCCGGTCGAGGTGCTCCAGCAGCACCGACGGGTCGAGGCCGAGGGAGGCCAGCGTGTTCGTCGCGGTGCGCAGCCGCCCCATCGTCGCGGCGGCCGTGATGCCGCTGCCCATCACATCGCCGACGACGAGCGCCGTCTTGCCGCCGTCCAGCGGGATGACGTCGAACCAGTCGCCGCCGACCTCGCTGGTGGCCCCGGCGGGCTGATAGCGGGAGGCGACCTCAAGCCCGCCCGTCATGCGCGGATGGCTGGGCAGCAGGCTGCGCTGCAGGGTCAGGGCGGCGTCGCGGGCGTTCTGGTACCAGCGCGCGTTGTCGATCTGCACGGCCGCGCGCGCCGCCAGTTCACGGGCGAGCAGCAGGTCGTCCTCGCTGAACGGCTGCGGATTGCGGGTGCGCTTGAGGTCGAGGGCGCCGAGCACCTCGCCGCGGGCGATCAGCGGAACGGCCAGATAGGAGTGCACGCCCGCCCGCGCCAGCAGGTCCGCGGCTTCGGGTGAGCCGGCGATGCGCGGCAGGTCCTCGTCCTTGACCTGCGCCACCATCACCGGCCGGCCGGTGCGTACGCACTCGGTGACCAGGCGGTCCGGACCGTACCGCGCGACCTGCCCGGGCGGGTCCGCCGCGCCGAGCGCCTCGGTGGCGTGCTCCGCCCGGACGGCCAGGGCGCGGATCACCGCAGCCTCGCTGGGGCCGAGGCTGCTGCGTCTGCCCTGCATCACAGCTTCGAGCAGGTCCACGGCGGCCACGTCGGCGAGTTCCGGCACAGCGACGTCGGCCAACTCGCGGGCGGTGCGGTCCAGGTCGAGCGTGGTCCCGATCCGTGCGGAGGCGTCGGCGATGAGCGCCAGCCGCCGGCGCGCGGTCTCGGCCTCGACACCCGCCCGGTACTGCTCGGTGATGTCGACCACCGACGCGGCCACCCCCAGCACGTTCCCCAGGGTGTCCTCCAGCCGGTACATCGAGACCGACCAGGCGTGGTCCTTGTCGGGGTCCGCCGGGGTCCGGCCGAAGGTGGGCTGGTTGACGAGCGGCATCCCGGTCTCCAGGACCTGGCGGGCGGCTCGCTCCATGGCCGCGGCGTCCACCTGCGGGAGCATCTCCTGGACCGTACGGCCGAGGTGCTCCTCGGCCGGGATGCCGTTGGTCCGCGCCATCGCCGGGTTGACCGAGACGTACTTCAGGTCCGTGTCCAGGACGGCCAGTCCGATGGGTGCCTGCGCGATCATCCGCGTCGACAGCGCCACGTCCTGCTCCAGCCCGCGCAGGGTCTTCTGGTCGGCCGCGAGTCCCAGTGCGAAGAACGCGCCCCGGTCGTCGAGGAGCCGCTGATTGCGGAATTCCACGAGCCGTGTGCCGCCGTCCTTGTGCCGCACCGGAAAGGCCCCCGCCCAGCCCTCACCGGTCTCCATGACGTCGGCGAAGAGCTTGACGGCCAGTTCGGCGTGCTGCTCGTGCACCATCAGCCGGGCCGCGTACTGGCCGAGTGCCTCCTGCGCCGAGTACCCGAACAGCTCCTCGGCCTGGGGGCTCCACAGCACGATGCGTCCCTGGGCGTCGAGCAGCACGGAGGCCACGCCCAGCACGTCGAGCAGCCCGCTCGGCCGCACCGGCCCGCCGTCCTCGGCCACCGGTGGCCCGGCTGCACCCATCGCACGCACCGCCTTCGTTCTGTGCCACGGCACGTCTTCCCCCGTGCCGTGGCACCCCTTGTTCTACCGCGTTCTACCGATTCCGTGATGCCACGGCCGCCCTCCTCCACCATCCCTCAACACGGCGCCGCCCGTCCGGTGAAGTGGTCAGGAAGTGATCGGAGCCGTGAGGAAGCGAACCGTCGCCGCGTAGGGATCCGTCGTCGAACGGACACCTCCCGCTCTGTATTTGGTCTGTACATGACGACACGCTCACGCCACACTGTCCGCCGAGCGGCACCCCACCCCCACCCCCACGAGGAGTCGCCCCATGCGCCTGCCTGCCGCCTGGCAACGTTGTCACGCCGCCTTGACCGGTGTCGTCGCCCTCGCCGCCGCCGTCGTGCTGTCCGCCGCCCCGCCCGCCTCCGCCGCGGACACCTGGACCGAGGTGGGATCCGACCGCGCCGATCCGCTGACCGAGAGCCAGGGCCTGACCTCCGTCGAGGCGCCGGCGAACAGCCCCAACCGCTACACCGGCATCGGCACCATCCCCCTCGACGTGCTCAGCCGTGGCTGGAACCACGTCGGCGACCCCGACGCCACGTACGACGGGCACTACATCGAGCCGTACCAGCGGGACTCGGGCAGCTCGAACTGACGGACAGCAAGACGTACCGGTTCACGCGGAGCTGAGTCCCCGCCCGTCGTGCGCTTCGGCGAGATGGTGGTTTGCTGGAGGCGGGCGCGGTCACTCGGGGCCCGCGCCACCGCAGCGCGGCCACGAGAGGAGCGGTCATGATGATCGGCGAGCGATCGCACCCGGAACACGTCTCGGTGGAGATCAGCGGATGTTCCAAGGACGACGCCCGGATCGTGTTCGACACACTGTGCGCGTGCTTCGCGTCCGACCGGTGCGCCGACGACGTACCGGAGGAGGCTTCGGACACCCGCCCGACCGTGTGGCTCGGCACCTTCGACGTCGCCGATGCCCACGAGGGTGCCCTCCCGGCCCGGCTGCAGTCGTCCGTCGAGGCCGACGTGCAGGGCGGCTACTGGGCGGTCGACCGGTTCCGTGTCACCCTCGACTCGCTGTTCTCCGTGCACGAGGCCACCGGTGCGTCCGGTGACCAGGAGACGGAACTGCATCTGCGGCTGGAGAACCGGTAGCCGGGCCAGGGGGGGCGTACGTCCGCTCCTGACGTCGCGAGAGCATGACAGCGGGCCGCCTCACCGCATCGGCCGGTGAGGCGGCGCGGCGTCCGCGGTCAGAGCCGGGAGGGCCGTGAGCGGCGGCGCAGGTACCAGACGGTGGCGGCGATTCCGGTGCCCACCAGCGCCCCGCCCGCCACCAGGGTGAGGGTGCCGTAGTCCGTGCTCCCGCCGCCCATGCCGCCCATCACGCCGCGGGACGGTGAGGCCGTGGCGGAGATCGTGGGGGTGGAGGCCGCCGAGACGATCACGGACTGGGTGCCCGCGGTGTTGTTGTTCGAGCACATGACGATGACGGTGTAAGTGCCAGGACTCACGCTGGACCAGGCGGCGTTCTGCTGGGTGCTCGTCCCGGACAGCGCGACCTGCCGTCCCTGGGCGAAGTTCGCCTGGCTGCTGTTGAGGAGGGAGGCGGTGCCCCAGTGGCCGTTGATCTGGGTGCACGCGCTGGTCGTGACGGAGACCGTGGATCCGCTGGTACTCACGGAGATCCCCGTGGCGGCGGTCGATCCCGCGGCCAGCGGAAGCGGCAGCGCGGCGGCGGCTGCCACGGTGAGGCCGGAGCGGAGGAGTAGCGATCTGTTGCGCATGTGGACTGCCCTCCGGCGGCACGGTTGGCGGTACATCCCTAGCGCCGCCGAGGTCGGGGAAACGCCCGTGCTGCCACAGGGAAAGCCAACGTGCCCCCCGTCCGTCCCGCATGCGGACCGCGCCCGGACAGGTGACGGGCTCCTTCGTGCGGCGGAAGAGCGCGGCGCCGCCGTGATCCGCCGGACAGGACCTAACCGCCGGTCGTCACCGTGCGTTCCGCCGAGAAGCCGCCCCAGGTACCGTCCGGCAGCTTCGCCCGGATCCGCAAGGGGAGGGGGCACGTGTCGCACGTCTCTGCCTCCAAGGGGCGGCACGACAGCAATGGTCCGAACCAATATGACGTCAGTGACGTGATCACATCAAGAGGCCGGTCGTTGGCCCGCCTCCTGGCGGAGTTACGTATGCTGAAGCTCCTCGCGGCGGAACTTCCCTTGCGGAATCGGGAGTTCATGCCGGTGGCGCGGAACGCTGTCGTCGCTGATCCCGCGCCGGCGCGAGCGGCCGGGTGGCCGGAGCCGATCGGGTCCGGCCACCCGGCCCCGGTCGGATCTTCAGAGACATGCGCCCTCCGGACCGCCAATGCTGGACGCAAGATCGAAACGGCACCAGATTGGGCCGGGCGACCGTCAGTGTCCCCGAGGAGAGGCCCCCACATCGTGCGTGTCCAGTCCCTTGTGCTGGTCGTGGCCAGTTGCGCCGTGCTCGCTCCGACGGCGTACTCCGCTCCCCGCGCCGAACCTGCCGTCCGGGAAGGACTGCCGGAAGTGCGGCGCGACAGCGCTGTCAGCGCCGCCGACCTGCTGGCCAGAGTGCGGGACTGCGTCCCCGTCTCCAAGGGCCGCTATCGCAGCGATGCCGACGCGCCCGCGACCATCGCGGTGTGCGGCACCGAGGGCGCCGTCTTCTGGAAGGCCGACCTCGACATCGACTGCGACGGCCGGCCCGGCCCGCACTGCAACGCCCGGGCCGACCCGCACTTCTCCGATACCACGGCCTATCAGCAGTCCGACGGCAGCCAGTTGGACGCCGAGCGCCTCCCGTACATCGTCGTGCCCGTCCCCGGTTCCATCTGGGACCACCGTGCCCACGGAGTCGCCGGAGGCGCGGTGGCCGCCGTGGTCCACGGGGACCGGGTCCAGTACGCCGTCGTGGGCGACACCGGCCCGCACGACCTCATCGGCGAGGCGTCCTACGCCACCGCCCAGGCCCTGGGTGTCGACCCCGACCCGCGGGGCGGCGGCACGGATTCAGGCGTCACCTACATCGTGTTCAAGGACAGCCGGGTCAGGCCCATCGAGGACCACGCCGGAGCCGTCCTCGTCGGGGAGCGGCTGGCCAGGCAGTTCGTGCGGGGGCGGTGAGCCGGAAGCGGGCGCTCTCGCCCGGACGCCGCGCGGAGGCCAGACCCCTGCCCAGCCGCCGTCGACGGGCAGGGTCACGCCATTGACGTTGTTCGCCGCGTCCAGGCGAGGAAGACGATGGCGGCGGCCTGCCCCTCGGGCCGGGACGGCATGCCGATGTCGACGAAGTGCGGGCCCAGCGCGGCGGGGCCGTGGGCGCTCTGATCGGCGTCCACCACGAGGGCGGTCTGCGTGCCGCCCGTTCGCCCGGATGCCCTGCTTCGACGCCCTGAACGCGGCGCCCGCCGCGTTGCCCAGCAGACCGGACTCGGAGGCCGTGTTCACGACGGCCCCCGGCCCGCCTCCGGAATGTGCGGCAGTACCGCACGCGTCAGCAGAAGCGGACAGGGACGGACAGGAACAGACAGGAACGGAGCGGTCAGGTCGACCCGGAGGACCCGCTTCCACTCCGCCTCGCTCACCTCGCCGAGCGCCGCGCCGACATCCGGTTCATGATCCCGGCGTTGTCCCGCTCGGCCTCGCCGTCGTGGAAGAGCGGCTCACGTAGGCCCGGTTGGGGGTCCACGGCTCCTCACACCTTCCGATACGTGTACGCCTCCACAGCCGCCGCCTCCACCGCCGCAAGATCGGCTCCCGTCGCCGCCGTGACGACCGCGGCGACCGCGCCCTCGACGAAGGGAGCGTCCACGAGCCGCGTACCGTCAGGGAGTTCGTCGCCCTCCGCGAGCAGGGCCTTCACCGTCAGCACCGCGCTGCCGAGGTCGGTGAGGACGGCGACGCCCGCGCCCCGGTCCACGGACGTGGCCGCAGCGGCGATCAGTTCGGCGCTGGTGCCGAGTTCGCCGCCCTCGGTGCCGCCCGCGGGGGCGACGGGCACCGCCGTGCCGCCGCCCGCGAGCGCCTGCGCCAGCTCGGCCACCGACGCGGCGACCTGCGCGCTGTGCGACACCAGCACGATCCCGACGAGCTTGCCGTCACTCACCGCCCGCCTCCGCAAGGGCCGCGATCAGCAGCGCCGACGAGGTGGCACCGGGATCCTGGTGCCCGATGCTGCGCTCACCGAGATAACTCGCCCTGCCCTTGCGGGCCTGCAACGGCGTTGTGGCGAGGGCCCCTTGCTCGGCGGCGGCGCGGGCCGCGGCGAAGGAGTCGTCGAGGGCGTCCACGGCCGGCACCAGCGCGTCGATCATCGTCTTGTCGCCGGGCACGGCCCCGCCCAGCGTCATCACCGCCTGCACGCCGGTGCGCAGCGCGGACGCGAACTCCTCCCCGCTCACCTCGGCCGCGTCCCCGAGGGCCTTGCCGGTGCGGCGCAGCAGCGTTCCGTACAGCGGCCCCGAAGCGCCGCCCACGGTCGAGATCAACTGCCGGCCGGCCAGGGTGAGGACGCCGCCGGGCGTGTCCGGGGCCTCCTTCTCCAGCGTGGCGGTCACCGCGGTGAACCCGCGCCGCAGGTTGCTGCCGTGGTCGGCGTCCCCGATGGGCGAGTCGAGAGCGGTGAGCCGTTCCGCCTCCCGGTCGACGGACACGGCCGTCGCCGCCATCCAACGGCGGAAGAAATCGGCGTCGAGCACTGGATCTCCTTGCGTGGTAGGTGCGTTGACTGCGCCCGCGCCGGGTTCACATGCCCCAGCGCAGGCCCGGTGTCTTCACCGGCGCGTCCCACAGCCCCAGCGTTTCCTCGTCGATCTGGCACAGGGTGACCGAGGCGCCGGCCATGTCGAGCGAGGTGACGTAGTTGCCGACGAGGGTGCGGGCGACGGCGACACCCCGCGCGGTGAGTACCCGCTGCACCTCCGCGCTGAAGCCGTACAGTTCGAGCAGCGGAGTCGCGCCCATGCCGTTGACCAGCGCCAGGACGGGGTTGCGGGGGTCGAGGTCCTCCAGCACCGCGTTCACGGCGAAGTCCGCGATCTCGCCCGACGTCATCATCGCCCGCCGCTCACGGCCGGGCTCGCCATGGATGCCGATGCCCAACTCCAGCTCGCCGGGCGGCAGATCGAACGTGGGGCTGCCCTTGGCCGGGGTCGTGCAGGCGCTCAGCGCCACACCGAAACTGCGGGAGTTCTCGTTGACCTGACGGGCGAGCGACTCGACGCGCTCCAACGGCATCCCCGCCTCGGCGGCAGCGCCCGCGATCTTCTCCACGAACAGCGTGGCACCGGTGCCGCGCCGCCCGGCCGTGTAGAGGCTGTCGGTGACCGCCACGTCGTCGTTGACGAGGACCTTCGCGACCTGGATGCCCTCGTCCTCGGCGAGTTCGGCCGCCATGTCGAAGTTGAGCACGTCACCCGTGTAGTTCTTCACGATGAACAGCACACCCGCCCCGCTGTCCACGGCCGCGGCGGCCCGCACCATCTGGTCCGGCACCGGCGACGTGAACACCTCGCCCGGACAGGCCGCGGAGAGCATCCCGGGACCCACGAATCCGCCGTGCAGCGGCTCGTGCCCCGAACCGCCGCCGGAGACCAGGGCGACCTTCCCGGCGACGGGCGCGTCCCGCCGTACGATCACCCGGTTCTCCACGTCGACCGTCAGCTCGGGATGGGCCGCCGCCATGCCGCGCAAGGCGTCCGCGACCACGGTCTCCGGGACGTTGATCAACATCTTCATGGGAACCTCCTGATGAGCCCGGCTGACCTGACCTCGTACCTGCCCCGCGGACCGTCAGGCATGACTGTGCTGTGGACCGACGGTCCCGGAAGCCGCTCCCGGCAGTATCGATGCTTCGGCGGCGCTGGTCACGTGGGCGGGCACTCCGCGGCGCTACCGGCGCGGTCCCCTCCCCGTCCGGCAGGGCGCACGGAAGGGGGCGGAGGGCGCAGGGAAAGGGGCAGGAGGCGGCTGTTCGTGCGCCCTGGTACGGGCTCCCGCCGCGCGCCTACAGTGTGGCGCCACGGCCCTGCGGCACGAATCCGGCAGGGCGAGCCCCACCTCGTGGTCACCGGCTATCCAGGCCCGGCCACCGTCCGGTTCCGGCACGGGTCGCAGACCGGCGCGGCGTGAAGAGCGACGGGTGCCGATGACCGCCCCGCGTGTAACGACACCCCGTGACAGCGTCCGGGCCGCATCACCGCCGGTGCGCGGCAACCGTGCGCGTCGAGTACCGCTGGAGGCCGCTGTGTCCCGACCGTGCATCGCCCTGATCACCGACCCCACGTCGCCCGAAGGGTGCGGGGATGTCCTCGCCCGGGCCGTGGAACTGCTCACCGGCGGGCCGCCGGTCCGTGTCGACGCCCGGCACTTCGCCGTGGGCGGTACCGGCATCGGCGTCCGTGACGGCGACCGCTTATGCCTCGAAGTCCCGGAGCAGGAACTGCGCTTGGTGCCCGACATCGTCGTCCTGTACGAGATCCCGCCGCACCGCCGCCGTGCGCTCGCGGGCTTCCAGCACCTCCTCGCCTGCCATGACGTGGTGACCCTGGGCACCGGTGTGACCGCCTGGCGGGCCGCCACGGAGAAGAGTCTGACGGTGGAGCGCTTCCGGCGGGACGGCATCGCCCACATGGAGACCGTCGTCCTGTCCGCGCCGGATCCGCACGAGGCTGCCGCCGCCTTCGACAAGCTCGGCCGGGACACCTGGGCGCGACCGGTGGTCGGGACCGGCGGCAACGACGTCTTCCACATCACGACCGGCGATCAGCTGGAGCGCGCCACCACGTTCTACGCCGCTCGCCGCACCGCCTGGATGCTGTCCCGGGACGCGGGAAACGTCACCTCCGACGGCTGGCGCCACCAGTTCCGGGTCTTCGTCCTGGGCGGCGGGGTCGTCCACGCCCGCGAACACCTCCAGCCAGAGCCCGACACCCCCTGCAACACCTGCCAGGGCGCCACCGCCGTCCCCATCGCCCCGCACGACCTCCCCACCCGACTCGCCGACCTCGCCGTGGCCGCCACCGCCTCGGTCGGACTGCCCTTCGCCGGCGTCGACCTGGCCGTCGAGAACGGAGGCGTCGTCTTCGAGGTCAACGTCCAGCCCGCCTTCGTGGACGGCGAACTCGACACGGTCGCCAAGCCGTACATCCAGGCCCACCTCGACGCCCTCGCAGCGGGAAGCGGATCGCAGGAACCGGATGTTCTCCTGGACTGCCGATGAGGATCGGCCCACCGCCGACGATCCTCGACCGCATCGCCCGCCCGGCACCACACCGGTAGGCTCACGGACATGCGGATCTCCGTTTCCTCGGACATGGACGAACCCGTGGCCCGGGCCCTCGTCGCGGAGCTGCGCGCACGCGGCCACGAGGTGGTGACGCACGGGGCGCTGCACACCGGGGACGACCCGCAGTGGGCGGCGTGTTCGGAGGCGGCGGCGCGGGATGTCGTCGCCGGGGCGGCGGACCAGGCGGTGGTGTGCTGCTGGACCGGTACCGGCGCGTCGATCGCCGCGAACAAGGTGCCGGGGGTGCGGGCGGCCCTGTGCACCGACGCCTACACCGCCGACGGCGCCCGCCGCTGGAACGACGCCAACGTGCTGGCGCTCAGCCTGCGCCTGACCTCCGAACCCCTGCTCAAGGAGATCCTCGACGCCTGGTTCGCCGGCACGGCCAGCGAGGACGCGGAGGACCGCGAGAACGTGGACCGCGTCGGCCGACTGGATGCGGACAGGGGCCCGCGCGGGGGCTGAGTCGTGGTGCGGCTGCTGTGTTGGGCGAACGGTCGCGGTGGGGTCGTGGTCGGGGGACGGCGTATCGCGGCAGGTCCGGCGGAGCGGCTGGGGCGGGGTCGGGCCGGCGGTGGTGGTGAGGGTACGGGGGGCGGGAGGACGTGGATCGGGTCGGGCGGCTGGATGCGGGCAGGGTCCTGCGCGGGGGCTGAGTCGTGGTGCGGCCGCTGTGTTGGGCGAACGGTCGCGGTGGGGTCGTGGTCGGGGGACGGCGTATCGCGGCAGGTCC
>NZ_WJBG01000224.1 GCF_009709555.1 Streptomyces blattellae | reverse complement strand
GCCTAATGGGAGCTGCCGGGTCGGAGAGACTCGGTGCCGTAGCCGCCAGCAGGTGAGCACTTATGTCGCCGGAACCACTGTGAGTTCTGTGGTCAGACCGTGCCCCTGCTGGTTGGCCGGAAGGCCATGACCGCTGATGGGGTGGCGTGCCCGCCGAGCTGAGCGTGAGCACTGGATCCATTAGGCCGCGTGCCGTGTCTTCCGCGGGCTGCATGACCGGGAAGTACCTGACCTGGAGGATGAGTTGCTGCTGATCGGCGACGACTGGGCCGAGGACCACCACGATGTCGAAGTCCAGGACACCACCGGCCGCCGCCTCGCGACCGCAAGGTTGCCCGAGGGCGCGGACGGTATCACCAAGCTCCACGAGCTTGTGGCGAAGCATGCGGGTGAGGACCTCGTCCCCTGCGACGTGATCGTCGGGATCGAGACGGACCGCGGCACCTGGGTGCAGGCCCTGCTTGCGGCCGGCTACCGGGTCTACGCGATCAACCCTCGGCAGGTCGCCCGGTTCAAGGAGCGGTACAGCACCTCCGGCGCCAAGAGCGACAGAGGCGACGCCCACGCGCTGGCCGACATGGTCCGCATCGACCGCGACCAGCTGCGGCCCATCGCCGGCGACAGCGACCAGGCCCAGGCCGTCAAGGTCGTCGCCCGCGCCCACCAGACCCTGATCTGGGAACGCACCCGCACCTTCCAACGACTGCGCAACACGCTGCGCGAGTACTTCCCCGCAGCCCTGAACGCCTACGCGAGCCTGGAGCTGACCAGCACCGACGCGCTGGAACTGCTCATCAAGGCGCCCACCCCCCAGGCGGCGGCCAGGCTCACCCGCATCCAGATCACCGCCATCTTGGCCCGCGCCCGACGCCACAACCGGGACCAGAAGGCCGGGGCCATCCAGGCCGCCTTGCGCGAGAAGCACCTGGAACTGCCCGAGCCGGTGGCCGCCGCCTACGGGGCCACCACGACCGCCCATGCTCGTCTCCTGATCGCCCTCAACGAACAGATAGCCGCGATGGAAGAGCAGGTGAAGGCGCATTTTCTCGCGCACCCGGACGCTGAGATCTACCTCTCCATGCCCGGCATCGGAGAGATCACCGGCGCCCGGGTGCTCGCCGAGTTCGGGGACGATCCCACCCGTTACAGCTCCGCCAAGGCCCGCAAGAACTACGCCGGAACCAGCCCCGTTACCCGGGCCTCCGGCAAGAGCCACACCGTCCAGGCCCGCTACGTGCGCAACAACCGGCTCGCCGACGCGCTTCAGCGCCAGGCGTTCTCCGCCCTGCGGGCCTCACCCGGCGCCCGCCGGTACTACGACAAGCAGCGAGCCCGCGAGGCCGGCTACAACTCTGCCCTCCGCCAGGTCGGCAACAGGCTCGTCGGCATCCTCCACGGATGCCTCAAGACCCGCACCCTCTACGACGAAGCAACCGCCTGGTCGCACCACGCACAACCCCATACCGCTTGACACCAAACGACATGGGGTGTCTGACCAGGCGAAACAGAGTGTCGGACCGCAGCTCGCGGTCCGACACTCTGGCCTGCTCTGGTCTCAGTTCTGGTCTCATTCATTTCCGGCATTCAAGATATTTCCCGCATGTGGCAAACGCGGCCCACTGTCGGTGATCAGCGGACACGCATGGATGGGCGCCTTGGCCAACCGAAGCTCCCCGAAGCGGCTCTCCTCGGGCCATCAGACCAGCGGGTAGCCCAGGGCCAGGGCGGCCTTGCGGAACGCAGGCAGACGGTCTGGGGAGACTGCAAGGTGGCGCTCACCGATTCGGGTACACAGCAGGCGCAGGCGGCGGTCGCTGCTGATGAGGGCTGCCAGTGCCTCGTCCGCGCACTCGATGAGATGGGTCTCCCCTGTATCGCGGAGTCGGCCGGTGCGACGGCCAATGTCGTCGAGCAGGGTGGTGACGGTCTGGGGCACGGGATGCGAGGCGGCCTGGCTCAGGTAGCCACGGAGCTCGTCGAGGGTCTGCCCTCGGTCGAGGGCACAAAGAAGAGAAGCAGTGGTGAGCGTCCAAACCCGGTCGGTTTTCCGCTCGGAGAAGGCGTCCAGGAGGAGGGTCTCGACGGAGGGAAGCCCGTCGAGGGCGACGATGTCGAAGTTTGCCAGGACGGTGACCCTGCCCGTCGGGACGGCCGAGGCGAGGACCTGGGCGGGGGCATAGTCGTCCGCGAGGCCGACGGCGTGGGCGCCCAGGGGATTGAGGCGGAGTGCGGACAGGCCGTCGTAGCGGCTGAGCTGATCCAGGTAGTCGCCACCCCAGTTGTCCCGGTAGTCGTCACGGGCGCCCGCCGGGGGGACGTACTCGATGTCGATGAGGCCGAGCGTGGCGGCGTACTCGAAGAACACTGCCAAGGTGTACCGACCCTGGAGGAGGGACCAGTTGTGGTAGCCGTCGTAGCCGAGGCTGCCGTATTGCGGATCCTCCAGGTACAGCTTCCACAGGGCGCGTTCGCTGCGGTGGACGACTGGATCCAGACCGGCCTCGCGCATGTCAGTGAACAGGCCGTCGATGGACATCCACTCACCCGGGGTGAGGCCGGCCAGCGCTCGGCCGACGAGCTTGCGGCGCGGTTTGGCGGCGGTCAGGACGTTCGCCGAGCGCTGGCCCTTGATCTCCTCGACGCGGGAGAACTCGTCCAGAAGGCTGTTGTTCAGCCAGCGTTGCCACAGATGGGGGATGGCCAGGTGCGGCGGCTGGGTCAGCACGGCCCGTCCGCGCGTGGTCGGCACCAGCCGACCACCGGTCAGCTGGGCGAGGCCGCCTGCCTGGAGCAGCATCGGCCAGGCGAAGGCGGCGATGGCCTGGTGCGGGTAGAAGTCGCCACCGTCCAGGACTTCGGCGACCGCCGAGACGGTGGCGGTGCTGGGGCGGCGGGTCTTTTCGCTGCACCGCAGCTTCTTCGTCATGCACAGGCGCAGTACCGCCAGCAGGTTGGCCTGCGCCTCGTGCTCGGTGTGCCGAATCCTCGGAGTGCCGGGGGCCCATGTTGCTGTTCGACCGGTATCACTGCTTGTGTTTCCCGCTTCAGCCATTCGCGTCCCGTTCCTACAGATGGGCAACGTAGTCGTAGTTGCCGGGACCGCAGGTGCCTTCGAGGATCTGGACCACCTCACGCGGGTCGTCGTAGGGGCCGGAGAAGTAGAACGGCTTGCCGTCCCGGCCGAAGCCGATGACGGGCCGGTCGCCGGGCGGGGCACCCAGGTGCACTGCGGCGTCGGCGAAGCCGCCCGCGGGATCGAAGCCGAGAGCGCGGGCATAGGCAACCGCATCATGCACGATCGTCTGCGCCTGCTCCACGCCGATCGGCAGCGGCCGATGATCGAAAGCCGAGTAGTACATCGGTACGTACGTGGTCAGAGATCCGGACCCCATCACCTCTGGGTCGGTGACGTTTTTGACCCCCAGGCAGTACACGTCCACCAGGAACCCGGTGACGGTGACCCTGCTGGCACGTTCCTGGCGGGCCAGGAGAATCTGGGCGAAGCCGCCGGTGCCCGGGTCCGGCTCCCGACCGAGGGGGTCGGCCGCCGCCCAGTCCGGGGCTTCGGCCAAATCCAGTCCCACGCTCCAGCCCGCGTTGACCCAACAGCCCACCAACGGCCGCTCATCCGGCGCGAGGTTCGCCAGCGCCGCCTCGGCGACCCGTCTGACCAGCGCGGTCGCCTGGGCCGGTCGCAGCCCCAGTGCCTTCGCGATCTGCTTCGGCGCGCTGCCGCGCTCCCTCATCTCCCGGACCCGGGCCAGCAGTTCCTCGTCGCGTGTTGTCACCGTCACAGTCTGGCACTTCCGTGTCGCCCCATGCGAAGCACAGGGTGCGCCTGCGGTGCTGCCACCCTGGGTTCGGGTCAGAAGGGATACGGACCGGAACAGGAGGGTCAGCATGGGCGAGACAGTGGGCGGGGCCGTCGAACAGGTGGGAGCACTGGTCGGCTGGGTCGGTGCGGGGCGCAAACTGACCCAGACCGGCCGGGTAACGCTCACCGACGCGCGGGCACTGGTGGAGGTCCTGGACACCGGCGACCGGATGGACCCGGTGATCGGGGACCGTACGTTCAAGACAAAGTCCAGCGAGGAGCTGTACCACCTCACACTGCTCGTCGAGTGGGCAAAGGCGGCACGACTGCTGCGCACCGCGGGCGGGCGCCTGCTGCCAGTGAAGAAGAACGCCAAGCTGCTGGACCACCCCGACGAACTGCGTCGCGCACTGTTCGACGCGCTGCCGCACATCGGCCCGGCCGTGACCGTCTCCGGCTGGCTGGAGTCCTTGTTCAGGCACGAGTACGACCGGGGCCTGCGAACGTTGCTGCAGCGGCTGTACGCGGCCACGACCCCCGTGCGGCTCAGCGACCTGTACAAGGTGGTATGGCAGGCGGTCAGCCCGCTGTACATGCTCGACGACCTGTCCCCCGACCGTCTGCGGCATCTGCGCACCGCGGGCGACCACGACATCCAACGAGTCTTGAAGGCCCTCGCCTCCCTGGGCGCTGTCCATCTCACGGAGGACAGCGCCGAGTTGACGGTGGACGGACGCACCGACACGGCCCGGATGCGGGGCGAGCCCGAGCCCGGCGACGCGGTGCTGCGGATCCTCGTCGAGCTCGCAGACGTGGACGGCCCCCGGGTTTGGCGGCGACTACTTGTGCCCGCCACGATCCGCCTGGACCGGCTTCACTCAGCGATCCAGGCCGCGATGGGCTGGCAGAACTGCCACATGCACGCGTTCACCATCGGCGGCGTCCAGTACGGCCGTCCCGGCGGCGAACTGGGCTTCCGCGACGAGCACACAGCCGCACTGGGCGCCTTGCTCAAGCCGGGTACCCACTGTGTGTACACCTACGACTTCGGGGACTCCTGGGAGGACCTCATCACCGTCGAGTCGCTCCAGACAGCCGCATCCGGGCTTCACTATCCGCACTGCGTGGACGGCGCCGGGATCTGCCCGCCCGAGGACTGCGGCGGCGCACCCGGCTACAGCGACCTGAAAGTGATCCTCGCCGACCCGGCGCATGAGGAACACCAGGCCATGCTGGAGTGGCTCGGCCTTCGGTCCGCCACGGAATTCGCCCCTGGCCGTTTCTCGTCGGACGAGGCCAACGCTCGGCTGCTGCGCCTCACGGCACCATGAACGCCGGCCACGCCACCGTTCACGGCCGACTGGTCCACCCATCCCGCTACGCCGCGCTTGGACAAGACGTACGGGCCGACCCCCGCATCCCCCGACGTTCTCGTCTCTTGGGCGTCGGCTACACGGCGACGAGGCGCACTCGGTCGCCGCAGAGCTTCGTCATGTCGTCGATGTCCGAGGTGAGCATGACGACCGGGCGGCGCTGACGCAGCGCCATCTCGGCCACGGCGGCGTCGATGGCGTATTTGTGACCATGCAGCCCGGCGTTGACCAGCATGGCTGAGGCTGCCTTGGCCTCCTCGTCGCCGATGTGCACGATCCGCACACCGGACAGGACCCAGGCGAGCCGCGCCTTGTCGGTCCGACGATGCACAGCTTCGATGATGGTGAGTGCGCTGATTACCACCTCCATACCCCGCTTGCGGGCTTCGGCGATGAGGGCGACTACAGGCTCGTGATCACTGACGAGCTTCGACAGGCCCTCACAGTCGAGAACGAGGGTGCCTTCGTGGCTCAGCTTGCGGCGGGCCACTGCCCCTCCTCGGCGAACACCTCGTCGAAGACCCGGCGTGCCCGCTCCTGTTCGTGCTCGGAGATCGGCCCCTGACGGCGTTCGTAGTCGGCCAGGTACTCATCCAAGATCTGACCACGCAGCTCGCGCTCCACCGCTTCGGTGATGAACGCGGAGAACTCACGCTTGCCGACCCGTCGGCGGATCGCCTCCGCCGTCCCCTCAGGGAGGGAGAGACTGACCCTGGTGGCCGGCCCCTCGCCGACACTGTAAGGAATCTCGCTCATGGGATCGACATTATCAAACAAGTAGGAATCCGACCTGAGTGCAGTGCCCCGAACGTGGCGAGCCGCCCACCCGTCACCTCGTGGTCTCAGTTCTGGTCTCATTCACATACGTTCAGCCGTGTCCGGACGCCGTTGAGCAGTCCGCTCCACAGCTGGTCAGGACACCCACGACCTCCTCCGGACCCCCAGACGAACATTTGGAAAGCATGTTGGGGGCAACCCCTCACGAGTTCGAATCTCGTATCCTCCGCAGCCGCCTAATGGGAGCTGCCGGGTCGGAGAGACTCGGTGCCGTAGCCGCCAGCAGGTGAGCACTTATGTCGCCGGAACCACTGTGAGTTCTGTGGTCAGACCGTGCCCCTGCTGGTTGGCCGGAAGGCCATGACCGCTGATGGGGTGGCGTGCCCGCCGAGCTGAGCGTGAGCACTGGATCCATTAGGCCGCGTGCCGTGTCTTCCGCGGGCTGCATGACCGGGAAGTACCTGACCTGGAGGATGAGTTGCTGCTGATCGGCGACGACTGGGCCGAGGACCACCACGATGTCGAAGTCCAGGACACCACCGGCCGCCGCCTCGCGACCGCAAGGTTGCCCGAGGGCGCGGACGGTATCACCAAGCTCCACGAGCTTGTGGCGAAGCATGCGGGTGAGGACCTCGTCCCCTGCGACGTGATCGTCGGGATCGAGACGGACCGCGGCACCTGGGTGCAGGCCCTGCTTGCGGCCGGCTACCGGGTCTACGCGATCAACCCTCGGCAGGTCGCCCGGTTCAAGGAGCGGTACAGCACCTCCGGCGCCAAGAGCGACAGAGGCGACGCCCACGCGCTGGCCGACATGGTCCGCATCGACCGCGACCAGCTGCGGCCCATCGCCGGCGACAGCGACCAGGCCCAGGCCGTCAAGGTCGTCGCCCGCGCCCACCAGACCCTGATCTGGGAACGCACCCGCACCTTCCAACGACTGCGCAACACGCTGCGCGAGTACTTCCCCGCAGCCCTGAACGCCTACGCGAGCCTGGAGCTGACCAGCACCGACGCGCTGGAACTGCTCATCAAGGCGCCCACCCCCCAGGCGGCGGCCAGGCTCACCCGCATCCAGATCACCGCCATCTTGGCCCGCGCCCGACGCCACAACCGGGACCAGAAGGCCGGGGCCATCCAGGCCGCCTTGCGCGAGAAGCACCTGGAACTGCCCGAGCCGGTGGCCGCCGCCTACGGGGCCACCACGACCGCCCATGCTCGTCTCCTGATCGCCCTCAACGAACAGATAGCCGCGATGGAAGAGCAGGTGAAGGCGCATTTTCTCGCGCACCCGGACGCTGAGATCTACCTCTCCATGCCCGGCATCGGAGAGATCACCGGCGCCCGGGTGCTCGCCGAGTTCGGGGACGATCCCACCCGTTACAGCTCCGCCAAGGCCCGCAAGAACTACGCCGGAACCAGCCCCGTTACCCGGGCCTCCGGCAAGAGCCACACCGTCCAGGCCCGCTACGTGCGCAACAACCGGCTCGCCGACGCGCTTCAGCGCCAGGCGTTCTCCGCCCTGCGGGCCTCACCCGGCGCCCGCCGGTACTACGACAAGCAGCGAGCCCGCGAGGCCGGCTACAACTCTGCCCTCCGCCAGGTCGGCAACAGGCTCGTCGGCATCCTCCACGGATGCCTCAAGACCCGCACCCTCTACGACGAAGCAACCGCCTGGTCGCACCACGCACAACCCCATACCGCTTGACACCAAACGACATGGGGTGTCTGA
>NZ_WJBG01000223.1 GCF_009709555.1 Streptomyces blattellae | reverse complement strand
CCTACGCGGCCCTGGCCCTCACCGGCAGCCTCGTGGACGATCACCCCACGGCCGGTCGCTGGACCGGCTCGGTCGCCTTCCTGCTCGCGGGCCTCTACCAGCTGGGCCCCCTGAAGTCCGTCTGCCTGCGGCACTGCCGCGACCCCCTGGGCCACCTGGTGCACTACTCCGGCTTCCGAGAGCCGGCCCGCGACCTGCGGGTGGGCCTCCACCATGGCGCCTACTGCGTCGGCTGCTGCGCCGGGCTGATGGTCGTCCTCGTGCCGTTGGGCGTGATGAACGTGGCGGCGATGGCCGGGCTGGCCGTGGTGATCTTCGTGGAGAAGCTGTGGTCCCGGGGCCCACTGCTCGCCCGTGCCGTGGGCGTCGTATTCGTGGTTCTGGCCGTGCTCGCGCCCTTCCAGGACTGGCTGCTGCCGGGGCTGCAGGACTCGATGCCGTCGATGGACATGTGATCCCCCGCCCCTGGGCGGGTTCCGCGCCGGGGACGGGAGGTGCAAGCTGAGAGAGAGACCGTCTCCCGATCCCGGGACCGGGACCGGGCTCGGCACACGCGGTCTCGCCACTCCCAGTGAGCTCATGGGGCTCGGCAGGAGGGAAGCGAGATGACAGAACAGCCCACGACTGCGACGCGCTGGCATCTGGCCGGCGACTGGTTCGATGTGTGCAAGTGCGCCATCCCCTGTCCGTGCACCTTCGCGCAGCCCCCGACCTACGGGGACTGCGAAGGTGTCCTGGTCTGGCACATCCGGGAGGGCAGCTACGGCGACGTCCGGCTCGACGGCCTGAACGTCCTGATGCTCGGCTCCTTCACGGGCAACGTCTGGGCCGGCGAGCACAGCGACCCGTACGCCGCGGTCTTCCTGGACGAACGCGCCGACGACCAGCAGCGCGGCGCTCTCGGGGCTGTCTTCGGCGGTGAGGCGGGTGGCTGGCCGGCGCGGTTCGGGGAGATGTTCCACCCCGAGATGCGCGGCATGGACGTCGCACCCATACACGTCGAGATAGACGAGGACCTCGCCACCTGGCGGGCCGAGATCCCCGGCCGGGTCACGGCGGCCGGCGAGGCACTGACCGGTCCGACCACCGCCGACGGCGCGCGTGTCCAAGTCCACAACGCCCCGGGCGCCGAGGTCGGGCCGGGCCAGGTCGCCACGTGGGGCCGGGCCGCCGTCGACCACGCGGACGCGTTCGGCTTCTCCTGGGACCGCTCCGGCAAGTCGAGCAAGCACTTCCCCTTCGACTGGAGCGGCCCCGACTGACTCACCCGCCCCCGAGGACCGGCTCAGGCACGGCCCCGCCCCCGCCTCGTCGGCCCCGGGACCGCCTTCGACGTGTTCAGGGCCTGCGTGGGCTGAGTTCGTAGGGGCCGGAGACGGGGAAGTACGCCTCCAGGAAAGCGGCGAGCAGGGCTTGCTGGGTATCGAGTTCCTGCTCGCCGGAGACGGTGTCGTTCAGGCAGAACACCTGCCTGTCCCGGCGGGCCAGCAGGGTTGCGAGGCGGGCGGCCAGTGCGGGGTGGGACACGTCGAGGTAGGCGTAGCGCAGGCGGGCGGGCACGGCGCGCGCGGTGTGGAAAGCGTAGTAGTGGTGCAGGGACGAGGCGATCGACAGGTCGTCGAGGCTGCGGAAGCGGTGACCGGCGGTGGCGTGGTGCTGTGCCGGGAATCTGGCCTCGATCTCGTACAGGACGCTGCGCCGCAGCGCATGCGGGGTGTGCTTCATCTTGTGGCTGATGACCGTGCCGAAGGCGGCTTCGATCAGGACGCGGTTGTTCTTGCCCGCGGCCGCGACCGGCACGTCCAGCTCGGTCGGCACGCCCGGAGGGATGAGCACGGCGGACGGGAAGAACTTGGTCAGGCCGCCTGCGAGGAAGAAGTCCTGGGGGACGGTGGGCCGGCCCAGGAACACGTCGTCGTTGAAGTAGAGGAAGTGCTCGGACAGGCCGTCGATGTGGTGCAGTTGGCTTTCGATGGCGTGTGAGTTGAACGTCGGCAGCAGGCTCGGATCGCTGAAGATCTCCTTGTGGCTGATGACGCGTAGGTTCGGCACGCTGCCGTCCAGCCAGGGCGGGATCTGGTCGTCGGTGACCAGGTACACCGTGCGCACCCAGGGGGCGTACTGGCTCAGCGAGCGCAGAGAGTAGCGAAGTTCGTCGCGGTTGAGGTAGCGCGCCGCGTTCGTGGCCTCCTCGTGGTACGCCTGCCCCGCGCAGGCGGCACGGCGCCGCTGCCACTGCGCGTCGTGCCCGTCCACCCAGGTGTACACGACGTCGATGGGGAACCGGACGTCCTCGCACCCCGGCCGGGCGAACTCCGCGCGGGTGCGCACCCGCGGCAGCGGGCGGTCGGCGGGTGCCAGCGCGGTGAACAGGGAGTCCGGGGCGTACACCGCCAAGTCGGCGCGGGGTACCTGCTCGGCCGTGCGGTTCGGGCGCGGTGCCACCAGGGTGTCCCCGTCCGTGGCCCAGAACTCGATGTCGCAGCCGTACTTGGGCCCGAAGGTCAGCTGCCCCTTCGCGGCGCCGTAGTACCAGGTCACACGGAGTACGTCCGCCTGGGCGAGCCGCCGCCACGTGCCAGGGCGGAAACCCGGCCGGGTGGCACGCCGCCCACGCCGGTGCCCGTCGACGGCGCAGACGTAGCCGGGCCGCATCCGGCACGTCTCGGCCAGCGCGCGACGGGCCGCGGCCCGGTCCTCGGCGGCGACGGCGACGACCGCGGCGGTGTTGCTGCGGCCGCGGACGCAGAAGTAGTCGATGCCCGCGTCCTCGAAGGCCGCGCGGACCGCCGACGCGTTGGCATCACGCGCCGCCAAGGGCGAGATGCCGGGGCGTACCAGGACGGCCTTGGGCACGCCGCGCACCAGCCGCACCTCCACATCCGCCGCCGTGAACAGGCCAGGATGCCTGCGCAACAGCCAGACCGCGCGCACCCGGCCGAGCAGGAGACGCACGGACGGCACCCTCGCGAACCGCTGCTTGACACGGGCGCGTGCCTGCGGAGTCGTACGGGCCACCACGGCCCGTCTGAGGCGTGCCGGCACCGAGCGCCGGTACACGCGCACCGGCCACGCTGCCTCGGGATTGCGGTGGACCACGGACTTCGGCGGTTCATGCCGCTGGCGGGAGACGCCTTCCCGGCGTGCCGAGTCGCTCACGTGACGGCCCTCCTCATGCCTGACATCGCTGCCTGATCACCCTCCCTCCCGCCGGGGGTGGCGGGCCTGAGCCCTTCGGGCCTTGTTCGAGGCCGAACGGGCCGCAACCACAGAGCCGTTCCAGGACAAGAGCGGTGATTCCCAGCCGACGTCATGGTGGAGGCACGTCTCTGGTCTCGCCGCCGCCACCGGCGTCCCCGCCCGTGATGGCCGCCCTGGTGCCCGGCGTCATCAGCTCCCTGTACGGCGCGGCCTGCCCCACTACGCCTCCGGACCCGCCCCGGTCCGCTTCGGCGCCGACTACGTCACCCTCACCGAATGGCGACGCACCGGACTCGCCGCCGCGATCGACGGCATCGTCATCTGGAGAGGTGTGGGCGCGCTGTGGCTCAAGGTCCTGGGCCACTGGTGATCTGACCCGGCGCGGGAAAGTGCCCCTGCCACAGCATGCCGTGGCAGGGCGACCCGTAACCCAGCACCCCCGGCCGCACGCCCCGGCTGCGGCAGACGATGCAGGGGCGGGCGAGGCAGCCGATCGATACGGCGGGCACGTCCGCCAGACGTGCGAACGGCGAGAACAGGATCAGCAACACGACGCCAGGGGCGGGCGGTTGAAAAAGGATCAGCAGGCCGGTCGTTCGCACCGGGTTGCCGGCAACGGCGGAGCGGAACTCCGGCCGAGACGGTCTCGCCCTAGTCACAACCGACGACGATGCGGGCGACGCAGGGGGCAGGGGCGCAGCGCGTACCGCGCCGTCTCCGCCATCGAAGACCGGTGCGGACATCCCGAGTACTCCAGCACGCGCGAGAGAGCGCAGCCTGCCCCAGGAGACGCCGTACGGTAGACGGCGGGTGGACCAGGAGCTGATCGTCGCGGGCCTGGTCCCGGTAGCATCAGACCCGGCGAGGATCAGGTGGGCGCTGCCAATCAGGGTGCCCGGCGAGGGAATTGACGAGGCGAAGGGCGGCCGGGCATGACGACGCCACCAGGAGATGGCCAGGATCCGCAGACGAGCCTGCGTGATCTTGAAGCAATGCTGGACGCGATCACAGACCGTGCCGTCATCAAGCTGGGGCCGGGCGGCGAGGTGGTCCGTTGGAGTCGCAGTGCCCAGGCGATGACGGGCTACGCCCAGACCGAGGTCGTGGGACGGCCGTTGTCGCTGCTGCGCACCGAGAAGGACCGCGGCGCCGGGCTGCTGGAGCAGGAACTGGAATCGGTCCGGCAGGACGGCCAGCAGGAGTTCCAGGGCTGGTGGGTCCGCAAGGACGGCGAGCGGTTCCTCGCGCACATCACCCTCACGCCGCTCCGGGGCGAGGACGGCGCGGTGACCGGCTTCGTCGAGATCCTGCGGGACGTCACCGAGTCCGCACGGGCCGAATCGCTGTTTCACGGCCTGCTTCAGTCGGCCCCGGACGCCATGGTGATCGTCGGTGCCGACGCGCGGATCGTCCTGGTCAACCGGCAGACCGAGACGCTGTTCGGCTTCGAGCGCGAGGAGTTGGTGGGCCGGGAGATCGAGGTGCTGGTGCCGCCGCGGTTCCGCGACCGCCACATCGGCCACCGCTCCGGCTTTCTCGCCCACCCGCAACTGCGGCCGATGGGCGCCGGGCTGGAACTGTGGGGCATGCGCCGCGACGGCACCGAGTTCCCCGTCGAGATCAGCCTGAGCCCTCTGAAGACGGCCGAGGGGATGCTGGTGGCGGCGGCGATCCGGGACGTCACCGAGCGCCGGGAGACCGAGCAGCGCCTCCAGCGCCAGCGCGACGAGATCCTGGAGCTGTCCACGCCGGTGATCCAGGTGTGGGACAAGGTGCTCGCCCTGCCGATCATCGGGACGCTGGACACGCTGCGGGCCACCCGGCTGACCGAGGGATGCTGGAGAAGATCGCCCAGACCCAGGCCGAGGTCGCCATCCTGGACATCAGCGGGGTGCCCACCATCGACACCCAGGTCGCCCAGCACCTGCTGAAGACCGTTCAGGCAGCGGCGCTCATGGGCACCGTGAGCATCATGAGCGGCGTACGGCCGGAGACCGCCCAGTCCATGGTCCACTTGGGCATCGACATGGGCCGCCTGCGCTCGCGCAACACCTTGCAGGACGCCCTCCAGCTCGCCCTCGCGGTACTGGCCGAGCGGGCCGGAACCGCGGCCACGGCCGCCCGCGCCCTGACCGCCGGGGAGCCGCGGTGACCGACGACGTCGTGCCCGTCATGAAGATCGGCGACACGCTGCTGGTGGCGCTCCAGGGCGACCTCGACGACACCACCGTGATCCAGATCGAGGAGCAGCTCACCCGCGAGATCGCCCACACCTCCGCGACCGGCATGCTGATCGACGTCAGCCGGCTGAGCGTGGTCGACTCCTTCATCGCCCGGGTCCTGGCCCGGATCGTGGCGATGGTCCGGCTGCTGGGCGCACAGGCGGCCGTGGTCGGGATACAGCCCGCGGTCGCGATCACCCTGGTCGAACTCGGCGTGCCCATGGGACACCTGGACACCGCTCTCAACGCCGAACAGGGGCTGGCGCTGCTGCGCCGGCTGCGCCACGACGACGCCGGCGCGGACCGGCCGTGACCACGCACGCCGCCACGGACCGGGAACCGGCCGTCTTCGAGATCGCACACGAGGCCGACCTGATCCGGGTCCGCAAAGTGCTGCGCGCCGAGGCCCAGACGGCGGGGCTGAACCTGGTCGACGCGACCAAACTGATCACGGCTGGAAGCGAGCTGGCCCGCAACATCCTCAATTACGCCACCGGAGGCCGCGGCCGGGTCAGCGTCGAGCGGGTGCACCAGCAGGGCCGGCAGGGGGTGCGGGCCACGTTCGCCGACGGCGGCCCCGGCATCGACGACATCGAGGCGGCACTGGCCGACGGCTTCAGCAGCAGCGGCAGCATGGGGCTGGGTCTGCCGGGCTCGCGACGCCTGGTGGACGACATGACCCTCACCTCCGCACCCGGATCGGGCACCACCGTGGTGATCGTGAAATGGCAACGGTGACGGCGGTGCGGGTGTGACCGCGCTGAGCAAGAGCGAGAGCGAGCACCGCCGCCATGCGGTCGGGGCCGAGGAGGACGTGGGCGCCCTGCGCCGGGCGGTGGCCCGGATGGCCGCCGGACAGCGCGGCCTGCGCGCGGGCGTGGCCGAACTGGTGGCCACCGAACTGGGCACCAACCTGGTACGGCACGCCCACCCCGGCGGGTATGTGCTGGCCCGCAGGGCCGGGGACGGGATCGAACTCATCTCCGTCGACCACGGTCCGGGCCTGAGCACCGCTGCCCTCACCACGTCGGTGAACGTGCCCCCGCCGTCCGGGGGATGCGGGCTGAACGCCGGGCTGGACGTGGTACGCCGCAACGCCACCGAGTTCGACTGGTACTCCACCCGGCTCGGCACGGTCGTCTACGCCCGCCTCGGCACCGGCGGCACAGGCACAGGCACAGGCACAAGCACAAGCACAAACAGCAGGTGGCGTTTCGGCGGGGTCAACATCCCCCTCGGCGGTGACGGCGAGTCCGGGGACGCCTGGGCAGTCGCCCCGAGCCCGCGGCTCGCCGCCCTTGTCGTCGACGGCCTCGGACACGGCCCCGCCGCCGCCCTCGCGGCACGCGCCGCGATCACTGCGTTCGAGCAGACCCCGGTCACCGACCTCGACCGCCTCATCCGGCACAGCCATGAGGCTATGCACGGCACCCGCGGCGGCGTCCTGGGGGCGTGCCTGATCGACCCCGAACGCAGCGGACTCACCTTTGCGGCGGTCGGCAACATCACCGGACGCGTCCTGACCGGCGGCCGCCGTGTCCATCTGCTGGACCGCCCCGGCACCCTCGGCACCCACCTGCCCGTTCCCACCACCCGTCTTCAGCACTGCCCGTGGGAGGCCGGGGCGACCCTGATCCTGGTCTCCGACGGGATCCGCTCCAGCTGGCACCTGGACGGCCACCCACGACTGCTGGAACACCATCCGGCGGTCATCGCCGCGGTCCTGCACCGTGACCACGGCCGGCCCACCGACGACGCCACCGTGCTCGTGGTCCGCGACAACATCGGGGTGGCATGATGAACCCCACTCAGGGCACCAGCGACGAAGGACGGTCGGGCATGGGGCACGCACGCGACCCCCAGCCCACCGACGGCGCACATGCCACGCGGGCGCACGACACCGTCGCGCAGCAAGCCGAACCAGAGGACCGCGCACTCCTGATCGAGGACCTGCGTCAGGAACTCGACGACACCAACCGTGGCCTGATCGCCCTGCACACCGAGCTGGAGACCGCCCGGCGCGCGGAGGCACGGCTCGCCGCCATCGTGGCCTCCTCCGACGACGCCATGATCTCGGTCGACCCCGTCCTCCGCATCCAGACCTGGAACCCGGGCGCCGGACGGCTGCTCGGCCACACCGAGCAGCACCTCGTCGGACAGAAGATCGACACCCTCATGCCCGGACCGGCACTGGACGCCTTCCAGGCCGCGGTGGAACAGATCCGCTCCCACGGCCACGCCGACTCCCACCAGAGCCGCTGGCGCCGTGCGGACGACACCGTGGTCGACGTGGCCGTCACCGTCTCGGCGATGCGGGACGCAGACGGCGCCCTGATCGGCTACTCCACAACGGCACGGGACATCACCCACCAGCTCGCCGCCCAGACCGAACTGACCACCGCCCGCGCCGACCGCGAGGTACTGGCCGAACGCGACCGCATCGCCCGCGACCTGCACGACCTGGTCATCCAGCGGCTGTTCGCCAGCGGCCTTACCCTGCAGTCCGCGCTCGCCCGGCTGACCGGCCCCACGCAAGGCATCGAACGCGTCGAACGGGTCATGAACGACCTCGACGACACCATCAAGACCATCCGCACCACCATCTACGCCCTGCGCGAGACCCACTGCGGCCAGGACGGCCGCCTGCGCACGAAGCTGCTCGCCGAATGCGAACAGGCCACCGAGCCCCTCGGCTTCGCCCCGGCCCTGCGCATGGACGGCCTGCTGGAAACCCGGGTCCCCGGCCACATCGCCGACCACCTGTTGGCGGTACTGCGCGAGGCCCTGTCCAACACCGCCCGCCACGCCCGAGCCACCGTCGTCGACGTCAGCATCGAGGTCACCGACACCTCCGTACGGTTGACCGTGGCCGACAACGGCCGCGGCATCGACCCGGCCGTCACCCGCAGCAGCGGCCTGTCCAACCTCCGCACCCGCGCCCAGGAACTCGGCGGCACCTTCAGCCTCACCCCGAACCAGCCACACGGCGCCATCCTCGACTTCAGCACCCCGCTGCCCGCCGACGGCTGACAGCGCCCACGGCCGGTGGCGGCCGAACGGAGCCGTCGCCCACGTCTGCGAGCCCGTGCGGCAACACAGCCAGTGCCTTCCTCCGAGCCCCGCGCCCTGGGCGCCGTGCGAACGGATGACGCCGAGGTGTCCGTTCGCTCGACGCCGGCCCGTGGCCGCGTACGTGCTGACGGCCGTCGGCACCGGCCATCCCAGGCACGGTCCAGCCCTGCCACGCCCAGGGCCGCCAGGCCGATCCGGATGGCCGGCTCGATCCGGATGGCCGGCTCGATCCGGTCGATGCCCTTGGTTTCGGCCCTTCGTCAGGGACCACCGGCGGAAGAACTGCCCGGCCTCGGCGCCCAGCCGGTCGGCGGTGGTCGTGGCGGCGGGGCCGGGGTGGTGTGCCACCACAGCCACAGCACGGTGCGCGCGCCCCGCCCAGGAGAGGGAGAGCGTCGGCGGGGGTGCCGCCGGGGACGGATCCGGCATATGGCCTGCCGTCTTCCCGTCCGGCTGTGCTGGGTGGTCACCCAAGGCCGGACTTTCCTCTGCTTGTCTTGGCGCCCGGCACCGCACACCGATCGGATGGCCGAAAACAGTCGGTGCAGGCGGGGCGCGGCCTCCAGGAGATCCACTTCGAGGGGAGGGGGTACGAGGGTCCACTTCCCCTTGTCCAGGGTCCACTTCCCCTTGTCCAGGGTCCACTTCCCCTTGTCCAGGGTCCACTTCCCCTTGTCCAGGGCCCACTTCCCCTTATCCACCTAGTCCAGCGCACCGGTGGGGCCGAGCGTCACACCCTCCGGGTCGCGGTGGCCGCCCGCCCGTTTCGGACACGCCACGGCATCGCCTGTGGCTACACTCGCCGCCCATGCAACAGCTCAGCCGGAAGACAAACCGGCAGATAACGCATCACCCTTCATCGGGTGCCGACACCTTCGACACCTCTGCGAAGAGCACGTGGAGCGCCACCGCACTCATCACCGTCCGCGCCGCCAGTCCGACGTCCTCCACCGATGCGCGCGGTCTCCGGCACGCGCCCGGCTCGCCGACCCGGATTCCCCCCGGATCATCTGCCGCCGCCCCCGACTCCGGCCGAACAGGCCCCGATTTGGATGTGATTAACGTCACTCCGAGGAGCGTGGCGTGAGCCGTTCCGCACGGCGTCGGCACGCCCGTTCCCGCGAGTTCCGCGCGCACTGGCGGCTGCTGGCCCTGACTGCTGGCGCTGGGCGTGCTGGGCATGCTGCGGCTTCTGATGCTGACCGTCTTCGCCCGTGCCCACGTCCGTCGCCTCACCCGCTTCCGCCCCGGCTCGCCCTGGCTGCGGGAGGTCGACGCACCGGTGACGGTGCTCGTACCGGCGTACAACGAAGAGGCCGGCATCGAGTCCACCCTCCATTCGCTGCTCGCGTCCACGCACCCGTACCTTGAGGTCATCGTCATCGACGACGGCTCGACGGATCAGACCGCGGACCTCGCCACCTGGATCAACGACCCCCGCGTACGGGTGATCCGGCAGCCCAATTCAGGCAAGGCGGCCGCACTCAACACCGGTCTGGCGAACGCGTCGTACGACATCGTGGTGATGGTCGACGCCGACACCGTCTTCGAGGCCGACGCCCTGCACCGGCTCATCCAGCCGCTCGCACACCCGGCCGTCGGCGCCGTCAGCGGCAACACCAAGGTCGGCAACCGGCGCGGGCTGCTCGGCAGATGGCAGCACCTGGAGTACGTCTTCGGCTTCAACCTCGACCGGCGGATGTTCGAGGTGCTGGAGTGCATGCCGACGGTTCCGGGAGCCATCGGCGCCTTCCGCCGGGACGCGCTTCTGGGGGTCGGCGGCGTCAGCGAGGACACCCCTGCCGAGGACACCGACCTCACGATGGCCCTGTGGCGGGCCGGCTGGCGGGTGATCTACGAGGAGTCGGCCGTCGCCTGGACCGAAGTGCCCACCTCGCTGCGCCAGTTGTGGCGGCAGCGCTACCGCTGGTGCTACGGCACGCTCCAGGCGATGTGGAAGCACCGCGGAGCCGTCCGCGAAGTGGGCCCGGCCGGACGCTTCGGCCGCCGCGGACTGACGCATCTGACGCTCTTTCAGGTGATCCTGCCGCTGATCGCCCCGGTCGTCGACCTCTTCGCGCTGTACGGAGTGCTCTTCCAGGATCATGTGCAGTCGCTGGGGGTGTGGTTCGCCTTTCTCGCCGTCCAACTCCTCTGCGCCGGTTACGCGTTGCGGCTCGACGGCGAGAAGCTGCGGGCGCTGTGGTCGATGCCGTTCCAGCTCTTCGTCTACCGGCAGTTGATGTATCTGGTCGTCATCCAGTCCGTGGTCGCCTTCCTGGGCGGCACCCGGCTGAAGTGGCAGCGCATGCAGCGCTCCGGGACGGCCGCGACGGAGCAGCTGAGACAGCCGGTCGCCGCAAAGGAGCTGTCGTCGAGGTGATCTGGATGATCGGAGTTGGTTCGACCCATGAGTGACCGGGATACGCGGGCGCCCCACGTGATCACGGGACAGGTCGTCACGGGGGAGGTCGTCACGGGACAGGTCGTCACGGGGGACGTCGTCACGGGGGAGGCACGGCCGTACGAGGAACACATCCCGGGCCCGTACCAGGAACCGGCCCCGCGCCCATACGACGAGCGGGCCGGCGGCGGCCACACCCACAGCACCCGGCCCCGCTGGGTACGCCCCAGCCGGCGCCGCCGTGTCGCACGCCTGCTGGCCCTTCTGCTCTGCGCCCTTCTCCTCACCGGCCTGGGCACCTACGCCTGGGCCGACTTCCGGCTCGACCGGGCGGTCGACCTCGGCGGCCCCGGCCGTCCACCGCAGGGGAAGGGGACGACGTACCTCATCGTGGGCTCCGACAGCCGTGACGGACTGTCCGAGCGGACCAGGAAGGATCTGCACGCCGGTGGCGGCGGGGGCAGCCGTACCGATTCGATGATGCTCCTGCACACCGGCGCCCACGGCACCACGATGGTGAGTCTGCCGCGCGACTCCTGGGTCACCCTCCCGTCGTACCTCGATCCCGAAACGGGCAAGCGCTACCGGCCGGCGAAGAACAAGCTGAACGCGGCCTACTCCCTGGGCGGACCCCGCCTGCTCGTGCGGACCATCGAGCTGAGCACGGGCCTGCGGATCGACCATTACGCGGAGATCGGCTTCGCGGGGTTCGTCGGTGTGGTGGACGCGGTGGGCGGTGTGGAGATGTGCGGGGACCGGGACATCACGGACCCGAAGTCGGGACTGAACCTGAGGAAGGGCTGTCACAACCTGAACGGCGCCCAGGCGCTGGCGTTCGTCCGGCAGAGGCACCAGGAGGCGGAGGGCGACCTGGGGCGGTCGAGGAACCAGCGGAAGTTCCTCTCCGCCCTCGCCCGCAAGGCCGCCGCACCGGGCACCGCGCTCGATCCTTTCCGTGTGTATCCCGCCTTGAGCGCGGCGCTGGACACCCTCGTCGTGGACCAGGACATGGAGCTGCCGAAACTCGCATCGCTGTTCCAGGCGATGAGCAGCGTCTCAAGCGGCGACGGCAGGCAGCTCAACGTCCCTGTGTCCGGCCCCGGCTTCAGCACGTCCAGGGGCAGTGCCGTGAAGTGGGACACGGCGAAGGCGGAGAAGCTCTTCGCCGAGCTGAGGAACGACCGGCCGGTGAGCATGGAGGAGCAGGGCTGACCGGCCGCGGGGAGAGGGCACTCCGCGTGCCGGAGCTCCGTGATCCGCGCCCGGCCGCCCGCCGTCGGTCCGAACGGTGTGTGGGGCGGCCGGAGCCCCGTGCAGTGGTCGGGGTCCGGCCGCCCCCCTCTCCATGCCGCTCCCAGGGGGAGTCGTGAGCGGCGCGGAGAGGGCTCCGGGAGTGGTCGTGGCACCGACGTCCAGCCTGACGACCAGCGATCAGCGATCAGCGATCAGCGTCGGCCTGTCCGGCGTGGACTCGGCACTCACACAGCGCATGGCCGGAGCGATACGTCACCCGGCCGGGACGGCTCGGGTCGCGCACCGGTGTCCGAACACCGGATCCGCCGGGCGTCGCTGAGTCGTGAAGCCGTCCGGCCCCGGCATCCGGACCGGCTCAACGTCCCTACGCCGCCTTCTTCTTGGAGCTGACGACGGCCCTCGCGGCTTCGCCGGCCAGGCGACAGGGCGGCGGGCGGCAGGGCTGCCGGGCGACGACGTGCGGGACGTGTGTTGCGTTGTGACACTTCTGTGGGAACGCGCGCTGGTCTCCATGGGCCGTCGATGCCACCGGGGCTCGCCGGACGGAACGGACTAGCTGTGAACCAGGTACGAACGAGGACCATCTTGGGCCAGGCACGGCAACCCCGCCGCGTACAGACCTACGACGGGGAACTGGGCGCGGCAGTCGCGCGGGCCCAGGACGGTGACGAGGCCGCCTTCGCGGTCGCCTACCGGATCGTGCAGCCGGGCCTGCTCGGCTATCTGCGCGGATTCGTCGGCGAGGACGCGGAGGACGTCGCGTCCGACGCCTGGCTGGAGATCGCCCGTGACCTCGGACGTTTCAAGGGGGACGGGGCCGGTTTCCGCGGCTGGACGTCGACCATCGCCCGGCACCGGGCACTGGACCATCTGCGCCGCCAGCACGTCCGGCCCCGGTCGGGAGGGACCGAGCAGGATGTACTGGACCTGCCCGACCCGCACAGCACCGATGACCAGGCACTGGAGACCCTCTCCACCGAGCGGGCCCTGGAACTGGTCCACGGGCTGCCGAAGGACCAGGCCGAGGCCGTACTCCTGCGGGTCGTCGTCGGCCTGGACGGTACCGCCGCCGCGCGCGTCCTCGGCAAGCGACCAGGGGCGGTGCGCACCGCCGCGTACCGGGGCCTGAAACGCCTCGCCCACCAGTTGGGCATCGAGGGCCGGGCGACAGGTGTGACGGATGAGGCTTCTCGGACGCTGGGGGAGTCGAAATGAACGACGCCCGCGGCAGTGGGCCCGGCGGACAGGCACCAGGGCCCGGAACGCCAGGTGAATCGAACGTGTCGGACAGGAACGGAAGCGGACATGGGTGAACGGCTGAGCGGCGACGGAGTGCCGGGCCGTCGACGTGTGCACCCTGACAACGCCGCGTCCGGCCCGTGGGACCGGCGTGACGACACCGCGTCCGGCCCGTGGGACCGGCGTGACGACACCGCGTCCGGCCCGTGGGACCGGCGTGACGACACCGCGCTGGAGACGGTGCTGGCCGCCGTCCTGCGCGAAGGCGATCTCGTCCCCGAGGCCGAGCGGCGGGCCGTGACCGCCTTCCGGGCCGCCCGCGACGCGGGCACGCGTCGGGCGCGTACCCGGCGGCGGGACGACTGGCGGCTGCCCGCCCAGCGGCGTGCCGGGCGCGCTGTGAAGACGACGTTCGCCGCTGTGTTCGTCAGCCTCGCCCTGGGCGCCATCGCGGTCGCGGGCATCGGTTCGGTCGGCTCGTCCGCGGACGACGCCGGTGCCGACCGGAAAACCCCGCGCCCCTCGGTGTCCGACCCTGACCGGCCGGGCGCTGGGACCTCGTCGGCTTCCTCCGGCGGCGGCGGACCGACGGACGGCTCGGCCACCGCCCCGGATACCGAGGCCCACTGCCGCGCCTACGATCAGGTCAAGGACCGCGGCAAGGCGCTCGACGCAACTGCCTGGCAGCAGCTCACCGCGGCGGCGGGCGGCGAGGGCAAGGTCGCCGCGTACTGCGCCGAGCTGCTGGCGCGGGCGACAGCCGCACCGAGCGGGTCCGGCGGCACGGGCAGACCCGGCGAGGGCGCCGCGGACGCCGGCACGGGCACGTCCGGGAACACCGGCACGTCGGGCAACGGGAATCCCGGCAACGACACCGACGGCACGGACAACGGGTCCGGCAACGGCCAGGCAGGCGACGGGAAGGGCGAGTAACCCCCGCGCCCGTCGGCCGGGCCGCTCACCGGCCGGGACGGCGTTGCCGAGCAGATCGCAAAGGCATGGAGTCACCACGTCGGCTGGTCAGCGACCCCGGGCCCCGCCCCTGTGACGTTTCCAGCAACCATTTCGATGTGTAAGTCATGGGGAAGTTGAGTGTTTCTGATGTCAGTGATGTAGATGAGGCAGGTGAGGCAGCAACGGGCGATGTGACGACCTTTCTGGAAGATGGCAGAAGTGATGAATTCCTCGCGCAAGGAACGTGTGAGGGACCGCGCGCAGTCAGCGTGCCGACTTGGAGGTTTCGAGTGCGACCGTTCACCCTCAACTACGCCCTCCCGAGAGCGCTTCCGACCGTGGTGACGCCATACCGTTTCGACGAGTCGCTTCAACTGAACGTGCTTCCCGACGGACGCCCGGCCGTCAGTGATCCGGACCTCCTCCTGGCCGCTGGTACGACGACATCCACCGCCGGTTCCCAGACACACTTCGACGACTGACGATCCGTAACCGAGGCGACTGACGATCCGTAACCGAGATGACCGTACTGATCCTCACGTCCGAAGAGGACGTCACCGCCGACATGGTGGTGGCCAAACTGCACGAGACGGGGGCGGCCGTGATACGGCTCGACCCTGCCGACCTGCCGGGCAAAGCCCTGATGTCCGCGGATTACACCCGTGGCGACTTCGAGGGTCACCTGTCGGTGAACGGACATGTGCTCAGCATGAGGGGCCTGGACTCCGTATGGGTGCGCAGGCCCGGCGAACCGGCCGCGCACGCGGCCCGCCCATCGGTGTGGCTGACCGCCGAGACCCATCAGGCGCTGTTCGGAATGCTCTACTCCGCCTCTGTGCGATGGATGAACCATCCGCGCAACGCCCATCAAGCCCGGTTGAAGCCATGGCAGTTGAGGACGGCTCATGTCAGCGGCTTCGCCGTACCGCCGACTGCCATCACCACCTCCCCGCGCCTGGCACAGCGGTTCGCCAGGGAGCACGGGGACGTGGTGGTGAAGTCCGCTTCAGGACCGCCGCCCGGTGACCCCGCGCTGGCTCTGCCCACCACCCTGGTCGGCCCCGACCCGGACTTCTCCGCCGTCGCAGCCGGTCCTGCGCTGCTGCAGCGGTACATACCCAAGCGTGCCGACATCCGTCTGACCTGTGTCGGCACCCGCCTGTTCGCCGCGCGGAAGGCCGCCGAACCCGGCCAGGTCGACGGGCGCTACGGCGACACCGGGCACGCCTGGGAAGCGGTCCCGGTGCCCGAACGCATCGGCAAGTCGGTGCACGAGTACGTCACCCTTGCCGGACTGGCGTACGCCGCCTTCGACTTCGCCGAGGACGAGGACGGCATCTGGTGGTTCCTGGAGTGCAATCAGGGCGGCCAGTTCGGCTTCGTCGAACTGGAGACAGGGCAGCCGATCTCGGAGGCGGTCGCCCTGTGGCTGTCACAGCGCAAGGATCGCAGAACGACATAGGCCGAGGCCGTGCCCGGTCCGTGCCCGGTCCGTACCCGTAAGGGCCGGACAACCACAGGCGGGCCCTCAGTGATCACGCGGCGGATCCGGAACCCGAGCCGGTCTCACGCCGGGCGCCCTCAACCACACCGGTCCGCCCCCGTGTCCGCTTTTCCGGGTCAGTCCGCGGCCCATACGTATCGGTGCTCGGGGCGGCCGGTCTCGCCGTACTTGAGGGTGAGGCCGATGCGTCCGGCGCGTTCGAGATATTTGAGGTAGCGCTGGGCGGTGGACCGGCTGATGCCGGTGCGTTCGGCGACCTCGTGGGCGGACAGGGGCTGTCCTGCCTGGTCCAGGGCGCGGCGGATGATGTCGATGGTGGGGGCGGAGTAGCCCTTGGGGAGGGTGGAGCGGGGTTCGGCGGTGGATCTCAGGGCGCTGAAGATCTGGTCCACCTGGTCCTGGCCCGCCCGGCCGCGCCCGCCGACGTCTTCGAGGGCGTGCCGGAGGGTGGTGTAGCTGTCGAGCTTGGCGCGCAGCGCGGCGAAGGTGAAGGGTTTGACGAGGTACTGGAGGGCTCCGTACCGCAGGGCGGCCTGGACGGTGGCGACGTCGCTGGCCGCCGTCACCATGATGACGTCGGCGTGGTGGCCGAGTTGCCGCATGCGGCGCACCAGGGTCAGCCCGGTCTCGTCGGGGAGGTAGTGGTCGAGGAGGACGAGGTCGATGTGGGTGCGCCCAAGGGTGGCCAGGGCGTGGGCGGCGGTGTGGGCGCGGGCGGCAACCCGGAAGCCGGGTACCTGGGTGACGTATGTGGCGTTGATCTCGGCGACGTGGAAGTCGTCGTCCACGACGAGGACATCGATCATCTGGACTCTCCTGAGGCGGCGAGCGAGACCACGGGGGACACGGGGGTGCTCTCCTCGGCGAAGTCGTCGAGGGCGAGCGCCTCGGGCAGGACGACGGTGAAGACGGCGCCGCCGCCGGCGCGGGCGGTGACCCGGGCCGTTCCGCCGTAGCGTTCGGCGAGCCGCCTAATGGGAGCTGCCGGGTCGGAGAGACTCGGTGCCGTAGCCGCCAGCAGGTGAGCACTTATGTCGCCGGAACCACTGTGAGTTCTGTGGTCAGACCGTGCCCCTGCTGGTTGGCCGGAAGGCCATGACCGCTGATGGGGTGGCGTGCCCGCCGAGCTGAGCGTGAGCACTGGATCCATTAGGCCGCGTGCCGTGTCTTCCGCGGGCTGCATGACCGGGAAGTACCTGACCTGGAGGATGAGTTGCTGCTGATCGGCGACGACTGGGCCGAGGACCACCACGATGTCGAAGTCCAGGACACCACCGGCCGCCGCCTCGCGACCGCAAGGTTGCCCGAGGGCGCGGACGGTATCACCAAGCTCCACGAGCTTGTGGCGAAGCATGCGGGTGAGGACCTCGTCCCCTGCGACGTGATCGTCGGGATCGAGACGGACCGCGGCACCTGGGTGCAGGCCCTGCTTGCGGCCGGCTACCGGGTCTACGCGATCAACCCTCGGCAGGTCGCCCGGTTCAAGGAGCGGTACAGCACCTCCGGCGCCAAGAGCGACAGAGGCGACGCCCACGCGCTGGCCGACATGGTCCGCATCGACCGCGACCAGCTGCGGCCCATCGCCGGCGACAGCGACCAGGCCCAGGCCGTCAAGGTCGTCGCCCGCGCCCACCAGACCCTGATCTGGGAACGCACCCGCACCTTCCAACGACTGCGCAACACGCTGCGCGAGTACTTCCCCGCAGCCCTGAACGCCTACGCGAGCCTGGAGCTGACCAGCACCGACGCGCTGGAACTGCTCATCAAGGCGCCCACCCCCCAGGCGGCGGCCAGGCTCACCCGCATCCAGATCACCGCCATCTTGGCCCGCGCCCGACGCCACAACCGGGACCAGAAGGCCGGGGCCATCCAGGCCGCCTTGCGCGAGAAGCACCTGGAACTGCCCGAGCCGGTGGCCGCCGCCTACGGGGCCACCACGACCGCCCATGCTCGTCTCCTGATCGCCCTCAACGAACAGATAGCCGCGATGGAAGAGCAGGTGAAGGCGCATTTTCTCGCGCACCCGGACGCTGAGATCTACCTCTCCATGCCCGGCATCGGAGAGATCACCGGCGCCCGGGTGCTCGCCGAGTTCGGGGACGATCCCACCCGTTACAGCTCCGCCAAGGCCCGCAAGAACTACGCCGGAACCAGCCCCGTTACCCGGGCCTCCGGCAAGAGCCACACCGTCCAGGCCCGCTACGTGCGCAACAACCGGCTCGCCGACGCGCTTCAGCGCCAGGCGTTCTCCGCCCTGCGGGCCTCACCCGGCGCCCGCCGGTACTACGACAAGCAGCGAGCCCGCGAGGCCGGCTACAACTCTGCCCTCCGCCAGGTCGGCAACAGGCTCGTCGGCATCCTCCACGGATGCCTCAAGACCCGCACCCTCTACGACGAAGCAACCGCCTGGTCGCACCACGCACAACCCCATACCGCTTGACACCAAACGACATGGGGTGTCTGA
>NZ_WJBG01000222.1 GCF_009709555.1 Streptomyces blattellae | reverse complement strand
ATCCCCTGCATCGAACGCAACGGCATGGCCGCGGTCAAGGCCGTCACCGCCGCCCGGATGGCCCTGCGCGGCGACGGCCGCCACCACGTCTCCCTGGACAAGGTCATCAAGACCATGAAGGAGACCGGCGCCGACATGAAGGTCAAGTACAAGGAGACCGCCCGCGGCGGACTCGCCGTCAACGTCATCGAGTGCTGAAGACGCGGAGGAAGCGGGAGAAGGCCGCCCGCATCCCTGCCCCACACGCCGGGCCGCCGTCTCACCGTGAGACTCCTGCCTTCCATGCCCTCCGGCATGCTCGGGACGACGCGCCGGGGCAGAGCGTGACGAGTAAGGGCGGACATGGCGAAACAGTCGTGGGGGCACCGGGAACGGCTGCTGGCCCTGGGCGGGTTCGGGGCCCTGCTGGCGGTGGGCGGCGCGGTGGCGACGGTGGCGGGTGCCGCGTCCGGACCCCAAGTCGCCCTCACGGGTGCCGTACTCGGCTGCTGGGAGGCGTGCGGCCTGTGGCTGTGGCACGCCCGGACCGGGGGAGGGGGGAAGCCCACCCGACGCTGACGCGTCCCGCCTGCCGGACCGGACCCTGCCGACGCCACGTCACCTCCCGGCGTCCCCCCTCGTCGCCTCCCGGCGTCACCCCTTCTCCGGCCCCAGCCGGATCCCGTACGCCGTGATCTTGCGGTAGATCGTCGCCCGGGAGATGCCCAGTGCCTTGGCCGCCTTCGCCTTGTCTCCGCCGTGGTCGAGGAGGGACTGGACGATCAGGTCGCGTTCTGTGGACTCCCAGGCGGACAGGGGGTGCTGAGCCTGGGAGAGCAGGGACGGCGGGAGGTCGGACTCCTCGACCAGGGTGCCCGAGCGGTGCGCCTGGGCGTAGCGGAGCGAGCCGTCGAGCTGGCGGACGTTGCCCGGCCAGGGCGCCCGGGACAGGGCACGCAACGCGCCGTCCGAGCACCGGACGTCTGCGCCGTCGCCACCGTGGCGGGCCATCAGGCAGGTCACGAGCGCGGGGATGTCGGCCGTACGGTGCCGCAGCGGCGGGACGGTGACCTCCGCCCCGAACCGTGCCCGCACCGGGGCGGCGGGATCCGCCTGCCGGGAGGCGGCGACCCCGTAGGCGTTCGGCGGCGCTTCGGCGCCCGCGCCGGGCAGCCGGGGCCGGTCATGGGTGAGCAGCGCGGCCACCCAGCCGGAGCGCCCGGCCGTGGTGCGCAGCACCCCGTCGAGCTGCCCGAGCACGTGCGCGGAGAGCAGTTCGAGATGCCGGAGCACCACCGTGCCGCGGTCCTCGGCGAGATCCCGGAAGACGGCCTGCAGCCACGGCGCGGCGCCGCCCCTCGCGTCCGCCGCATCGTGCACGCTGATCCGCTCCGTGGGCGCCACATGCCGGTGCACGGCCCGCACCAGCGCCAGCTTGCCGGTGCCCGCCTCCCCCTCCACCAGCGTCCAGCCGCCCTGCCGGCAGTGTCGGGTCAACTGGCCGACGACGCCACGGAACACCGGGCTCGACCCGCTGATGCCGGCCAGCCGCGGCATACGGACCACGGAGTGCGGGGAGGACTCGTCCCGCTCCGCGACCAGCCGGAGTTCGATGAGATACGCGGCCGGGTGTCCGCCGGGCTCGTCACCCTCCACCCGGCGGCCCCTCAGCTGCACGGTCCGCCCGTCGCTGAGGAGCATCCGCTGCTCGTGCAGCCCGGCCGGATCGGCGGCGAGTTCCCGCAGCCGCCGGTGGTCGGCCGGGCCGAGCATCTCCGTCGCGGCCGCGTCGGCGAGCAGCAGACCGTCGGTGAGCGTGACCAGCGCCCGCCGCGAACTCTGACGGGACGTCAAGAAGGCGCGCAGTGCCGCCCGTTCCCGTTCCGAACCGATGTCCAGCAGCCGCTCCTCGATGTCGGCGGCGGCCTCCTGGACCAGCGCCACCATCAGCGGCGAGGCGGTGTGCTGCCAGGACGTCAGATCGATCAGGCCGAGCACCCGGCCACTGACCGGATTGCGGATGGGCGCCGCGGCGCACGACATCCGCTGCAGCCGTTCGGAGAAGTGCTCCGAGCCGTAGACCAGCGCCGTACGGCCGTCCTCGGCGGCGGTGCCGATGCCGTTCGTGCCGACGTATTCCTCGGCGTAACTGAAGCCGGGTGCCAGGCAGATGTCGTCGAGATGCCGGTGCAGCGCCCGGTCGCCGGTCCTGCGTTCACGTACCCGTCCCTTGGAGTCCGTCAGGACGAGGCACATCGGGGTGCCCAGGAGCGCGTCGGAGAGCCGGTCGAGGACCGGCCGGGCGGCGGTGGCGAGCCGGGAGTGCGGGTCGAAGTCGGCGTTGTAGGGAGCCTGGATGCTGTCGGCGTCCACGCCGAAGAAGAGTGAGCGCTGCCAGGAGTGGAGGATGGGCGGGCGCACCGCTGAGGGCGAGACGTCCCCGCCCTCCAGGAACCGGACCCGCTCACGGACCGGGTTGAGGTGCGGGACGGGACGGTCCAGGCCGAGCGGGGAGACGGTCTGTGACCGCCTCGTCGTCTCCAGGGGTTCCACGGATTCCACAGGTTCCATCGGCTCTGCGCCTTCTGCCGTGCGATGACTCTCGGGGTTCCGGTATGTCGGGCACGTTAAATCCGGGAGTGCGGTGGTGGCCATACCCGGGATGTGACCCCCGTCTCAACTTGAGACGCGCGGCAGCCGCCCCCGCCCCCACGATGGGCGACGCCCCGGTCACCGACGGCTGTGCGCCGCCACGAGCGCCGGGCGAACGAGGTCCTTTCCCTCGGGCTCCGGCCGCGCCGGGTCCCGAGGGGAGCCCCAACGCCGCCGAGTCAGCCGGAGGAGTATCACCCGTGAGCCGACAGAGCCTGAGCAAGGCGCACAAGAAGATCACCGAGTTGTCGTGGGATCCGACGTTCGCGACACCGGCCAACCGCTTCGCGACCGACTACCGTTTCGACAAGGCCCCCAAGAAGGACCCGCTCAAGCAGGTCCTGCGCTCCTACTTCCCGATGGAGGAGGAGAAGGACAACCGGGTCTACGGCGCGATGGACGGCGCGATCCGGGGCAACATGTTCCGCCAGGTCCAGGAGCGCTGGATGGAGTGGCAGAAGCTGTTCCTGTCCATCATCCCCTTCCCCGAGATCAGCGCGGCCCGCGCGATGCCGATGGCGATCGGCGCGGTGCCCAACCCGGAGCTGCACAACGGGCTCGCGGTGCAGATGATCGACGAGGTACGGCACTCGACGATCCAGATGAACCTCAAGCGCCTCTACATGAACCACTACATCGACCCCGCCGGGTTCGACATCTCCGAGAAGGCGTTCGCCAACTGCTACGCGGGCACCATCGGCCGGCAGTTCGGCGAGGGGTTCATCACCGGTGACGCGATCACCGCGGCCAACGTCTACCTGACGCTGGTGGCGGAGACGGCCTTCACCAACACCCTGTTCGTGGCGATGCCCGCCGAGGCCGCCGCCAACGGCGACTACCTGCTGCCCACCGTGTTCCACTCCGTGCAGTCGGACGAGTCCCGGCACATCTCCAACGGCTACTCGATCCTGCTGATGGCGCTGGCCGACGAGGACAACCGCCAGCTCCTGGAGCGCGACCTGCGCTACGCCTGGTGGAACAACCACTGTGTGGTGGACGCCGCCATCGGCACGTTCATCGAGTACGGCAGCAAGGACCGCCGCAAGGACCGCGACAGCTACGCCGAGATGTGGCGCCGCTGGATCTACGACGACTACTACCGGTCGTATCTGATCCCGCTGGAGAAGTACGGCCTGACGATCCCGCACGACCTCGTCGAGCAGGCGTGGGACCGGATCTGGAACCAGGGCTACGTCCACAAGGTCGCCCAGTTCTTCGCCACCGGCTGGCCGGTGAACTTCTGGCGCATCGACGGCATGACCGACGACGACTTCGAGTGGTTCGAGTCCAAGTACCCGGGCTGGTACGCGGAGTACGGCGCCTGGTGGGAGGCGTACAACCGGCTGCGGCACCCCGGTGCCAACAAGCCGATCACCTTCGAGGACGTCGGCTACCAGTACCCGCACCGCTGCTGGTCCTGCATGGTGCCCTGTCTGATCCGGCAGGACATGGTGGTCGACAAGGTCGACGGCCAGTGGCGCACGTACTGCTCGGAGACCTGCGCGTGGACCGACTCCACCGCGTTCCGGCCCGAGTACGAGGGCCGCGCCACCCCGGCGATGGGCCGCCTCACCGGCAAGCGCGAGTGGGAGAGCTGCTACCACGGGCAGGACCTCGCCGACATCGTCCAGGACCTCGGCTATGTCCGCGACGACGGAAAGACGCTGATCCCGCAGCCGCACCTGGACCTCGACGACCCGAAGAAGCTGTGGACGCTCGACGACATCCGCGGCAACACCCTCCTCAGCCCCAACGTGACGCTCAACGAGATGTCCGACGAGGAGCGCGAGGCGCATGTCGCGGACTACCGCGGCCGCACCAACATCACACCGTCGATGCCCTGACCGAACCCGAGGCAGGGGCGGCGACGCAACCGTCGCGGGGTCGCCGCCCCGGAAGGCAGGTCCTTGTGGGTGACAAGCACCGCATCCGATTCGAACCGGTCGGCATCGAGATCGAGGCCGACGAGGAGGAGACCGTGCTGGACGCCGCGTTCCGCCAGGGCGTCATGCTCATGCACGGATGCAAGGAGGGCCAGTGCTCGTCCTGCAAGTCCTTTCTGCTCGACGGCGACCAGCAGATGGAGCGCTACTCCACCTTCGCGCTCGCCGACTACGAGAGCGAGGAGGGATACGTCCTGCTGTGCCGCGTGCACGCCTACGGCGACCTCAGCGTCGAACTCATCAACTACGACGAGGAGATGCTCCTCTCCGGCATCCCGCCGCGTCAGGTCCGCACGACGGTCAGCGCGGTCGAGGCGCAGACCCACGACATCGTCCGGCTCGCGCTGACCGTCGACCCCGCCGACGAACTCCCCTACCGCACCGGGCAGTACGTCGACATCGAGGTGCCGGGCACCGGGCAGTGGCGGTCCTTCTCGATGGCCGGACTGCCGGGCGGCCGGCTGGAGTTCCTCATCAAGCGCTACCCCGGCGGACTGTTCTCCGGGCTGCTCGACGGCACCCTGACCCCGGGCGACCCGCTCACGGTGAAGGGCCCCTACGGCACCTGCGTGATGCGGGACGCACCGGACCGTGACCTGATCCTGCTCGCGGGCGGCGCCGGCATGGCGCCGATCCTCGCCCAGCTGCGCGGCCTGGCCGCCACCGGCAGCACCCGGCGCACCCGGTTCTACTACGGGGCGCGCACCCGGCGGGACCTGTTCGCGCTCGACGAGATCGCCGGACTCGGCGACCGCCTCGCGGACTTCGCGTTCGTGCCCGCCCTGTCCGAGGACGCCTCGGAACCGTACGAACAGGGCCTGATCACCGAGGTCGTCGACCGGCACGAGGGCGATCTGTCGCAGGCCGACGCCTATCTGTGCGGGCCACCGCCGATGTGCGACGCCGCTTTCGAGCTGCTCACCGGCAAGGGCATGCCCGAGGAGCGGATCTTCCTGGACAAGTTCACCACGTCCGCCGACAGCTGACCCGCGCACCCACCTGACCCGCGCACCCACCCGACCTCCTGACCGATGTGAGGAGCCGTACGCATGACCACTCAAGCCGACAAGCCGGCCAAGGCCGAACGCAGCTTCCCCAAACCGCAGTTCACCGACGCCGAGGCGGGAGCCCTGGTCTTCCCCAGCTCCACCAGCCGCACCTTCTCCTACTACAAGCCCCAGAAGCTGCGGGCCAGCATGTACGAGGACGTCACCTTCGACGTCCAGCCCGACCCCGAGCGGCACCTGCTGCAGGGCTGGATCTACGGCTTCGCCGACGGCTCCTCGGGCTACCCGCAGGACTGGACCGCCGTGAAGTCCTCGAACTGGCACCGCTTCCTCGACCCCAACGAGGAGTGGGAGCAGACGATCTACCGCAACAACGCCAACGTCGTGCGGCAGGTCCAGCAGAACCTCGCAGGCGCCCGCAAGGCCGAGGCCTACGGGCAGTGGAGCCGGTCCTGGGTGACGTTCGTCGAGCGGCACGTCGGCGCGTGGATGCACGCCGAACAGGGCCTGGGCATGCATGTGTTCGTCGCGATCCAGCGCTCCGCGCCCACCAACATGATCAACAACGCGATGGCGGTGAACAGCGTCCACAAACTCCGCTTCGCCCAGGACCTCGCGCTCTACAACCTCGACATCGAGGAGCAGCTCGACGGCTTCGACGGCTCCGCCCACCGGGACGTGTGGCAGTCCGACCCCGCCTGGCAGGGCGTCCGGGAGAACACCGAACGGCTCACCGCCGTCCAGGACTGGGCCGAGGCCCTGTTCGCCACGAACCTCGTCTTCGAGCCCCTCGTCGGCGAGCTGTTCCGCAGCCACCTCGTCCTGCAGATCGCCGCCCGCAACGGCGACTACACCACCCCGACCGTGATGGGCGCCGGCGAGAACGACTACGACCGCGACCTGCGCTACACCCGGGCCCTGTTCTCCCTCCTGCTCGCCGACGCCGCCCACGGCGCGAGCAACAAGCAGGTCGTCCAGGAGTGGCTGGAGCGCTGGACGCCGGTGAGCCTCGACGCCGCACGCCGGCTCCAGCCGCTGTGGTCGCAGCCCGCCGAGAAGCCCGTCCGCTTCGAGGACGGACTCGACCGCGCCAAGGAGCGCTTCGCCCGCATCGTCGAGGACCTCGGCCTTCAGGCACCCGCCGACCGCACGAGCGAGAGGACCGCCAAGTGACCACCGCCCCGCAGCCGTTCAGCGCCGACCGCACCTCGTCGAACATGTGCGGTGTGACGCTGATGAACAACCAGAACGGCCATGTCGTCGCCGATGTGATGCGCGCCAAGGACAACGTCACCGTCACCGACTTCCCGTCGATGATCCGCGTCGACGGCGAGCGGGTGCTCACCTTCGACTTCGACGAGATCTCGGGCGCCCTCGGCTTCGACTTCGACCAGGCCGACTACGAGGAGATCATGTCCACCCACTACGGGCGCATGGTCCACCTCGACGACCGCACGGTGCTCTTCGCCAACCCCGAGGACGCCGCCGAATACATCGACTTCGACCTCAGGCCGGTCGACTGACGCCTGGGAGGAGCAGCCATGTACCGCAAGGACGGCGTCGACTACTTCATCGTCGACGGTCACATCCACTTCTGGGACGGCAGCGAGGAGAACACCGCCAACAAGTACGGCGAGGGCTTCATCCGCTGCTTCTACGACTACCACCGCAACCTCAGCCCCGAGGAATGGGTGTGGCCGCTGGAGAAGTTCCGCAAGTACAGCGAACAGGACCTGATCCACGACCTGTTCGACACCGGATACGTCGACTGGGGCATCTTCCAGCCCACGTACCTGCACGAGTTCTACCGCAAGGGCTTCAACACCACCGAGCGCAACGGGGAACTGGCCCGCAAGTACCCCGACCGCCTCATCGCCAACGGCTCCTTCGACCCGCGTGAGGGCGAGGCCGGCCTGGAGCGGCTGCGGAAGCTGCACGCCGAGTGGAACCTGCGGGGCGTCAAGCTCTACACCGCCGAATGGCGCGGTGCCTCCAAGGGCTGGAAGCTGACCGACCCCGAGGCGCAGGACTACCTGGCGCTGTGCGAGGAGCTGGGCATCCGCAACATCCACGTCCACAAGGGCCCCACCATCTGGCCGCTGAACCGGGACGCCTTCGACGTGGCCGACATCGACCACGCGGCCAGCGCCTTCCCCGCCCTGAACTTCGTCGTGGAGCACTCCGGGCTGCCCCGCCTCGACGACTTCTGCTGGATCGCCACCCAGGAACCCAACGTGTACGCGGGCCTGTCCGTGGTCATGCCGTTCATCCACACCCGCCCCCGCTACTTCGCCCAGATCATCGGTGAGCTGCGGTACTGGCTCGACGACGACCGGATCGTGTTCGGCAGCGACTACGGGATCTGGAGCCCGAAGTGGCTGATCGAGACGTTCGCCGACTTCCAGATCCCCAAGGACCTCCAGTCCGAGTACGGCGCCCTCACCACCGAGGCCAAGCGCAAGATCCTCGGCCTCAACCACGCGCGCCTGTACGACCTGAAGGTGCCCGGCAGTGCCCAGCTGGCGCCCGCCGGAGCGGTGGTGGCATGACCGCCGTCACCGACGCGGTCGACCGGGTCACCGCCGTCAACGCGGCTCTGGCGGCGGTGCTCGACCCGGAACTCGACCGCCCCATCACCGAACTCGGCTTCGTCCGCTCCGTCAGCGTCGGCGCCGACGGCTCGGTCGAGGCCAGGCTCCGGCTGCCCACCTACTTCTGCGCTCCCAACTTCGCCTGGCTGATGGTGGAGGACGCCCGGCGCGAGCTGGCCCGGCTGTCCTGGATGGGGGAGTGCACCGTGATCCTGGAGGACCACTTCGCCTCCGACGAGATCAACCAGGGCGTGGGATGCGGGAAGTCGTTCGCCGAGGCGTTCCCGGGCCTCGCCGACCCCGACCGCATGCAGGAGCTGCGCGCCGTCTTCCTGCGCAAAGGGCACCTGGCCGCCCAGGCCCGCCTCGGCAAGCGGCTGCTGGAGCGCGGCTGGACCCACCGGCAGCTGGCCGACGCGGTCCTGGGCGACCTGCCCGAGCGCCTGACGGTGACGCTGCGCCGCCGACGCGCCCTGCTCGGCCTTCCGGCGGACGTGTCGGCTCCGCTGTTCACCGACAACGAGGGGCGGGCCGTACCCGCCGCCGCTGTGGAGCGGCACCTGCTCATGGGCCGCACGGCCGGTGTCGGAATCGGCGCCAACACCGAGTTCTGCGAGGGCCTGCTGGCCACTCGTTACGGGCCGGCCGGCTGGACGCGAGTGAGCCGCAGAAAGGAGGAAGCGTCATGAAAGCCGTACGACTGCACCAGTACGAGGACCAGCCCCGGCTCGACGAGGTACCCGACCCGGTGATCTCCTCACCGCTCGACGTGATCGTGAAGATCGGCGGCGCCGGCGTGTGCCGTACCGATCTGCACATCATCGAGGGCCAGTGGCAGGCCAAGACCGGGGTTGGCCTGCCCTACGTCCAGGGGCACGAGAACGCGGGCTGGGTCACGGAGGTCGGATCCGCCGTCACCTCCGTCGCTCCCGGCGACCCGGTGATCCTGCATCCGCTCGTCACCTGCGGACTGTGCGCCGCCTGCCGGCGCGGCGACGACGTGCACTGCGCGGCGAGCGCCTTCCCCGGCATCGACTCCGACGGCGGCTTCGCCGAGTACCTGCGCACCAACGCCCGCGCGGTCGTCCCGCTCGATGCGGACCTCGCCCCGGCCGAGGTGGCCGCGCTGGCCGACGCGGGCCTGACGGCGTACCACGCGGCGAAGAAGGCGGCCCGCACGCTCGCTCCGGGAGCCAAGGCCGTGGTGATCGGCGCGGGCGGGCTCGGGCACATCGGCATCCAGGTGCTGCGGGCGCTCACCCCCGCCGAGCTGATCGTCGTCGACCGGTCGGCGCAGGCCCTGAAGCTCGCCGAGACGCTCGGCGCGCACCACACCGTCGTCGCCGACGGCAGCCAGGCCGACCAGGTCGCGGAGCTCACCGCAGGGCAGGGCGCCGAGGCCGTGCTCGACTTCGTCGGCGAGGGCGGCGCCCTGGAGGACGGCGTACGGATGCTGCGCCGGGCCGGCGACTACTACGTCATCGGCTACGGCGGAACCCTGTCCGTGCCGACCATCGACATCATCTCCACCGAGATCAACTTCATCGGAAACCTGGTCGGCTCCTACACCGACCTGGTGGAACTGATGGACCTCGCGGCCCGCGGACTGGTCACCCTCCACACCGTCACCTACCCGCTGGACGACTTCGGCCGTGCCCTGGACGACCTGAACCAGGGCCGGGTGCGCGGGCGTGCCGTGCTCGTGCCCTGATCCGCACACCCCCGAGCAGGTGGCGGCGGCCGGTCCGTGGACCTTCGTCCGTGAGGGTCGGCGCACCGCGGAAACCGCACCCCGGCCGTCGCCACCACCCCCGCACCTGCCGTATCCGAGCCGTACCCGAGCCGTACCCGAAGGGACGACACCGCCATGGCGAAGGAACTGCGCTTCAACGCCGAAGCGCGCGCACTGCTGGAGAGCGGGGTGAACGCACTGGCCGACGCCGTGCGGGTCACCCTCGGCCCGAAGGGCCGCAACGCGGTCCTGGAGAAGCTGACCGGGCCGCCCACCATCACCAACGACGGCGTCACCATCGCCCGCGAGATCCAGCTCAAGAACCCCTTCGCCAACATGGGCGCCCAACTGGTGAAGGAGGTGGCAACCCGCACCAACGGGGATGTCGGCGACGGCACCACCACCGCCACCGTGCTCGCCCAGGCGATCGTCCGCGAGGGGCTGAGGGCGGTCAACGACGGTGCCAACCCGGTGCTGCTGAAGAACGGCATCGAGGCCGCCGTGGCCGCCGCCGTCGACTCGCTGGCCACCCAGTCGCGCCCGGTCCGCACCGACGACGAACTCGTGCGGGTGGCCGCGCTGTCCGCCAACAACGACCCCGCCATCGGCGAGGCCATCGCCCAGGCCGTGGCCCGCGTCGGCCGCACCGGCGTCGTCACCGTGGAGGAGTCGTCGGCCTTCGGGATCACCGTCGAGTACGCCGAGGGCCTGGAGTTCGACAGCGGCTGGATCTCCCCGTACATGGTCACCGATGAAGGACGCATGGAAGCCGTCCTGGAGAACCCGTACCTCCTCTACTGCGACACCAAGATCACCAAGGTGCAGGAGCTGATGCCGGTCCTGGAGCGGGTGATGGGCACCGGCTCCCCGCTGGTCGTCATCGCCGAGAACGTCGACGGGCCCGCGCTCGGCATGCTCGTCACCAACGCGGCGCACGGCACCTTCCGTTCGCTCGCGGTACGCGCCCCCGGCTTCGGCTTCCGGCGCATCGCCGAACTGGAGGACATGGCCGCGCTCACCGGTGGCCGGGTCATCACCGGCACCGCGGGCCGCACCCTGGAGAGCGTCACCCTCGACGACCTGGGGCGTGCCGAGAAGGTCATCGCCACCGAACGCTTCACCACCGTCCTCGGCGGGGCCGGCGGCGACGAGCGGGTGGCCGAACGCATCGAGAACCTCAAGACCGAACTGGAGCGCGCCACCAACGAGCACGACCAGGACAAGCTCGGCGAACGCATCGCGAAACTCTCCGGCGGCGTCGCCGTCATCCGCGTCGGCGCCGCGAGCGGCGTCGAGCTCAAGGAGAAGCAGATGCGCCTGGAGGACTCGCTCGCCGCCACCCGGGCGGCGGCCGAGGAAGGCGTCGTGGCGGGCGGCGGCGCGGCGCTGCTCCACGCGCGGGCCGACATCGCCGCACTCGAACTCCCCGGCAAAGAGGTGGCGTTGGGCTGCACCATCGTCGCCAAGGCGCTCGCCGAACCGCTGCGCTGGATCGCCATCAACGCCGGTCTCGACCCCGACGAGGCGGAGGCCGAGGTGGCCACGCTGCCCGTCGGCAGCGGCCTGGACGCCCTGCGCGGCGACTACGCCGACCTGCACCGGCGCGGGATCATCGACCCGGTCAAGGTCACCCGCAGCGCGCTGCTCAGCGCCGCGTCCATCGCCGCCCTGCTGCTCACCACCGAGACGCTGATCGTCGAGGAGATCATCGGCAATCCCGGCTCCATCCACTCCCCGGAGATCGGCGACCTCGCCGAGGGGCTGCCGCGTCCGTCCAACATCCCGTAGCCGGAGGCAGGGAGCATCGAATGATCTTCATCGCCGTACGGTTCACCGTCCGCCCGGAGTACCGCGACCAATGGCCCGGCCTCGTGGCCGACTTCACCGCAGCCACCCGCGCCGAGCCCGGCAATCTCTTCTTCGAGTGGTCCGCCGACACCGCCGACCCGGACCGCTTCGTCCTCCTGGAGGCGTTCGCCTCCCAGGAGGCGGGCGTCGAACACGTCAACTCCGGCCACTTCAAGGCGGCGATGGCCTGGATGCCGGACGTGGTGGCCGTGACCCCCGACATCATCAACGTCGAGACGGAGGGGCAGGGATGGTCGCGGATGGCGGAGATCACGCCACGGAACTGACCCCCGCAGGGGGCGTCCGGCACCTGATGAAGGCCTGGATCGCCTGTGCGACGACGATGGTGTTCCTGCTGGCCGGGTGCCAGCTCGGGAGCGTGAGCGCGGCCCGTGCCGACCGGCGGCCGGTCGTCCTGACGACGTTCACGGTCCTGGCCGACATCGCCGCCAACGTCGCGGGCGACCACCTCCGGGTGGAGTCCATCACCAAGGCCGGTGCGGAGATCCACGGGTACGAGCCCACACCGGACGACGTCAAGAAGGCCGCCGGAGCCGATCTGATCATCGACAACGGCCTGCACCTGGAAGCCTGGTTCGAGCAGTTCGTGGCCGAGACCGACGTACCGCACGCGGTGGTCAGCGAAGGAGTCAGGCCGATCGACATCGCCGAGGACGCCTACCGCGGACGGGCCAATCCGCACGCGTGGATGTCACCGCTGAACGTGCAGATCTACGTGGACAACATGGTGAAGGCGTTCAGCGACCTCGACCCGGACAACGCGGCCGCGTTCGAGGCCAACGGCACGCGCTACAAGCGGCAGCTGCAAGGCGTCCACGACGAGCTGGTGGGTGCGCTGGGCCGCCTGCCGGGCAGTGAACGGGCGCTCGTCACCTGTGAGGGCGCCTTCTCCTACCTGGCACGCGACGCGGGCCTGACCGAACGCTACATCTGGGCCGTCAACGCCGAACAGCAGGCCACTCCGCAGCAGATCACCCGCACGATCGACTTCGTCGAACAGAACAGAGTCCCCGCGGTGTTCTGCGAGTCCACCGTGTCCGACGCTCCGATGCGCCAGGTCGTCTCGGCCACCGGCGCCCGGTTCGGCGGTGTGCTCTACGTCGACTCGCTGTCCGGACCGGAGGGTCCCGTGCCGACCTACCTCGACCTGATCCGCCACGACGCGGACACCATCGTCACCGCGCTGAACGGGACCGCCCGATGACCGCGCCGGCGATCCACGTCGACCAGGCGACCGTCCGTTACGGCGACGTCGTCGCACTCGACCGCGTCACTCTGTCGCTGGCCGCCGGACGGGTGTGCGGGCTCGTGGGGATGAACGGCTCGGGCAAGTCGACGCTGTTCAAGACCATCATGGGTGCCCTCAAGCCCGACAGCGGCACCGTGCGCGTCAACGGCGGCCCGCCCGTGCGGGCACGCAAGTCCGGAGCGATCGGCTACGTACCCCAGAGCGAGGACGTGGACTGGGCGTTCCCGCTGTCGGTTCGGGATGTCGTGATGACCGGCCGCTACGGGCACCTGGGCTTCACCCGGCGCCCGCGTCGCGCCGACCACGAGGCGGTGGACCACGCCCTGGAGCGTGTGCAGCTCACCGGCCTGGCCGACCGCCAGATCGGGCGGCTCTCCGGCGGCCAGCGCAAACGCGCCTTCGTCGCCCGCGGAATCGCGCAGGGGGCCGGCATCCTGCTGCTGGACGAGCCCTTCGCCGGTGTCGACAAGGGCTCGGAGGCCACCATCACCCGTCTGCTGCGCGAACTGGCCGGGGACGGGGCCGCCGTTCTGGTGTCCACCCACGACCTGCACGCCCTGCCCAGCCTCGCCGACGAGGCGGTCCTGCTCATGCGCACGGTCCTCGTCCACGGCTCACCGGACGAGGTCCTCCGGCCCGACAACCTCGCGCGGGCGTTCGGGCTGGACGTGCTCCGGCGAGAGGAGCCGGTGTGACCCTCTACGAGTTCCTCCTGGAACCCCTCACCTACAGCTTCATGGTCCGGGCCCTGGCGGCCACGCTCGTCGCGGCCGTGGTCTGCGCGGTGCTGTCCTGCTGGCTGGTCCTCATCGGCTGGTCGCTCATGGGCGACGCCGTCTCCCACGCCGTGCTGCCCGGCGTGGTGCTCGCCTACATCCTCGGTGTGCCGTTCGCGCTGGGCGCCGTCGTCTTCGGCGTGCTGGCCGTCGCGCTCATCGGCGTGGTCCGGGACACCAGCCGGATCAAGGAGGACGCCGCGATCGGCATCGTGTTCACCACCCTGTTCGCGCTCGGCCTGGTGCTGATCTCGGTCACGCCCAGCCAGACGGACCTCAACCACATCATCTTCGGCAGCCTGCTCGGCGTCGACCGCGCCGATCTGATCCAGATCGCCGCCCTCGGCGCGGTCACCCTCGCTCTGCTGATCCTCAAACGCCGCGACTTCACCCTCTACGCCTTCGACCCGACCCACGTGCAGGCCATCGGCCTGTCCCCCCGTCTGCTCGGCGCGGCCCTGCTCGGACTGCTCGCCTTCACCTGCGTGGTGGCCCTCCAGGTCGCCGGTGTCATCCTGGTCGTGGCCATGCTGGTCATCCCCGGCGCGACCGCCTACCTGCTGACCGACCGATTCCAGCGCATGCTGCTGATCGCACCGGCCTTCTCCGCCGCCGCGGCCGTCACCGGCCTGTACCTGAGCTACTACCTCGACACCGCCTCCGGCGGCATGATCGTCCTGGTCCAGGGCGCCGCGTTCGCCCTCGTGTACCTCTTCGCCCCGCGCCACGGCCTCATCGGCCACCGGATCACCAGGCGCCGGCATCTCCAGGCGCACACGCGTGAAGCCCCCTCGATCACCGAACTGGAGGCATACCACCGCTGAGTCGCAACCGATTGACTCTCCGCTACGTCGATGCTCTTGACTTGGCATTCCCGCAAGGGCAGTTGGGATGGCGTTTCCATGCGTCACACTGACGTGCCGAGCGGGCGTCGAAGGGGAGTGATGCATGGCCGGGTGGAGACCAGCCCTGGCCGCGGCGGCGGGGGCGCTGCTGCTGGCCGGGTGTACCAGCGGGTCGCCGGACGGCGAGGCCGAGGGGAAGGGGAAGCCGAAAGGGAGCCCCGACGCCTCGGCCTCGCCGTCGTCGGCGACTGCGGTGAGCGAGCCGTACACGCTGGCGGAGGAACGGGCGCCGAGGACGCGGGCGGAGGCGTTGGCTTTCGTCCGTGAACTCGACGTGCGGCCCGACTACTTCGGTGTCGGGTATCGCAAACGCGAGCCCTTCGAAAGTGATCCGTCCGAGTGGGCCGTACTGCAGGACGACTGCCAGTGGCGGCGCGAGCCACTGCCCAAGACCGTACTGGCCAGCCTCACGCGGGCGTTCGAGCTGCCGGAGAAGGGCGGCAAGGGTCCGGTGTACGTATCGCTGACCGTCACCGTGCACCAGGACACCATGGCGGCGCGGCGCGACATGGCGGGGGCGCTGGAGTCGGCGCTGAGCTGCCCCCAGCAGCGGCTGAACGCCACGGACGTGGTGCGGGGCCTGTACTCCCGGGTCGACGCGTTCACCGACGAGCGGAACGCGATCAGCGAGGACGACCTCGCGGAGTCCGGGGAGTGGATCGTCGACGGCGAGAGCCGGGCACACCCCTTCGACTGGTACAAGTTCCGGCTCGGGCCGGTCACGGTGGCCGCGACCGCACGGCACGGCGCGGGCCGGACCGAGGAGGAGGACTCCACGGTCACCGTCGACATGGTCGAGGGGCTGGGCTTCGTCGCCGCCGGCATCGACCGCCGGGGCGACGCGACGGAACCGGCGGAGACATCGACGGGCACATCGGCGGGCACGCCGGGCGAGACCGAGGGGGCGGAACGATGAGCGAGACCTTGCAGCCGTCCGACCCGTCCCGTATCGCCGGGTTCCGGCTGTTGCGTCGGCTCGGTGCGGGCGGGATGGGTGTCGTCTATCTCGGACGCACCGACGCGGGGGCGCTCGCGGCGGTCAAGGTGATCCGGGGGGAGAGCGCCGGTGACGACGACTTCCGTGCCCGGTTCGCGCGGGAGGTGGAGCTGGCGCGGCGGGTGGACAGCCCCTGGGTGGTCTCCGTCCTGGACGCCGACGCGGAGACCCGCGAGCCCTGGCTGGCCACCGTGTTCGTCCCCGGTCCCTCCGTCGCCGAGGCGGTCGCCGCGCACGGCCCGCTGCCGTGGCGTGCGGTGCGGGTGCTCGGCGGGCTGCTGGCCGGCGCGCTGGACGCCGTGCACACGGCCGGGCTCGTCCACCGCGACGTCAAGCCGGGCAACGTGCTGCTCGCTCTGGACGGGCCGCGCCTGATCGACTTCGGCATCGCACGCGCCGCCGACGACACGGCGCTGACCGCGTCCGGGGTCGTGGTCGGCACGCCCGGATTCCTCGCCCCGGAGCAGGCCCGGGGCCGGCCGGCCACCTCCGCGAGCGACCTCTTCGCGCTGGGCTGCGTGCTGGCGTACGCCGCGACCGGCATCCCGCCCTTCGGCACCGGGACGCCGGACGCCCTGCTGTACCGCACCGTCCACGACGAGCCGGAACTCGGGGACCTGGAAGGCGAGTCACGGACCCTGGTGGAGCGCTGCCTGGCCAAGGACCCCGACGCACGGCCCACGGCCGACGAGATACGGCGCCTGCTCGCCACGGACGCCACGGCCGCCCCGGACACCTCCGGCGACTGGCTCCCCGGCCCCGTGGCGCGGATGGTCGCCGCGAGGGCCGCCGAGAGTCTCGCCCTGCCCGGCATCGAGCCCACGGTCGTGGACGAACCGGCCGAGCAGGCCCCGCAGGACACACCTCCGGCCCGGCGCCCCGGACGGCGCCGGCTGCTGCTCGCCGGCGGTGCGCTGCTGCTCGCCGGCGGCGGGACCGGAACGGCGGTGTGGGCGGCGGCGGACGACGACAAGGAGCCGTCCGGGGGCGGCGGGCGTCCCGTGTACGTCCTCGGCGTGCACACGTCCACCGGCACGGGGAACGCCGCCGTCAGCCGGGCCTGCGAACGCGCCGCCCGCTTCGCCGTCGCCGAGCACAACCTCTCCCCGCGGCGCTCCTACGACCTGAAGGTGGAGGTCCTGGCCGACCGCGGCGACGTCAACTCCGCCCTGGAGGTGGCCCGTTCGTTCACCGCCGACCGGAAGGTCGTGGCCGTGCTGGGGCCGGTCGCCGAGATCCCGATGCGCGGGGCCGCGGCCGTCTACGGCGAGGCGGGGCTGACCCATGTGTCCAGCAGCACGGGGCAGCAGGACTACTTCGTGACATCGCCCAAGACCTCGTTCCAGAGCGCCGCTCCGCATCTGGCGCTCGGCACCTGGATCGCGGTCCACGCGTTGGTGACCGGCCAGGTGGCGCGGATCGGCGTCGTGATCGACCGGGACGGCGGCCCGACCGTCCAGGACCAGGGCGCCCTGGTCAGCGCGTGGCGCGACCAGCTGGGCGCCGAGGTCGTCCCCCGCGTCGTCGCGGAGCGGACGGACGACGGCCCCGAGGCGGTCCGCGAACTGCTCGCCGCCGGTGTCGGGGCCTTCGCCTACCTGGGCCCCCTGGACGCCACCGTCCGCGCGGCCCGGGACCTGGCCACGGCAGGCTTCACGGGGCCGCGCTGGATGCAGCACCAGCTGTACGGCTCGGACTTCCCGCGCCGGGCGGGTGCCGCGGGCGAGGGCTGGTACGCGGTCACCTCGGCCGTGGACCCCTCCGTACTGGCGACTCGGCGGGCCAGGGACTTCACGGCGGCGTGGCGGAAGCGCTACGGCGGCACCCCGGAGCCGTATGCCACCGAGGCATACGACAGCGTGCGGATGCTGCTCGCCGAGTTCGCCCGCACGGTCCCGGCCGGGGCACGCCGACGGCCGGTACGGGCCGACCTCGCCGCGCGGCTGGCGACGGCGAAGTACACGTACGACGGCATCGCCCGGACGTACACCTTCGGCGAGCTCCACCAGTACGACAACAGCGGCGACGGCTGGACGGACGACACCTTCGTCCACGAGGTCCGCGGCGGGCGGTTCCGGCAGCTCGGATCGCTGGCCGAGCTGGATCGTGCGGCGAAGGCCGACAGCTGACGTGGGCGGGAAGCCGAGGGGGTCGACGAGGGCCGCGGCGGCGGTTCCCTGGCGGCCGGATAAGGGAGAAGGCTGCTGACGTGGAACGGCTTCTGTCCTCCGATCCCTCCTTGATCGGCGGCCACCGGCTCGCGGGACGGCTCGGCGCGGGCGGCATGGGCGTCGTCTACCTGGCGCGCTCGCCGCACGGCGCCTGGTGCGCGCTGAAGGTGATCCGCGCCGAGTACGCCGACGACCACGGCTTCCGCGCCCGGTTCCGCCGTGAGGCCGAACTCGCGTCGCGTCTCACCAGCAGGTGGACCGTCCCGGTCGTCGCGGCCGACGCCGACGCCCGCTCTCCGTGGCTGGCCACGGCCTACGTGCCGGGCCCGTCCCTCGCCGAGGCCGTGGCGCTGCACGGGCCGTGGCCCGAGGATCGACTGCGCGGCCTGGGCACCGCGCTGGCGGAGGCGCTGGACGGGGTGCACGCGGCCGGGCTGGTCCACCGGGACGTCAAGCCCGCGAACGTCCTGCTGGCCGCGGACGGGCCGCGGCTGATCGACTTCGGGATCGCCCGGGCCGTCGGCGCGACCGCCCTCACCACGGACGGCTCCGTCGTGGGCTCCCCCGGCTATCTCTCGCCCGAGCAGGCCCGCGGGCACACCGTGGGCCCGCCCAGCGACGTCTTCTCGCTCGGCTGCGTCCTCGCCCACACGGCCACCGGCCTGCCCCCGTTCGGCACCGGCGGCGCGGCGGCCGTGCTGTACCGGACCGTGCACGAGGAACCGGACCTGGACGGCGTACCGGAGGGGCTCGACGGGATCGTACGGCGGTGTCTGGCGAAGGAACCCGAGCGGCGGCCGAGCGCACGTGAACTGCGCGAGACGTTCGGTGAGTTCGCGGCGGACGCCTGGCTGCCCGAGCGACTGCCCGCCCTGGTCGCCGCCCGTGCCGCACGCGTCCTCGACCTGCCCGTGCCCGAACCCACCGTGGTCACCGGGCCGTCGCCCGCCGCCGCTCCCGAAACGCCCGCCTCGCCCACCCGGCGGCGCCTGCTCGTCGCGGGGGCCGCGGCCGGTGTCACCGCGGTGGGCGGGGCCGGAGCGTGGTGGCAGTGGGGCCGCCGCAACAGCGCGTCGGCGAACCCGGGTTCGCCTCGCCGGTCCCGCCATGGGGTCGCCCTGCTCGGCAGCCCGGACGGCCCCTTCTTCGCGGCTCACCGGCGCGGCGCCCTGCTCGCCGTCGAACAGCACAACCGCGATCCGCGACGCACCGTCGACCTCGTGCTGCGCACCGCCGACGACCGCGGTACCGCGGCGGGCTCCGCCGAGGCGGCCGAACGGCTGGCCGCCGACCCGGACGTGTCCGTGGTGATCGCCGCGGGCACGAACGCGACCGTGCCGGCAGCCCTGCCCGTGTGCACGGAGGCGCGGCTGCCCGTCCTGGTCACCCGCGCCGACACCGAGGGCCTCAACAACGTCAAGACCACCACCGCGCTGGTGCTGCGCTCCACCCGGACGATCGGCCCACACGCGGCCTTCCGCTATCTGAACCGGGTCGTCAAACCCGCCCGCACGGTGGTCGTGCACGACAGGGCCACCGAGGCGGCGAGCCTGGCCACGGTCCGCTTCGTCACCCTCCACCCCAACCTCGACAGCGAGACGGTGCTGGAGGAGGTCGCGGCCGGCGAGGACTTCGCCGCCGCCGCGCGCCGCATCGCCGCCCGCCCCGATGACGCCGTCCTCTTCGCCGGGGTGCGCCCCGACCGTGCCGCCGCCTGCGCCCGCGCGCTGCGGGCCGCGGGCCACCGCGGCGCCCGGACCGCGGGCGAGCACGTCCTCGCCCCCGTCTTCCTCGCCGTCGGCGAGGACTGGCGGATCGGCACGGGCTACACCGACGCCGGCGCCGATCCCCGTACGCGAGCCTTCGCCGCCGCGTTCCGTGCCCGCCACAAACGCCCGCCCGGCCCCTGGGCGGCCGAGGCCTATGACGCGGTCCGGTTCGCCGCCCACGGCCTCGCGGCCCTCGCCGGTGACGGCCGGTCCGCCCTGCGCTCGGAACTCCTGCGCACCCCCTGGCAGGGCGTCACCCGCCGGGTGAGCTTCGAAGCCACCTCGCAGTTCTTCGACGCCGGTGACGGAAACGGCGGGTTCCTGTACCGCGTGACCGGGGGGACCGCCCGTTTCGTCGCGCGCTCCGCCGACATCGGCGACGCCTGAAAACACTTGGACTCCGTCCGCCCGCCCGCGGGACACTACGGCTTCTGCCCTGCCCGTACTCGCACGGACACCGAGGCAGCGGCACCTCCTTACCGGGCACGCGGCGGGCTGCCGTACGACACCACGGGGTTGAGATGGGATCGCCTGAATCGGGAGAGCTGCGCCGGGCCAAGGGCTCGGTGCTGCTCGCTCTTCGTTACTACGGACGGGAGTTGTCCCGGCTGCGGTGGCTGGCACTGCCCGCGATGCTGCTGCCGGCGCTCGGCAACATCGGCATCAACTACGTCGCGCCGCTGGTCGTCGCGAACCTGGTCGGCCGCGTCGCCGACGACACGAGTGTCTCCCTGGGCGCGACGCTGCCGTACGTCCTCGGTTTCGCCGGTGTCCTGCTGCTCGCGGAGACGCTGTGGCGCATCGGCCTGCACTGCCAGAACCGGGTCGACGCGCTCGCCATCGAGCATCTGTACGTGGTCGGCATGGACGAACTCTTCGCCAAGGACGCCACCTTCTTCCACGACAACTTCGCCGGGGCGCTGACCAAGCGGGTGCTGAGCTTCGCCTCCCGGTTCGAGGAGTTCATCGACACACTGTCGTTCCAGGTCGTGGCCAGTTTCGTGCCGCTGCTGTTCGGAGGGGTGGTGCTGTGGCGCTACGAACCCCTGCTCGTCGTCGGGCTGTTGGCGATGATCGCGTTGACCGCGCTGTGCGTGCTGCCGCTCATCCGGCGCCGTCAGGCACTCGTCGACCAGCGCGAGGAGGCCATCGCCCGGGTGTCGGGTCATGTCGCCGACAGCCTGATGAACATGGACACGGTCCGGGCGTTCGCAGCCGAGGAGCGCGAGGCCGCCGAGCACCGGTCCCGGGTCGCGCACTCGCGGCGGCTCACGCTGAGGTCGTGGGACTACGGCAATCTGCGCATCGACACGCTGGTCGCGCCGATGTCCGTGCTGACCAACACGCTGGGCCTGCTGGTCGCGGTCACCCTCGCCGGGGGCACGCAGGGCGTGGAGGCGGTCGTGGTCGCCTTCACGTACTACACGAACGCGACGCGGATCATGTTCGAGTTCAACCAGATCTACCGCCGCCTGGAGAGTTCGATGACGGAGGCCGCGCAATTCACCGAACTGCTGCTCCAGCCGCCGACCGTGCTCGACCCGGCGGTTCCGGAGCCCCTGCTGCCCGGCGCCGCCGACGTCCGCTTCGAGCGGGTGACCTTCTCCCACGCAGGAGCGGAGCCGCTCTTCAAGGGCCTCGACCTGGACGTGCCCAGCGGGACGAAGCTCGGGCTCGTCGGCCGGTCCGGGGGCGGCAAGACCACGCTCACCCGGCTGCTGCTGCGGATGACCGACATCGACGGCGGCCGGATCCTGGTCGGGGGACAGGACATCAGCAGGCTCCGCCAGGCCGACCTGCGCGGACTGATGGCGTACGTGCCGCAGGACCCGGCGATGTTCCACCGCACCCTGCGGGACAACATCGCGTTCGCCCGCCCGGACGCCACCGAGGCCGAGATCCGCCGCGCGGCTCAGGCGGCGCATGTCACGGAGTTCGCCGACGCCCTGCCGCAGGGCTTCGACACCCTGGTGGGCGAGCGCGGCATCAAGCTGTCCGGCGGACAGCGCCAGCGGGTCGCTCTCGCCCGGGCGATCCTGCGCGACGCGCCCGTCCTGCTGCTCGACGAGGCGACCAGTGCCCTGGACTCCGAGAGCGAGCTGCTCGTCCAGGAGGCGCTGTGGCGGCTGATGGAGGGGCGGACGGCGCTGGTGGTCGCGCACCGGCTGAGCACCGTCGCCAGCATGGACCAGCTCGTCGTCCTGGACCGCGGACGGATCGTCGAGCAGGGCACGCACCAGCAACTGCTCGCGTCGGACGGGACGTACGCGAAGCTGTGGCAGCACCAGTCGGGCGGCTTCCTCGACGACACCGCCGCCGACTACGGCACGAGCCCCGCCGTCGGCTCCGCGGCAGCGGAGTCCGGCCACTGAGGGACGACGAGCGCCAACGGAGGGCCGGAGCACGGCGTCCCGGCCGGCCACGCGGGCCGGGACGCCGTGATCAGACGGTTCAGACGAGGTCGAACCGGTCCAGGTTCATGACCTTGTCCCACGCCGCGACGAAGTCCGTCACGAACTTCTCCTTCGCGTCGTCGCTCGCGTAGACCTCGGCGAGCGCACGCAGCTCGGAGTTGGAGCCGAAGACCAGGTCGGCACGGGTGCCGGTCCACTTGACCTCGCCCGTGGCGGCGTCGCTGCCCTCGAACAGGGTCTGGTCCTCGGAGGTCGACTTCCACGTCGTGCCCAGGTCGAGCAGGTTGACGAAGAAGTCGTTCGTCAGCACGCCCGGGGTCTCGGTGAGGACGCCGTGCTTCGACTGCTGGGTGTTCGCACCCAGGACACGAAGGCCACCGACGAGGGCCGTCATCTCGGGGGCGCTCAGGGTCAGCAGGTTCGCCCGGTCCAGCAGCAGGTACTCGGCGGGGAGGCGGTTGCCCTTGCCGAGGTAGTTGCGGAACCCGTCCGAGGTCGGCTCCAGCGCGGCGAACGACTCCGCGTCGGTGTGCTCCTCGGTCGCGTCGACCCGGCCCGGAGTGAAGGGCACCTCGATGTCGAAGCCCGCGTCCTTGGCGGCCTTCTCCACGCCGGCGCAGCCGCCGAGGACGATCAGGTCGGCCAGGGACACCTTCTTGGCGCCGGAGTTGAACTCGCCCTGGATGCCCTCAAGGGTGCGCAGCACCGACGCGAGCTGGTCGGGGTCGTTCGCCTCCCACGTGCGCTGCGGCTCCAGACGGATACGCGCGCCGTTGGCGCCGCCGCGCTTGTCGCTGCCGCGGTGCGTCGAGGCCGACGCCCACGCGGTGGAGACCAGTTCGGAGACCGACAGGCCCGAGTCGAGGAGCTTGGCCTTGAGCGCCGCGATGCCGGCGGCGTCGATGACCTCGCCCTCGGCCTGCGGCAGCGGGTCCTGCCACAGCAGGGTCTCCTGCGGGACCTCCGGGCCGAGGTACAGGGACTTCGGGCCCATGTCGCGGTGGGTCAGCTTGTACCAGGCGCGGGCGAAGGCGTCCGCGAACTGGTCCGGGTGCTCGTGGAAGCGCTTCGAGATCTCGCCGTAGATCGGGTCGAAGCGCAGCGAGAGGTCGGTGGTGAGCATCGTGGGCCGACGCTTCTTCGACGGGTCGTGGGCGTCCGGGATGATCTCCTGGGAGTCCTTGGCCACCCACTGGTTGGCACCCGCGGGGCTCTGGGTGAGCTCCCACTCGTAGCCGAAGAGGATGTCGAAGAAGTCGTTGCTCCACTGGGTCGGCTTGGTGGTCCAGGTGACCTCAAGGCCGGAGGTGATGGCGTCGCCGCCCTTGCCGGTGCCGTAGGTGGACTTCCAGCCCAGGCCCTGCTCCTCCATGGACGCGGCCTCGGGGTCGTTGCCGACCGCGTCGGCCGGGCCGGCGCCGTGGGTCTTGCCGAAGGTGTGGCCACCGGCGATGAGGGCAACGGTCTCCTCGTCGTTCATCGCCATGCGGCGGAACGTCTCGCGGATGTCGCGGGCCGCGGCCAGCGGGTCCGGGTTGCCGTTGGGGCCCTCGGGGTTGACGTAGATGAGGCCCATCTGGACGGCGCCGAGCGGGTTCTCCAGCTCACGGTCGCCGGTGTAGCGCTGGTCGTCGAGCCAGGTGGTCTCGGGACCCCAGTACACGTCCTCGTCGGCCTCCCAGACGTCGGCGCGTCCGCCGCCGAAGCCGAAGGTGGTGAAGCCCATGCTCTCCAGTGCGACGTTACCGGTGAGGATCATGAGGTCGGCCCAGGAGATGGACTGGCCGTACTTCTTCTTGACCGGCCACAGCAGACGGCGGGCCTTGTCCAGGTTGCCGTTGTCCGGCCAGCTGTTCAGCGGCGCGAAGCGCTGCTGGCCACGGCCGCCACCACCGCGGCCGTCGCTGATGCGGTAGGTGCCGGCGCTGTGCCAGGCCATGCGGATCATCAGCGGGCCGTAGTTGCCGAAGTCGGCGGGCCACCAGTCCTGCGAGGTGGTGAGCACCTCGGCGATGTCCCGTTTCACGGCGTCCAGGTCGAGGGCCTGGAAGGCCTCGGCGTAGTCGAAGTCCGCACCGAGCGGGTTCGCTACGACGGGGTCCTTGGCGAGGATCTTGAGGTTCAGGCGCTCCGGCCACCACTGGCGGTTGCCGCCGCCCTGGGTCGGGTGCGGCGCACGCCCGTGTACGACCGGGCAGCCTCCTGTGCCCTCCGCCTTGGGGTCGGTGACGATTGCATCAGGGTTCTCAGCCATGGGAATCCTTCCGGAACTTACTGGATCTTCGGTGCTCAGGAACTTCGTGGGATCGAACAGCCGGGGCAGTGGCCCCAGTAGATGACCTCGGCCTCGTCGATCGAGAAGCCGTGGTCCTCGGACGCGGTCAGACAGGGCGCCTTGCCCATCGCACAGTCGACGTCGGCGACGGCACCGCACGACCGGCAGATGACATGGTGGTGGTTGTCCCCGACACGTCCCTCGAACCGGGCCGGGCTGCCGGCCGGCTCGATGCGCCGGATGAGGCCCGCCGCGGTGAGCGCGTGCAGGCCCTCGTAGACGGCTTGGAGGGAGACATGGCCGACGCGGTCTCGGACTCCGGAGGCGATCGCCTCGACACCGAGGTGGTCGCCGTGCCGGACAGTCTCAAGCAGCGCGACACGGGCCGCCGTCACCCGCAGGCCGGCGCCGCGCAGCTCCTCGGCCGTGGTCGGAGTCTCGGATGCGGTCATGCCGCAGAACCTATCCTCAAGAACACGAACGATTCAAGAATACGACTCGTTCTAATTTCATGTCGAGTCGGGGCGCGGGAAGCGGCCGAGAAGGCACGGTGACGGTGGAGTGCATGACGGCCACACGGAGTGACCGGAATCCGGCGCGACGTATCAAGAACCCGGGCCGGCGACGACGACGGAAGCGACCGCCGCTCAGCTCACGCAGCCCACATGCGCCAGCGCCTGCTTCAGCAGCACCCCGTGCCCGCCCGGCATGTCGCTCTGCACCGCCGGCGACAGGGCTTCCTGCGGGCTGAACCAGACGAGGTCGAGGGCGTCCTGGCGGGGCCGGCAGTCGCCGGTGACCGGCACGATGTAGGCGAGCGAGACCGCGTGCTGACGCGGGTCGTGGTACGGCGTGATGCCGAGGGTGGGGAAGTACTCGGCCACCGTGAAGGGCTGGAGGGAGGCCGGGACGTGCGGCAGGGCCACCGGGCCGAGGTCCTTCTCCAGGTGGCGCAGGAGGGCGTCCCGGACCCGCTCGTGGTGCAGGACACGGCCGGAGACCAGCGTCCGGCTGACCGTTCCGTCGGGTCCGATGCGCAGCAGCAGGCCGATGCTGCTGACTTCGCCGCTGTCGTCGACGCGCACGGGCACTGCCTCGACGTACAGGATCGGCATGCTGGCGCGCGCCATCTCCAGCTCGTCGGAGGAGAGCCAGCCGGGCGTGGTTTCGGTCATGTCAGACATTGCTTGATCATACTTTCAGGAGTTGACGGAAAACCGGTAGACCCGTCGAGCGTTGTCCTGCCCGGCCCAGCGGGCGATACGCAGCGCGTCCGGCAGGCTCAGTTCGCCGGCGTCCACCCGGTCCTGCAGCAGTCCGGCCAGCCCCTGCCGGAAGGCCACCGCGCCGAGCAGATGGAACTCGGCCAGACCATAGGCGTCGGAGCTGTACAGCAGCTTGCGGAACGGAGTGATTTCCAGGGCCTCCGCCAGGACCGCCCGGGCCCGGGCCGGCCCGACGTGGTGCAGGGTCAGCCCCACATCGAGGTACACCCGCTCGAACACCGCGGCCAGATAGGCGGCCTGCCGCTGGTACGGCCAGCAGTGCAGCAGCAGCACCGGGACGGTGCCGCTCGTCAGGTGCAGCCAGTCGGTCAGGAGGGCGGGGTCCGCGCGGTGCAGGCGGATGTCGTCGTCGCCGAAGCCCGTGTGCAGCTGGAGCGGCAGTCCCAGCTCCACGGCCGTCCACAGCAGATGCCGTACGAGAACGGGGTGCTGGAGCCGGCCGCCCGAGGTGAGCCACTGCCGGGCTGCCTCGGTCACCTCCTCGTCCGTGGGACGGGCCGGGTCCAGGTCGAAGCCGGAGCGATAGGCGGCCACGGACTTCACCGCCACCACGCCCGGACGCCGTACGGCCTCCTCCGCCGCCGCGCGGAACGTGCGCGCGTACGCGTCCGCTTCGACCCCCTCGGCCGCGACCGCCTCGGCGACGGCTTCCAGTCGTACGATGTCGTACGCGTCCGCGTGCGCCGCCTCCGCCAGCTCCGCCGGAGTGGTCAGCCCGTCCGGGCGGTAGCCGGTGTCGACGCAGAGCACATCCGTCCGCGCGGCCCTGAGGAAGCGCCGGTTCACCTCGCCGGGGCCCAGCTCGGTGCGCCGGGTCAGGTAGTCGTCGGCGGGTGCGTGCCGGGGCAGGTCGAGGAGGGGAGCGCAGTGGCGGCGGACGGCCGCGCCGACAGGAGTGTCGAACATCGAGACGCCCGGCCAGGGCTCGCCCTCGGTGAGCAGCGACTCGAAGCCCTCGCGGCCGAGACCGGCGGTGGTCACACCGTGGCAGTGATGGTCGAAGAGCGGCAGCCCGGCCAGCTCCTCCCCGACGGCGCCCACGTCAGTACTTCCAGCGGTACGCCGCCGCGATCCGCTCGTCGTCCAGTCCGGCGACGGCCGCGATCTCCCCGAGGCGTACGGCGGTCACCGCGTCGGCGAGCACCGGGCCCAGGGCGGTGCGCAGCCCCTCGTCCTTGCGGAACTCCTCGACCGACTCCGCCAGCGAGGTGGGCAGCCGGCGCACCGCCTCGCCCAGCCGTGCCGGGTCGCCGGTGATCTCCTCGGGCAGGGGCGCCGATGACGACACTCCGTCCAGTCCGGCGGCGATCAGGCAGCCGAGGGCGAGATACGGGTTGGCGGCCAGGTCGACCGGTTTGACCTCAAGGTTCGCCGCCTGGTCGCGCAGGCCCGCCGTACCGGTGACGACGCGTACCGCCGCTTCACGGGTCTCGTGGCCCCAGGCGGTGAACACCCCGGCCCACTGGGAGGGTTTCAGCCGCAGATGGCTCGCCGGGCTCGGGGCGGTGACGGCCGTGAGCGCGGGCAGATGGGCGAGGATCCCGGCCGCGAAGGACTCCGCCTCGGCCGTCATGCCGTACCGGCCCGCGCCGCCGGAGTGCAGGTTCGCGCCGTCGCGCCAGGCGGAGAGGTGGATGTGGCCGCCGTTGCCGACGCCCCGCGCGGACACGGCCGGGGCGAAGGAGACGACCAGCCCGTGGCGCTGCGCCACCGCCCGGACGGTCTGCCGCACCAGCACACTGCGGTCGGCCGCCGCGACCGGGTCGAGCGCGCCCACCGAGATCTCGAACTGCCCCGCCGCGTACTCGGGATGGACCTGCTCGACGTCCACGCCCTGCGCCGCGCACGCCGCCAGCAGATCGGCCGTGCAGTCGCTCAGCTCCACCTGCCGGACCGCGCCGTACGCCGGACCCGACACCGCGGGCACGAACTCCCCGTCCGCCGCGGGTCCCCGGCCCACCGCCCACTCGATCTCGATCGCCGCCCGGAAGGTGACGCCGTGCCGCTCGGCCGCGTCGGCGACGGTCCGGCGCAGGAAGGTGCGGCTGCATCCGGGGTGCCGCTCGCCGTCCTGGGTGATCCGGTCGACCGGCGCCCACGCCCAGCCGGGCTGCCCGGCCAGGGCGACCAGTCGGTCCAGGTCGGGGTAGAGACGCAGATCGCCGTCGGGTGAGCCGAGGACATCGGTGGAGACGATGGAGTCGTCCGCCAGGAACGTGTCGAAGACCGGCGACATGCCGACGCCCCACGCCGCCGCCGAGGCGAGCCTGGCGGTGGGGACGGTCTTCACCCGGCCGATGCCCGCCGTGTCGACGTAGGCCAGGACGATGCCGTGCACACCCCGGCCGGACAGCTCCCCGCTGAGCGCGGTGGCCCGTTCGACATCGCCCGGACGCCCTCCGGGAACGGGGTCGGCAAGGGTGGTCATACGTCCTCCTCGTGCGGCGGCTACGTCAGCGTTTCACGGCCACCGCGCCGAACTGCGGTACCGCGGCGGGCAGGTCGGGCCCGGCACGCCACTGGGAGCACGGCACCATGCCCGGGTCGAGCAGCTCCAGTCCGTCCAGGAAGGCTGCTATGTCCGCGCGGCTGCGGGCCGTGATCGGCGGGGTGGCGTTCTCGTTCCAGAACTCCATCGCCGGGATCTGGCCCTCGCCGCCCAGGTCGGCGTCGAAGGTGGGGTGCGTCAGGGCCAGGAAGCTGCCGGAGGGGACGGCGTCCATGACCCGGCGCACGATGCGCCGCGCCTCGTCGGTGTCCAGTACGAAGTTCATGATGCCGAGCATCATCACGGCGACCGGACGGGTGAAGTCGAGGCTCCTCGCGGCGTGTTCGAGGATCGCCCCGGGGTCGTGCACATCGGCGTCGATGTAGTCGGTGACGCCCTCGGGGGTGCCGGTCAGCAGCGCCCGAGCGTGCACGAGCACGATCGGGTCGTTGTCGGCGTAGACGATGCGGGCCTCGGGTGCGATGCGCTGGGCGATCTCGTGGGTGTTCTCGGCCGTCGGCAGCCCGGTGCCGATGTCGAGGAACTGCCGCACTCCACACTCACCGGCGAGGAACCGCACGGCCCGGCCGAGGAATTCACGGTCCGCGCGGGCGATGTCCCGGATCACCGGGAACATGGTCGCCACATGCTCGCCGACCTGCTGATCGACCTCGTAGTTGTCCTTGCCGCCGATCCAGTAGTTCCACACGCGGGCGTTGTGTGCCACAGCGGTGTTCAGCCCCGGTCTGGGGTGGGTCTCGCTCAACTCTGCTCCTTCGCGCGCCCGGTGCCGTCGCCGTCATTGTGCCGCTCCGGTGATCAGCATGTCCCGGAAACACTTTCCTACCGGCGAGTACCCCGGCCCTGTGACGGGTGTGCCGCCTGAGGTAGGGTCCCCTGCGATCCGCAACCACTCACTGGCTGCAGACCGCTACGGGCGGTGTCGAAGGGGGCGGCAGCATCATGGAATTCCATCTGGTCGAGGAGGAGCCGGCGCGGGACGGTGCGCGGCTGGAAGCCCTGGCTCCGGAACCCCTGCTGACGCGGGACTACGAGACCCGGCCCGCGCTCGTCTACGAGCGGCTGCGCGAGCGCCACGGCCCGGTCGCCCCGGTCGATCTGCTGGGCGTGCCCGCATGGCTGGTGCTGGGCTACCGCGAGTCGCTCCAGGTGCTGCACGACGACGCCGGCTGGCCGAAGGGCCTGGAGAACTGGCGGGCCAGGTCGGAGGGCCGGGTGCCCGCCGACTGGCCGCTCGCGCCCTCCCTCGACGTCAACCACGTGCTCATCCAGGGCGGTTCGGGGCACCGGCGGCTCCGCATCGCCTGGGACGCCACCCTGCGGCCGTTCCAGGACCCGCGCCAGCCGCAGGCCAAGCGGCTGAAGGCGGCCGTCACGACGTACGCCGACGAGCTGATCACCCTGCTCGCCCAGGGCGGCGGCACGGGCCTGGCCGACCTGTCGGCGCAGTTCTCCCGCCCGCTGCCGCTGATGGCGGCCAGCCATCTGCTCGGCTTCCCCGGCTCGCAGGGCGACGACGCCCTGATGGACATGTGGCGGGTGCTGGACGCGGGCCCGGACGCCGAACCCGCCCTGGCGCGGCTGCTGCGGACCCTCACGGAGCTGGCCGCCGCCAAGCGGGAGCAACCGGGCGACGACTTCCCCTCCCTGCTGCTGGCCGCCGACCCCGACCTCTCGGTCGACGAACTCGCCCGCGAGCTCTTCATGCTGCTCGGCATGACCTCCGACCACGTCGGCATCCTCATCTCCAACACCGTCGTCGAGGTGATCTCCGGGGAACGCGAGGGAGGAGTGCGTGCGGTCCTGTCCGCCGGGATGGTCCGGGAGACCATGAACCGGGTGGTCATGCGCAAGCCGCCGCTGGTCAACTTCGTGCCGAGGTTCGCGGCCGCGGACACCCGGCTGGGGAACTACACCATCCACGCCGGTGACCCCGTGTGGGTCTCCTCCGCCGCCGCGCACGCCGACCCGGTGTTCGCCGGGCACACGGCACCGGGATCCTCCACCATCAGCAGCCGGGCGCACCTGTCCTGGGGAGCGGGCCCGCGCCAGTGCCCGGCCCGCGAGCTGGCGTCGACGATCGCTGCGGCGGGCGTGAGCCGTGTCTTCGAACGGTTCGCCCACCTGGAGCTGGCCCTGCCGGTCGACCAACTGCCCTGGCGTTCCTCGCCGTTCATGCGGGGGCTGCGCTCGCTGCCGGTGCGCTACGAACTCGCCGAGCAGGCACCGCGCCCGGTGCCGACGGCACCCCCGGAAGCCGCGGCGCCCCCGGCGGACGCACCGGACCAGGTGGTCCGCCGGCGGTCCTCGCTGTGGCGGTACCTGACGGGGCTGATCCGCCCGGGCGGCTGAGCGCACTGGCGTCCCGCCCACCCCCGGCTGTTCAATGAAGCTGCACATACGCCACCGGGAGAGGAGCCGTCAGTGGCAGCAGCCGCCGCTCCGCCGGTCGGCGCCCGTATCCGGCAGGCGCGTCTGGACCGGGGGATGAGCCTGCGGTCGCTGGCCCGGGGGATCGGGGTCTCGGCGAGCCTGGTGTCACAGATCGAGACGGGCAAGAGCCAGCCCTCCGTCAGCACGCTGTACGCGATCACGACGGCTCTCGGCATCTCCGTCGAGTCCCTCTTCGAGGCGGGTGACCCCGCACCGCGGATCGCGGCCACCGCCGCCCCCGGCACCGTCCTGCACGCCCTGGCCGCCTTCGCCGCCGATCCGGGCCGCCGCATCGGCCCGCTGGTCACACCGGGCGAGCGGGAGACGCTGGAGCTGGACTCGGGGGTCGTCTGGGAGCGTCTCGGCCATGTTCCCGGCACGGATGTCGACTTCCTGCTGGTGACCTACCGGCCCGGCGGCGCCTCCTCCGGCTCCGGTGGCCTGATGCGGCACGCGGGCACCGAGTACGGCTTTCTCACCTCGGGTGAACTCGTCCTCACCCTCGGTTTCGACGAGTACCCGCTGCGCCCCGGCGACGCGGTCTGCTTCGAGTCGACGACTCCGCACCGCTACCGCAACGATGGAGAGGAACCAGCCGTCGGCGTATGGTGTGTGTTCAGTAGTACTTGACACTTCCGGCAGGTGGTCGTTGACTCCGCATCGGGGGTGGTCGCCATGGCGATCCGCACATTCGGACCCAATGCCGTCGACTGGGAAGAGCGCGTAGACCTGGACCGGCTGCGGGGGCAGCGCCTGGCCCGGCTGAACGAACAGCTCAACCGCTCCGAGCTGGGCGCGCTGCTCAGCTTCGACTTCGCCAACATCCGCTATATGACCGCCACGCACATCGGCACCTGGGCGATGGACAAGCTGATCCGCTTCGCCCTGCTGACCCGCGGCGGCGAGCCGGTCGTCTGGGACTTCGGCTCCGCCGCCCGCCACCACCAGCTCTACAACCCGTGGCTCGACTACAGCGACGGCAAGGGCGGCCCGCCCACCGGCGCCCGCGCCGGCATCTCCACCCTGCGCGGCGCCTTCCACCCGGACGCGGGCATAGCCGAGGACGTCGCCCGGAAGATCGCCGCCGAGCTGCGCGAGCACGGCCTGGCCCAGGAACCCCTCGGTATCGACGTCGCCGAGATGCCGGTCCTCGCCGCCCTGCGCGCCGAGGGCATCGACGTCGTCGACGGCCAGCAGGTCTTCCTGGAGGCCCGCCGCATCAAGACCGGCGACGAGATCTCCCTGCTCACCCAGGCCTGCGCGATGGTCGACGCGGCGTACGAGGAGCTGTACGGCCAGCTGCGCCCCGGCGTACGCGAGAACGAGTGCGTCGGCGTCGTCAGCAAGGTCCTGTACGACCTCGGCAGCGAGTACGTCGAAGGCGTCAACGCCATCTCCGGCGAACGCTGTTCACCTCACCCGCACGTCTACAGCGACCGGCTGATCCGCCCCGGCGACCCCGCCTTCTTCGACATCCTGCACAGCCACCTCGGCTACCGCACCTGCTACTACCGCACCTTCGCCGTCGGCAGCGCCTCCCGCGCCCAGCGCGACGCCTACGTCCGCTGCCGGGAGTACATGGACCAGGCGATCTCCCTCGTCCGGCCGGGCGCCACCACCGCCGACATCGTCCAGGTGTGGCCACGCGCCGAGGAGTTCGGCTTCGCCGACGAGACGGCGGCCTTCGCCCTCCAGTACGGCCACGGCGTCGGCCTGTCCATCTGGGAGAAGCCGATTTTCAGCCGTCTGGTCTCGCTCGACCACCCCGAAGTCCTCGAAGAGGGCATGGTGTTCGCACTGGAGACGTACTGGCCCGCCGCCGACGGCTGGTCCGCCGCCCGGATCGAGGAGGAGCTGGTCGTCACCGCCGACGGCTGCGAGGTCATCACCAAGTTCCCGGCGGAGGAGTTGCTGGTGGCGGGACGCAAGTACTGGACGGTGGGCGGCGAGCTGAACACGCGGCGTGAGGCGCAGTCCCACCTGAACACCGGGACCGGGCAGTCTCACCGGAACACGGGGACCAGTCATGGACGGCACTGAACTCCTCGCCCGGTACGAGCAGATGGCCGTCATCCGCCGTACCGAGAAGGCCGCCCACGACCTGTTCCTGCACGGCCTGGTCAAGGGCACCACCCACCTCGCCGCCGGACACGAGGCGATCGCCGTCGGCACCAGCGCCGCCCTGCGCGAGGACGACTACGTGTTCGCCACCTACCGCGGGCACCACCACGCCCTGGCACGCGGCGCCACCCCCGAGGAGTGCCTCGCCGAACTCATGAGCCGGGCCACCGGGTTGTGCAAGGCCAAGGGCGGCTCGATGCACCTCACCAAGGCCTCCACCGGCATGCTCGGCTCCTACGCCATCGTCGGCGCCCACCTCCCGATGGCGGTCGGCGCCGCCTGGTCGGCCCGGCTGCGCGGTACCGGCCAGATCGCGGTCGCCTTCTTCGGCGACGGCGCGACCAACATCGGCGCCTTCCACGAGGCCCTGAACCTGGCGGCCGTATGGAAGCTGCCGGTGCTGTTCGTGTGCGAGAACAACCAGTACATGGAGTACACGCCGATCGCCGACGTCACGGCGGTGGCCCGCCCCGCCGCCGACCGTGCGCCCGCGTACGGCATCCCCGGCGACAGCGTCGACGGCAACGACGTCGTCGCCGTCCAGGAGGCGGTCACCCGTCTCGCCCGGCGGGCCCGAGCGGGAGACGGGCCCGCCATCGTCGAGGCACAGACCTACCGGCACTTCGGGCACAGCCGCGCCGATCCGGCGACCTACCGCCCGGCCGAGGAGGTCGAACTCTGGCTCAAGCGGGACCCGCTGGACCTCGCCCGCGGGCGGCTCGTCGAGCTGGGCGTGGCGCCGGAGGCGGTCACCGCGGCGGACGAGCGCGCACGGGATGTCGTAGAGAAGGCGGTCGAGGCGGCGAAGGCCGCGCCCGGGCCCGATCCGGGGGAGGCGCTGACCGACGTATGGGCCGACGGAGGTGCCGCATGGCGGACGTGACAGCCGAACGGGCGGCCGGCGCACGGGAGATCAGCTACCGGGACGCGGTCGCCGAGGGCATCGCGCGGGAGATGCGGCGCGACGCGGCGGTGGTGTGTCTCGGCGAGGACATCGGCGAGGCCGGCGGGGTCTTCAAGACGACCGTGGGCCTGCGAGAGGAGTTCGGGCCGGAGCGGGTGTGGGACACGCCCATCTCCGAACAGGCCATCGTGGGCGCGGCGATGGGCGCCGCGATGACCGGGATGAGGCCGGTCGCCGAGATCATGTTCTCGGACTTCCTGGCCTGCTGCTGGGACTATCTCGCCAACGAGATACCCAAGGTCCGCTACATGACGGGCGGTCAGGTGACCGTGCCCCTGGTCGTGCGCACCGCCAACGGCGGCGGGCTCGGCTTCGGCGCCCAGCACTCCCAGGCCACCGAGAACTGGGCGCTGACGATCCCCGGGCTGAAGATCGCGGCACCGTCGACGCCCGCCGATGTGATCGGCATGATGGCGGCGGCGATCCGCAGCGACGACCCCGTGGTCTTCTTCGAGCACAAGGGCCTGCTGGCGAGCAAGGGAACACCGCCGCCGCCCGGTCACGTGGTCGAACTGGGGAGCGCGGCCGTCGTCCGCGAAGGCGCCGACGTGACGCTCGTGGCGCTCGCCTCGATGGTGCCGGTGGCGGTGCGGGCCGCCGAACTGCTCGCTGCGGAAGGCATCCGGGCGGAGGTCGTCGACCTGCGCTGCCTCGTCCCGCTGGATGTCGCCGCCGTCCTCGCCTCGCTCGCCCGGACCTCGCGGCTGGTGACGGTCGAGGAGAACCCGTACCAGGGCGGCTGGGGCGCCACCCTCGTGTCGGTCGTCGCCGACGAGGGGTTCGCCCTGCTGGACGCGCCCGTGCGCCGGGTGGCGGGGGAGTGCGTTCCGCTGCCGTTCGCCGATGCGTTGGAAGAACAGGTCATCCCGACCGTAAAGAAGGTCGTGGCGGCGGTTCGGAGCCTCGCCGCGTATTGAAAACCTATGGGAGGAAGCACGATGACCAAGCGGACACTCCTGCGCGCCGGGCACGTCATCTCGATGGACCCCGAGATCGGAGAACTGCCCAAGGGGGACGTTCTCATCGAGGACGGCAGGATCGCGGCGGTGCGGCCGGAGATAGCGGCGGACGCCGAGGTCCTCGACATGACCGGCCGCATCGTGATCCCCGGTTTCGTGGACACCCACCGCCACACCTGGGAGGCGTCGATCCGGGGCGTCGCCCCTGACGCCACCCTGGACGACTACTTCGTCGACATCCTCGACACCTTCGCACCGCTCTACACCCCCGAGGACGTGTACGCCGCCAACCTCGCGGGATCCCTGGAGTGCCTGAACGCCGGCATCACGACCCTCGTCGACTGGTCGCACATCAACAACACGCCCGCCCACCCGGACGCCGCGATCCAGGCGCTCACGGAGACCGGCATCCGCGCCCAGTACGCGTACGGCAGCGCCAACACCTCGCTCGCCGACTACTGGTTCGACAGCAAGATCGTGATGCCGGGCGACGACGTACGGCGGATCCGCAGCACCTACTTCGCCTCCGACGACAGTCTGCTGACCATGGCGCTGGCCACCCGCGGCCCCGGCTTCTGCACCAACGACGTCGTCACCGCCGAGTGGGCCCTCGCCCGCGACCTGGACATCCCGATCACCGTGCATGTGGCGATGGGCCGCCTGGCCGGCCGCTTCGGCATGGTCAAGCAGCTGCACGACCTGGGGCTCCTCGGCCCGGACACCACCTACCTCCACTGCTGCTACCTGCACGAGGACGAGTGGCAGATGGTCGCCGACAGCGGCGGTACGGTGTCGATCGCGCCGCAGGTCGAGGTGCAGATGGGACACGGGTGGCCGCCCGTGATGAAGGCCATCGAGTACGGGCTGCGGCCGTCCCTGAGCATCGACGTCGTCACCACGGTGCCCGGCGACATGTTCACCCAGATCCGCGCGGCCTTCGGCGCCGAGCGCGCCCGCGTCAACGCCGACTGCTGGAAGGCCAACCTCCCAGTACCGGACACCATGTTGACGGCACGTCAGATGCTGGAGATCGCGACCCTCAACGGCGCCCACGTCGCGGGCGTCGAGGACCGCACCGGCTCCCTGACCCCCGGCAAGCGGGCCGACGTCGTCGCGATCGACGCCACCGCGCTGAACGTCGCCCCGGTGCACGACGCGGCCGCCGCGGTCACGCTGTCGGCCGACGTCTCCAACGTCGACACGGTCATCGTCGACGGCGTGATCCGCAAGCGCGACGGCAGGCTCGTGGCCGACGTCGACCGGGCCCGGCGACTGGTCCAGGAGTCCCGTGACCGGCTCCTGGCCGCCAAGGAGGCGAAGAACGCGGCATGACCCGGTACCTGGTGCGCCGAGCCGCCGACCTCGCCGAGCCGCCGTACGACGAACTGGGCCACCGGCGGCGGACGGTGGTCGGTGAGGACGACGGCAGCGTGCACACCGGATTCGGCCTCTGCGAGATACGGCCGGACGGCCGAGTGGCCGCCCACGTGCACTCGTACGAGGAGAGCTTCCACGTGCTCGACGGGAGGGTGATCCTCGACGTGCCCGAGGGGTCGTATCTCCTCGAAGAGGGCGACTACGGCCTCCTCCCGGCCGGCGTGCCGCACGCCTGGCGCGGCGCCGGGGACACCGGCGGACGCTGGGCCGACATGCTCGCCCCGGTGCCGCGTGCCCGCTACGGCCACGACACCCAGGCGGTGCCCGCGCTGCCCGCGCGCGACCCCGTCCGTGTCGACGTCCGTGACCCGCGCACCCGGTCGTTCGGGCACTTCGAGCCCGAGCAGATGGACCCGGGAAAGCAGTCCCAGGACCTGCTCGCGGTCTCGGCGAGCATGCGCACCGCGCTGCTCGTCTACAGCGGCATCACCGTGAAGATGATGGTCGACGGCGACCTGGGCGCGGTCGCCTCGACGATGTTCATGGTGCGGTACGCGCCCGACGGCGTCGCGGGCAGTCACGACCACCCCTTCGAGGAGACGTATCTGATCCTCGAAGGCGTGGTGGACGCGACGTTCGACGGTTCGACGTACCGGCTGGTGCCGGGCGACTGCGCCTGGGCGGGCGCCGGATGTGTGCACGGATTCGCCAACGCCGGCCAGGGGCCGGTGCGTTGGCTGGAGACGCAGGCGCCGCAGCCGCCGGTGCGCCACTCCTACCGGTTCACCCGGGACTGGGACTATCTGAGGGAGGCATTGGGATCATGAGCAGCGTCCTCGTCGTCGGCGGTACGTCAGGCATCGGCCGCGAGTTCGCGCGCATGCGCGCCGGGCGCGGGGACGAGGTCGTGCTCACCGGCCGCGACGCCCACCGTGCCGGCACGGTGGCCAAGGAGACCGGCGCGGCCCGCGGCCTCGCCCTCGACCTGTCGCGGCCGGGCGAGATCGCCGCGGCGCTGGCCGGCGTCGGACGCGTCGACCATCTGGTGCTCGCCGGGGTCACCCGCGACGACAACCTGGTGGACGAGTACGACATCGACGCCGCACTGAGCCTGGTCACGCTGAAGCTGGTCGGCTACCCGGAGGTCGTCCACGTCCTGCGGACCCGGCTGCACGACGACAGCGCCATCGTGCTGTTCGGCGGGCAGGCCAAGGAACGGCCCTACCCGGGGGCCACGACGGTGGCGGCCGTCAACGCCGGGATGACCGGCCTGATGCACGCCCTCGCCGTCCAGCTGGCCCCCGTCCGCGTCAACACAATCCATCCCGGAGTCGTGGGCGACAGCCCGTACTGGCTGGCCAAGCCGGAGAAGGCGCTGGCGGCGCTGCGCACCGAGACGCCCACCGGACGGCTCGCCACGATGGCGGACGTGGCGGACGCGGTGGACTTCCTGCTGCGCAACCGGTCGGTCAACGCGGCGGAGTTGAGCGTGGACGGGGGCTGGCTGCTGGGCTGAGGCGCCTCACGCCTTCAGCGGGTCGTGGCCGATGGTCATCAGCCGGTGCCGACGGCGCGTCTCCTCCGGCTCCGGCCCGTAGCCGGAGTCCGCCTGCTCGGTCACCGAGTCCACCACCTCGTACATCACCCGGACGTCGTCGTCCGTGAGGTCGGTGCGGCGCTTCTGCAGGATCGCCAGCACATGCCGCCCGGTCGGTGAACCGGCGTGCTCGGGAAGCGGTTCGGTCTCCTCGTCGGCGTCAGCGACCCGCAGCCAGGCGGCCAGTTCCTGCGAGGTCATGTTCACCACGCGGTGGAACTCGTCCCACAGCGCGTCGAGTTCAAGGGCGTCGGTCATGATGGGCCTCTTCCGTTCGTGCTCTCGCCCGTCAGTCGCGCGGCCAGTTCTCGGCGTCGAACATCCACCGCTGCTTCTCCAGCTCGCGGGTGATGCCGATCAGCAGGTCCTGGGTGACCGGATCCGGCTTCTCGGTCACGTCCACACGCTCACGCAGCCGTCCGACGGCCGCCTCCAGCGCGTCGACGAGCAGTTGGACGACCTCCGTGTCACGCAGCCAGCCGCCCTTGGGGCCGGGCAGCGTGAACGCGGAGGCGATCGTCTCGGGCCGGCCGTCCGGCGGCAGACCGAGCGCCGCGGCACGCTCGGCGACCGTGTCGGCGTAGCCGCGGGCAGCCGCCACCACCTCGTCGAGCTGCAGATGGATCGAACGGAACCGCGGGCCCACGACGTTCCAGTGCGCCTGCTTCCCGATCAGCGAGAGCCCGAGCAGATCCACGAGCGTGCTCTGCAGTGCCTCCCCGACGACCCTACGGGCCGGTTCGGGCAGCGTGCTCTTCACGACGGTCATGATGTGCTCCTCCTTGCCGCACGGCGTCTGCTGCCACGGAGCAGTCGAACGCGTTCCTCCTCCCCGGTGCCGCCCCAGACGCCCGAGGTCTGGCCGTTGTCCAGCGCCCACGTCAGACACTCGCCGGAGACCGGACAGCGGGCACAGACGCGCTTGGCCTCCGCGAGGTCCCGCAGCGCCGGTCCGGACGTGCCCACCGGGAAGAACAGTTCGGGGTCTTCTCCCACGCAGGCCGCACTGCGCAACCACTCCATGCGGGCGCGGGTGCCCAGGGCCAACTGGTGCAAACGTGGCGTGAGATGTCAGTGCCCGAGCACCTCGTCCAGGAAGCGGAGCAGGTCCGCGAACACCTCGGCGCTGTTCGTCTCGTGGAACACCTCGTGCCGGGCCCCGGCATAGATCCGCTCGGTCCGCGCACCGCCGCTCAGTTCCTCGACGCCGACCCGGCTCCCGGCGAGCGGCACCAGCCGGTCGTCGGCGCCGTGCAGCCACAGCAGCGGAAGGCCGACGGCACCGGACTTGGCCACGGTCTCCAAGGTCCGCGCGAACGCCTCCACCGTCGGCCGCTTCATCGGGCCGTGCCAGACGAGCGGATCGGCCGCGTACGCCTCGCCGACCCCGGCGTCACGCGAGAGCGCGGCGGGACTGATCGGCGTGTCGGGAATCTCGTCGAGGGCGAGCAGCCGCCCCGGCAGCTTCCAGTCGCCGATCACCGGTCCGGACAGCACCAGCGCGGCCAGTTCGGCGCCGTACCGCTGGGCGTAGCGCGCGGCGACGAGGCCGCCCATCGAGTGCCCGATCAGCACGACCGGCAGGTCCGGGTACCTGCCCCGGGCCAGGTCGGCGACCCGGTGCAGATCGGTGACCACATCCTCGAAGTCCTCGATCAGCACGCGCTCTCCCGCCGAGTCGCCGTGCCCGGTGTGATCGGGGCCGAAGACGGCGGCGCCGTGCCGGGTCAGCACATCGGCCACCCCTTCGTAGCGGCCGATGTGCTCGCCGTAGCCGTGCGCCACGAGCGCGAGGTAGCGAGTTCCGGGGCCCGTCCACTCGCGTGCGGTGATCGGTCCACACGTTCCCGTGAGGACGTGCTCGCGGACGTCGGTCATGGCGCCTCCTGCTGTGTCGGTGCGGGGCCCGGGGACGGTTCCCGAACGGGGACCATAAGGCGAGACGGTCCTTACGGCCACCGGTTAGCTGCAATTAGCATCGGTCTCCGCATGGACACGATGACGCTCTGGCACATAACCGGCTGGGAGTTCGCCGCCCTCGCCGCCGCGGCTTTCCTCGTCGGATTCTCGAAGACCGCGGTGAGCGGCGCCAACACGGTCAGTCTCGCGATCTTCGCGGCGGTGCTGCCCGCCCGCGCCTCCACCGGCGTACTGCTGCCGATCCTGATCGCCGGCGATGTGCTCGCCGTCCTCACCTACCGGCGGCACGCCCACTGGCCCACGCTGTGGCGGCTGTTCCCCGCCGTCGCCGCGGGCGTCGTCGGCGGCACGCTGTTCCTGGTGTGGGCGGACGACGCGATCGTCCGGACGTCGATCGGGACGATCCTGCTGGTGATGGCCGCGGTGACGGTGTGGCGGCGGCGCACGGCCGACGCGGAGGCGGAGGAGCCGGACTCGGTCGCCACCCGCTCCGGCCGGATCAAGGCCCGCTCGTACGGCGTCCTCGGCGGCTTCACCACCATGGTCGCCAACGCGGGCGGCCCGGTGATGTCGATGTATCTCCTCTCCGCGGGCTTCCGCAAGCTCGGCTTCCTGGGCACCTCCGCCTTCTTCTTCCTCATCGTCAACGTGTCCAAGGTGCCCTTCAGTGTCGGCCTCGGCCTGATCGACGGCCGCTCGCTGTTTCTCGACGCCGCGCTCGTCGCGTTCGTCGTGCCGGGCGCGTTCATCGGCACATGGGCGGTGAACCGCATCAACCAGCGGTTGTTCGAGCAGCTGGTGATCGCCGCGACGGTGGTGGGCGGCCTGCAACTGCTCCTGCGCTGAACCACCGGGCCGACGACAGCGGGCGCAGCATGCCGTGGCCGTGGCCGTGGCCGTGGCGGTGGCGGTGGCGGTGGCCGTGGCCGTGGCCGTGGCCGTGGCGGTGGCCGTGGCGGTGGCCGTGACGCGTACGACGACGACCGGCGCGAGCGCGGGTCGTGGAAACAGCCGGTGGCGTACGTCCGGCCGAACGCGGCGCACATCACGGGGGGCAGCGGCCTCGTGGCCGTAGGCTCGCCCCATGTCCCCGCACATCCTCGTCCTCGGCGGCACGGCCGAGGCCCGCCGCCTGGCCGCCGACCTGGTGACACGGCCCGGCATCCGTGTCACCACGTCGCTCGCGGGGCGGGTGTCGACGCCGGGGGCGGTCGAAGGGGACGTACGCATCGGGGGTTTCGGCGGCGCGGCGGGTCTGGCCGAGTGGCTGCGCGCACACCGCGTGGACGCCTTGGTCGACGCCACGCACCCGTTCGCCGAGTCGATCACGGCCAACGCGGCCGAGGCGGCGTCGGTGACCGGGCTGCCGCTGCTCGTCCTGCGCCGCCCGGGCTGGCAGCGGGGACCCGAGGACCGCTGGCACCCCGTCCCGTCGCTGGACGCGGCGGCCGATCTGCTGCCCCGACTCGGCCACCGCGTGTTCCTCACCACCGGCCGACTCGGCCTGGCGGCCTTCGCCCACCTCACCGACCTGCACTTCGTCGTACGGTCCGTGGACCCGCCGGAGCCGCCCATGCCCCGGGACACCGAAGTCCTGCTGGCCCGCGGCCCGTTCACGGTGACCGCCGAGAAAGCCCTGCTGCGCGTCCACCGCATCGACGTCCTCGTCACCAAGGACAGCGGCGGAAACGCGACAGCGGCCAAACTCACGGCCGCCCGCGAACTCGCCCTGCCGGTCGTGGTCGTACGACGTCCCCCGTTGCCGCGAGGCGTGGACGCGGTGCCCGACGTGGCGGGGGTGGTGGACCGGCTCGGGCTCAGCGGGGCGTGACCGGCCCGGGGATACGGCCGATGGAGGGCGTGGCCCAGCCGCTGGGGCCTCCACCGCTGGGGCCACCAACCGCCGGGGTCACCTTCTCAGTGCGCCGCGCTCGACGCCAGTTCCGCGGGCCGACCGGTCAGCCCGTCGCTCAAGTCCTCGACCAGCAGGCGCTTCGCGATGGTGCTGACGGCGGCGCGCAGGTCGGTGCCGGCCGGATGGCCGATGTCCTGGCGGACGCGGTCCTCCAGCCAGGTGCCCCAGGCCCGGCTGATGACCTGCGCCTCGCGGGCGCCGGCGTCGGTGTGCGAGAGGAGGAAGCCGTCGCGGGTGAGGTAGCCCTCGTCGACCATGCGGTCGAAGACGGGGAGGAGTACCTCGGGAGGGATGCGGCGGCGGGCGGCGATCAGGCCGAGGCTGGCATGACCGACGAGCCGGTTGAGTATCTCGACCTGCATCACGGCCCAGGCACCGGCGATGTCGAGCCGGGTGTCGGAGCCCTGCACGATCCGGCGCGCGGCGTCGATGCCGGCGCTGCCGACGATCTTCGCGACGGACGCTTCGAGGACGCGCTGCGAGTCCGCGTCGCGCGGTGACGCGAAGCCCTCACCCAGGTCGGTGGAGCCGGCGCGTGCGCTGTCGCGCAGCTGGACCTGCCGGAGGAACAGCGCGACCAGGAAGCCGACGGCCGCGACCGGGACCGTCCACAGGAACACGGTCTGGAGGGTGTCCGCGTAGGCGTCGATGATCGGCGCGGCGACCGGCGACGGCAGTTCGTGCACGCCGTCCGGGCTGGTCGCCGCCCTCGTGAGCGTGGCCGGGTCCAGGTTTCCGGCCTGCGCGGCGGACGCGATGCCGTCCGTGAGGTTCGGCGTGAGCGCGTTGGTGTAGATCGTGCCGAAGACGGCCGTGCCGAACGAACTGCCCAGCGTACGGAAGAAGGTGACGCCCGAGGTCGCGGTGCCCAGATCGGCGTATTCGACGGTGTTCTGCACGGCGATCGTCAGCACCTGCATCGACAGGCCGATGCCGACGCCGAGCACGACCATGTACACCGACTCCAGCCAGGCGCTGGTGCCCGGTCCCATCAACGACATCAGATACAGCCCGACGCCCATCACCAGCGAGCCCACGATCGGGAAGTACCGGTACTGCCCCGTCTTGCTGACCACGTTGCCGCTGAACACGGACGCGACCAGCAGGCCGAGCACCATCGGCAGCGTGCGGACGCCCGAGACCGTCGCCGAGTCCCCGTCGACGTACTGCAGATAGGTCGGCAGATACGTCAACGCGCCGAGCATCGCGAACCCGACGATGAAGCTGAGGATGGCGCAGACCGTGAACACCGGATTGGCGAACAGCCGCATGGGCAGCATCGGTTCAGCCGCCCGCGTCTCCACCCAGCAGAACAGGCCGAGCGCCACCACACCGCCGACGAACAGGCCGATGACGACGCCCGAACCCCATGCGTACTCGTTGCCGCCCCAACTCGTCGCCAGGATCAGCGCGCTCGCGCCGACCGCGACGAACGCGATGCCCAGATAGTCGATGACCGGCCGGGTCGCCGACCTGACCACGGGGATCGTGCGGGCGGCCGCGAAGACGACGACGATCGCGATCGGGACGTTGATGTAGAACGCCCAGCGCCATGTCAGATGGTCGGTGAACAGACCGCCGAGCAGCGGTCCGATGATCGTGGCGACGCCGAACACGGCACCGATCGCACCCTGGTACTTGCCCCGCTCCCGCAGCGGGATGACATCGGCGATCAGCGCCATCGACGTGACCAGGAGGCCGCCCGCGCCGACGCCCTGCATCGCCCGCCAGACGATCAGCAGCGTCATGTTGCCCGCGAGCCCGCACAGGAACGAGCCCGTGATGAACACGACCGCCGAGACCTGGAAGACCACCTTGCGGCCGAACATGTCGCCGAACTTGCCGACCAGTACGGTCGCCACGGTCTCCGCGAGGAGGTACGCGGTGACCACCCACGACATGTGCTCCGCACCGCCGAGATCCGACACGATCGTCGGCAGCGCCGTGCCCACGATGGTCTGGTCGAGGGCGGCCAGCAGCATGCCCAGCATGATCGTCACGAACACGATGTTCCGCTGCCGCGAGTCCAGCACGGGCGGCTGAACGGCGGGCGGCACGCTCTCTTCGGCGAGTGTCACGAGGCCACGATCACACCGGCGGGGCGGGGCCGCATGCGGAGGCGGGCTGGTGGAGTGGCGACGGCCGCGGTGGGTGCCGTGGTGGATGTGCCCAGTCGTCGCCGCTCGCCTACGACTCCTCCGGCTTCCGGCGCCGCAGCAGATACGTGTCCATGATCCAGCCCTTGCGCTCCCTGGCCTCGGCACGCAGCCGCTCGATGCGGGGCGCGGCCTCGGCGATCGGGCCGGAGGCGAGGATCTCGTCGGGTGTGCCTATGTAGGCGCCCCAGTAGATGTCCAGGTCCTGGTCGGCGTACCGCAGGAAGGTCTGGTGGGCGTCGAGCATCACGACCACGTCGTCCACGCCGTCCGGGAAACCCTCGGCGAGCCGTCGCCCGGTGGTGATCTGCACGGGCCGGGCCACCCGGTTCAGCCCTGTCCGGTGCCGGGCGACCAGTGCCGAGACACTGCTGATGCCGGGCACGACGTCGTACGCGAACGCCACCGCGCCCCGCTCCAGCACCTCCTTGAGAATCCCGAGCGTGCTGTCGTACAAGGCGGGGTCTCCCCACACCAGGAACGCACCGCTCTCGTCCTCGCCCAGCTCCTCGGCGATCATCCGCTGGTATATGTCGGCGCGGGCGCTGCGCCAGTCACCGACGGCGGGGGAGTACGCCGAGCCGCCCGCGGACCGGTCCCGTTCCGGGTCGCGTGCCGCCACCACGCGATACGTCCCCGCGGGCACGTGTGCGTCGAGTATGTCCCGGCGGAGCCGGACCAGGTCGGACTTCACCTCGCCCTTGTCCAGGACGAAGAACACGTCCGTGCTCCGCAGAGCCTTGACCGCCTGCAGGGTCAGCTGGTCGGGATCGCCGGCGCCGATACCGATGACATGAATCTTTCGCACGCCCCCGAGTCTGCCGCACGCCACTGACATCGCGTGCGGCGCCTCCTACGAGTCCTACGAGCCCCGCTTCCTACGAGCCCCGCTCCGAGCCCCCGCGCAACCGAGGCGCACGCGCCGCCGCGTCGACGGCCACCCCGTCCCGCTCCACGTCGGCCGCCAGCTGCCGCGCCCACGCCACGACGCCCGCCAGATCCATCCGGTACGGCCGCGGCTCCCCGGCGCCCGACGCCCACTCCTCGACGGCCCCGGCCCCACGCCGCAGCAGCCGGACACCGCCCGTGAGATTCCCGCGGGCCGCATGGGTGAGCCCCACGGCGAGCTGTGCCAGCCCCCGCCACAGGGCGCGCTCGGACGCCGGACCCGATTTCCAGGCGTCCTCGAAAACCTCGTGCGCATGGAACGGCTTCCCCGCATCCAGCAGCTCCTGCGCCTCGGCCACGGTCCGCTCCGGACCGCGCACGACTCCCTCGGGCTGCCGCGCCACCCCCTCCGCGCCGTACGCCAACGGCCGCCCGAGCCCGTCCCGCGGCCGCGCATTGCGCGCCCGCCCCTCACCGTCCCGATCCCGCGCCCCGACCGGCCCTCCTGAGGATGCACTTCCCATACCTCGATTCTGCCGCGCCCCCCGCCCCTTTCGGCGCCGCCCCCGACGTGCGGTAAAGTTCTGTCTCGCGCACTCACGCGGTTCACCGCGAGACAGCGCACCGGGACGTGGCGCAGCTTGGTAGCGCACTTGACTGGGGGTCAAGGGGTCGCAGGTTCAAATCCTGTCGTCCCGACGGTGTGAAGGGTCTTCGCAGGCGAGAGCCTGTGGGGGCCCTTTTCGCATGGGTCGTTTCCGATCTTCGGGGTTGAGCATGCCGTTCGTCGGCACCTTTACTCGGAAGGTCGGCGGCCGCAGCGGAGACCCCCGTGCAGAACCCGTATCGCGGGGTGTCCCAGCGACGTCCGCGGCGGGGGACCGCCCCGCCGCGGACGGGTCGCTCAGCCGTCGCCGCCGGGTGGTGGTGTGACCGGACCGGGCCAGGCGAAGGCGTTGGTGTACAGGCGCACCTTCGGGTCCTTGGTCCGGTAGTAACCCACCGTGTCGTAGGCGGTGATGGCGAAGTCCAGCCTCCCGTCGCCGTTGAAGTCCGCGACGGCGATGCGGGCGGTGGACTCGGTGCTCACCTGCTGCTCGATGAGCGTGTTCCCCTGAGCGTCGAGCTTGTAGTACCAGACGCCCTGCGCCGGAGCGGGCCCCCGCATGCCGATCAGGAACTCGTCGTCCCCGTCGTTGTCGAAGTCCGCCACGACCACGTGATGTCCTACGGCGTCGTACTGGGCGCTGGGATGGGGAAAGACCTTCAGCACCTTGCGCCGCCACGGCCTGCCGAACGGAGAGGCCGTGCCGTTGGGCCGCACGTACGCCGCGACGGTGTTGCCGTGGAACGGCTCCAGCGTGACGATCACCGCGCAGGACCGTCCGCCGAGCCGCCCGACCGCGAGGTTGCCGCTGCCCTGGAAGTAACGGCCCAGTTCAGGCGACTTCTGCGGCGCCACACCCGTACCGAGCGTGACGTGTTGCCAGGGGCTACCCGGCGCGGCGCCGGGACCGGGGCCCAGCCAGCTGATCCCCTCACCGCCGGCCAGCAGAAACGACTCCCGGTCCGGTCGCGGGGTGCCGGGGAAGCGGGCCGACACCACACCGTGCACCACGGTGAAGTGCGAGGTGTCCACGGCCCGGCCCGTCCACGCCTCGGCGGTCAGCACGTCGTCGGGGAGGTCGTACAGCATGACGTGCACGGGCGAGTGGACGCCGGCTTCGCCGCCCTGCGGACCGACCACCGGGAAGGCGGCCAGCTGCAGACGCCGGTCGGTGGTGAAGTGGCCCAGCCGTACCCGGTGAGTGGCGACCAGGCCGGCCACGTGCCGGCGGGTCCACGGCGCGTCCCACTTGCCCGCGCCGGGGTTCTGCAACCAGGAGATCTTGCCGTCCTGCGGGCCGCAGTTGAACATGCAGTCGCCGTAGTCGTGACTGAGGACCAGGTCCGGCAAACCGTCACCGGTGAGGTCCGCGGCGTCCAGGGCGACGGGCTTGCGGTCGGTGAGGGACACGATGGTCCGCTTCGTCCAGGACGGGTTCTGGTACCAGACGACCTCGCCCCGGCTGAGACCGGAGGCGACCAGGTCGGGGCGGCCGTCGCCGTCGATGTCGACGGCCTGGAGGAAGTAGCCGTCGCGGGGGTCGGCGTCGATGACCGACGCGGTGAACTCCGGCGTGGCGTAGGCGGTCACCGCCCCAGCTCCTTCTTCAGGTACTCGCGGGCCAGCTTGGCGTAGTACAGCGGTGGTCGCGGGCCGTGCGGGTCCTGCTCGGCCTCGACGACCAGCCAGCCCTTGAACTGCTTGGACTCCAGGGCGGTCAGGACGGCGTGGAAGGGAACTGCGCCGGTCCGGTCGCCGGGGACCGTGAAGATGCCCGCCCTGACGAATTCCTCGAAGCTGGCCGAGGCCAGCGCGGGCCTGTCGCGCACCGCGGTGCGGATGTTCTTCAGGTGCACGTGCCGGATACGGTCGGCATGCGCGTTGATCACCGCCACCGGGTCGCCGCCGGCCCAGTACAGGTGGCCTGTGTCCAGCAGCAGATGGACGTACTCGGCGTTGGTGCGCCGCATGAGCGTGTCCACCTCGGCCTGGGTCTGCACCCCGGTGCCCATGTGCGGGTGGTAGACCAGCTGGAAGTCCCGCTCCTCGGCGAGCCTGCCGATCTCGTCGAGCCCTTCGGTCAGCGCCTTCCAGTGGTCCTCGGTGAACACGGGCTTGGAGTCGCTGAGGCTGATGGGCATGAGGTGGATGGAGTTGCCGAACTCGGCCACCCCGATGCTCCGGGTCCTCACCGTGCCCTTGATCGCGTCGAGGAAGTCCATCCGCTCCTCGAAGGCCGCGATCGTCCGCCTGCGCATGCCGGGCACGGTGAAGAACGTGCTCACCCACGGCTCGGTGACGCTGAGTTCACGAAGCGCGAGCGCCGCGTTCAGCGCGTCCACGTCGGTGGGGAACTTGTGGCCGATGCTGCACCCTTCGAAGCCCGCCAGCTTGATCTCGCTGACGCACTGCTCGAAGGGGATGTCGTCGCCCAGCAGCGGGAAGTCGTCGTTGGTCCAGCAGGTCGGTGTGATGCCGAGGTGCGTCTCGGCCAGCCTGATCGGTGTCATGGTCGTCCCTCCTCGACGCCTTCAGGAGCTCGGCAGGATGGTCTTGATCTTCTCGACCGACTGCAGCGCCATGGCGACGCTGGTCAGCGTGGGGTTGGCGGCGTTGCCGAACGGGTGCAGGCCGTTGCCGCCGAGGAAGAGGTTCCTGACCTTCCACACCTGCGAGTCGGGGTCGACGACGCTTGTCTTCTCGTTCTTGCCCATCCGCGTGGTGCCCGCGATGTGCAGCGGCAGGCCCGGGGTGAGGAACTGCGGCTCGGATCCGGGCATGAAGCCGCCGAGCTGGGCGGCGACCCGCATCATGTGGTCCATCATCTTGCCGCAGTCGGCCCGCTCCTCCTTGGTGAGCCCGAAGTGGAACGTCGGCTGGGGCATGCCGAAGGTGTCCTTGATGTGGTTACTGAAGGTCACTCGGTTGCTGCGACGCGGCCGGGACATCCCGAACCACCTCAGGTCGACGATGAGCCGGCTGTCGATGTTGGGCGGCACCTCGCCGTAGCTGAAGGCGTCGCGGTGGATCTGACAGTGCCAGGGCTGCCCCGGCACGGCCGGGATCCACAGGTTCGGCTCCAGTTCGCCCTTCGGGAACGGCACGGGGTCCGCGCCCGGGGTCTTCTCCTCCTGCTTCTGCTTCTGCTTCTCGATGTACTCCTTCACCCGCGTCCTGGCGTCGGGGTACTTCTCCAGCAGGTTCACGACGTCGTCAAGGATCGACTGCTTGAGCACGGTCTGGCAGAACGCCATCGGCTGCTCGGTCAGGTAGCGGCCGAGCGACTCGCTCTGCAGGCCCGAGGCGAACAGCAGTTGTGGGGTCAGCACCGGGTTGCAGGCGACGACGTACACCTCGGCGTTGATCGTCACCTTCTCGTTCAGGTCCCGGAGGTTGCGGACCTTCACCCCGGTCACGCGCTGCTGGCCGTTGCCCTCGTCGGTGAGCTCCAGCCTCGTGCATTGGTGCTCGGCCAGCAGCCGGAACGACCCCTGCGTGGGCGTGTGGCGCGGGTCGGCGAGCGGGCCGAGCACGGTGTCCGCGGCGCTCCAGTGCACGGCGTCGGACTTCGCCTGGTCGGGCCGCGCGCTGACCGCGAGCGGCAGTTCCCGCACGTCGGTGAAGTTGGTGCGGTGCAGCACCTCACGGACCAGGAGGTGGCGTGCCGAGGAGGCGAAGACCGTCTCGGACCTGTGCAGGAGCCCGGCCGCCTCCTTGTAGAGCTTGTCCATCGCGGTCGCTTCGATGGGGTAGGCCTCGCCGTTGTAGGTGCGTTCCAGGGTGGCGTGGAACTCCGGCACGGCGCAGGTCCAGTGGGTCGCCATGCCGCCGACGGCGTACGTGGCCGCGGACGCGCCGAGGTTGTCGCGCTTCTTCTGCTCGGGGTTCTGGTTGTTGAGGACGAACCCCGGCCATTCCTCGGGGTTGTACGAGAAGGAGGACGGGTCGAGGGTGACCACGGGGGAGTCGTCCATCGCGATGGACAGCGGATGCAGATGCCCGCGGATGACCGACGCGAACAGGTCCACGTTCTTCTGGTACAGGAAGCTGTTCTTGAGGTGCTCTCCGTAGTTCCCGGAGAGTTGCGCACCGGCGTCGATCATCAGGACATGGTGTCCCGCGTCCACCAGCTTCCGCGCGAACGTGGCCCCGACCGGACCGCTTCCCACGATGAGAACGTCGACGTCGTACTTGCTCATGATGCTGCCTCTCTTTTCTCAGGCCGTATTGCCGGTCTTGACCAGGAAGTCGTTCTGTCGGAAAAAAAGGGGGGCTACTCCATTGAGCGGGCGGCCGTGTATTCCGTAAATAGTGGATTCCAGGATTCCCCTGAACGGGTTACTTGTGTTATGAGACGACAAGGTTTTGCCTGCCCCGAGGCGTGAATTCCGTGCGCCGGGGGATGCATTCCGTGCGCTGTCGCATGCTCCCGCGCGGGCGATGAAAGCGGGGAAATGGAAAGGGCTGTGCACCCCGGTTCGAAAACCGGGGTGCACAGCCCTTTCCTGGCTGATCCTTTTGTGACTGGTCCGTGGAATTAAGGCTCCTGAACGACCCTCAATTCCTTGATTCCCGGCCGCTTCCCGTCATCACCGGGGTCCGTCGCCCGCACCTCCGCCCGCACGAAGCGGGCGGTGACCCCGGGCGTCACCTCGCGCCACCTCTCGCCGTCGACGGAGGCGAGCAGCCGGTGCGAGGCCGGCCGGACGTCGGACCACGCCACCGAGACCTTGGAGACGCGCTCCGTCTGCCCGAGGTCGACGGTCAGGTGCGCCTCGGCCGCCTCGGGCGACCAGAACGTCGTCCCGTCCCCGTCCACGGCAGCGCCCGCGTACAGGCCGGGCTGCTCCGAGGTTGCCTCGGCCGGCCGGCAGCGGGCCACGTTGTCCGTCGGCTCCAGGTCGGGGCGGCGGGTCTTGACGACCGCGGGCGCCGCGGAGCTGACGACCTGCGTGCCCTGCGGGGTCTGAAGTTCGAACGCTTCCCCCTGGATCAGCCGCACCCGCGTCTCCTCGGGGCCGATGGCCACCTCGTACGTCCTGCCGTGCGCGCGCAGGCCCTTGAGCGTGACGCCCTCCGACAGCTGCGGAGGGAGCGTCGGGTCCAGGTGCACCTTGCCCGAGCGGGTGCGCAGTCCGGTGAGCCCATGGGTGAAGACCTGCACGAAGCCGCCCTTCCCGGTCAGGAAGTCCTCGGCGGGGAACCCCGCGTGCGGATCACCGGCGCCGGCCGCCCGCTCCCCGCGCGCCTCGGAGAACAGCGCGAACGGCCCCCGTACGAAGGGTCGGATGGACCGCATCAGATAGGTGTGGGCGACGCAACCGGGCTTGCCGATGGCCGCCGCGTCCACCGCGTGCACCGAGTCCGTCATGGCCGGGCCGTCCGGGTCGGAGCGGGCGGCGTAGTAGTCGAGGGTGTTGGCGGCCGCCTCCTCGGACATGGGCCATTCGAGCGGGTAGATCAGCAGGACGGCGTCGGCCTGTTTGATCGGGTCGCCCTGGTAGCCGTCGAACTGCCGGAAGACCTTCGACTCGTTGTCGTACAGGATCCGCAACCGGTCGGCGATGGCCGTCCAACTGTCCGGTGCGTGCTCGCCCAGGACGCCGGCGGCCGCGTTGGCATTGCGCAGCGCGGTGGCGGCAGCCGCGTTGGTGTAGACGGCGTCGTTCTTGTAGTTGCTGTACTCGTCGGGCCCGGAGACGTTCCTGATGGAGTAGCTGCCGTCGCCGTTGCGGGTCACGCGGCTCTCCCAGAACTCGGCGATGCCCTTGAGCAGGGGCCAGCCCCGCTCGCGCAGCCACTGCCTGTCGCCGGTCTGCTGGTAGAACTGCCAGGCCGCGAGGGCGATGTCGGCCTGGAGGTGGATCTGGGTGCGGCAGTGATCCGGCTCCACGCTGTGGCACTCCGACGTGAGGTCCCCCTTGTCGGCGCTCGTCCACGGGAAGAACAGGCCGCGCCGCCCCAGCCCTACGGCGTTCTGCCGGGCGGCCGGCATCGTGCGGTAGCGGTACTCCAGGACCGACCGGGCGAGTTCGGGCCGGAAGGCCAGCAGGCCCGGGAACATCCAGGTCTCGGCGTCCCAGAACTTCAGGCCCGCGTAGTCGTCACTGGTCAGACCGGCCGGGGCGATGCTGTCCGGCGACCCGGCCCGGGAGTTGGCCAGCAGCCCGTACAGACTGGAGCGCAGCCATCTCTGCAACTCGGGGCGGCCGTTCACCTCGATGTCGCCGCTCCACAGCTGCTCCCACTCGGCGACGTGTCGTCCCAGCAGCCGCTCCCAGCCACGGTCCGCGGCCCGCGCCGACTCCTCTGCGGCGCTCTGCGCGGGCCGGCGGGAGGTCAGCCCGGTATCGACGCCGACGAACTTGGTGAACGCGTGCGTACGCCCGTCGCGCACCGGCATCATCGCCGACTGGTGCGCCGTCAGCCCTTCGCCGCCACGGGACCGGCCACGCACCGGAACGCCCTCGTCCGGGCGCAGCGTCGACACCACCGCCCCGTCCACGCCGGTGCCGTCGGTCCGGAACGCCACGGCGATCCGGTCGTCGGCGGACCCGTCGGGCTCGTCCCCGGTGGCCGAGATCCGCCGCGCTCCCCGGCCGTCGATGAGGTCGGTGACGCTCGCGGTGCCGCTCCAGCGCGGGGTGACGGACAGCCGTACGGCGCCGACGTGACGGTACTTGCGGTCGGCGACGACGTCGTAGACCAGGTCGGTGGCCCGGCCGTCCGTGGCGGTCCAGGTCAGTGACGTGCGCACCAGGCCGCAGCGCAGGAAGACGGTCTGCCGGTAGTCCGAGATCCGGTCGGCCGGGGTCGACGGGCCGAAGGTCTCCCGCCCGACGGTGACGGTCAGCCCTGACCAGGTCGGGAGTGCCGCGATGACGTGGCGGTCGTCGGCGGTCTGCGCGTTGTGCGCGTAGAGGCCGGCCACGAACGCCCCGTCGTAGCGGGGCGTCTTGAGGGGCCAGCCGGTGTCCCGCTGCGAGACGGAGTATCCGGTGCCCGCGGGCGGCAGGCTCTGCCCGAGATAGCCGTTGGCCGCGTAGGCGTGGTGGTCGTTCGACGGATCGGTGGACGTGAGCGCCCAGTCGGAGGGCGCCGAGTGCCCCTTGTCGGGGCAGAGTTGGGCCGCCGGTCTCGCCGAGGGTGCGGCGTCGGCGAGTGAGGCGGTGGACAGGAGCGTGCCGATGAGGACAGGAATCGTCAGCCGGGCGCGGCGTGACGACCGTAAGGGCGACGCGGGTCGCCTTCGCGCATGCACCATGAGGGATCTCCACAGGATCGGTGGACGGGACGTCTGATACGGAGGCTCGGCCGAGCCGCGCAGGCACACGTGCCGAGGCGCCAGAGGGACAGGTCGGGACGACGACAGCGTCAGCGGACGCGTATGTACGGCGCTCGTATGTATGGCGCTCGTATGTACGGCGCTCCCGAGAGACGGACGACGGGCCGGCAGGCGGTGTCCAGACCCTTCACCGTCATCCCTGCTGCCCTCCCCAGGGTGCTTCCCGTCGTCAACTTCGCACTACCCAGAGCGATATGTTGACAACCCTGCGTAGCGACCACCGCTCCCGTGCGCCTTTAACGCACTCCGGCACCTTGGTTCGCGCCCCTGGCCTCCCGGCGCGTACCGGTGTCCCGGCGCACCCTCTTCTGTATGACTGGTGGTGCCCCGCAGCCGCCCGCGGGTACTCCGTCCATCTCCGCACGAAAGGCTTGGGAGAACCGCATGCAGATCGATCTGAAGGGCCGCACCGCTCTGGTGACCGGCTCCACCCAGGGCATCGGCGCCGCGATCGCCACGGGTCTGGCCCGCGCCGGCGCCCGCATCGGCGTCAACGGTCGCTCGGCCGAGCGGGTGCAGCGAGCCGTGCACCGGTTGAACAGCGAAGCGCCCGGCGCCGAACTGGTGCCGGTGGCCGCCGACGTGACCACCGAAGAGGGCGCCCGGCAGGCCGTGGAAGCCCTGTCCCAGGTGGACATCCTCGTCAACAACCTCGGCATCTTCGAGCCCGCCGACCCCCTGGAGATCAGCGACGAGGAGTGGCGGCGCTACTTCGAGGTGAACGTCCTGGCCTCCGTACGCCTCACCCGTCTCCTCCTGCCGGGCATGACCGGACGCGGCTGGGGGCGCGTCCAGTACATCGCGAGCGACTCGGCGATCGTCACCCCCGCCGAGATGATCCACTACGGCATGTCGAAGACCGCCCTGCTCGCCGTGAGCCGGGGCTTCGCCAAACAGGCAGCCGGCACCGGTGTCACGGTGAACTCCGTCATCGCGGGCCCCACCCACACGCAAGGCGTGGAGGACTTCGTCTACCGACTCGTCGACCGCGACCTGCCCTGGGAGGAGGCCCAGCGCGCCTTCATGCGGGAGCACCGGCCACAGTCCCTGCTCCAGCGGCTGATCGAGCCGGAGGAGATCGCCAACATGGTTGTCTACCTCAGCTCCGACCATGCCTCGGCGACCACCGGCGGCGCCCTGCGCGTCGACGGCGGTTACGTTGACTCGATCCTCCCCTGAAGGGCCATGCACCCCTCGACCCGGTCCAGCTGGCTGTCACCGGGTGCCGACGGACCGCAGATCGACGTCAACGGACGGACGAGGGTTGAGGGGTTCGACGCCCTGGCGCCGACCTCCCGCCTCGATCCCCTCAACGGCCGCTGGCCCAGCGGTTCCTGGGCTGCGCGGCCAGTCACCGGGAAGCCGGTTCCGGAGGTGGCTGAGGATCTGGGCATCCACGGGGGGACGTTGCACAGCTGGGTGTCGCGGGCGCGGCGTAACGGGTCGCCGTCGTCGGACCGGCCGGTGGCCGAGCCGTCGTCCGGCGGTCGTCTGCGGGAGGGTGAGCGGGCGGAACTGGAGCGGTTGCGGGCCGGCCGCGGGCAAGGCGGCCCGGAGGCGTTCGATGCGTGGGGAGGCCGACCGGCCATCCGGCAGATCGAACAAGCCTCCCGTTCCGCTGGAGGGGTGGGCTGCCCGAGAGGGGACTTAGGGTAGCCTAAGTCGGTGATCGACTGGCGTCGGAGCCGAAGGAGAGCCTCGATGAACTCGCCGCGTCACGCCCCCTCTTCGCGCCTTCCGTCCCGCCGCGGCCTTCTGGTGTCGGCTGGCGCGCTCGCTCTGGGCGGCGTGCTGACGGCGTGCGGCGACGGCGGGGAGGAGGATGCCGAAGGGACAGGCGGCGGGAGCTGGAGCTTCGAGGACGACCGGGGGAGGACGGTCACGGCCGACAGCACCTCGAAGCGGCTGGTCGCCTTCATCGGCGCGGCTGCCGCCCTGCACGACCTCGGTGTCGAGTGCGCGGGGGTCTTCGGACCGACGAAGCTCAGCAACGGCGAACCCGCCCCCCAGGCCGGTGACCTCGACGTGGACAAGGTGACGAGCCTCGGCAACACCTATCCGCAGTTCAATGTCGAGCGGTACGCCGCACTGCGGCCCGACCTCCTGATCGCCCAGATGGCCGAGCCGCCCGCGCTCTGGTACGTCCCCGAGGAGTCGGCCGAGGAGATCGAGTCGCTCGCCCCCAGTGTCGGAATCACCACCACGAAGAGCTCACTCACCCATGTCATCGCACGCTTCACCGAACTCGCCGCCTCCCTCGGTGCCGACACGGGGGCCGCGAAGGTCACGGCCGCCAAGGAGCGCTTCGAGACGGCCGCGCAGCGACTGCGCCGAGCGGCAGGCGCGCGCCGTGGCGGCCTGAAGGTCATGGCGGTGTCCGCGTCGAGCGAGATCCTGTACGTCGCCAACCCGGACGACTTCGCGGATCTGCGCTACTACGCCTCGCTGGGCGTCGAGTTCGTCACGCCCACGAAGACCGCCGAGGGCGGTTTCTGGCAGCAACTCGCCTGGGAGAACGCCGACACGTACGACGCCGACCTGATCCTCGTCGACAACCGCGACGGCAACCTGCAGCCAGACGAACTGAGGAAGACCGAAGCGACCTGGGCCAGTCTGCCCGCCGTCCGGGCGGACCAGGTCTTTCCGTGGGCCAACGAGGAGCGGTTCAGTCATGCCGGGTACGCTCCGCGCATCGAGCAACTCGCCTCGGCCGTAGGGGAGTCGAGGGCCGTGAGCGGGTGACTGCCTCGGCTCGGGCCTCATGGTTTGCGGGCGACGCCCACATACAGTGGGATCTGCTCGCTCTGACCGCGTTGTTTCCCGAGTTCCGGGTGCCAGTGTGCTGCGAGTTCTATTCCGGGATCGACCAGCTCAAGTCCCTCGAAGAATCTCGTGAATTCGATGCGCGACCGGACTTGCGCGGGAGTACCGCCCTTGCGGTAGACCTCGACGACGCGCTCCCAGGCTTCGGGGTCGAAATCCCCTGTCGCATGGGACAGCGCCACGTAGCTCCCCGCCGCCAGTGAGTCAAGCAGCTCAGCCACGATCTGGTAGGGATGGTCTTCATCTGCCACCAAATGCAGCAGGGCGACCAGCGACAGGGCGATCGGCTGCTCGAAGTCCAGAAGCTCTTTCGCCGCTGTGAGGATCTTCCGAGGCTCCCGCACGTCGGCTTGGATGTAGGCGGTGCTCCCCTCCGGCGTGCTGTGAAGAAGCGCCTCGGCATGCCTGAGAACAATCGGATCGTTGTCCGCGTACAGCACGCGGGCGCTGGGCGTGATCGCCTGGACGATCTGGTGAAGGTTGGGCTCGGTAGGTATCCCGGTGCCGATGTCGAGGAACTGCCGGATTCCTCGTTCGGCCAGTAAGCGGGAGGCTCGGTGCATGAAGTCCCGGTTGACTCGCGCCATTTCTTCGACATTGGGGAAGAAGGAGATCACCTTTTCGGCGGCTTCCCAGTCGACGGGATAGTTGTCCTTGCCGCCAAGGAAGTAGTCGTACATTCGGGCGGAATGGGGCTTGCTGGTGTCGATCTCGGCCGCACTGAATCCGGAATCTCTCACTTCAGTCCTCCCTGGTCTATCGGCGTGCCCGCTCGCCCAGCAGTCTGGCATGGTCCGCGCCCTGCGGACCGGCCGCACACAGAAGTCGTGCACGGCATGCGGCCCTTCGGGGACGCCTATACGGCGCGCAGCCGGACCGCGATGAACTGGCGGCCGGGCAGGCCGATCCGGAAGACCCCCTCGTACGTGCCGGGCAGTGCGGTGACCGTCATGGCCCAGGTGTCGATGACGTCCACCCTCCACCGGACGCCGGGGCGCAGCGCGAAGGTGCGGTAGCGCGGCTGTCCGAAGCCGAAGTAGACCAGCCGGTAGCTGTCGTCGACGCCGCCGACGGGGACGTCCCAGTCGCCGGGGAGCGGGCCGATGCCGTCCTGGGGCGAGTCCTCCAGGATCCGGCGCAGGAAGGCGATCCGGGCCGGTGACTCGCCCTTGAGGGTGCCGCCCTTGGACCACCACAGCACCTCGTCGTCGGCCAGGTAGGTCTCGCCGTGGCCGACGTAGCCGCCCCGGACCGCTCCCTCCCAGAAGCGGCGGACCAGTTCCTGCGGGGGAAGGTCGCCCCAGCCCTGGTCGATGTCGCCCTCGTAGCCGCACTCGTCGATGACCACGGGCTTGTTCCACTCCGCGCGCCACGCGTCGGTGTTCTCGGCGGTGCGGTACACGTCGACGCGCTGGAGGCTGGCGTGGGTGACCCAGTCGGCGTTGTTGTCCCAGAAGGACATGCAGTTGTGGATGCCCAGCAGATGGCCGTGCGGATCGGTGTCGGCGATCACGGCGGCCATCCGGTGCCAGTCCTTCTCGGTCTTGGCCCACAGCAGGTCGTACTCGTTGGCCAGCGACCACCACACGTTGGGCAGGGCCGCCAGACGGGCGACCACATAGCGCAGATAGCGGTCGTCGGCCACCGCGCCCATGTCCGAGAAACCCCAGCGGTCGTAGGGGTGGAAGAGGATCAGGTCGGCCTGGATGCCCAGTTCGCCGAGGCGGCGGATGCGCTCCTCCAGGTGGGCGAAATAAGCGGGGTCGGGGTGCCGGAAGTCCCAGCCGTCCTCCGGGGAACCGGCGAAGGGGTACAGCGGAGGCTCGTTGGCGTTGAAGAGGTACGCCTTGGGGAAGACGCACATCCGCACCTTGTTGAACGGCGCCTCGGCGAGGGTGCGCAGGGTCCGTTCCTCAAGTTCGTCGCCCTGATGGGTCCAGGCGTACGCCGTGGTGCCGATGGGGAGATGACGGGTGCCGTCGGCGTGGCGGAAGTGGAAGGTGTTGTGCACGCGGACCGGGCCGTGCTCGCCGGGGGCGGCGGGCAGACAGGCGAAGGTGCCGCCGATGCCGGTCAGGGACCGGGCGTTGGAGGCGGTGACGAAGCTCCAGGCGCCCTCTTCGCCGGGCATGAAGCGCAGTCGGTGGACGCCGTCGCCGTCGTAGAAGCCGTGTGCGGTGAGCGTACGGCCGGTTTCCGCGTGGGTGAACCGGGCGCTCAACTCGACGTCGGTGAAGGGGTTGCCGTGGGCGGGGCCGTGGAGTTCCAGCTCGAACGGGTGCCAGCGGGTGGCCGAGGAGGGCCAGTCGGCGCGTGCGCTGCCCAGCGGAACCTCGGGTCCTTCGTAGCTGTCGGAGGGGACGGTCGTCGTCTCGGCCGGGCGCGGTGGCTCGGCGAGGGTCTCGTCGACGGCGGCGAGTTCGGCGAAGAAGGCCTCCCGGGCCTCCGGGTCGGCACGGGTGTCGTCGAGGAAACCGACGACCTGTCCGAGGCTGACATGGCGCAGTTGCACGCCCAGGGGCGCGTTGACGATGCCGGAGAGGTGTTTGCGGACGACGGCCGCGGCCTGCCGGTTGCGCAGGACGTCACCGAGGAGCGAATCGGGGCTGTACGGCATGGGGGAACTCCGGGGAGATGGGGGGCGCAGAGTCAGCGCTTGGTGTCGTGACCCTCGTAATGGAACCACCGGACGTTCACGGTCCCGTCCGCGGCGTAGAGGCCGGCGACCCGGCCGGTGAAGGAGGCGGCGATCTCGGCGCTGACGTAGCGGCCGTCGAGGGCGGCCAGTTCCTGCCAGCCGTCGCCGGTGCCGACCGACAGGCGTACGGTGTCGGGCCCGCCGTGTTCCAGGCTGCCGCGGCCGTCGGAAGGGAAGGTGACGGGGCCGGTGGAGATGCGCAGCAGCACGGCCGACGCGTCGCCGGGCCGCGGGAGTTCCCAGCTCTGGCTGAGCGGGCCCACCCTGGCCCTGGCCCGGACGGTGCCGGGGCCGGCCTCGATGTCGTAGTGGTGGAGCTCGTCCATCCGCAGGCTGAGGCCGCCGGTGCCGGAGCTGACGTCCAGCTCGGCGGTGAAGGAGGCCTCCTCGTGCTCCTGGCGGACCCCGAGGAAGACCGGCCGGAGGCTGTCCATGTCGCTGCCGTCGGCGCGCAGCCGCAGCGCGCCCGGGCGCCCGTACGACGAGACCACCTCCGACGGTGAGCGGCGTACCGCCACCCACTCAGGCCCCGGCACGCCGGCCGCGAAGTCCTCGTGCCGGCTCACCGCCGGCCCTGGCTCGGCGAGCCGCACCGGTTCGACCACCGGCCAGCCGTCCGCCCAGCGCACCGGGGTCACGAAGGTCTCGCGGCCCATCGGCGAGAAGGCCCGGGCCATCCCGCGCGGCCGCATGCCCAGCATCACCATCAGCCAGCAGCCGTCGGCGGTGCGCACCAGGTCGCCGTGGCCGGTGTTCTGGACCGGGCGGTCGGTGCTGCGGGCGGACAGCACCGGGTTGGCGGGGCAGCCCTCGAAGGGGCCGTCGGGGCGGTCGGAGCGGGCGATGCTCACGCTGTGGCCGCGCTCGGTGCCGCCCTCGGCGATCATCAGGTACCAGGTGCCGTCGATGGAGTAGAGGTGCGGGGCCTCCGGGAACATCAGGCCGGTGCCGGACCACAGCGAGCGGGGCTCCTGAAGGGCCTGCCCGGTCTCCGGGTCCATCCGTACCTGCTGGATGCCCAGGTGGGTGGGGACCCCGCCGCTCAGCAGCAGGCCGGAGTAGGTGACGTAGCAGGTGCCGTCCTCGTCCCAGGCGATGTCCGGGTCGATGCCGTCGACGCCCCGCATCACGGTGCCGTCCGACCAGGGGCCCTCCGGTCGCTCGGCGGTGAAGATCAGGCTGCCCCGGCCCATCGCGTCGGTGACCACGCACCAGAACCTGCCGTCGTGATGGCGCAGAGTCGGGGCCCAGGCGCCTCCCATCGTGGGCACCTGGCCCACGTCCAACTGCCCGGGACGCTCGGCGACATGGCCGATCAGGGTCCAGTCGGAGAGGTCGCGGCTGTGGAAGAGCGGGATGCCGGGCAGGTACTCGAAGCTGGAGACGGCGATGTAGTAGTCGTCGCCCACCCGGCAGATGCTGGGGTCGGGGTGGAAGCCGGGGATCAGCGGGTTGTCCGGGGTGGCAGGCCTGTTCGGTCCGGAGGCGGTGGTCATGGGCTTCCTCAGGAGGTGGGTTCGTCGGCGGCCGGGGTACCGGACAGCCCGTCGGTCGGTGCGCCGGCCTGCTGCCGGGCGGCGAACTCCAGCCGCGCCGCCCGCCGTTCGGCCTGCCGTGCCGGGTCGGGCACCGGAGCGGCGAGCAACAGGCGCCGGGTGTAGGGGTGTTCGGGCGCCGTGGTGACGGCGGATGCCTCGCCGGTCTCGACGATCTCGCCCCGGTACAGCACCGCGACCCGGTGGCTGATGTGGCGTACCACCGACAGGTCGTGGGTGATGAAGAGGTACGCGACCCCGGTGCGTTCCTGGATCTCGATGAAGAGGTCCAGGATCCGGGCCTGGGTGGACAGGTCGAGGGCGCTGACCGGCTCGTCGCAGACGATGATCTTCGGCGCGCGGGTGAGCGCGCGGGCGATCGCGATGCGCTGGCGCTGTCCGCCGGAGAACTCGCGCGGCAGCCGCTCGCCGGCGTCCGCCGGGAGCCGCACCTGGTCCAGGAGCTCGCGGACCCGGCGGCCCGCGTCGGCGTCCGAGGCGCCGGTGACCAGCAGCGGCTCGGTGAGGATGTCGCCCACGGTGAGCGCCGGATTGAGCGAGGTGTAGGGGTCCTGGAAGACCACCTGGATGTCGTCGCTGAGTGCCCGGCGCTCCTTCCTGCCGAGCGCCGAGATGTCCCGGCCGCCGAAGCCGATGGTGCCGCCGGTCACCGGGGCGAGGCCCAGGATGGCGCGGCCCAGGGTGGTCTTGCCGGAGCCGGACTCGCCCACCAGGCCCAGGGTCTCGCCGGGGTGGACGTCGACGCTGACGCCCTTGAGCACCCGGACGGGCGGCCTGCCCCGGCCCTTGCCGGGGTAGTCGACGACCAGCTTGTCGACGGACAGCAGGGGCCCCGTCTCCCGTGCCGGGGCCGGCTCGGCGGGTGCCACCGTGCTCATGCGTCAACTCCCTCTGAAGCGGCGGTTGCTGTCAGCGGACGGCGCGGCTCGCTGTCCTCCAGGGTGGATGCGAGGAGCATCCTGGTGTACGGGTGCCGGGGGTCGGCGAAGAGCTCGGCGGCCGGCGCGGACTCCACGATCCGGCCGGTCTGCATCACGGCGACCCGGTCGCAGATGTCGGCGACCACACCGAAGTCATGGGTCACCAGGATCATGCCCATGTCGCGTTCCTTCTGGAGCGAGCGCATCAGGTCGAGGACCTCGGCCTGGACGGTGACGTCCAGGGCGGTGGTCGGCTCGTCCGCGATGAGCAGGTCCGGGTCGCAGGAGACGGCGGCGGCGATCAGTACCCGCTGGGCCATGCCACCGGACACCTGATGCGGGTAGGCGGCGTAGACCCGGGCCGGGTCGGCGATGCCCACCCGGTCGAGCAGGGCGAGGACCTTCTTCCTCGCCTCCGCGCGGCTCAGACCGAGGTGCCTGCGCATCGGTTCGGACAGCTGGGTGCCGATCCGGAAGGAGGGGTCCAGGTTGGACATCGGCTCCTGCGGGACGTACGCGATCCGCCGGCCGAGCATCCCGTCGCCGGCCGCCTCCGCGCCGGACGCGCTCAGCTCCGTACCGCCGAAGGACAGGGCGCCGACGGTGGCATGGGCCTCCGGGGGCAGCAGGCCGAGGACCGCGAAGGCGGTCTGGCTCTTGCCGGAGCCGGATTCGCCGACCAGGCCCAGGACCTCGCCCCGGCGCACGGCGAGGGACACTCCGTCCACGACGGCCGATCCGCCGTAGGCGATACGGAGGTCACGGACGACGAGGAGTTCGTCGCCGACGGGCTCGCCGGTGCGGAGGGCGGCCCCGGCGGTGTCGGCTGCTTCAGCGGCCTCGGTGATGTCGGCCGCTTCAGCGGTCTCCGTGGTGCCGTCGGCCGGAGTCCCGGTCCCGGTGGCCCCGGCGACCGCGGCCGTCGCCGCCTTGCGGTGCCGCCTCGGCTTCGCCGCGCGCCCGCCCACCAGGACGTCCGTCAGCGCGTTGGCCAGGAGCCCCGCCGCCGCCACGGTCACGGCGATGGCCACTCCCGGCCAGAGCAGCAGCAGCGGCTTGGTGTAGATGTTCCCGAAGGCGTCGTTGAGCATCGAGCCCCAGCTGGCCTCGGCGGTCGAGCCCAGGCCCAGGAACTCCAGCCCGGCCTGGATGAGGATGCCGATGCCGAACAGCTGTGCCGCCTGGATGATCACCGGTGCCTGCACCACGGGCAGCACGTGCCGGCGGACGATCCGGGTGTCCGACAGCCCGGAGACCCGTGCCGCGTCCACGTACAGCTCCTCGCGGACCGCGTTGACCGAGCCGCGCACCAGCCGGAAGACGCCCGGCGACATCAGCACGCCGAACACGGCCATCGCCAGATAGGTGCTCTGTCCGACCGTGGCCAGCACCACCAGCAGCAGGATGATCGCGGGGATGGACATGACCAGGTTGGAGACCCAGTCGGCCAGCCCGTCGAACCAGCCCCGGAGGTAACCGGCGACCAGGCCGGCCGGCACGCCGATCGCGATCGCGATCGCGGTGGCCAGCGCGGTGCCGAGCAGACTGGTCCGGCCGCCGTAGAGCAGCCGGGACAGCACATCGCGGCCGACACCGTCGGCGCCGAGCGGGTGGCTGCCGCCCGGCGAGGCGAGCGCGTCCGCCAGGTCGGAGGCGCTCGGGTCGTACGAGGTGAGCAGCGGCGCGGCGGCACTCGCCAGCGCGATCAGGGTGAGCACCGACAGACACACCACAGCGGTCGGGTCCTTCAGCAGCCGCCGCAGTGTGCGGTCCCGGCGCGGGACCGCGATGGCGACCGGCTGCCCCGCCGTGGCGGCGGCCGGGTCGGGCATGGGGAGCGTCATCCGACACGCACCTTCGGGTTGAGCCACCCTTGGGCGACGTCCAGCAGGAGGTTGACCACCACGACCAGCGTCACCATGACCACCACCACGCCCATCAGCAGCGGTGAGTCGCCGCTGGAGGCGGCCGAGTTGGCGGCGCTGCCGATCCCGGTGAGGCCGAAGACCTTCTCCACCACCACGGCCCCGCCGACCAGGCCGACGAACTGCAGACCCAGCACGGTGAGGGCAGGCGGCGCGGCGTTGCGGAGAGCGTGCTTGAGCAGCAGGCTGCGGCGGCTCAGGCCGCGGCTGCGCAGGGTGCGTATGTAGTCCTTGCGCAGGACGTCGACCATGGCGCCGCGCACCTGCTGGGCGGTGGCCGCGACGGCGCCCACCGCCAGTGAGATCGACGGCAGGGTGATCGACTCGAACCAGGCGGACGGTGAGACGGCGAAGGGCGTGTAGCCGGTGGCCGGCAGCCAGCCCCACTCCACGGCGACGAAGAGGGCCAGGACCAGCGCGACCAGGAAGCTGGGCACTGCGAAGCCGATGATGGCGAGCAACTGGACGACCCGGTCGAGCAGGCCGCCCCGTACGGCTGCCGCCACCCCCAGCAGAACGCTGGCGACGGCCGACAGCAGCAGGCCGCCCAGCACGATGGAGAGGGTGACCGGCAGTTTGTCGGTGAGTGAGGAGGTGACGGTGTCTCCGCTGAACCAGGAGCGTCCGAAGTCACCGCGGACCGCCGCTGTCAGCCAGTCCCAGTACTGGACCACGACGGACCGGTCGAGGCCCAGTTCGGCTTCTTTCGCGGCGACCTGCTGGGTGGTGGCCGTGGGGCCCACGATGTTGCGGGCGATGTCCGTGCCGGTCAGCCGCATGAGGACGAAGGTCAGGGACGAGATCACGAACACCAGGACCACGCCCGACAACAGTCGGCGGGCCAGGAAAGTCTTCATGGCTGCTTCTCCGGGGGGTACGCCATGGACGACGGGGTGGGTGCGGGTCGCCGCGGCGCCCACGCGGGCGCCGCGGCCGGGTGCGGCCGGTGCTTCAGCCGGCGGGCGTGAAGTTGTAGAGGCCGGGGACGGGGGTGAATGCCTGAGCCGTCACCTTCACGCGCCTGGAGGTCGCGTAGGAGTTCTCCACGACGGCCCAGGGGGCGTTCCAGGCCTGGTCGACCAGGTACGTGTTGATCTCCTTGAAGTCGGCGTTCTGGCTGTCGCCGGTGCTGTTCTGCGCGCTGTCGATCAGGGCCGTGAGCTCGGGGTCGGAGTTCTTGAAGAGGTTCCACAAGGAGTCCGGCCTGGCCTGGATCGTGATGGTGTCCCAGGACCGGAAGGAGGCGAGCGAGAAGTAGGAGATCGCGAACTTGCCGGCCAGCAGCTGGTTGAGCAGCTCGGTCGACGGGACGGTCACCAGCTTGCACTTGATGCCGATGTCGCCGAGATACTGCACCATCGCGGCCTGTGCCTCGGGGAAGATCGGGCCCACGTCGGGTATGTCGACGCTGAAGCCGTCCGGGTAGCCGGCCTCGGCGAGCAGCGACTTGGCCTTGGCGGGGTCGTAGGGGTAGGTGTCGTTGAGCGAGGCGTCGTAGGCGGTGCTGATCGGGTTGAAGACCTGCGCGGTCGGCTCGCCGAGGCCGCCGTAGACGGACTTGATGAGAGTGGCGCGGTCGAAGGCGTGATTGATGGCCTGCCGCACCTTGAGCTCGCCCAGGGGCTTGCTGATCTTGCCGTCGCGGTCCCAGATGTAGACGCCCGCGACGTCGCCCGGCTGGTACCGCAGGATGTTCAGGCCACCGGACCTGGCGGCGTCGACGTTCTTGGGGGTGGTGATGAGCGCGCCGTCGACCTGGCCGGAGCGCAGCGCGTTGAGGATCGCGGTGGGGTCGGCCAGCGGCTTGAGGACGATCTTGTCGAAGGGGAACTCATCGGCGTTCCAGTACTTCTCGTTGCGCACGAAGGTGTAGACGCTGCCGTTGGTGGTGGCGCCTTTGTCCAGGGTGTACGGGCCGGAGCCGACCGGTGTGTCCTTGAGGGTGCCCGCGTCGATGGCTTGGGGACTGGCGAGCATGCCGGCCACCGAGCCGAGGTTGGCGACGAAGGACGGGTCGGGGGCGCTGAGCGTCACCTTGACGGTGTCGGCGCCGACCACCTCGACGTCCTTGATGCCCTTGAGCTGTCCGGCGGCCTCGTTGGCGCCGGTCCTGGTGTGCTCCAGGTTCTTCTTGACGGCGCTGGCGTCCAGCGCGGCGCCGTCGGTGAAGGTGATTCCGGTGCGCAAGGTGAGGGTGAGCACGGTGCCGGTGCTGTCGTACGACCACTTGGTGGCGACGTTGGGTATCGGTTCCGCCTTGGTGTCGAGCCGCAGCAACGAGTCATAGACCGGCTGGTAGTACTGGGTGTTGTTGCCGAGTCCCGCGTCCTTCAGGTCCCAGGGCTGGGAGGGTACGAGGGGGGCGAGGGTCAGCGTCCCGCCGCTCGCGCCGTTGCCGCTGCTGGTGTCCGACTCTCCGGAGCATGCGGCGGTGCCGCCCAAAATGGCGACGACACCGGCGCCGACGAAAGTTCTTCTGCGCATTGCTGGTTTCTCCAGATCCTTGTTTCCTCGCGGACGACAGCGGTCGGCGTACGTGGAGCGGGGCCTGTTTGCCGGGCGGCGGGTCAGCCCAGCAGTGCGGCGCGCACGATCCGCTGGGCGGCCATCGCGTCGTGCCGGGACTGGGCCTCGCGCAGCGCGCCGAGGTCGAGACGGGCGGCGCGCTCTTCGAGGGCGCGCAGGGTGGCGATCGATTCGCGGACCGCGTCCCCCGGGTCCTCGCGGTACGGGAAGAGGTCGAGCTTGAGGGGTTCCTGCCAGCCGACCTCGCGTACGACGTGCAGGAACTCCAGGGTTTCCACCAGGTGCAGGGCGCCGGCGGTGAGGTCGTCGTCCCACTCGCGGTAGTTGTCGTCGAGCTCGATGTCGACCAGCCGGCCCATGCTGTGCGCGAGGCTCAGCGCCTCGGCGGGGTTCTCCTTGGCGAACAGCGAGTGGCCGAAGTCGACGACCAGACCGACGTTGTCGACGCCCATCTGCTCGATGGCGAGCAGGCTGGCGGCGGCGGTGCTCCAAAAGAGCCGGTTGCGGGGTTCCTTGAGCTTGTACTCGATGGCGAAGGTGACGTCGGGGAAGTTGCGGGCCACGTCCCTGATGCCTTCGACGGCGTGGCGGCGCAGGGTGGGGTAGTCGACCTGGAAGGGGTAGTCGTAGCCGTCCTGGCCGGGCCAGAACTTCACGTAGCGGGCGTCCAGCCGGCGGGCCACCTCGACGGACTCGTGGGCGAGGTCCGCGGCGGCGCGGCGGGTGGCCGGATCGGCGCCGGTGAAGGAGCCGCTGCGAAAGCCCCGGTCGTAGATGACCGGGGTGATGTTGGTGACGGCCAGCGAGTGGCCGGCCAGGGCGGCCTTGACGTCGGCGACCGAAACTCCGGCTTCGAAGGGGTAGTTGAGGTCCAGGGCCGCCAACTCGCCGGTCTTGGCGGCGATTTCGATGGTGTCGAGGGTGCCGACCGGCGGACCGTAGCCGTCGGTTGCGTACCGGTCGATGATGCGGCCGAAACTCCACATCCCTCCGGCGTAACTGCGCGGCGGAGTCGACACGAAGGCCTCCTGAATGAATATTCAGATAGCGATAAATGGGGGTGGCCGGGAACCTAAGCCGGGCCTGTCGCGCGTGTCAAGAGTATTGCCGCTATGTTTCCCAATCGCCGCAAGCGACCCATAAGTCCGCCACTCACCCTCGCGCGACCGCCATGCGGTCACCCCTCGCCGACGTCTTGACGCGGCGGTGGGGGCGACGCACTATCTGGATCATATAAATCACTGCGTGAATGGATATTCACATGCTCAGTGCTGACCACGCCGCCGCGGCGCAGTACCGCGAGCTGCGGCAGGCCACCCGGGACGGCCGGCCGGAAGCAGCCCTGGAACTGCTCCGGACCATGTCCGCCAAGGTCCGGGTGCGGATCGTGAGGATGATCGACGCCGCCCAGCTGGGCCATGTCGGCGGAGACCTGTCCGTCACCGACATCCTGGTGACCCTCTTCGGCGCGGTCCTGGACGTCGACCCCGAGCACCCCCGCGCCCCCGGCCGGGACCGCTTCATCCTCAGCAAGGGCCACTGCGCCGCCGCCCTCTACTCCACGCTGGCGCACTGCGGCTACTTCGCCGACAAGGAGCTGGACACCTTCATGGCGCCGCTCTCCGCACTCAACGGCCATCCCAACCGCCGCAAGGTCCCCGGTGTGGAGACCAACACCGGCCCGCTCGGCCACGGCTTCCCGGTGGCCGTCGGCAGCGCCCTGGCGGCCCGGCTGACCGGCGGGAACTGGCGCACCGTGGTGGTGCTGGGCGACGGCGAGATGCAGGAGGGCAGCAACTGGGAGGCCGCGATGACCGCCGGCCACCACCGCCTCTCCTCGCTCACCGCCGTCGTCGACCGCAACCGCCTCCAGCAGGGCGCCCGCACCGAGGACACCAAGACCCTGGAGCCGCTGGCCGACAAGTGGACCGCCTTCGGCTGGGAGGCGCGGGTGGTCGACGGGCACGACCACGCCGCCCTGCTCACCGCCTTCGGCCCGGCCCGGGACGGCCGCCCGGTCGCGGTGATCGCCGACACGGTCAAGGGCAAGGGCGTCTCCTTCATGGAGGACCGCGTCGAATGGCACCACAAGGTGCCCGACAGGCAGCAGGCGCAGGCCGCGATCGAGGAGCTCTCCCGTTGAAGAACACCGTTGCCCGCACCGAAGCCGCCTACGACTGCCGCCAGGTGTTCGCCGAGGAGCTGATCGCGCTGGCCCGCGAGGATCCCCGGGTGGTGGCCGTCTGCAACGACTCGGTCGGCTCCAGCAACCTCGCGGGCTTCCGCGCCGAGTTCCCCGACCGCCTGATCAACGTGGGCATCGCCGAGCAGGACCTGGTCGGCGTCGGCGCCGGCCTGGCCAACGGCGGCATGATCCCCTTCGTGTCGGCCGCCGGGCCCTTCCTCACCGGCCGGGCCCTCGAACAGATCAAGGCCGACTGCGCCTACAGCGCCCACAAGGTGATCCTCTGCGGCCAGAGTCCGGGCATGGCGTACGGCGAACTCGGCCCCACCCATCACTCCGTCGAGGACCTCTCCTGGCTGCGGGCCGTCGCCGACCTGCCGGTGCTGGTCCCCACCGACCGCGAGCAGACCCGCGCCGCGATCCGCTGGGCGTACGCCTTCGACGGCCCCTGCTACCTGCGCGTCCCCCGCTTCAAGGTGCCCGATGTCATCCCGCCCGGCACGCCCTTCGGCGCCGGGCGGTCGGTCACCCTGCGGGAGGGCAGCGACGCCACCGTCATCGCCATCGGCACCCTGGTGTCCCGAGCGCTGACCGCCGCCGAGGCCCTGGCCGCCGACGGCATCTCCGTACGGGTGCTGAACACGCCCTTCGTCGACCCGCTGGACGAGGCGGCGGTGCTGGCCGCCGCGGCGGAGACCGGCGCTCTCGTCGTCGCCGAGGAGGCCACCCTCAGCGGCGGCCTGGGCGCGGCCGTCGCGTCCCTGGTCGGCCAGCACCGCCCGGTGCCGCTCCGGCTGCTCGGCGTGACCGGCTTCGCCCCCACCGGAGACGCGAGCCGGCTGCTGGAACACTTCGGTCTCACCGCCGACGGGATCCGGCAGGCGGTGCGCGAGGTGCTGGCACTGTCGGCGCCGACGGTATGACGGGTGTCGGAGGGGACGGCATGTGTCGGATGGCGGGGCAAGTGTCGGAGGGGACGGCATGTGTCGGATGGCGCGGCATGTGTTGGACGGCAGGCAAGTGTCGGATGGCGCGGCAAGTGTCGGAGGGGACGGCATGTGTCGGACGGCGGGCATGTCTCAGACGGCAGGACGGGTATCAGGGGAGTGACGGGTATGACGGACAGGGCAGCTGACACGGGGGCGGCAGGCGGGCGCCGCGGGCCGCTGATCCTCGCCGTCGACCAGGGCACCTCCGCCAGCAAGGCCGTCCTCACCGACCCCGAAAGCACCGTGCTGGCCTCCGCCGGTGCCCCGCTGGCCGCCGCCTACCCCCGGCCGGGCTGGGTGGAGCAGTCCGCCGAGGAGATCTGGCGGAGCGTGACCGCGGCGGTGCGCGACTGCCTGGCCGGCCACGACCCGGCGGCCGTCGCCGCCGTCGGTCTCAGCACCCAGCGCGAGTCGGTGCTGCTCTGGGACCGCGTCACCGGCGAACCGGTCGGCCCGCTGCTCGGCTGGCAGGACCGCCGCACCGCCGACGTCTGCGCCCGGCTGCTCGCCGACGGCGCCGGCCCCGGGGTGCGGGCCGCCACCGGGCTGCCGCTGGACCCGATGTTCAGCGCGCTGAAGGCGAAGTGGCTGCTCGACACCTACGACCCGGACCGCACCCGGGCCCGGCGCGGCGAACTGTGCCTGGGCACCGTCGACTCCTGGCTGCTGTGGCGGCTCGGCGGCGGCGCCGAGCACGTCATCGAGGTCGGCAACGCGGCCCGCACCCAGCTCCTGGACATCCGGCGCCGCGACTGGGACGAGGCCCTGCTCGCCCTCTTCGGCGTACCACGCGCCGCACTGCCCCGGGTGGCCGCCTCCACCGGGCCCTTCCCCTCGGTGCGGGGCGTGCCGCCACTGGTGGACGGCACCCCGGTGGGCGCGGTGCTCGGGGACTCGCACGCGGCACTTCTCGGGCACGGGGTCCTCGCACCCGGCCGGGTCAAGGCCACCTACGGCACCGGCTCCTCCGTGATGGGGCTCGTCGCCTCGCCCGAGGCGCCCGGTGCCGGTGACGCGCTGTGCCTGACCATCGCCTGGGACGACAGCACCATCGCCTGGGACGGCAGCGGCACCGACGGCGGTGTCCCCGCCTACGCCCTGGAGGGCAACATCCGCTCCTCCGGCGCCACCCTGCGCTGGCTGGCCGGCCTGGTCGGCCGTACCGAGGCCGAGCTGGCGACGGCCGCCGCGCCCGACTCCGGCGGCGTCCACCTGGTACCCGCGTTCGGCGGGCTGGCCGCCCCCTGGTGGGACAACGACGCGACCGGACTGATCAGCGGCCTCACCCTCGGCACCGGCACGCCGGAACTGGCGCGGGCCGCACTGGAGTCGATCGCCTTCCAGGTCGAGGACGTGGTGGCCGCCGTCGACCGGGCCGGCGACCGGGTCGCCGTCGTGCTGGCCGACGGCGGGCCCAGCGGCAACCCCGTGCTGATGCGGCTCCAGGCGGACCTCTCCGGCCGTACCGTCGAACGCCCCCGGACCGGCGGGCTCTCCGCCCTGGGCGCCGCCCGGCTGGCCGCCCGCAGCGCGGGACTCGTCGGCCGGGAGCGTCTTGCCGCGCTCCCACGGGACGCCGAGGTGTACCCGCCGACGCTCCCCGAACCGGAACGGCTGCGACGGCTGGCGGACTGGCACGACGCGGTGGCGCGCAGCCGGGGCGCGGGTAAGGTGCCCACGTCATGAGCCCTGCCGCGGGGGGCCGCAGCGGCCCCGATCTCAGTAATGTTGAGCGAATGTCCCCACATCCAGACCTCACCGGCCACGAGTCGGTCGACAAACTCCGGCTGATCGTCCGTGTCGCCCGGATGTACCACGAACGCGGCCTGCGCCAGGCCCAGATCGCCGATGCGCTGAACCTCTCCCAGGCCGGTGTCTCCCGGCTGTTGCGCAGCGCGGCCGAGCTGGGCGTGGTGCGTACCGTCGTGGTCTCCCCCGAGGGCATCCACAGCGACCTGGAGGACGCCGTCGCCGAGCGCTATCAGCTGGCGGACGTGGTGATCATCGACGGGGACGACCTGCTCGACCACCCGCGCAGCCTGCTCCGCGCGCTCGGCTCCGGCGCGGCCAGCTATCTGGAGACGGCTTTCCGCCCCGGGGACCTGATCGGGGTCTCCACCTGGAGCGAGACCCTGCTCGCCGCCGCCAACGTGATGCGGCCGGCCAAGCAGCAGGTGGCCGACAAGGTCGTCCAGCTCATGGGCGGTATGGGCGACCCCCAGGGCCAGGTCCAGGCCACCCGCCTCACCGCGCGCCTCGCCGACCTGACGGGCGGCACCCCGCTCTTCGTCCGGGCCCCGGGGCTGGTCGGCTCCGCCGAGGCCCGGCTCTCGCTGCTGCACGACCCGACGGTGGCGGAGGTCAGCCAGGCCTGGCAGCAGCTGACGGTCGTCCTCGTCGGCATCGGCAGTGTCGAGCCCTCGCCGCTGCTGCGGCTCAGCGGGAACGCGGTCGCGGAGGACGTGCTGGCGCGGCTGCGGTCGCTGGGGGCGGTCGGGGACATCTGCCAGCGCTTCTTCGACGAGAACGGGATATACGTCGACGCGGGGCTGGGCGAGCGCACGATCGGTGTCTCCGCGGACCAGCTCCGCGTGGTCCCCCGCCGCATCGCCGTCGCGGGCGGCCGGCGCAAGTACGCCGCGGTGCGGGGGGCGTTGCGGGGGCGGTGGATCACGGCGCTGGTCACGGACACGAGCACGGCGCGGCGGCTGCTGGAGGAGAAGGAGTGAGTGCCGGGTGCGCCCGTGGCGGGCGCACCCGGCATCCGCCTTCCGGGAGCGGAACAGAACGGGAGCGGAACAGAAGAGGAAACAGGAGAGGAAACCGTCCGATGAAGGTCACCGCCCCTGTCCTGGAACACCACCGCGAACCGCTCGGCATCGGTGAGCCCCGGCCCCGGCTGAGCTGGCGCACCGAGACCGGCACACCGGGCTGGATCCAGCGGGCGTACCGGATCGAGATCACCGGCGCCGACGGTACGGTCCTCGCCGACACCGGGCGGATGCGCGGCGCCGACTCGGTGCTGGTGGACTGGCCGGGCCCACAACTCGGCTCCCGCCACCGGGTCGGGGTGCGCGTCCGGGTCTGGGGCGAGGGCGCCGAGCCGTCCGCCTGGTCGCCGGTCACCTGGGCGGAGACGGGACTGCTCGCCCGTACCGACTGGACCGCCCGGCCCGTGACCCCGGACCGTGAACCCGCCGACGCCCCGCTCCCGGTGGCCCTGCTGCACCGCCCCTTCACCCTCGCGGCGCCGGTCGCCTCGGCACGCCTGCACATCACCGCGTACGGCGTCTACGAGGCCGAGATCAACGGCACCCGCGTCGCCGACCACGTTCTCACCCCCGGCTGGACCTCGTACCGCCACCGCCTGCGCTACCAGACCTTCGACGTCACGGAGTTGCTCCACGAGGGCGAGAACGCGATCGGGGCACTGCTGGGGGAGGGCTGGTACACGGGGCGGCTCGGCTTCCACGGCGGCCGGCGCAACCTCTACGGCGAACAGCGCGCTCTCCTCGCCCAGTTGGAGGTCACCCACCCCGACGGAACGACCACCACCGTCGGCACCGACGAGACCTGGCGCACCACGACCGGCCCCGTCCTTCGCTCCGAGATATACGACGGTGAGGTCTACGACGCCCGGCTGGCCCGGCCGGGCTGGTCCGAGCCGGGGCACGACACCTCCGACTGGTCACCCGTCACCGAACTCCCGCTTATCCACGCCGAGTTGGTGGCACCGACCGGTCCGCCGGTGTGCCGTACGCAGATCCTGGCCCCCGTCGACGCCCTCGCCACCCCCTCCGGCAGGGACGGTACTCGACTTCGGCCAGAACCTCGTCGGCCGTCTGCGCATCCGCGTCTCGGGCCCGGCCGGGCACACGGTCACCCTGCGCCACGCCGAGGTGCTGGAGCACGGTGAACTCGGCGTGCGGCCCCTGCGTCTCGCCGCCGCCACCGACACGTACACCCTGTCCGGCCAGGGGGTGGAGACCTACGAACCCCGCTTCACCTTCCACGGGTTCCGCTACGCCGAAGTCGAGGGCTGGCCTGGCGAGCTGGACCCGTCCGCCGTCGAAGCGGTCGTCCTGCACACGGACATGGCCCGCACCGGCTGGTTCGAGTCCTCGCACGAGCTGGTCGACCGCCTCCACGAGAACGTGGTCTGGGGCATGCGCGGCAACTTCCTGGACATCCCCACCGACTGCCCCCAGCGCGACGAACGCCTCGGCTGGACCGGTGACATCCAGGTCTTCGCCCCCACGGCGTCCTTCCTCTACGACTGCTCGGGCATGCTCGGCGGCTGGCTGCGCGACCTCGCCGCCGAACAACTCGCCCGCGAGGACCCGGTGCCGCCCCTGGTCGTCCCGGACGTCCTGCCGCCGGAATTCGGCGCCGCCCCGCACGCCGTGTGGGCCGACGCGGCCGTGCTGGTGCCGTGGACGCTGTACCAGCGCTTCGGCGACGTCGGGGTGTTGCAAGCCCAGTACCCGAGCATGCGCGCCTGGGTGGAGGTGGCCGCCCGGCTGGTGGCGGAGGGCGGCGGCCTGTGGCGGCAGGACTTCCAGCTCGGCGACTGGCTCGACCCGGCCGCCCCGCCCGAGGACCCGGGTGCCGCCCGCACCGACGGCGACCTCGTCGCGAACGCCTATGCGGCGCGGTCGGCCGACGTGCTCGCCGAGACGGCACGGCTGCTCGGGGAGAAGGACGACGCCGCACGGTACGAGGAGCTCGCGCGGTCCGTACGGGCCGCGTTCGCCCAGGAGTTCGTCACGCCGGCCGGGCGGACGGCGAGCGACGCGCAGAGCGCCTACGCGCTGGCACTGTGCTTCGCCCTGCTGCCGACGGAGCGTCAACGGGCGGGCGCTGCACAGCGGTTGGCGTACATCGTGCGCAAGGCCGGCTTCCGCATCGCCACCGGGTTCGCCGGTACCCCGCTGATCTGCGACGCGCTGTGTGCGGGCGGCGAGCCGCAGCTGGCGTACCGGATGCTGCTGGAACAGGGGTGCCCGTCCTGGCTGTACCCGGTGACCATGGGCGCCACGACGGTGTGGGAGCGCTGGGACTCGATGCTGCCCGACGGGAGCATCAACCCGGGCGAGATGACCTCCTTCAACCACTACGCCCTCGGTGCCGTCGCCGACTGGCTGCACCGCACGGTCGCCGGCCTTCAGGCCGCCGAACCCGGCTGGCGGCGACTGCGCGTCGCCCCCGTCCCCGGCGGCGGCCTCACCTTCGCGAAGGCCGCGCACGAGACGCCGTACGGCCGTGCCGAGGCGGGGTGGCGGATCGAGGACGGCAGCCTCGTGGTCGAGGTTCTCGTGCCGCCGAACACCCGGGCCGAGGTCCGGCTCCCCGGGGACGGCGAGGTGTTCGAGGTCGGCTCGGGCCGCCGCACGTTCCGGCGGCCGTACACCGCGCCCGCCTGGCCGCCGGCCGCGATCCGGCTTCCGTTCGGCAACCCGGAGTAGCCGTGCGGCGGAGGTGCCGCGGCTGTCAGGGACATCCCGCAGACGCGGTCCGGCGCCCGTTGAGGTGATGTGCGCTGGCCGGGGAGTGTTTCGCCGCCGCCGGGTACCCGCCGTCTGTTCCGCCCGGGGATACAGCAAGGGTGACGGAACACGGCGGAAGGAGTCGCTCCTTGAGCGCAGCGGGGGCGGACGCCCGGCCTGGCCGGGCCGGGGAGCGCCTCGCGGACGCCGCGGACCGGCGGCTGCCCGTGTTCGACGGGGGCGGGCGGATGCTGCGGAAGGCGTTTCCCGACCACTGGTCGTTCCTGCTGGGCGAGATCGCGCTCTACAGCCTGATCGTCCTGGTGCTCACCGGGGTCTGGCTGACGCTCTTCTTCAAGCCGGACATGACCGAGGTGGTCTACGAGGGACGGTACGTGCCCATGCACGGCATCCGTATGTCCGCGGCCTTCGACTCCACGCTGCACATCAGCTTCGACGTACGCGGCGGGCTCCTCGTCCGGCAGGCACACCACTGGGCGGCGCTCGTCTTCGCCGCCGCGATCGGCCTGCATCTGCTGCGGATCTTCTTCACCGGCGCCTTCCGGAGGCCGCGGGAGGCCAACTGGGTCATCGGCGTCACGTTGTTCCTGCTCGCGCTGGCCGAGGGCTTCGCCGGCTACTCACTCCCCGACGACCTGCTGTCCGGCACCGGGCTGCGCATCGCGCAGGGCATCATGCTGTCGATCCCGGTCGTGGGCACGTATGTGAGCATGTTCGCGTTCGGCGCCGAGTTCCCCGGCGAGGACATCGTCACGCGGCTCTACAGCATGCATGTGCTGCTGCTGCCCGGAGCGTTGATCGCCCTGGTCACCGTGCATCTGATCCTGGTGTTCCAGCTGAAGCACACCCAGTGGCGGGGGCCGGGCAGGACGCAGCGCAACGCCGTGGGCAGGCCGTTCTTCCCGCGGTTCGCCGCTTCCTCGGGCGGCCTGTTCTTCACCGTCTCCGGTGTGCTCACGCTGCTCGGCGGTCTCGCCCAGATCAACCCGGTGTGGGTGTACGGGCCCTACCGGCCGGACCAGGCGTCGACCGGTTCCCAGCCCGACTGGTACGTCGGATTCCTGGAGGGCGCGCTACGGCTCGTACCCCCGTGGGAGACGGACATCGCCGGGCACACCCTCATGTGGAACGTCCTGCTCCCGGCGGTCGTCCTCCCGGCGCTGCTGTTCCTCGTGCTGTACCTGTACCCCTTCGTCGAGCAGCGGCTGACGGGGGAGTGGCGCCAGGAGCGGCATGTGTGCGACCGGCCGCGGGAACGTCCGGTCCGCACCGGCCTCGGAGTCGCCGGGATCACGTTCTACGGCGTCCTGCTGCTGGCCGGCGGCAACGACGTGGTGGCGCAGACGTTCCGGATCTCTCTCAACACCCTCACCTGGGTGCTGCGCGTCGCCCTCGTGGCGGCGCCGGTCCTCGCCTTCTTCCTCACCCGCCAGATCTGCCGCGCCCTGCTGGAGGCCGAACGCGAGCGGCTGGCGGAAGGGGAGGAGACCGGCGAGGTGCGACAGACCGTGGAGGGCGGGTACGAGAGCGGCCACCGGCCCGTCGGCACCTTCAGGCCCGGAGCCCCAAGGCCTCCGATCAGCCCTGCCGACGGGCGTACTGGAACACCATCCCCGCCACCCCCAGAGCAAGCACCCCGAAACCGATGAGGAACAGCCACAGGCCGTAGACCACACCGGTGGCCGCGACCGCGAAGCCGAGGGCGGTCACGATCGGCCAGGGGCTCTTCGGCGGGAAGAACTCCAATGGCCCGGCGGCGTCGGCCACTTCCGCGTCCCTGCGATCCTGCGGGCGCCGCCCCCTGCGGCGGTACTGCACCGTGCAGAAGAAGCTCACCAGAGCGCCCATCAGGAAGGCGACCACCAGCGCCGCCGTTCCGGCGGGTTCGCCCGACCACCAGCCGTAGAGCGCGGCGGTGCCCGCGAAGAACGCGGCCACACCACCGAAGAGGAACGCCTCGACCTTCATGGCAGCACCTCGGTCTTCGTCTGCTGGACGACGGCGGGATGGTGCAGGTCGAACGCGGGCGACTCCGACCGTACGCGGGGCAGGGCCACGAAGTTGTGACGCGGCGGCGGACATGACGTCGCCCACTCCAGCCCGCGCCCGTAACCCCACGGATCGTCCTGGGCCACGCGCTTTCCGTGCCGGGACGTGTGCCAGACGTTGTAGAGGAACGGCAGGGTGGAGACGCCGAGCAGGAACGCGCCCACGGACGACAGGGTGTTGAGGAGCGTGAAGCCGTCGGCGGCCAGATAGTCGGCGTAGCGGCGCGGCATGCCTTCCTCACCGAGCCAGTGCTGCACCAGGAAGGTCAGCTGGAAGGAGGGGAACAGCAGCCAGAAGTGCAGCTTGCCGAGCCGCTCGTCCAGCATCTTGCCCGTGAACTTGGGCCACCAGAAGTAGAACCCGGCGAACATCGCGAAGACCACGGTGCCGAACAGCACGTAGTGCAGGTGGGCGACGATGAAGTACGAGTCGGTGAGGTGGAAGTCCAGCGGCGGGGAGGCGATGAGCACCCCGCTCAGGCCGCCGAGCAGGAACGACATCAGGAAGCCGAGCGCCCACAGCATCGGTGTCTCGAACGAGATCGAGCCCTTGACCATGGTGCCGATCCACGCGAAGAACTTGATCCCGGTGGGCACGGCGATCAGGAAGGACATCAGGGAGAAGAAGGGCAGCAGCACCGCTCCGGTGGCGAACATGTGGTGCGCCCACACGACCGCCGACAGCATCGTGATCGTGATCGTCGCCCCGATGAGTGGCAGGTATCCCCACAACGGCTTGCGGGAGAACACCGGCAGGATCTCCGAGACGACCCCGAAGAACGGCAGCGCGACGATGTACACCTCCGGGTGGCCGAAGAACCAGAACAGGTGCTGCCACAGGAGGGCGCCCCCGTTCGCCGCGTCGAAGATGTGCGCCCCGAACTTGCGGTCCGCCTCCAGCGCCAGCAGCGCGGCGGTCAGGACCGGGAACGCGGGCAGCACCAGGATCGACGTGAACAGGATGTTCCACGTGAAGATCGGCATCCGGAACATCGTCATCCCGGGCGCGCGCAGACACAGGATCGTCGTGATGAAGTTGACCGCGCCGAGCGTCGTCGACACACCCGTCACCACCAGGCCCATCACCCACAGGTCACCGCCGGCGCCGGGGGAGTGGTAGGAGCTGTTCAGCGGCGCGTACGCGAACCAGCCGAACGCGGCGGCGCCGCCCGGCACCACCAGGCCGGACACGACCATCAGCCCGCCGAAGAGGTACATCCAGTACGACAGGGCGTTCAGGCGGGGGAAGGCGACGTCCGGGGCGCCGATCTGCAGGGGCATCACCGCGTTGGCGAATCCGGCGAACATCGGGGTGGCGAAGAGCAGCATCATGATCGTGCCGTGCAGCGTGAAGAGCTGATTGTAGGTGTGCTCGTTCATGAACTGCAGCCCGGGTCGGGCGAGTTCGGCGCGCATCGCCAGCGCCAGCAGACCGCCGAAGAGAAAGAAGCAGAAGGCCGTGACCATGTAGAGACGGCCGATCTCCTTGTGATCCGTCGTGGTGGCCCAGCGCAGCAGGGTATGGCCCAGCGGAGTCCTGGCCGTCTGCGGCGGGGCCGCGCCGGCGTGATCGGAGACGTCGGTCATGGTCCTCCTCGACGGGATGCCTTCGACCCGGGCGTTCCGAGAGCCGTGCCGCACGGTGGGGAAGCGGCTTGCGGGTGCCCTGGCAACGCGGTGGGAAACCGGCCGGGCACCGGCGTCGGTGACGCTATCGGCGGGGGCCTGGCCTACCGGGTGCGCCACGCCCGCTGTCCGCCGTCAGAGGGGCGCGCACGACCGCACACGGCGGGACAGACGTCAGGCGTCCGGCGGTCAGTATCCCGAGGCCGAGCCTGGGTACTCGGGCGCGATGAACGCCATCGCATACGTCATCCCCCACCAAGCAGCCGCGGCGAATCCGGCCGGCCTGGTCGCCGTGCTCATCGGCGGTCTCCTCGTCGCCGGCGCCCTGGTGTGGGCCGTACGGCTCGGCATCAAGGTACGGAGCCGCGAATCGCGGCCCCCGGCACCGAAGGAGCAGCCCACGCGGCCGGGCACCGGGCCGGTCCGCGAGACCCGGGAGATGCGGGAGGGGAACGAGGTTCCCAGGGCGGGAGACGAGACCGAGCGGCTCACCCCGCACGACCTCCAGCCGTCCGGCAGTAAACCCAGCGACGACCAGAAACGCCGACGCTGGAATCAGGGCTCCAGCGGCTCGTTCGGCAGCGGCGGCCCGGGCAAGACGTGACACCGATCTGAGCGATGTGGGGGATTCGGGAGATCTGTGCGACCCCGGCCCCGTGGCCGGCGTGCCGAGGACACCGGCACCTGAGCGGGGCGGGCGAAGTCGGCCAGCGGTGCGGCAGCACGCTGAAGGGGCGCGGGGCTGTACTGATGAGGCGGCTCCGCCGCGGTGGGCAGCGACCGCCACGGCGGCGCCGTAGACCGGCCGACGGCAGATCGCCCCGCCGGCACCGCCCCGCGGCGGAGCCGCCCATCGAGGTGGGCGGCGGAGCGCCTGGTCAGCGCCGCGTGGCCGCCCGGGGCTCCAGGCGCAGGTGGGCGCCCTGGCGCTTGAGTGCGCGCTGGACGAGATGGAAGGGCACCTCGCGGGGGCTGCGGCCGAGCCGGACGGACAGCGCGGCGCAGACACCGGCCGCCTGGCCGGTCGCCATGGAGATGGGCATGACTCGGTAGGACGAGTGCGCCACGTGCGAGCCGGAGATACAGCGTCCGGCGACCAGCAGCCGGTCGGTGTCGCGGGGCAGCAGACAGCGCAGGGGGATGTCGTAGAAGCTGCCGCGGGGGACGCGCTTGAGGACGGTGCCGCTGCCGCGGGGGTTGTGGATGTCCACGGGGTAGGCGCCGTGCGCGACGGCGTCGGGGAAGGAGCGCGCCGTGAGGATGTCGTGTCCGCTCAGGTGGTAGCCGCCGAGGATGCGGCGCGTCTCCCGCACTCCGATCTGGACGCCGCTCTGCGCCACGTACGACTTCTGGAAACCCGGCACGTGCTCGCGCAGGAAGCGGTCGATCTGTGCCATCTGGTGGCGGGCGACGTACTCGGCCCGGCTGAGGTCCCACACGTCGGTGCCGAGCGCCCGGGTGACCCGGGTGCTGTTGACGCTGACCTCGCGGGGGTGCGGGGTGCCGAAGAACAGGATGTCCTCGCGGGGCAGGCGCAGCTCCCCCGCCTCGGTGGCCTCCTCGACGAGCTCCCACAGCCCGTGCACGCCCCGCCACTGGTCGGGATGCTCGCTGACGTACTCGGCGAACCGCGGCTGCACGAAGTCGACGACACGGAACATGAGCGTCATCGGCTGCACGAGCCCGTCCTCCGGGCGGCCGATCTCGTACGGCGCTCCGCACGCGGCGGCGATGTCGCCGTCCCCCGTGCCGTCGACGACGACACCGGCGTCGATCACGACCGGCCCGGACTTGGTCTCGAAGACCACCCGCCAGCCGTCGTCGAGGGGCAGCGCGGTGGAGGCGAAGGAGTGGAACAGCATGCGCACACCCGCCTCGTCGAGCAGGTCGAGGAGGACGAGTTTGTACAGCTCGGGGTCGAACGGCACGGTGTAGCCGGTGTCGGGGGAGGGCGGCGTGCAGCCGCCGCGCGCGGTGAGCCGGTCCAGCAGGAGCCACAGGAACCCGGCCACCACCGGCTCGCCCTCGCCGTGGTCGGTGGGCAGCAGCCGGCGGCCGTATCCGCTCTCGTCGAACACGGCCTGCTTCTGCTCGTTGTGGAAGGACATCAGCGGCATCACCAGTGCCACCGTGGCGTTGCCGCCGAGGAAGCCGTAGCGCTCCACGAGCACCACGCCGGCGCCGGCGTCGGCCGCCGCGTAGGCCGCGGCGGTGCCGGCCGGGCCGCCGCCGACGACCAGGACGTCCGTACGCCCGCCATGGCGGGCCGCACGCGGCGGAAGGGTGACGGTCCGAGCGGGTTGGAGTGGTTCCAGGATCGGCATCGCTTCTTCCCGTCGACTCGGTTGTGTCACCCACGGTCACCCACGGTCACCCACGGCGCGCTCCTCACCAGCGGTCCTCCTGACCTGTGCCCGCCGTGTGCCGCGCGTATCGCCGTCGAGGGAGTCGAGGAGGGCTCCGCAGCGGGCGCAGGTCTCCCGGGCCTGGGTCCGCAGCCCCCGGACCCGGCTGCTCAGGTCCTCGTGCCGCCGGGGGAACTCGTCCCAGAGCCGGTCCACCTCGGCGAGCAGGAGTCCGGCCTGCTCCCGCGCCACGCCGACGAGCGCGGGCGCCCCCGTCCGGCGGGCGAAGTCGAAGACCTTGCCGGAGTAGGGCAGCGGCAGCACGGGCAGGCCGGACAGCGCCGCGAACATCACCACGTGCAGGCGCATGCCGACGACCATGTCCAGGTGGCTCATGAAGCCGAGCACCTCGCCGGGGCTGTAGGAGTTGTGCAGGATGCGGCCCAGGTCGGGCGCGCTCATCCGGGACAGCACGCCGTGCGCGTGCCGCACGTCCTCGCGCTCCATCGGCACGAAGACGACGTGGGCGTCCAGACGCCGGGCGAGGAAGTCCGCGACGTCGGCGAGGAGCGCGTGATAGCCGTCCTCGTCGAGCTTCTCCGCCGCCCGGCCGGGCTCACGCACCGACATCCCGACCAGCCGGGCATCGGTGGGAAGGCCCTCCTGCCGCATCATCTGCTCGGTGAAGGGTTCCGGTGTGAGCAGCAGCGCCGGGTCGGCGCTGACGGTGAGGTCGCGCTCGACGCCGACCTCCTCCAGGACGAGGCGGGACTCCTCGTCCCGCACCACGACGTCGGTCATCTCCGGCAGCACCAGGCGTACGGCCTCCCGGTCGTCCGCCTCCCGCAGCGGGCCCGCGCCGATCGCGTAGGCGAACGTCGGCACGCCGCGCCCGTGGGCCGCCCGCACCAGCCGCAGATAGCGTCGCGCCTCCCCGTCGTAGAGGATCCCGCCGCCGCCCAGCACCAGCAGGTTCAGTCCGGCGACGGCGTCGAGCACGGGCTTCTGCGGGACACCTTCCCAGTCGATCACCTCGTCGGCTTCCCGCTGGTGGGCGCGGGTGTGTTCGGCGTTGCGGCTGAAGACGACGAGTCGGGCGCGCGGCCGATGGGCGCGCAGGCAACTCAGAACACACAGCAGAATCGCTTCGTCGCCGATGTTGCGCCCACCGTACGAGCCGAGCAGGCCGATGCGCAGATCCGACGAAACAGGCGACGGGCGCTGGTTGATCGTCATCCGGAGCTCCTGTTCCGAGGAGACGGGGGACCCTCGGTGCAGTCCGGCTGTTTCTCCGCCAGGAACTGCGGAATCGGGCCTTGGGTGGGGCAACACGCCGTCGATGCGTCGTCGGGCCCGAGTTGCCCGGGTCCTGCGGAGGAAACCTCACGACGGTGCCGGGCCTGCTGGAGTGCCGCAGGGCCGACAGGAGCGGGCGGCGCAGCCAGGTCGCAGGCGCGGGCGGCCCTCCGTGTGGACCCACGGACAGGGGGCACTCGGACCGCCGCGGCGGGTCCGTCCGGGCCGCCGCTCAGGCTGGAGGTGAAGGACATGGGTCATCAGGTTCCTCCGTGGATACTCCGCCGTTCACGGCGGAGAGGAAACGGACTCCCGCGGAGCAGGGCAGGGAGCGGGGTTTCGCCGCCAGGGCGGAAGACCGTGCAGATCAAATCTGCTGGTCAGTTACGACGCAGGTGAAGCGGGCGTTCAAGTACCGCTTCTATCCCACGGACGAGCAGGCAGCCGAGCTGTCACGCACGTTCGGCTGCGTCCGCAAGGTCTACAACATGGCGCTCGCCGCACGCACAGAGGCATGGACGCGGCAGGAGCGGGTGAACTACAACGCCACGTCAACGATGCTGACGGCGTGGAAGAAGACCGAGGAACCGACGACGACAACCTACGGCCGCGCCGCGTGAGCGGCGTGGCCTCGCCCACAGCCGCCTCGCCGACACCCGCCGCCCTCGCCCACGCGCGACCCCGCCCACCCCCCCCGCCCCGGGCGATGCCACGGGACCGTCCTCGCCGTCAGGGCCTGAGCAGAGTCTTGATCATGCCGTCCTCCTTGGCCTGGAACATGGCGTACGCCTTGGGGGCGTCCTCCAGCGGCATCGCATGCGTCTTGAACGTGTCGACACCGAGCGGGTCGTCGTCCGTGAGCAGCGGCAGGATGTCCTCCACCCAGCGCCAGACATTGGCCTGGCCCATCCGTACCTGGATCTGCTTGTCGAACATCGTCAGCAGCGGCATCGGGCTCGCAGCACCGCCGTAGACCCCGGAGACCGAAAGCGTGCCGCCGCGGCGTACGACGTCGATGCCGGCGTGCAGGGCCCCCAGCCGGTCCACTCCGGCATGCTCCATGAGCGGCTGGGCCACGGCGTCGGGCAGGTGCCCGGTGACCCACTGCGCCGCCTTGGCGAACGGTGCGCCATGCGCCTCCATGCCGACGGCGTCGATGACCGCGTCGGTGCCGCGCCCGTCCGTGAGCTCTCGCACCGCCTCCGGCAGGTCCTTTCCGTGTCGTCGCGCGTCGAAGCATGTGACGCCCCGGGCGCTCGCCCGCGACAGACGCTCGTCGACGAGGTCCACGCCCACGACCAGGCGGGCGCCGCGGTGCTGGGCGATCCGTGCGGCCATGTCTCCGATGGGGCCGAGGCCCAGGACGGTGACGGTGCCCTCCTCGGGGATGTCCGCGTACTCGACCGCTTGCCAGGCGGTCGGCAGGACGTCGGAGAGATAGACGTAACGGTCGTCGGGCGGTCCGGCGGGCACCTTGATGGGCAGCTTGTTGCCGAACGGCACACGCAGCAACTCCGCCTGGCCGCCGGGCACTTGCCCGTAGAGCTTGGTGTAGCCGAACAGCGCGGCGCCGCTGTGACGCTCGCGGACCTGGGTCGTCTCGCACTGCGAGTGCAGCCCCTGGTCGCACATGAAGCAGTCGCGGCAGGAGATGTTGAACGGAATGACGACGCGGTCGCCGGGTGTGACCGCGTGGACGTCCGGCCCCACTTCCTCGACCACGCCCATCGGCTCATGGCCGAGGATGTCGCCCGGGTCCAGATAGGGGCCGAAGAGCTCGTACAGGTGGAGGTCGGAACCGCAGATGCCGGACGACGTGACCCTCACGATGATGTCGTCGGGCTTCTCGATCCGCGGGTCGGGAACGGTTTCCACCCGCACGTCTCGTTTGCCCTGCCAGGTCAGTGCGCGCATGGTGTGGCTCCTTCACGGTCGTGGTGATGTTCCGCGCGCTCCGGGACGGGGATCACCGCTGAGCGGTCCCGCGTCCGCGCATGTCGACCGTGGCTCAGTCCTCGCCCCGCACGACGTTCCAGTCGTCCCCGCGCCGCGTCTGCCCCGCGTCGCCCTGGACACTCGCGCGCACGCAGGTACGTATGCTCTGCCCACGCACCCGGCGTGCCCTCGCCCAGCCCGTTTCGGGTCGTTGGACGGCAGGCGTCTTCCTGACTTCCACGGTCACGTCGGTTCATCTTCTTTCTGTATCCGGCCCTGTCGCGGTCCGGTTGGTTCCCTCGCCCCGTAGGGCTCTTGCTCCTCTCCTGAGTGTCCATTCGCAGCCCTGGAAAACGCCGGCGGACCAGGCTTGCCGCCCCGCTCAACAGAGGCGACCGATCCGGACTCTTGGAGTCCGTTGGGCGCGGGTACCCGGCGACGGCACACATGGAGAGGCACGAGAAATGAACGAGAAGAACCCTGATCCGGACCCGCGCACCACTCCCGGTCTGGAGCCCGGAGGGGGCGTGCCGCCCGGCGAGACGCCACCTGCCGAGGGCAGTACGCCCTGGGCCGGCCCGCAGGAGACGTACAACCCGGCGAAGGGCTGGGCCAAGGGCCCTCTGACCGTCATCCTGATCGTCGTCGTGCTGTGCGCGGCGTTCTTCCTCGCCTTCGCGCTGGCGCTGTGACCGACGGTTTCCACGAGGCCGTAGGGGAACCCGTCGCCCGAGGAGGCGAAGATGAGCGACGAGAGCAGGGCGGACGACGCCCATCAGCCCACGGGCAGCAACGAGGAGCAGGAGGACGCCGCACCGCTGGACCTTCAGGACGCGGTGGACGAGCGCACGTACGACGACATGCTCGACGAGGGCTACTCCCCGCCGGAGAAACCGACGGGCGTCACCAAGGCGGGCACCACGGCGGCCGAGCAGCACGCGGGCGAGTCCCTCGACGAGAGACTGGCGCAGGAGGTACCCGAGGCGCCGGTGCCGGACGAGGACGCGCGGACGGACACCACCGGGGAACCCGGCTCTGAGACCGAGGGCACCGGGACCGAGGGCACCGGGACCGAGGGCACCGGGAACGCATCGGCGGGCGCGGAGGAGGCCGCGGTGCACGTCGTGCCCGACGAACGGCTGCCACCGGCGGGTGAAGGCGGGGAGTGAGTCCGTCGGCACACGAGGGAACCCCGGCCCCCGGCGAGCGCAGCGCTGCTCTCGCCGCGTCTCCGCCGAAGGTGGACCATGGCGTTAAGCGAGTGAAGGAGGCCCGCCATGCAGTCCCAGGCCTCGGACTACGACCGCTGGCTGTACGCGCACACCCCGTCGCAGGCCGAGGGGGAGCGCAACGAGCCCGGTGAGCGCAGCGCCACGGAGCAGCACCCGGACGTACCCAGGACCGAACCGTCTCAAGCGGAGGGGGAGCGGGTGGACGACGTCCCGACGGGACGGTGAACCCCGGGACGGGACGGTGAACCCCGGGACGGTGAACTCCGCGCTTCTGGCTCATGCGCCCGGGCGGCGGCGCTGGTAGGTCCACAGCTGGTCGACGAAAGTGAAGCCGAACGAAGCGAAGAGCCGGAGTGCCGGCTCGCCCTCGCGGTTCTGGATGTCGTCGATGACGAGCGAGACCTCGTCGGCGCCCTGCTCGGCCAGCAGTGCCAGAGCCTGGCCGAGCACCTTCCGGCCCAGGCCGCGGCGGCGATGGGCGGGCTGGGTCTCGATCCAGTAAACGGTCGCCGTGCGGTCGGGGCCGACACCGGCCAGGGCTTCCGCGACCGGCTCGGCGGCCTCACGGATGATCAGCCGGTGGCCCGGCGGGACGTCGCAGGGGAAGACGTCGGCGACCAGCTTGGCCGGCGCCGACTCGGCCGGTAGCGCGCAGCGCAGGTAACGGCCCTGGCGGCGGCCGGTGAAACCGGTCTGCAGCAGGACGCGGTGAGTGGTGCCGCGCCGGGTGCGGGGCAGCCCTCCCGGTCCCAGGGGACCCGGCGGTGCACTGACGAACGCCTCGATCTGCGGGCAGGGGGCGAGTTCGGCGAGGGCATGGTCCACCAGGGCGCGCAGAGCGGGCGGGTCCTCCCGGGCGTGGAGCCAGCAGATCGCGCCGGTGCGCACTCCGGCGAAGGAACGGTAGGCGATGACGCCGACCGGGCCGTCCGCGGCGTCCGCCAGGACGCTGATCCTCGGCCGGGCCGGTAGGGACCAGTCGGCCGGGGCGAGCGGACCGGGCCGCGCGGCGGCCAGCTTCTCCGGCGTGCAGAGCGGCTGCCCCGGCAGCCGGTCGGCATCGATCAGGGCTCGGACGCCGGACTCGTCCTCGGGACGATAGGGGCGTACCGTCGCGCTGCTGTCAGGGCTGGGTGAAGAAGCCATGGTCTTCGGTCCGCACAGGTGCTGACGTTGTTACCGGCTACGTCTCAGCCTCCTCCGGTTCGGCACCGCTGTCACGGGCTCGCGGACATACGGCGGAGGGCGCCTGGCCGGCCTTGGTCAGCAGCGAGCGCATCAGGTCGATGACCGGCTGGTGGAGGGGAAGCGTCAGGTGGCCGACACCGGGCACGAGCACATTGCGCGCCTTCAGGTCGGGATGGTCGATGCGGCCCCTGGCAGCGGGGATGACGGCCTCGTCCAGGTCGCTGTAGAAGGCCACGAACCGGGCACGGCATCGCGCGGCCGGCTCGGCGAGTTCGGTCAGTACGTCGCTCCCCGGGCGCAGCTGGCGCAGCAGCGGGTGGGGCGGGGCCAGCAGGGCCGTCACGGTCCCGCTGTGCGGTGTCGCCAGAGTGATCACCAGCGGCACGTACGCGTCTCCGCCGAGCCGCTGGACGTAGTACCGGGCGATCAGCCCGCCCAGGCTGTACCCGATCAGGACCACGGGCCGCCCGCCACCGCGCGCATGCGCCAGTTCCACCTGGTCCCCGAGTGTCCGGGCCGCCGAGCGGATGTCCGGGCTGAGCGCGTTGTAGCTGACCGGGACGAAGGGGCTGGCGCCACAGCCGTCCAGGCCCCGCCGCAGTGCCGAGACGACCCAGTCCCGGTCGGCCAGGCCGTGCACCAGCAGCACCGGGATCCCCGCGCCGGCGGCGGCCGGCTCACCCGCCACCGGCGACAGCGCGGGGGTGGAGCGAGTGAGCCATCCGGCCAGCTGCCCCAGGCCCTCCACGGCTATGTCGAGCGGAAGCCTGGCCAGGCGAACGGCCGCCCGGGCGGCTTCTGCGCCGATGCCGCGTATCGGTGAAAGCCCCGGAACCGACAACTGCGTCCTGAAGGGAGTGCCCGTAACCGCTCACCTCCCGGTATGGAACCCCAATTGTCCTGTTGTTGGAACCGCTGCGCACGCCGACCCGATTCCCCTTGCGTCACTCTGGTCGACCCGGACCGTAGGGATGGCACGGGCGACGCGCAGGGCTGTCCGGCGGATCGTGCGGGGTTGACTCGCCTGGTTCGGCGGGGGCGCGCAGTATGGAAAGTGACCCGAATGACCCAATCTCGCGGAGGTGGACCGCGATGACGCTGCCTGTACGACGTCGGCCCGGCAGCCTGCCGGAGAGGCCGTTCTCCGGCTTCGGATGGGGCGAACCGGTCGCCGCTGAGTTCGACGAGCTGTTCGAGCGCATGAACCGGCTGCTGGAGGGCGCCGCCACCGCCCCGGCCGCCCTGGCCTGGTCCCCGGCGGCCGACATGCGGGAGACCGACAACGCCTACGTGATCGAGGCGGAACTGCCCGGGATCAAGCGGGACGACATCGACATCGAGATGAGCGAGCGGGAACTGCGCATCACGGGTGAGTACCAGGAGCGGGCGCGTGAAGGCACAGTGCGCCGCAGCACTCGCCGTGGCGGCCGCTTCGAGTACCGGGCTCTCCTGCCCGCCGATCTCAGTCCGGACGAGGTCAGCGCGACGCTCCACGACGGTGTCCTGACCGTCACGGTGCCCAAGGCGCAGGCCACCAAGCCGCGGCACATCGAAATCACCGAGTCCTGAAGGCCGGGTGTGCGCCGCCACGCCTTCGCACGGCAGCCCCGCCCCGCGGCTTCGCGATTGCCGTGCGAAGGCCGATCGGGCGGCACGAGGGAGATAGGACACGAAGATGCTGATGCCTCATGTCGGGACCGTCGCCGCGGCGCTGCGCGCCTACCGGTCGGCTCAGGCCGGTCTGCTGCACGACCCGGCGAACCTCCTCCGCCACCGTCGGCTCGACGACGCCGCCTACACCCTCTGCGTCCTCATGGGACAACGCGACGCCGCCGACGCCGCAGCACACGCGGAAGCCTTTCTCGTGAAATCCGGAGCCGACCGGGCCGCCCGCCGGCCCGACCAGGCGCAGACCGCCGTTCCCTGACGTCTACGACGTCTACGCCCTCCACGCGGTGGCCGCCCCGCGCCCCGGCCTGATTCAACGGTGGTCACGCGTGGGTAAGCCGAGCCAGGCAGGGCAAACGAACTGCCGAAGGCTCTGCCCCCTACCTCCTGAGGAGCGGACGTGGACAGCCCCGCCGAGCCGACCGAAACCCACGGCGACCAGATTCACCAGCTGGAGTCCAAGGTCGGCCAGCTGGAGCAAGCTGTCGAGTCCCATGCGTCGATCGACCAGGCCATGGGGGTCATCGTCGCAGTCGGCCGCATCTCACCCGCTGAGGCGTGGGACGTGCTCAGGGAGACGTCCATGGACACCAACATCAAGTTGCGGCAGGTGGCCGAGCTGGTCGTGGCCTGGGGCGCGACCGGCGACCTTGCGGCAGACATCCGGGACGAGCTGGCGCGCAGGCTGCGGCACCGCGGGGCCGCTTGATCACGCCCCGCCCAGTCCCCGGGACGTCACTTCGGCGCCAGGCACGGAAGTCCGCTGCGGCCGGTGTGGTGAGTGACTCAGGCCGTGGTCCCGGGGCCCCAGTGCTCCGGTCCCACGCCGCGCCAGTCGATCCACGTCAGGTGCGCCACGTCGTCCGGATCGACCTCCAGACCAGCTCGGCGGAGGAACTCGGCCAGGTCCCGCAGACCGTACGCCAGGCCCAGGATCTCCCCGTCCACGCGCACCCGCCGGCCGCCCGTCGGCGAAGGCGGGTGCACGATCACGCGAATCGGTGTGGACATGACTTCAGGATCATCCGGACTGTGAGCAGCCGCATGTCAGCGATGAAAGACCGCCCACCGTGCTCTCCGAACTGGTAGAAGACGGGCATGACCCATCACCCCCGTCCTTCCCGCCCGGCTGCTCCCCGCCCCCATGGCGGGGCCCGATGACCGCCGGTATCGACACCCCCGACCGCCGTGGCCGCACCGGGCTCGACCGGACCGGCCTGGACCTGAGCGGCAACCCGCGTGTGAAGGTGCGGGAGGTGACCCTGCTCTCCAGCCACTGGTACGTCGAGCGCGCGACCACGTTCGACTTCCGCCACGCCGACGGCACCTGGAGCACCCAGCAGCGTGAGACACACGACCGCGGCAACGGCGCCACCATGCTTCTGTACGACACCGAACGCGAAACCGTGCTGCTCACCCGTCAGTTCCGCTACCCCGTCTACGTCAACGGCCACCCCGACGGAATGCTGATCGAGACGCCGGGCGGGCTGCTCGACGACGATGACGAGCACCCGGAGATCGCCGTACGGCGTGAGGTGGTGGAGGAGACGGGCCACACGATCGGCGCCGTCCGGCATGTCTTCGACGTCTACATGAGCCCGGGCTCGGTCACCGAACGCGTCAGCTTCTACGCCGCCGAGTACGGACCGTCCACCCAGACCCACGAGGGCGGCGGACTGGACGAGGAGGGCGAGGACATCGAGATCCTCGAAGTGCCCTTCCGCGGAGCCCTGGAGATGATCCGCGCCGGGGAGATCGCCGACGCCAAGACCATCATGCTGCTCCAATGGGCGGCGCTGGAGGGGCCGTTCGCGCGATGAACCGGCGTACTGCCTTGACTTGAAGCGCACTTCAAGCTGAAGACTCCCGTTCACGCGCCCCGAACGCGGACGCGTGAACGGGAGGCACCCGCCATGAAGTACCGCACGATCGGCACCGATCCGAAGACCCGCCGCGAGGTCAGCGTGCTCGCACTCGGCGCGATGCTGTTCGGCTCGCGCACCGACGAGGAGACCTCCTTCGCGGTGCTCGACCGCTATGCCGAGGCCGGTGGCACCTTCGTCGACACCTCCGACAACTACGCCTTCTGGGTGGACGGAAGCCAGGGCGGACAGAGCGAGGAACTGCTCGGCCGGTGGCGGCGCAGCCGCGGCGTCGGCGACGAGATCGTCATCGCGACCAAGCTCGGGGCCCGCCCCCTGGCCCCCGGCACCGGCTATGCCGACCACCCGGGCACCCGGGCCGCCTGACGGTGCTGCGGGAGGTCGCGAAGGAGACCGGCGCGACCGTCAACCAGGTGGTGCTGGCCTGGCAGACCGGCGGCGAGCTGCCGATCGTACCGCTGGCGGGGGCGTCGTCGGTGGCGCAGCTGGACGAGAACCTGGCCGCGGTCGACCTGGAGCTGACCGCCAAGCAGCGGGCCCGCCTGGACGCGGCCCACTGACCGCGACGGCCGTTCGGCTCCGCAGTAGGCTGCTGGATGAGCCGAAGGAGAGCGGGTCATGCCCATGCTTCCCACCGAGCGATCCATCCGGACCACTCCCGAAGGCCTCCTGTGGGAGCCCGGCGAACGCTGGGTGCGCGGCGTCAAGGGCGAGGTCACCGTCGTCGACAGCAGGCATCCGGTCCTCGTCTGGGAGCCCGGACTGCCCGTCCCGCAGTACGCCTTCCCGCGCGAGGAGGTCCGCACCGACCTCCTCCGCCCGGCCAAGGACCCGCCGACCGGCACGCACACCGGTGCGCGGGTCTTCTACGACCTGGAGGCCGACGGCGAGGTGGTGGAGAACGCGGCGTGGGTCTTCCCCGCCGAGGACCTGGCCGGGCACATCGCCTTCGCGTGGTTCCTGCGCTGGGACAGCGGCCTCGACCACTGGTACGAGGAGGACGAGGAGATCTTCGTCCACCCGCGTGACCCGCACAAACGCGTGGACGCGCTGCCCAGCAGCCGCCATGTGCGGGTCGAGATCGACGGCACGCTCGTCGCCGACACCCATCGCCCGGTGCTGCTGTTCGAGACCTCCCTGCCGACGCGGTACTACATCCCGCCCGAGGACGTCCGCCGCGACCTGTTCGTCCCCACCGAGCACCACACGTCCTGCCCGTACAAGGGCACCGCCGACTACTGGTCGTGGCGGGGCGGGGCCGGCGTACCGCCGAACCTCCTCTGGAGCTACCCGGACCCGCTGACCGCGGTGGCCGTGATCAAGGGACGCCTCGCCTTCTTCAACGAGGCGGTCGACATCACCGTGGACGGAGAGCGCGCCGAGCGCCCGGTCACCCCGTTCAGCGCGTCGCTCGGCACCCGGCCGCGCACGCGGTGAAGGGCCGTTCAGGGCCTGACCAGCAGACGGAAGTCGAAGGCGTAGCGGGACGCGCGGTAGATGTGCGTTCCGTACTCGATCGGCCGGCCGGTGTCGTCGTAGGCCGTGCGCTGCATGGTGAGCAGGGCGGCGCCCTCCTTCTCGTCGAGGCGGGCGGCCTCGCCGGGGGTGGCGGAGCGGGCGCCGATGGTCTGGCGGGCGCTGTGCAGGGTGATGCCGGCGGAGCGCAGCAGGCGGTACAGGCCGGTCGACTCCAGGCGGGGCGTGTCCAGGGGGAGCAGGCCGGCCGGCAGGTAGTTGCAGAGGAACGCCACCGGCTGGTCGTGCGTGTGGCGCAGCCGCTCCAGGACGACGACCTCGGCGCCCTCCGCGAGGCCGAGGGCGGCCGCGACGTCGGCGGTGGCCGCCATCAGCTCGTGGCGCAGGACCTCCGTCGTGGGACCCTGCCCGGCCGCCTCCAAGTCGTCGTAGAGACTGCTGAGTTCGAGCGGGCGCTTGACCTGGCTGTGCACGACCTGGGTGCCGACGCCTCGGCGCCGGACCAGCAGGCCCTTGTCGACGAGGGACTGGATGGCCTGGCGGACGGTCGGCCGGGACAGGCCGAGACGGGTGGACAGGTCGATCTCGTTGCCCAGGAGGTTGCCCGGGGCGAGCACGCCGTGCTCGATCGCCGCCTCCAGTTGCTGGGCGAGCTGGTAGTACAGCGGCACCGGACTGCCCCGGTCCAGGGCGAAGTCCACCGCGTCGAGCCCCGGGGTGGCACGCGCGGAGCCGCCGGTCCTCGCCACGCTATCCAACTTCCTGTGAAGGGCGGCCAGTCGGGGCGGGGGTGACGGCCGCGTACCGTACGGTCGTCGCCAGATCCCAGCCCGACAGCAGCCCGTGACACAGCGCCCCGCCGAACGCCGCGACCCCGTCATGGCCGCCGGCCGGCCCGACGCCGGCGGGAGGGACCTCGGCCGTGGTGCCGTCGCGGCGCACGGCGAGCACGCCCTCGGCGCCCTGCCTGACCACCGCCGTCTCGACGCCCGCGTCGAGCAACGCCCGTGCGCACGCCTGCGGTTCGCGGACGCCGGTCATGGTCTCGCATTCGTCGAGGGTGCCGACCGCGACGGTGGCGTGCCGCAGCGCCTCGGCGTAGTACGGGCGGGCCTCGTCGGGGTCCGACCAGGACTGCGGGCGCCAGTCGAGGTCGAAGACGGTGATGCCCGCCCTGCCGCGGGCCTTGAGCGCGGCGAGGACGGCGGACCGTCTGGGCTCGTGGCTCAGACCGGTACCGGTGATCCAGAAGACGCGGGCCGCACGGACGGCGAAGTAGTCCATCTCGTCGGGATCGTCGCCGGTGCAGGTCAGCACGGCGGCGGAGCGGCCCAGGCCGGTGGCGGCGACCGCCACGTCCGCGGCCGCGTCCCCGAGGAAGCCCCCGAAGGTCTCGGCGCGTGTCAGGGGCACCCGGGACCGCAGCGGGTAGAGATCGATTCCTACCCGGCCCATCGTGATGAGATCATATGGCTGGGCTTCGGCCATGCGCGCTCCTCGTCGAGCTCTGCGGGAAGGTGGTCCCCCTTGTGGGGCCTGCCGACTCTCAGGTTGTAGGGCGCGAGGGCCGATGCTGTCAATGGTTTGTTCTTACATTCGGACCTGTTTGTGAAATGATGTCTTGACAAAGTTATTGACAGCGGCCCCGCCAAGGGATTGGATCCCGTCCCAGCAGACCAGCCACGTTCGGCGGCGCAAGACCCGGTCCCGCAAGGGCCCCGGAGCCCGGATCCCCCCGATCCGCCGCCTCCTGCGCCGTCGTTCCCGTCGCACAGTGAGGTGCAGGAAAACGATGGACCGCTCTTCTCGCTCCCGCAGATTCGCCCCCGTAGTGGCCGCGGCGGCGGCAGCTGCCCTGACCCTCGCGGGCTGCTCCAGCAGTTCCGGCGGCAAGAACGCCGAGGAGAGCGCGGACGGCGCCTCGGCAGGCAAGGCCGACACTCCCAGGATGACGGTCGCCCTGGTCACCCACCAGGCGCCCGGTGACACCTTCTGGGACATCGTCCGCAAGGGTGCCGAGGCCGCCGCGGCCAAGGACAACATCGAGCTGATCTACTCCGCCGACCCCAACGCGGGCAACCAGGCCAACCTGGTGCAGAACGCCATCGACCAGAAGGTCGACGGCATCGCGGTCACCCTCGCCAAGCCGGACGCCCTGGCGGACGTCGTGAGCAAGGCGGAGGCGGCGAACATACCCGTCGTCGGCCTCAACTCCGGTGTGAGCGAATGGCAGAATCTCGGCCTGATGGAGTTCTTCGGCCAGGACGAGACGGTGGCGGGCGAGGCACTCGGCAAGCGGCTGAACGAGGCCGGTGCCAAGAAGGCCGTCTGTGTCATCCAGGAGCAGGGCAACATCGGCCTCACCCAGCGCTGTGACGGCGTGGACAACACCTTCAACGGCGAGGTCGAACGCGTCAACGTCACCGGCACCGACATGCCGTCCGTGAAGTCGACGATCACCGCCAAGCTCACGGAGGACAAGGCGATCGACTACGTCGTCACGCTCGGCGCCCCGTTCGCGCTGACGGCCGCACAGGTGGTCGACGAGACGGGCAGCCAGGCGAAGGTCGCCACCTTCGACCTCAACAAGGAGCTGACCAGCGCCATCAGCGACGGCAGCATCGAGTTCGCCGTCGACCAGCAGCCCTACCTCCAGGGCTACTTGGCGGTCGACTCGCTGTGGCTCTACCAGAACAACGGCAACTACATGGGCGGCGGTGAGCAGCCGGTGCTGACCGGTCCGGCGTTCGTCGACAAGTCCAACGTCGACTCGGTCGCCGACTACGCCGCGAAGGGCACTCGGTGATGAGCATGGCTCAACAGGCTGAGCCGGCGGTGACCACACCGCCGGCCTCCGGCCCCGGCAAGGAAACCGACGGGCGGACCGCCGAACGGCCCCTGGCCCTCCGGCTGCTCGCCCGCCCCGAGGTGGGAGTCTTCCTCGGCGCTGTCGCGGTGTACGTCTTCTTCCTCATCTCGGCGCCGCCGGTCCGCGACGGCAGCTCGATGGCGAACATCCTGTACCAGTCGTCGACGATCGGGATCGTGACGATCCCGGTGGCGCTGCTGATGATCGGCGGGGAGTTCGACCTGTCGTCCGGCGTCGCGGTGATCAGCTCGGCGCTCACCGCGAGCATGCTCAGCTACCAGCTGACCCTGAACGTCTGGGCCGGTGTGATCGTGGCCCTGCTGGTCTCGCTCGCGGTCGGGTTCTTCAACGGCTGGATGGTGGTCAAGACCGGACTGCCCAGCTTCCTGGTCACGCTGGGCACCTTCCTGATCCTCCAGGGCGCCAACCTGGCCGTGACGAGACTGGTCACCGGCGATGTCGCGACCGACAACATCAGCGACATGGACGGCTTCGACCAGGCCAAGTCGATCTTCGCCTCGTCCTTCGAGGTCGGCGGCGTCAATGTGAAGATCACTATCGTGTACTGGCTGGTCTTCGCGGCGATCGCCACGTGGGTGCTGCTGCGCACCAAGTACGGCAACTGGATCTTTGCGGTCGGCGGCAACAAGGACAGCGCGCGAGCCGTCGGTGTGCCGGTGAACTTCACCAAGATCTCACTGTTCATGCTGGTCGGCTTCGGTGCCTGGTTCCTCGGCATGCACCAGCTGTTCTCCTTCAACACCGTGCAGTCCGGCGAGGGTGTCGGCAGCGAGCTGATCTACATCTCGGCGGCGGTGATCGGCGGCTGTCTGCTGACCGGCGGCGCCGGCAGTGCGATCGGCCCGGTCTTCGGGGCCTTCATGTTCGGCATGGTGCAGCAGGGCATCGTCTACGCTGGCTGGAACGCCGACTGGTTCAGGGCGTTCCTCGGCGTGATGCTGCTCGGCGCCGTCCTGATCAATCTGTGGGTCAGCCGTACGGCGACCAGGAGGTGACCTGATGACATCCACCAACGGAACAGGCACGCACGGCGCCGTCCTCATGGACAAGGTCCCCGACAAGGACGCGCCGCTCGTCGAACTGCGCAACGCGGGCAAGTCGTACGGCAACATCCGCGCCCTGTACGAGGTCGATCTGAAGGTCTTCCCCCGGCAGGTCACCTGCGTCCTCGGCGACAACGGCGCCGGCAAGTCCACCCTCATCAAGATCATCTCGGGTCTGCACCAGCACACCGAGGGCGAGTTCCTCGTCGACGGCGAGCCGGTGCGGTTCTCCACCCCGCGCGAGGCCCTCGACAGGGGCATCGCCACCGTCTACCAGGACCTCGCCGTGGTCCCCCTGATGCCGGTGTGGCGGAACTTCTTCCTCGGCTCGGAGATGACCAAGGGCCCGTGGCCGATCCGCCGCCTGGACATCGAGCGGATGAAGAAGACGGCCGACGAAGAGCTGCGCAACATGGGCATCGTCCTGGACGACCTGGAGCAGCCCATCGGCACCCTCTCCGGGGGCCAGCGCCAGTGCGTCGCCATCGCCCGAGCCGTCTACTTCGGCGCCCGCGTCCTCATCCTGGACGAGCCCACCGCCGCCCTCGGCGTCAAGCAGTCCGGCGTGGTCCTGAAGTACATCGCCGCCGCCCGCGAGCGCGGCCTCGGCGTCATCTTCATCACCCACAACCCCCACCACGCCTACATGGTCGGCGACCACTTCAGCGTGCTCCGGCTCGGCACCATGGAGCTGAACGCCTCCCGCGACGACGTCAGCCTTGAGGAACTCACCAACCACATGGCCGGCGGCACCGAACTCGCTGCCCTCAAGCACGAGTTGGCGCAGGTGCGCGGGGTCGACGTCGAGGAGCTGCCGGAAGAGGAGGACCTCACCGCCCCCGTGGCGACGCCCTCCGAAGGGAAGACCCTGAAATGACCCCCCGCGCTGGCCCGGATCCGGGTCGGCGCGGCCCCCGACTCCTGGGGCGTCTGGTTCCCCGACGACCCCCGGCAGGTGCCCTGGGAACGCTTCCTGGACGAGGTCGCGGAAGCCGGCTGCCGGACACTTGCCCAGTGCTCCGCCTTTCAGGGTGGAGGTGCTAGCCGGTAGTGACCCGGAGGGAGTCAGGCCTGCGGAGGCCGTGTAAGACCGACCCTCACCGGTCGGCGGTGGCCCGTGAAACAGGAACCCGTGGTGGTACCGCGATGGAGGTCCCCCGGTTCGAGCGAAGTCGAGAACTGGGGGAGGTACGGACTGGAATCCTCTGCCCTCGGGCAGGAGAGGACGTCGATCCTGGATCGAGCTGGGCCCGTACGGCTGTCTCCCGACCGGCCTGGCCCGACCGGGTCACCGAGGGTGCCGTTCGGGCCGGGCCGGGCGTGGAGCTGTTCGCGACCGTCGAGCAGGACATGTACCCGTGCGAGCCCGGCAAGCCGCTGCCCATCGCTGTCCGTACCCGGAGGTTCCTGCGGTCCTGCGGCGCCTAATGGGAGCTGCCGGGTCGGAGAGACTCGGTGCCGTAGCCGCCAGCAGGTGAGCACTTATGTCGCCGGAACCACTGTGAGTTCTGTGGTCAGACCGTGCCCCTGCTGGTTGGCCGGAAGGCCATGACCGCTGATGGGGTGGCGTGCCCGCCGAGCTGAGCGTGAGCACTGGATCCATTAGGCCGCGTGCCGTGTCTTCCGCGGGCTGCATGACCGGGAAGTACCTGACCTGGAGGATGAGTTGCTGCTGATCGGCGACGACTGGGCCGAGGACCACCACGATGTCGAAGTCCAGGACACCACCGGCCGCCGCCTCGCGACCGCAAGGTTGCCCGAGGGCGCGGACGGTATCACCAAGCTCCACGAGCTTGTGGCGAAGCATGCGGGTGAGGACCTCGTCCCCTGCGACGTGATCGTCGGGATCGAGACGGACCGCGGCACCTGGGTGCAGGCCCTGCTTGCGGCCGGCTACCGGGTCTACGCGATCAACCCTCGGCAGGTCGCCCGGTTCAAGGAGCGGTACAGCACCTCCGGCGCCAAGAGCGACAGAGGCGACGCCCACGCGCTGGCCGACATGGTCCGCATCGACCGCGACCAGCTGCGGCCCATCGCCGGCGACAGCGACCAGGCCCAGGCCGTCAAGGTCGTCGCCCGCGCCCACCAGACCCTGATCTGGGAACGCACCCGCACCTTCCAACGACTGCGCAACACGCTGCGCGAGTACTTCCCCGCAGCCCTGAACGCCTACGCGAGCCTGGAGCTGACCAGCACCGACGCGCTGGAACTGCTCATCAAGGCGCCCACCCCCCAGGCGGCGGCCAGGCTCACCCGCATCCAGATCACCGCCATCTTGGCCCGCGCCCGACGCCACAACCGGGACCAGAAGGCCGGGGCCATCCAGGCCGCCTTGCGCGAGAAGCACCTGGAACTGCCCGAGCCGGTGGCCGCCGCCTACGGGGCCACCACGACCGCCCATGCTCGTCTCCTGATCGCCCTCAACGAACAGATAGCCGCGATGGAAGAGCAGGTGAAGGCGCATTTTCTCGCGCACCCGGACGCTGAGATCTACCTCTCCATGCCCGGCATCGGAGAGATCACCGGCGCCCGGGTGCTCGCCGAGTTCGGGGACGATCCCACCCGTTACAGCTCCGCCAAGGCCCGCAAGAACTACGCCGGAACCAGCCCCGTTACCCGGGCCTCCGGCAAGAGCCACACCGTCCAGGCCCGCTACGTGCGCAACAACCGGCTCGCCGACGCGCTTCAGCGCCAGGCGTTCTCCGCCCTGCGGGCCTCACCCGGCGCCCGCCGGTACTACGACAAGCAGCGAGCCCGCGAGGCCGGCTACAACTCTGCCCTCCGCCAGGTCGGCAACAGGCTCGTCGGCATCCTCCACGGATGCCTCAAGACCCGCACCCTCTACGACGAAGCAACCGCCTGGTCGCACCACGCACAACCCCATACCGCTTGACACCAAACGACATGGGGTGTCTGA